>JAMLIN010000026.1 GCA_023954135.1 Burkholderiaceae bacterium | reverse complement strand
GTCCATGGCGTCCGCCGCTTTTCTTTTCATTGGGCGACCGCCGGCGGATCTTGCGATGAAGCCGCCGGTTTCGCCGGTCTCTCTGCCCTGAAGGACGGGACATGCAGGAATCCGAATCGTCGGCGGAGCCGTCAGCCGCCGTCTGGCGCTGCGGCCGCTTCGCCTGGGGGCCGCAGCGGACCCTGGTGATGGGCATCCTGAACCTCACGCCCGATTCCTTCTCCGACGGCGGCAGGTATCCCGGGCCATCCGATGCGGTCGCCGCCGCCCGGATCATGATCGACGACGGCGCCGACATCCTCGATCTCGGCGCCGAGTCGACCCGGCCCGGCGCCGCGCCGATCTCCGAAGCCGAGGAGCTCGACCGGCTGCTTCCGGTGCTCGAGGCGCTCGCCGGTGCGCCGGTGGCGCTGTCGGTCGACACCCGCCGGCCCGCGGTGATGCGGGCGGCGCTGGCGGCCGGAGCCGACATGATCAACGATGTCGAGGCGCTGGCGGCGCCGGGGGCGATCGCGACGGTAGCCGACTCCGGCTGCGGGCTGTGCCTGATGCACATGCGCGGCTCGCCGCTGACGATGCAGCAGGCGCCCGCCTATCGGGAAGTCGTGGGCGAGGTGGCGGGCTTCCTGCAGTCTCGCCTCGGCGAGGCCCTTGCCGGCGGCATCGCCGACGAGCGGATCGTGCTCGACCCCGGCATCGGCTTCGGCAAGGACCTCGGGCACAACCTGGCATTGCTGCATTCGCTCGAGCGCATCGCCGCGCTCGGCCGGCCGGTGCTGGTGGGCGCCTCGCGCAAGTCGATGCTGGGCGCGCTCACCGGGCGCGCGGTCGACGAACGCCTCGCGGGCAGCATCGCGGTGGCGCTGGCGGCGGCATCGCGGGGTGCGCGGGTGCTGCGGGTGCATGATGTGCGCGAGACGGTCGACGCGCTGCGGGTGTGGAATGCGATCGAAGCGGGCGAGCCCGTGAAGCATGACTGACAGGACTGAGAGAATGGGCAGGAAATACTTCGGAACCGACGGAATCCGTGGCCGGGTGGGCGACGGCGCGATCCGGCCGGAATTCGTGCTGCGCCTGGGCTATGCCGCCGGGCGGGTGCTCGCGGGGGCGCGCGGCCCGTCGTCCAACGGCCATCGGCCCACGGTGCTGATCGGCAAGGACACCCGGATCTCGGGCTACATGCTCGAGGCGGCTCTCGAGGCGGGCTTCTCCGCGGCCGGCGTCGACGTGGTGCTCTCGGGGCCCATCCCCACGCCTGCAGTGGCGTACCTCACGCGCGCCCTGCGGCTCTCGGCCGGCGTGGTGATCAGCGCCTCGCACAATCCCTTCGAGGACAACGGCATCAAGTTCTTCTCGGCCGACGGCAACAAGCTGCCCGATGCGGTGGAGGAAGAGATCGAGGCCGCGCTCGACCGGCCGATGGGCTGTGTCGGCTCGGTCGACCTCGGGCGGGTCCGCCGTCTGGACGACGCCGCCGGGCGCTATATCGAGTTCTGCAAGAGCAGCTTCCCCAATGCGCTCGACTTGAAGGGCATGCGCATCGTGGTGGATTGCGCCCATGGGGCGGCGTACCACACCGCGCCGCCGGTCTTCCACGAGCTCGGCGCCGACGTCATCCGGATCGGCAACGAGCCCAACGGCCTGAACATCAACGACGGCTGCGGCGCCACTCAGCCCGAAGCCCTGCAGCGGGCGGTCGCGCAGTACCGCGCCGACCTCGGCCTCGCGCTCGACGGCGATGCCGACCGCCTGATCGTGGTCGACGCCACCGGGCGCATCTACAACGGCGACGAGCTGCTCTACGTGATCGTGCGTTCCCGGCAGGCGAACGGACCGGTGCCGGGCGCCGTCGGCACCCTGATGTCCAACCTCGCGCTCGAGCAGGCGATCGGCCGGCTCGGCGTGCAGTTCGCCCGGGCCAAGGTGGGCGACCGCTATGTGCTCGAGATGCTGCGCGATAAGGGCTGGCTGTACGGCGGCGAATCGTCGGGGCACCTGCTGTGCCTCGACTGGCACACCACCGGCGACGGCACCATCAGCGCGCTGCAGGTGCTCTCCGCGATGCGCGGAAGCGGCAAGACCCTGGCGGAGCTCACCTCGGAGCTCGAGCTCTATCCGCAGGAGCTCATCAATGTGCGCACCGCGCCCGGCTTCGACTGGCAATCGCACGAGGGCCTGCAGGCGGCGTGTCGGGAAGTCGAGGCCGAGCTCGGCGACCAGGGCCGGATCCTGGTGCGCGCGAGCGGTACCGAGCCGCTGCTGCGGCTGATGGTCGAGGCGCGTGAGGCCGACATGGCGCAGCAGCTCGCCCGGCGGCTGGCGGATTCGCTGAAGGGCTGAGAACCGGGGCCGGCTGTCCGTGGCCGCTTGCGCCGGGGCGCGGCCGATGAGCGAGCCTTCCCGGACACGGGAGCGTCATGAGTTCCTGTTCCATGCAGCCAGGAGCGCATCATCGACCTCGGCGGCGGCGGATCTCCGGCGTCTGCTTGCCGAGCCCGACTTCGCTGCTCTGCCTGCTGGCAGGCCGGTATGTTCGCCAGCAGAAGCCGTCGGTGTCTTGATCAGCAACCCGCCGAGCAGCACACGATAGAACTCCTGGAATGCCTCGTCCATCGTGAGGCCTGCCCGGTCGAGGAACGCCGCTCTGCGGATGCGCAAAGCTGTCCCGAGCATCGCCTCGGACACGAGCAACCCGTGGCAGGGGACGAACACTCCTGCGCGCACTCCCTGATCGATCAGCTCCGATAGCCTGACTGCACGGGCTTCCTGGTAGGCATCGAAGCTGGCTCTGGCGCGCCGGGATTTCTCCAGGTCCCGGATGAACGGCGCGCTGAGTTGTGCGCCCGCCTGGACGCCTACATCGAGATAGTCGGCGATTGCCACCGTGATGTCCTGCTGCTCGCGGACCAGTGCATTGCCCTTCTCGAGAACTCTCCTGAAATAGTGGCTTACCGCCACGCAGAAGATCTGTTCCTTACTCTGCGCGATTCCATAGAGTCGGCGGCGCGAGCAACGCAGCCTCGCGGCAAGGTCCCCGATCGTGAGGTCTCCGATGCCCTTCTGTAGCAGCAGATCGGTCAGGGCATCCAGAAATTCGATATCCGTCAGTGTCGGTCTCATTGGCGTCAGCTGTTTGAAGTTCTTACGGTACCAGAGACGTTGACCTGGTACCGATCCCGGTGATACTGTCTTCCAAGAAATTGCACCGAGGAGTGTGATGGAGACGACGCGAAGCAAGGGGCGAGAGCTCCATTCTGGTCCGTGCGCCAGCTGCTGCGCGTGTTGCGGGGCCACAGCTGTTTCCCGCTCTATCTCGGCAACGACTTCTCGAGCATTCTCGGCATGCTTGCGGTCGCCCTGGCCGACTGCGTAATGGGCAGCTCCGCCGCAGCGCGGGCAGCGAAGCCCGTTCGGCCAGCACAGCTTCACCAGCTCGGCCTCGCACCGAGCCTTGATGCCGTACATCTCGAAGAGCCCGGTCAGCGACATCTCGTGCTGGAACTGGATATGGCTCATCGACGTCATCGGTTCTCGACAAATTCACCAGCGCCATGCCGCAGGGTATCGGGCTCGTCTCATGAGCCTGGCTGAACTTCGTGACCAATCAGGAAAGGCAAAGGAAGCGCAAATGAATCTCATTGATTATTTCGACGCTGGAGTTATTGGGCATGCTGGCGCAACGTGTTTTCAGGATCATGCCTCAAGAACTTCCGCAATAACTTACTCGGAAGCCGATGATCTGATCAATAAAAATGCAAGAGGATTGCAGGCTCTGAAGTTGCAACCTGGATTCCACGGTGCCGTATTGAGCGGAAATAACGCGGGCGCATTCATTGCGTTGCTTTCAATACTGCGCGCCGACGGGGTGTGGTTGCCGGTCAACGCGCGAAACAGTCTCGAGAGCAATATCGAGTTCTTGCGAGACATGGAATGCGATGTTTTATTCTACCAGGCATCGTTTCAAGAGCAGATCAATCGAATAAAAGAAAGCCTGCCAAGGATCTCGCATTATATCGTGCTGGAAGACGATGCGCGGGAGGACATGACGATGTCTGCTCTCGGAGAGGGCTGGCTCGGCACGAAGCTTCCGAATGACTACGACCCGGACAAGCTCGCTCTGATCATGGGCACCGGTGGTACGACAGGGCGTTCCAAGGGCGTCATGTTGACGCATCGCAATGTAACCATGACGCTGGCGAATCATATGTCCATCATGGCCATCAAGGAGAGAATGACCGTGCTCGCGGCGGCACCGATTACGCATACCGCCGGTCTTGTTTCGATGCCATTCATGTGTCGAGGTGGTCGGGTAATATTGATGGATGGAATCAATCCTCAGGACTTGCTGAGAACAATAGAGGTCGAAAGGGTCGGTTTCATATTCCTGCCGCCAACTGTCATCTATATGTTGCTGGCCCAGCCGAACGTAAGGGATTTCGACTTTTCATCACTTCGGTACATGATGTACGGTGCGGCCCCGATGTCCCCGGACAAGCTGGCAGAAGCAATAGAGGTATTCGGCCCGGTCATGATTCAGATATACGGCCAGGCTGAAGTTCCCGGGGCTATATCAGCTCTCACGGTGGACGAGCACTTTATTGATGGAAAAATAGCGCCACGTGACAGGTTGTTGAGTGCGGGCAGGAGATTTCCATTCGTTCGGGCTGAAATAATGGATGAGAATGGCAATATCCTGAGCGGTGCTCGCCAAACAGGGGAGATCGTTGCGCAAGGCGACATCGTGACTCCGGGGTATTACAAGAACCCGGAGGCTACTGCAGAGGTTCGAAAAAACGGGTGGCACTGTACGGGCGATATAGGATATTTTGACGAGGATGGCTTTCTTTATATCGTGGACCGTAAAAAGGACATGATTGTCACAGGCGGGTTCAATGTCTTTTCCTCTGAAGTCGAGGCCGCCATCATGGCGCACCCGGCGGTAAAAGACTGCGCCGTCATCGGGGTCCCGGATGAAAAATGGGGCGAGGCAGTAAAGGCGGTCATTGAATTGCGCCAGGGGCATTCGGTCGATGTGAGCGATCTGATACAGCTCGTCAAGGAACGCCTGGGGAGCGTCAAGGCCCCGAAAACAATCGACATCGTCGAGGAACTTCCCAGAAGTGCCGTCGGCAAAGTATTGAAGAAGGAAGTCCGGAAAAAATACTGGGGCTCGCATGAGCGACTGGTGTCTTGAAAATCCGTCGTCACGCCAATGGATGACGAAGACCAAAGGAACAGAAAATGAACAGGCGACTGGAAGGCAAGGTGGCTGTAGTCACGGGTTGTGGATCGTCAGGCCCGGGTTGGGGTAACGGCAAGGCGATCGCAACACTTCTTTCCCGCATGGGGGCGAGTGTTTTCGGCTGTGACGTCAATCTTGCAGCCGCCAGCGAGACAAAAGAGCTGATAGACCGGGAAGGGGGGAGGATTCAGATTTCGGGATGTGATGTTGCCGATCCTCTGGCAGTTGAAGGCCTGATAAAAACCTGTATCGAGACATATGGAGATATCGATATACTGGTCAATAATGTCGGGATTGCCAGGCTTGGCGGCGCCGTAGAGCTGGATCTGGCTGATTGGCGAATGGTCATGGATGTCAATGTGACATCCATGTTCCTGACAGCAAAATATACGATACCGTCCATGCTTCGAAAGGGCTCGGGGAGTATCGTGAACATCGGCTCTGTGGCGGGCGTACGTGACAGCGGAGTTCCATATATTTCCTATAGTGCGTCGAAAGCGGCGGTGCTCGGACTTTCAAGAAGCATTGCAATGCAGTACGCGAAGAACAAGATACGATCCAATGTGCTGATGCCGGGATTGATGAATACGCCGATGATTCAGGTTCCATCGATCAATCTGTCGGCCGGGTACAAGTCTGCCAATGTGGAAGAAATGCTGGAGAAGCGCAATCAACAATGCCCGACCGGGGAGATGGGTGATGCATGGGATGTTGCTTACACGACACTCTGGCTTGCCTCGGACGAGGCCAAATATATTACTGCCGCCGAGATCGTGGTGGATGGCGGATTAACTGCACGAGTCTGATAGCCATCTTCACCTGACCTGATTGGTCACGAAGTTCAGCCGGGCTCATGAGACGAGCCTGATGCCTTGCGGCATGGCGCTGGTGAGTTTGCCGGGAGGCGACGACGTCGATGAACCGTATCCAGCTCCAGCACGGCGTGTCGCCAGCAGTGCGCGCTGACCGCCTTCGCATGGGTCAACACGGCGCTGGGTAACCTCGAGAACCTGATCGAGGTCAAAGCGGAGGTTCATGACTGATCAGGTCATCCAATTGAAGCGAGATTTCAAGCATTTGCAGATGGAGAGAGGCTGATGATCCTTGAATTGCAGGGGGTGACGTTACGGTTCGGTGGCGTAGTCGCGCTCAATGACGTTCGAATGAATGTCGAGTCGGATGAGATCCTGGCGCTTATCGGGCCCAATGGGGCGGGCAAGAGCTGCATTCTGAACTGCATCTCTGGTTTCAATGTGCCCCAGGAAGGAGAAATAAGATTCAACGGCCAATTGCTCAGGGAGCAGCCTTCGCACACGCGTAGCAAGAACGGTATCGGGCGAACTTTCCAGGGGGACAAATTAATTGCGGAGCTGAGCGTCGAGGATAACGTTCTGGTGGGCCGCCATGCTCACATGAAAACCAACGTGTTCCAGGATTTTTTCTATTGGCCGTATTCTCATAAAGCCAAGAACCAGCACAAGACAGAGGTCGATCGAATACTTTCCCTGCTCGATCTGCAGAAATACAAAAAAATAGCTGTCAGTGAGCTGAGTTACGGCTTGAGAAAAAAAGTGGATCTGGCTCGTGCATTGGCCACGGCGCCCAGGATTCTCCTGATGGACGAGCCGATGGCGGGGATGAATTCCGCAGAAAAAGAGGTGATGGCACGACTCGTCACCCAGATACATCGTGAGTTCAAGATCCCTGTTCTGATCATCGAGCATGATATCGAAATCGTCATGAACATCGCAGATCGAATTACCGTGCTGGATTGGGGGAGAGTCGTCGCAACGGGCACGCCGGCTGAAATTCAGAAAAACCCGGAAGTCATTGCCGCGTATCTCGGGCAAGAGGATCAGTGATGATTTGTTTTCCTTGCATTTTGATATTTTCGTGGGGCGCAAGATGACTACCTTTCTTACGTTTCTCGTGAACGGGGCGCTGATAGGCTTGTTGTATTCGCTGATAGCGCTTACCTTTATCATCATATACAGATCTTCCAGGGTGTTCAATCTGGCGCAAGGCGAGTTGATCGTAATTGCGGCGTTCCTGATCTGGTCCTTTTCAGACTGGCTGCCGGACAATCCATTTATTGCCGTGCTTCTGGCAACGCTGGCATTGGTTGTCATTGGACTGATAATTGAAAGGATGGTAATAGGGCCGCTTATCGGTGCCGACGTTTTCTCATACGTCATGGTGACAATCGGCTTGCTGCTGTTCCTGCAGGGAGTTGTCCTGGTGCTATGGGGTCCGGAAATCAGACTTTTCCCCGCGATAGTTGACCTCGCCGGAGTCAGGATCGGCGGGATGGTCCTGGACCGCGCTCTGGTTTACGGGGCCATTGCCACGGTGGTAATTGCAACCGGGATGATGATATTTTTCAACAGGACTCAAACAGGTCTCGAGATGACGGCAGTTGCAGAAGGACACGAGATAGCGTTATCGATGGGTATCTCGATAAAGAAATCGCTCGCTATTTCCTGGGTGCTGAGCTGCATCCTGTCCATTGTGGCGGCGATCATGTTCCTGAATGGCAAGGGGCTTTCATTTGCGGCGGCAGATGTGGCTCTGGTCGCTTTGCCGGCGGTACTTCTGGCGGGGCTTGAATCCGTAGGCGGGGTGCTGATTGCGGGCCTTATCATAGGAATCACGGCGCAACTGGGCTCATATTGGCTGGATCCCCTGGTTGGTGGAGGGGTGGCCGACGTTCTCCCGTTCGTATTCATGATCATTATTTTGCTGATTCGCCCGGCAGGCCTTTTCGGCTGGAAATCAGTTGATCGACTTTGAGTGGCTGGCAGCGAAGGTGAATATGCTATGAAGAACAAGCAGCTATTGTCTCGAGTCTGGTTGAGCATTGCCGTCATACTGATTCTGATCGCGCTGCCATTTTTCGGTGGTGGCAGGGTGATCGGGATCGGAATAACGATGGGAATAACCATGATTGCAGTCATTGGCCTTCAGCTTACCATGGGGTATGCCGGTCAGGTCAATATGGGGCAATCTGCGTTCATGGGTGTCGGAGCGTTCGCCGCCGGATTTTGCGTCAGCAAGCTGGGATTTTCTGCCATTCCGGCGCTCTTGTGCGCTGGAATCGCGGCAGCCTTGTTCGGCCTGGTATTTGGGGCGGCCGCCGTGCGAATAAGAGGATTCTATCTCGCTCTAACCACCATTGCGGCTCAGTATGTTTTTATTTTCATAATGCTCAAGCTGCCCCACAGCTGGTTCGGGCAGGCTGAAGGATTGAGGCTGAAAGCAGTGGGGCTTTTCGGCCTGACCTTGAATACGGACGTCAGGATATACTTTTTCGTCCTGTTTGTTCTGGTCGTGCTCACGATCGGCGCTTATAACATTGTTCGAAGTAAAACAGGGCTGGCCTTTGTCGCCATTCGAGATCAGGAGAATGCCTCGGCCTTGCTGGGAATAAATGTCGTCAAGTATAAATTGCTGGCTTTCCTGATCGGCGCCTACTATGCCGGCGTGGCAGGCGGGCTGTGGGCATATTATGTCAGATATGTGCAGATTGATCAGTTCAGTTTGTGGCTTTCCATCTGGTATGCCGGAATGATCATTGTGGGCGGAACCGGATCTATCCTTGGCGCGATAATTGGAACCTTCGTTATTTCAATGCTTCAGGAGGCGCTCACATTTTTGGGGCCGCAGCTGGCGGAGCTTGTCGGCACGGGAAGCGGTCAGATTGTATTTGCCGGCATGAATATAATTCTGGGCCTGGCCATCATGATCTGTGTCATTTACGCCAGAAAGGGGCTGGTCGGATTGTTGCCCAGAAAACTGACTTCCGAGTGATTGAAGCCATCACTGAAAGGTGCCGCGTATGCTTGAGGTCCGAAACTTGAATGTCATCTATCAGAACGTGATAATCGGCGCTTCTGATGTGTCGCTGGTTGTCCCGGAAGGAGGAATTGTCGCGCTGTTGGGAGCAAATGGGGCGGGAAAGTCAACCACGCTCAGGGCCATCTCCAATCTGTTGCCCGGGATGGGCGGGAAAATCATCGGCGGATCCATATCATATAGAGGAGAGTCGTTGCTGGGTGTGGGTACGCGAGAAATAGTGAAGAAGGGCGTCGTTCAGGTTGTCGAAGGGAGGAGAATTCTCCCGCATATGACCGTCGAGCAGAACCTGCTGGCTGGCGGAAACGGGCTTCCCAATAAAGGGGCGCGGCTCGAGAGGCTGGATTATGTTTATTCCTTGTTCCCGAAGTTGCAGCCCTTGAAGAGCAGATCGTCTGGCTATTTGTCAGGTGGCGAACAGCAGATGATGTTGTTTGGACGAGCCCTCATGGCCAGGCCGGACATGATCTTGTTGGACGAGCCATCCCTGGGCCTGGCTCCACTGATAGTCAAGCAACTGTTTGAGTTCGTGAAAAAGCTGTCTGCGGAAGAAGGGGTGAGTTTCTTGATCGTGGAACAGAATGTCCATGTGGCACTGAAAGTCGCAGACTACGGTTATATCATGAGAAATGGCAACATCAGCCATGAAGGGGAGGCGAGCGTATTATTGAGCGATCCGAATTTATCGACCTACTATCTGGGTTAATGCATTTTCGTGGGTTTTCACTCTTGAGGAGATCGTCATGAAGATTCGAGCACTTGTGACTGGAGCCCTTGCGGCCCTGGTGTCCGCTTCCGCCGTTGCTGCAGATGTGTTCACGTATAATGTTACCTTGTTGGCCGACAACTCCGGCCCCTTTGCTGATCTCAGTAAAAGACTTGCCGCGCGGTCCACGGTTATTCAATGGTGGAACGATAATGAAGGTAAAAAGCTCGGTATCAAACTGAACTCGAAAACATACGATACCCGTTATGATCCTTCCGTTGTGGCAAGCATCTGGCCTGGGATTGTCAGCAGTGAGAAGCCGATCCTGGGTCTCGGCCTGGGCGGGCCGGATGTCAGCGCGCTGCAGGAGCGTCTACCGGATGACAAGATTCCGGTTCTCTATTCGACACCGGGTTACGGGTATTCATGGGCGCCCAATTCGTGGGTCTTTAATTTGCGCCCAAGCTATGTTCACGAGTATCTGGGTGTCCTCAACTGGTTCATCAAGAAGAACCCAGAAAAGCGGCCGGTGAAGATTGCCTTCATTTCCACCCAGCAGTCGCCTGCTTTTGTGGACATGGTCAAGGGCATCACGAAGTATGTCGACGACAACCTGAAGCCGAAGAATCTGGCCGAGATCGTTGCCACTGAGTGGGTGCCTATCCAGCCGGTAGATCTGGGGAGCCAGATTCAGCGTATCAATGCTGCAGGCGCTGATCTCATTTTTGGTGTGGCCAACACAGCCATGGCGAGCGCTGCCGTTCGTGCCGGGCAACTGCATGGCGTCAATATTCCGACTGTTGCATCGCCATGGCACACCATCTGGCCTGTCAGTCAGGCGATGAAGAGCTACAAGGCATGGGAAGGGCATTATGTTGCCACCGGTATCGTGCCAATCGCTGATAATAACGGCGCGGCGCACGCCTTTTATCAGGAACTGGCATCAAAATACGATCTTCCCAAAACCTGGGATCCACTGACCCTGCTTGGCATGAGCCAGGGCATTGTTGCCGTGAAAGCAATCGAGGCCACGGCGAAGCGAGTTGGCGCAGATAAGCTCACTGGCCAGGCCGTATACGAGACACTGACTACTCATAAATTCCAGGAAGCCGAGCTTCAAGGGTTCATGAAGGGGCTGGGGTACACGAAGGATGCGCCGTTTCCCCTGAGCGGATGGATCAAGATCGTTACGGTCAAGGATGGAGAATATACCTTGGCTGATCCGGAATGGGTGCCTATCCCGGAGGATGTCGTCAAGTGGTAGGTGATGCGCCGAATCTCTTGAAATAAGCGAAGCGCTGGAACTGGTCAACTCCATTTCGGGTCTGATTGAACGAGCAAATCAATCTGCCTCGAATGGGTTGACCTCTTTTTAATTTCATTATCCGAGGCAAGCGTGGGTTCGCTGTCTGCTGGGCGGATGGAAGGAGACAAGGCATGAACCACCCCGAGAACATCCTGGCCGGCATGATCGCCAACCGCGCCGTCGAGCTGCCGGACTTTCCGGTGCTCACCATCGAGGGTGCAGGTCAGCGTTCGGACGAGATGCGCAGCTACCGTCAGCTGTGGGACAACGCCCGGCGCCTGGCGCAGGTCATGCTCGATCTCGGCATCCGGCCGGGTGAGCGCATGGCCCTGTTGATGGCCAACCACGCCGAGTTCGTCGAGGCCATGGTCGCGGCCGGCGTCGTCGGTGCCGCCGTGGTGCCCATCGACCCGCGCACCCGGGGCGACAAGTTGAACTTCCTCATCACCAGCAGCCAGTGCAGCGCCGCCTTTGCTGCCGACTACGCGCTGCCCCACCTGCAGCCGCTGCGCTCGCAGCTCCCTGGGCTGCGCTGGATCATGGCCTTTGCCACCGACGAGGGCGAGCGGCCCCTGTCTGCCTGGGATGGTGTGGTCGACTGGGAGGCACGAGCGCCTTTGGCCGCGCCTGAGCTGCCCATTCTGACTACCGATCCCGACAGTGCGCTGGAGCTGATTTTCACCAGCGGCACCACGGGCGACCCCAAGGGCATCGTCATGACGCATCGACGCTACTGCGAAACGACCGCCCTGGCGCTGCGCCTGTTCCGCTATCAGCAGGACGACGTCCTGTACTCGGGCCTGTCGCTGACCCATGCCAACGCCCAGCTCCTGACCCTGGGCGCGGCGCTGGCTTGTCGCCTGCGCTGCGTACTCTCGCGGCGCTTCACCAAGTCGCGCCTGTGGGACATCACACGTAAGTACCGTGCCACCAGCTTCACGCTGCTGGGCGGCATGACCACTGCGGTGTATGCCGAGCCGCCCCATGCGAACGACGCGGACAACCCGGTGCGCGTCGTCGTCTCCGCCGGCATGCCGGCGACCATCTGGCAGCCATTCCAGCAGCGCTTCGGCGTGCAGATCCTGGAGTTCTACGGCGCGGCCGAGGGCGGCCTGGCATTCAACTACGGTCAAGGTCCGGTCGGCAGCATCGGCAAGCCGCCGCCCACCCTGCGGCATCGCATCGTCGATGAGGCGGGCCAGGATGTGCCACGCGGCAAGCCGGGCGAGCTGCTGTTCCGTCACGCCAGTGGCGAACCTTTCGTTGTCGAGTACTACGGCAACCCCGAGGCCTCGGAGCGCAAGTGCGCGGATGGCTGGCTGCACATGGGCGACGTGGTTCACGAGGACGCCGATGGCTGGCTCTACTTTCACTATCGCAAGGGTGGTGGCATCCGGCGCAACGGCGAGTTCATCAACACCGCCTTCATCGAGAAGGCCATCGCCGAATCCGGCTTGGTCGATGACGTGTATGTCTATGGCGTCGCCATTGAAAAGCTTGCGCCGGGCGAGAAGGAGGTCGTGGCGGCCGTGGTGCCCAAGGACGCGGCGACGTTCGATACGCAACAGCTCTTTGCCCATTGCCGCCAGCAACTGGAGACCAGCATGCTGCCCGGCTTCATCCAGGTGCTGGAGCAGATTCCGAAGACCGCATCGGAAAAGCCCCAGGATCGGTTCCTGATCGAGGCCTTCGAGGCGCATCCTGAGACGGTCTTTGCAAGAGAGATCGGCGCCTGAATTTCGAGCATTCGGAAACAGGCTGTTCTGTTCTGATTTCAAAAGGAAGCTGTTTTGGTCAATCCCTCGCTGCATTCCCTGAGTGCCACACGGCTTGCGGAAGATATTCGTACCCGAAGAATCACCTCCTGTGCTGTCGTGGAGCATTTTATCCGGCGCATCGAGAGACTTGATGGCGAAATCAATTCCATAGTCGTGCGAAACTTCGATCTGGCCAGGGCAAGAGCACTGGCGGCTGACCAGGCGCTCTCGAGAGGGGAGCTCTGGGGGCCGCTCCACGGCGTCCCCATGACGGTCAAGGAGTGCTTCGAGATCGAGTCCTGGGAAACCACTGCGGGTGCGGAGCCGTATAAAGACAGGATATCGACCCGCACGGCGCCCGTAATAGAAAAGATTATAAACGCCGGGGCGATAATCATCGGCAAGACCAATATCCCGGCTTATGCGGCGGATGCGCAAACGGTGAACAGGCTGTACGGCGTCACCAACAATCCCTGGAATCATTCATACACGCCCGGAGGGTCATCTGGCGGGTCTGCCGCGGCACTGGCGGCGGGATTGACTCCATTGGAGCTGGGTTCCGACCTGGGTGGATCCATCAGGATGCCGGCTGCATTTTGTGGCGTAACAGGACTCAAGCCGAGCTGGGGTATTGTTTCGCAAGAAGGTCATTTCGCAGGAGCAACGGAATCCGACGACGAGATGGATCTGCTGACAATAGGACCTTTATCCAGGCATGCAGAAGATCTCAACCTGCTCCTGGACGTGTTGATGGGTCCGGTATCCCGGGATGCCGGTGCATGGCAGATCAGGTTGCCGGAATCCGGAAATCAGGAATTCGAGAATTTGAGGCTGGCGGTCTGGCTGGATGATGATTCCTATCCGGTTGATCATGAAATCAAGGATGCTCTGCAGAGAATGACAGAAAATCTGGCGGCATGGGGCGCCAGGACTGTACGAATCGGGAATCCCGATGTCAGCTTGAAGGATATATACGATACATTTTACGATCTGATGGTCGGAATTGCCAGCGCATCTCTCGGGAAGGAATCGTTGCAGAGATTTCAGTTCGAGAGAGAAAGGGGCAAATCAAGTCCCGATGATTACTATTTTCGATATGCTCGGGCGTGCACTCAGTCGCACAAGGACTGGCTGGATCGCAGGGCTGTTCAGCACGGCATAAAGAAAAATTGGGACCGGCTTTTTCTGGATTTTGATTTCATGATCTGCCCGGTTACGCTGACAACTGCTTTCCGCCATGACTCGAAGGTTCCTCCGCACAAGAGATCCATTGATGTCAACGGAGTCGAGACTCCGTATATGGACATCATGTCATGGGCAAGCATCGCGACTCTTTCGCATTTGCCGGCATTGACCTTGCCGGTGGCCATGAGCTCCCAGGGGCTGCCCATAGGAGTGCAGATAATTGCCCCTTATCTGCACGACAAGTCGCTGATTGCTTTTGCGAGAAAAATACAGGAGATACTCGGCCCATGCAGATTTCCTCTGGATCATGATTTCGGATAGAAATGGGCCGTATGTGAGGTGATGGCGTCACTTCAGATGGTTTCGGGTAATTTGATTTTTATGAAAAGAGAGTGATATGACAAAGTACGTTAAAGTTGCCGGTGTCGGGATGACTCAATTCAAGAAACCGGGAGACAATTTGCCCTATCAGGAGATGGCGGCAAATGCCGTAAACCAGGCCTTGAAGGATGCCAATATCCTGTACTCCGATGTGGAAGAGGCGTATGCCGGCTATGTTTACGGTGATTCCACGTCCGGGCAGCGCGCAGTTTATGAAGTGGGAATGACCGGCATTCCGGTATTCAATGTGAACAACAATTGCGCGTCAGGATCTTCAGCAATATATCTTGCGCACAAGGCGGTGAGCAGCGGATCCGTAGACTGCGCCCTGGCGTTCGGATTCGAGCAGATGCCCTCCGGCGCCTTGAAATCACATTGGGACGATCGACCGGATCCTCTGGATCGATTCAACTCGGTCATCGATGATATTTACGGGCACCCCGATTTGCCGATGACCATTCGCTATTTCGCGGCGGCTGGCCGGGAGCACATGAATCGTCATGGCACGAAGCTGGAAACTTTTGCCAAGGTTCGAGCCAAGGCCAGTCGGCACGCAATGCGCAATCCGCTTGCCCTGCTTCGAAAAGAGGTGACGGTTGAAGAGGTGCTGGCCAGCTCTTCCATCGTTCCCGGAGTCATGACCCGGCTCATGGCATGCCCGCCGACCTGTGGCGCGGCAGCGGCCATCTTTGTCAGCGATGATTTCGCCAGAAGAAAGAACATCAACCCGCGAGTTCAGATTCTGGGCCAGTCACTGGTATCGGATGCAAAAGGGACGTTCGAGGGGAATTCCGCAATCACCTTGATCGGCTATGACATGACCGTCAATGCGGCGAAACAGGTATATGAAAAGACCGGTATCGGCCCGGGCGATATCGATGTATGTGAGCTGCATGACTGTTTTGCGCAGAATGAATTGTTCAGTTACGAAGCCCTGGGTTTTTGCAAACCCGGTGAGGCGGAAGCTTTTGTCGAGTCCAATTCGAATACTTACGGCGGCAAGGTCGTCGTCAATCCATCCGGTGGCCTGCTTTCCAAAGGCCATCCATTGGGGGCTACGGGTCTGGCTCAATGTTACGAGCTCGTTCATCAGCTCAGGGGCTCGGCCGATCAGAGACAGGTTGAAAATGCTCGTTTCGCCTTGCAGCACAATGTTGGTCTGGGAGGAGTGGCTGTTTTGACTGTTTATGGCCAGGCTGCATAAGACAGATGGCGATCATCGATTTCTTCGACAGAGGGTGGGGAACCAATCCTCGGGGTGTCGCCTATGTCCAGGGCGAACGAGCCTGCTCGTTTCAGGAAGCAGGAGAGCTTTCCTGTCGATTGGCCAATGGGCTGATAGCGGCCGGGTTCGGCAAGGGTGCGAAAGCGGCCGTCTGGGCGGGCAATGACGTCACGGCCTGGATATGCACATTGGGGATCTGGCGTGCCGGATTGACCTGGATTCCCGTCAGCGGGCACAGCCCGCCCGAGAACAGCCAGTTCATCCTCGACCAGTTCGACTGCGAGGTGCTGTTCTTCACCAAGGCTTACAAGGAGGTGATCGACGCGCTGCGTCCTCGTCTGCCGAAGATCAGGCTCCTGGTGTGCATCGACGCCGATACCGAATGGGCTCCCTCGCTCACGACGTGGAGCGCGGACCATCCGTCCACCGTGCCGCGGGTGGACTACGACATGGAAGACGTGGTGGCGATCTCCGCTACGGGCGGGACCACCGGCTTGCCGAAGGGCGTGATGAACACGCACCGTTCGATGCAGACCTATTTCGCGCAGTACATGATCGCCTGCGCGTACCCGTCAGAGCGGCCGGTGAACCTGGCGGCCGCTCCGATGACGCACACCGCGGGGCTGCTCTCGATCCCGTGCACCGCGCGCGGGGGTACGGTGGTGGTGATCGAGAAGCCGGATCCGAAGCTGCTGCTCGATGCAATCGCCAGGCACCGGATCACCGAGTTCTTCCTGCCGCCGACGGTAATCTACCGCCTGCTCGACGTGCCTGGAATCGAGGAGCGGGATTTTTCATCCCTCAGGTACTTGCTGTACGGCGCCGCGCCCATGTCGGTGGACAAGCTGAAACGGGCGATCGAGGTATTCGGCCCCGTCATGATGGAGGGTTACGGGCAGACGGAGGCGCCTGCGTCGATCGCTTTCCTGACGCCGAGCGAGCACTTCGTCGACGGCAAGCTGGCACCGGACGAGCGGCTGTCTTCAGTCGGCCGCCCCTGTCCGCTCGTTCGCGTCGAGATCCTGAACGAGGAGGGTGAGGTGCTGTCGCGGGGTGAAACCGGGGAGATCTGCGTGCAGGGTGACCTGGTCATGAAAGGCTATTACAAGGCACCGGAGCAGACTGCGAAGACCATCGTCGACGGCTGGCTGCACACCGGCGACATTGGCCATTTCGATGCCGAAGGCTACCTGCACATCACCGATCGCAAGAAGGACATGATCATCAGCGGCGGCTTCAACGTGTATCCGAGCGAAGTCGAGCAGGTGATCTGGTCTCATCCGGCAGTGCAGGACTGTGCGGTGATCGGCGTACCCCACGAGGAATGGGGCGAGGCGGTGAAGGCCGTGGTCGAGCTCAATGTGGGCCATAGCACGACCCCCGAGGAGATCATCGCGCTTTGCAAGGACAGGCTCGGCTCCGTGAAGGCGCCCAAGAGCGTGGACTTCGTCGCCACGCTGCCGCGCAGCCCGGTCGGCAAGGTATTGAAGAAGGACCTGCGCGAACGGTACTGGCAGGGTGAGCAACGCAAGATCTGAATCCATCTCTCAGGAGGGGAACGACATGGGCAACATCTACATCGCCGGCGTCGCGATGACGGTTTTCGGGCGGCACGTCGATCGCAGTATCGACGATCTCGCGGGCGAGGCCTTGCGCGGCGCATTGAAGGACGCGGGCTGCGGTCGCGATGCGATCGAGGCAGCCTTCTACGCAGGTATCACCAATGGGCCGCTGCAGGGTCAGACCTCGATTCCGGGGCAGGTCGTGTTCAGCAAGATCGGGATCGAGGGCATCCCGGTGTTCAACGTCGAGAACGCATGCGCGTCGGGCAGCACTGCGGTGCACCTGGCGGTGCAGCGGCTTGCCGCAGGCGCCTGCGACGTCGCCCTGGCGATCGGCGCCGAGAAGATGAACATTCCGGACAAGGTGAAGTCGTTTGCCATCTTCGAGGGCGGATGGGATGTGTCGCGTGTCGAGGAGAATTTCGAGAATCTGATGAAGCTGGGCGAAGGCATCGAGCCACCGCCCGGATCGGAATCCGACAGGCCTTTCAGCCGTTTCATGTCGGTCTATGCGGCGCTTTGCCGTCATCACATGAAGACCTACGGCACGACGCAGCGCCAGATCGCCGCGGTGTCGTCCAAGAATCACATGCATTCGGTGCACAACCCCTATTCGCAGTTCCGCAAGCCGTTCTCCATCGACGAGGTCCTCTCGGCACCACCGATCACGTATCCGATCACGCTGCCGATGTGCTCGCCGCTATCCGACGGCGCGGCCGCCGCGATCCTCTGCACCGAGGAAGGGCTGCGGCGCATCGGCGCCGACCGCGGCCGTTGCGTCCGGGTCGCGGCGAGCGTGATCCGCAGCTTCACCCATCGTCGTGTCGACGAGCCCGAGAAGAGCATCGGTCGCCTCGCTGCGCTCGAGGCCTACGAGCGGGCCGGCCTGGGCCCCGAGGACATGGATGTGGCCGAGGTCCACGATGCCTCGGCAATGGGGGAGATCCTCCAGGCCGAGAACCTTGGGCTGGCACCGCTGGGCCAAGGCGGCCCCGCTGCCGAGCGCGGCGAATTCACGCTGGGCGGACGCATGCCCATCAACACCTCCGGCGGTCTCGAATCCAAAGGGCATCCGCTGGGTGCGACCGGAATCGGCCAGATCCACGAGCTGGTCATGCAGTTGCGCGGGGAAGCCGGCGCGCGGCAAGTGCAGGGCGCGCGCCATGCGATTCAGGAGAATGGCGGCGGCTTCCAGGGTATCGAGGAGGCAGCGCTCGCGATTCACATCCTGAGCAGATGAGGGACGCCCCCTGGGAGCCGGGGGCAAGCGGCTCGCATTCCTGCGATCTGGCGCAAAGCGGCTGATCTTGGGCTACAATCTCGTTCCTTCGGGGCGTAGCTCAGCCTGGTAGAGTGCTTGCTTTGGGAGCAAGATGTCGGAGGTTCGAATCCTCTCGCCCCGACCAAGCTCCCGAATTCGCATACCAGGCGAAAAGACGCCCCGGCGCCCGGCAGGAAGCTGCCCGTAGCTCAGTTGGATAGAGCATCAGCCTTCTAAGCTGAGGGTCACAGGTTCGAATCCTGTCGGGCAGGCCAGTTTCAAGTGGTGGCTGTAGCTCAGTTGGTAGAGTCCCGGATTGTGATTCCGGTTGTCGTGGGTTCGAGTCCCATCAGCCACCCCACCCATCCTTCCTTCTCCCGGTCCCACGCACTATCTCCCCGAGAATTCCCGGTTGTCCGGGCTCGGCGAGGCGGGTACCCTTGCGAGCTTTCCCAACCCGGGCATCTTTCAAGGAGCCATGCCATGAATCGAATCGAACTCGTCGAGAAGCTTGCCGAGGAGCACGACCTCACCAAAGCCGGTGCCTCGCGCATCCTGGATTCCGTGTTCTCGTCCATCATCGCCGCGGTGAAGAAGGGCGAGGATGCGAGCTTCGTCGGGTTCGGCACCTTCAAGCAGGCCAAGCGGGCTGCCCGCAAGGGGCGCAACCCGGCCACCGGCGAAGCGGTGAAGATTCCGGCATCCAAGGTGCCCAAGTTCACGCCCGGTACCGCGTTCCGCAATGCGGTCGACCCGAAGCGTGCGGCACGCAAAGCGGCGAAATAGTTCGTCCTGAACAACTCGAACTCCCGCGCCGGCACTGGCGCTTGGGGCGATGAGCGGTAGCGCGGTTTGCAGGATTCGGCTGTAATCGATTTGTTTCCTTGCAAACTCGCGAGCGCAGTCCATGGGTCCGAAGACGCCGCCAGCGGCCACCGACCACGATCTGTTCCGACTGGAACTGGTCAACCTCATCGACGCCCGGCACGAGCTGGTTCGCCTGGCCGAGCTGATCGACTGGTCGGTGTTCGAGCGCGAGTTCGGTGGGCAGTTCGTCTCCACGACCGGGCGCCCGGCGCTGCCGACGCGGCTGGTGGCCGGGTTGCTGTACCTCAAGCACACGTTCGCGCTGAGCGACGAGGACGTCGTCGAGCGCTGGGTCGAGAACCCTTACTGGCAGCACTTCTGTGGCGAGCGGTACTTCCGCCATGAACTGCCGTGCGATCCGTCGAGCCTGGTGCGCTGGCGCCAGCGGATCGGCGAGGCGGGTGTCGAGTGGCTGCTCACGCAGACGATCGAGGCGGCCAGGGCGGGTGGCGTGCTCAAGCGGGTGAGCCTGTCGACGATCGTGCTCGACACGACGGTGCAGGAGAAGGCGATTGCGCATCCGACCGATAGCCGCTTGCTCAACCGGGCACGCGAGCAGCTGGTCGAAGCGGCGCAGGATTGCGGCATCGTGCTTCGGCAGAGCTACGCGCGGGTAGGCCCGGCGGCCGAGCACCAGGCGGGGCGCTACGCCCATGCGCGCCAGTACCGGCGCATGCACAAGCAGCTCAGGAAGCTGCGCACCTGGCTGGGCCGGGTCATCCGCGATGTCGATCGCAAGGCGCCCAGGGAGATCCCGGAGGCGCTGCTTGCCCGACTGGCGACAGCCCGACGGCTGTATGCACAGCGGCGTGACTCCAAGAACAAGCTCTACGCGCTGCATGCTCCGGAGGTCGAGTGCATCGCGAAAGGGAAGGCCCGCACCCCGTACGAGTTCGGCGTGAAGGTCTCGGTGGCGGTGACCGCCCGCGAAGGGATCGTGGTCGGCATGCGCTCGATGCCGGGCAATCCGTACGACGGGCACACGGTCGACAGTGCGCTCGAGCAGGTGCAGGTGCTCACCGAGACGACGCCGGCCATCGTGCTGGCCGATCGTGGCTACAAGGGCGTCGTCCCGGCCTGCGGCGCGCGGCTGCTGCTGAGCCACACCCGCAAGCTGCCGGCGAAGCTCAAGCGCCTGCTCAGGCGCCGCCAGGTGGTCGAGCCGATGATCGGACACATGAAGACCGACGGGCTGCTGGGCCGGAACTGGCTCAAGGGTGAGATGGGTGATGCCATCCACGCAGTGCTGTGCGGCGCCGGCCATAACCTGCGGATGATCCTGGCGTACCTGCGGGTACTTCTTGTTGCCTTCGTCGGATGGCTCGTCGCGGCGAGTTCCATCGAGGCGACGGCCGCGCCAGGAGCCGTGGCAGTGCAAAACTGAGTTGTTCAGGGCCGACGAAATAAGCGGTAACGCTCAATCAGGCTGGCATCGAGGCCAGTATTCGACGCGGTCTTCCATGCGGTCCAGGCTACCGAGCTTCCGACGGGGCAGTGAACTTCTTGCTGCTCGTATTGAGCATGCGCGATGGCCTGAGGCTCGGTGGCCATCTGTCGTTGCATTGAGTCGGCCCGCTTCGTGTGCTACCATTGTGCTTACATCGCGTTGGTGGAGAAGATCGTGGAAGTGGCCATCCGAAAGATGGGAAACTCGCAGGGCGTGCTGATTCCCAAGCCGATCCTGGCGCAGGTCGGCCTCGAGGGGACGGCCGAGCTCCGGGTGCGTGACGGCGTGATCGAGATCCGGCCGGTCCGACGCAATCAGCGCGAAGGGTGGGCTGAAGATGCCCAGCGGCTTGCCGAGCAAGGCGAGGATGCGCTGGTCTGGCCCGAGGTCGCCAACGAAGGCGACGACCAGCTCGTCTGGTGATGAGGACCGGCGAGATCTGGCTGGCGCAACTCGACCCGACGGTGGGCAGCGAGATCCAGAAGACTCGGCCGTGCGTCGTGATCTCGCCGAACGAGATGAACGCGCACCTGAGGACCGTGATCGTCGCGCCGATGACCACGGGATCGCGGCCGGCCCGGTTCCGGATTCCGCTCGGCTTCCAGGGCAAGCAGGGTCTGATCGTCCTCGACCAGATCCGTACGCTCGATCGTGCGCGACTGGTGAAGCGACTGGGCGCGTTGCGCCCATCGACGTTGTCATCGACGCTGCGGACGCTCCAGGCCATGTTCGCGCCTTGACTGCCCGTTCCGCTCGAACAGGAGAAATCATGTCCAGCCGGAGCGCAAAGCGCGTCGTGGTCATGTCGGCCATGGGGACCGACGTCGTGGCCTCGGCGTTACGAGATCTGCCCGGCGTGGAGGTCGTCGAGGCCCGGTCGGAGGCCGAGGTGCTGGATCGGCTGGAGGGGACGACGGTCCTGGTCATGATGAACCAGGTCTACTCGGCCGGGCTTGCACAGGCTCTGCATCGTGCCGAATCCGTTCGGCTGATCCAGTTGCTGACGGCTGGCTACGACCGGCTCGAGAGTCTCGGCGTACCGGCCCATGTCAGGGTCGCCACCGCCGGTCCCAGCCGGTCGCCGGCGGTGGCGGAGCATACGATGGCGCTGCTGCTGGCCTGGGTGCGAGGTCTTCCGCAGGCCCACGCCGCGCAGGCGCGCGGGCACTGGAGCGGCGAGATTCGGTCCAGCCTGGGTGCATTGCTGGAATCCACGCTGCTGATCGTCGGCTTCGGAAGCATCGGCCAGGAGCTGGCCGCGCGCGCCAGGGCTTTCGGCACCAGAGTGGAAGGCATCAACCGCAGTGGCCGTCCGCATCCGCTCGCCGACCGGATGTACACGCCCGACCAGCTGCCGGACGCACTCGGCGCCGCCGATTTCGTCGTCCTGACACTGCCGTCCACCGCCGAGAGCCGCGGCCTGTTCGGCGCGACCCAGTTCGCGGCGATGAAGCGTTCGGCCGTCCTCGTCAACGTGGCGCGCGGGGACATCGTCGATACCGAGGCCCTGACGCAGGCGCTGAGAAGCGGGCAGATCCGCGCCGCTGCGCTCGACGTGTTCGAGGAAGAACCCCTGCCCGCGGGCAGTGCCCTGTGGGAGATGGACAACGTGCTCATCACGCCCCATGTCGGGGGGATCAGCGGCGCGGTCGGCAACCGGATCCTCGCCCGATTCGTCGCCGAGAACGTAGGCCTGGCCCTGTCGGGCCAGCCGGCGAATCATCTGGTTGCCGGCGAGAACTTCCGGGCCGACTAGGGCCGGTGGTATCCCTCGGGCCGACAACCGGGTTCAGGGCAGGAGCGCCTCGCCTTCGATCTCCACCCTCGCATGCGGGTCGACGAAGCCCGAGACCTGCACGAGCGTCATGGCGGGGAAGTGCTTGCCGAGGGTCTGGCTCCATGCCTGGCCGATCGCCGGACCGTTCTTCCTGAAGTCATCCATGTCGGCGACATAGGCGCGCAGCATCACGATGTGCTCCGGCTCCGCGCCGGCCGCTCGCAGGACGGCCACCAGGTTCGACATCGCCAGAGCCCACTGGGTTCCGAAGTCGGTGGCCGGGTCGACCGATGCCTGTCCGGGAACGATGCCGATCTGGCCGGCGATGCGGATCTGCGTCGTGGCGCGGGCGACCACGCCGTGGGAATAACCGCGTGCCCGGGGCCATCCCTCGGGCGTGACCGCCCGGTACTGGATATCGCTCATCTTGTTTCGTCTCCATCGTTGTCGTAACCGCACGGGGCCCGCTGGCCCTGGGGGCGCAGCGCTGCTCACGTGCGCAAGGCGTTGCGGATTCAGGATAGCAAATCGATCTCGCGAGTCGTCCGTGATGGCGATGAGATGCGCCTCAGCCCGCGAACCGCTTCGCCCCGGCCACGCAGAGCACTGCGCCCAGCGTTGCAGCGAGCATGGTCGCGCTGACCGTTTCGTCGAGCAGCGATGCCGCCAGGCCCAGGCCGATGAAGGGCTGGAGCAATTGCAGCTGGCCGACAGCGGCGATGCCGCCTTCGGCGAGGCCGCGATACCAGAACAGGAAGCCGATCAGCATGGAAAAGAGCGACACGTAGGCAAGACCGAGCCATGCCGGCGCGCCGACATCCGCGAACGATGAGGGCATCGTGAAGAAGGCCAGCGGAAGCATGAGCGGCAGTGCGATCACCAGTGCCCAGCTGATCACCTGCCAGCCGCCGAGCCGTCGCGACAGGCGCGCGCCTTCGGCATAGCCGAGACCGCACAGGACGACCGCCGCCAGCATCAGCAGATCGCCCGTCGGCGACGCCTCGATGCCGCCTCGGACGGCATGGCCGGCGACGAATCCGCTGCCCGCCAGGGCGAAGATCCAGAAGGCCGGGCGGGGGCGCTCGCCGCCGCGGACGACGCCGAAGATCGCGGTGCATATCGGCAGCAGGCCGATGAAGACGATCGAGTGCGCGGAGCTCACATGGCGCAAGGCAAGGGCGGTGAGCAGGGGAAAGCCGATCACGACGCCCATCACCACGATGGCAAGGGAGGGAAGCTCCGCCGTCCTCGGGCGTGCCTGCCGCAGCATCAGCAGCATGGCCAGGCCCGCCAGAGCGGCGATCGCTGCCCGGGCGCAGGTGAGGAATACGGGATCGAGATCCAGGACCGCTACCCGGGTGGCGGGCAGGGATCCGGCGAAGATGACGACGCCGATGAAGCCGTTCACCCACCCGCCGGTGGTCCTGTCCATCGCGCCAGTCGTGCTCTCGAGGCTCATCGCTGCTCCGGTCCGGTTGAATCCGAGTTGACCACGGATGCATTGCTTCATCCATATACAGTCCAGTACGATCTGAAGTAACCGTGATGTATCCAATGACAATACAGTCGAGCGGGAGGTGCGCGTGAGGCAGGGCGGAACCCGGATCGACGCGGTTATGGCTTCGATCCGCTCGAGGATCGAAGCCCGCGCCTGGCCGCCGGGCACGCGGCTGCCTTCGGTGCGCGCCCAGGCCAGGGCGATGGGGTTCTCGGTGTCCACCGTGGTGGAGGCCTACGAGCGCCTGGCCGCCGAGGGGATCATCCGCGCCCGTCCGGGCTCGGGCTTCTACGTCGCCGGGCCGGTCGCGCCACTGGCCCTCTCGCAGATCGAGCCACGGCTGGATCGGGAAGTCGATCCGCTCTGGATATCGCGCCAGTCGCTGGAAGCGGGCACCAGCCTGCTGATGCCCGGTTGCGGCTGGCTGCCCGCGTCGTGGATGTACGAGTCCGGGATGCGTCGGGCACTGCGCATGGCCGCCCGGGCGGATGCGGCCGTGCTGGCCGACTACGCCACGCCGCTCGGCCTGCCGGGGCTGCGCCAGCTGCTCGCCCGGCGCATGGCCGCCGCGAACATCGAGGTGTCGCCCGAACGGATCATGCTCACCGAATCGGGCACCCAGGCGATCGACCTGATTCTCCGCTTCCTGCTGGAGCCGGGCGACACCGTCCTGGTCGACGACCCCTGCTACTTCAACTTCCACGCCCTGCTGCGGGCGCATCGCGCGAAGGCGGTGGGCGTGCCGTTCACGCCGGACGGGCCGGACATCCCCGCTTTCGAGGCCGCCTTGCAGGAGCATTCTCCGCGCCTCTACATCACCAACTCCGGCATCCACAATCCCACCGGCGCGACGCTGTCCCCGGTCATCGCCCATCGGCTCCTGAAGCTGGCCGACGAGGCCGGTCTCGTCATCGTCGAGGACGACATCTTCGCGGACTTCGAGCTCGATCCCGCACCGAGGCTGGCGGCCTTCGACGGGCTGTCGCGTGTGATCCACATCGGCAGCTTCTCCAAGACGGTGTCGGCGTCGCTGCGTTGCGGCTACATCGCCGCGCGTCCCGACTGGATCGACAGCCTGGTCGACCTCAGGATCGCAACGAGCTTCGGCGGTGGCCAGCTCTCGGCCGTCGTCCTCCTCGCGGCGCTGACCGGCAGCGGGTATCGCCGGCATATGGAGACGATCCGCAGCCGGCTGGCCGAGGCAAGAAGCAGGGTGATCGCCCGCCTCGGCGCGATGGACATCGTTCCCTGGATCGTCCCGCGGGCGGGCATGTTCCTGTGGTGCCGCCTGCCCGAGGGCGTCGATGCGGCCGACATCGCCCGGTCCTGCCTGGCCGAAGGCATCGTTCTGGCGCCGGGCAACGCCTTCAGCCAGTCGCCGGCGGCGGGCAGCTTTCTGCGCTTCAACGTCGCGCAGTCGGCGGACAGGCGGGTGTTCGACGCGCTTGCCCGGATCTTGCGCGCCGGGCGGCTCCGGTAACATCCGGACTCATGCACCGCCTTCCGCCTTCAGGTTTCCGAAGCTTCGACTCGACGCAGCGAGTGCCCCGCGGGCCCTCGCGCAGGCCCCGCCATGGCTAGGCCGGTGGGCGCCAGCGGCGCCGATACGATGCGGGCCATCCGCAAGGCCGCGATCCATCGGATCTACCGGCACGGCTATGAAGCGATGAGCCTGCGGACGCTCGCGGCCGACGTAGGCCTGCGCGTTGGGTCCCTGCACAACTACATTCCGAACAAGCAGGAGTTCCTCGGCAATCTGCTCGACGAGATAATGGCCGAGCTGCTGCTCGACTTCGAGGCGCACATGGCCGATGTGTCGGAACCTCGGGACGCGCTCATGGCCTTCGTCGAATTCCACATCGACTGGCATACGGCTCGCAAGGAAGAGGTCTTCATCGGCAACATGGAGTTGCGCAGCCTTTCCCCCGAGCAGTACGCGCGCATCACGGCCAGGCGCAAGCAGTACGAGCGGCATCTGCGCGCCATCCTCGAACGAGGAAGAAGGAAAGGCCTGTGGCGCGTCGAGAACCCGGCCGTCGTCTCCAAGGCCATCCTCGCGCTGCTGACCGGGGTGAGCAACTGGTATCGTCCCGACGGAAAGCTCTCCAGGAAGCAGCTGACGCGCCTGTACCAGTCCATGGTCGAACGAATGCTGCACGAACCCGAGGGTCCGGGCTAGCCTCGGCCTCTTACGGATTCGCATTCAACCGTAGAAGTCGAGCCGGGAATTCGTGAAGCATCGCTTCGCGCCGGCGAGACCGGCCGCGCCTGTGAGCGCGGCCGTGGCGGGGAGCCGCAGACAGTGCGGTTGCACGGCAAGGCGACCCAACGCGGTTATACGGTTGAATGCGGATCCGTATCAGAGCATCGCCTCGACCAGCTTCTTCTGTATCTTGCCGGTGCTGTTGCGCGGCAGTGCGTCGGCGGAGATGACGCGAATCTCCTTCGGAACCTTGTACCCCGCGAGATGCTCGCCGCAATAGGCCCGCAGGGAATCGGCGGGCAGCGCTTCGTCCCGCAGGGCGACGAAGGCTACCGGAACCTCGCCCCAGCGATCGTCCTTGCGACGCACCACCACGGCCTCGGCAACGCCCGGGTGGGCGAGGAGAACGCGTTCGATCTCCGCCGGATAGATGTTCTCTCCGCCCGACTTGATGAGGTACTTGCTGCGGTCGACGAAATCGAGGGAGCCGTCGGCATGGCGCACGAACAGGTCGCCGAGGTTGAACCAGCCGCTGGCGAGCTCGCTGTCGTCGATCCGTCCGCCGGCCCAGTAGCCGGAGAACAGCGTCGGCCCGCGCACCCACATGTTGCCGGGTGTCTCGAGGGGAACGTCCCGGCCCTCCTCGTCCACCAGCCTGACGTCGCACCAGCCCGACTCCTGCTTCGACAGGCTCTCCGGCATTCGGCCCGCTTCCAGCAGTGAGCCGGAGGCCGGCGGGACACCGGTTTCCGTGGAGCCGAAGCTGTTGAGATAAGGAGCGTCGAGCAGCGCGGTCAGCCGGGCGATCTGTTGCCGCGGCACCAGGTCCGCCATCGCGCCGACCATGCGCACCCTGCGACGTGTCCCCGGGGCGGCCTCGAGCGCTTCGATCAGCGGTTCGATCATGCCGGGCATGGCGACTAGCCAGCCGATGGGCTCGCGTTCGAGCGTGGCGCGGACCTGCTCGGCGCTGAAGCCGTCGTGCACGATCACATGACCGCCGAGAAGGAGGGTGGCGAGCGAATGATCGGTCGCAGCCATGTGAAAGAACGGCGACCAGGCGATGAAGCCGTCCTCGCCCCCGAGGCGGAACTCGGCTGCGTACGCCATGCTGCGCGCGATCGTGGCGCGCTGGCTGATCACGGCGCCCTTGGGCAGGCCGGTCGTGCCGCTGGTGTAGAGGATCAGGAAACCGTCTTCCGGATCGACAGGGCCTTCAGGGAGGTCCGCCGCGTCCGTCGACGGGAAGTCGATCGGTGCGTCGAGGTCGATGACCTGCGGTACCCCGTGATCCATGCCTTCCAGGGCTTCGCGGTACCGGGCGGACACCAGGACCATGCCCGGCTCGACCAGGCGGATGCAGTGCAACTGCTCGGACGAGTGCAGGCGCCAGTTCAGGCAAGCCACGATGATTCCCAGCCGCGCCGCGGCCAGCTGGATCTCCACGTACTCGGTCCTGTTCTCCGACCAGACGGCGATCCGTTCACCGCGGCGCAGGCCGCGCCGATGCAACAGCGCCGCCCAGAGACGCACCCGGGTTTCCAGTTCCCGGAAGGTCAGCGAACGCTCCCCATGGCTGAGCGCGGGAGCATCCGGTCGCGTCCGGACACGCTTGCGGAAAAGGTCGGTCAGGCAGAGTCGTGTAGCGGCTGGCTGAGGATGCATGGAACCTCCCGTCGATCCGAACGATTCTATGGGCACTGTGCCGGTTCAGCTTGCGTCCGCTATGCGGAACAGCTCCTGGTTGCGCTCCACCTTGCCGCCGACGCTGCAGCCGATCCAGCCTACCTCACCCTCGGCGGCCGCGACGATCGGCATCTCCATCTTCATGGATTCGATCGTTGCCAGCGGGTCTCCGGGCTTCACCCGTTGCCCCTTGTCGACGTGGATGGCGATCACCATGCCCATCATGGGAGCAAGCACCGCTCCGACCCCATCGCCATGCGCGTCTTTCCGGGCCGAGTGCAGCGGTGCGATGTCGAGCGTGATCTGCTCGTCTCCCATAGTGGCCCAGGCGTGCTGCGGCCGGCATGCCGCCGTCAGGCGCAGCGTGGATCCATCGAGCTCCACGAGACAGCTTCCGTCGGCCAGAACGGGCCCCATCGTCACGGTGACGATCTCATCGTCCACGCGGACCGGCCAGGCGCCATTGCCCGTCGTTGCCCCGAAGCCGACCCGATGGCGACCCGATGGCGTCGACACGACATGGCGCAGGCCGATCTCGTCGACGGACGGGCGGGATGCCCGGCCGCGGGACAGGCGCCAGCCGGTGAGCGACGGATCGCTCCAGGCGCCGTCCGGCCCATTGCCGCGGCTCGTCTCCCGCCTCCAGATGGCCATCAGGGCCGCGACATGGCGGACCTGTCGGCCTTCGTCCATTGCGCCCGACGCGGCGATCCAGCGGTCGATGGTCTCGGTGTCGACGTCGTTGTTCCTCGCCTGGGCCGTATCGAGCAGCTCCAGAAGGAAGCTGCGATTGCTCACCACCCCCAGCACGACGGTCTGCGCGAGCGCTTCGCGCAGCCGCAGCAGGGCCTTGTCGCGCGCGTCGTCATGGGCGATCAGCTTGGCGATCATCGGATCGTAGTGGGGACTGATGTCGCAACCCGCGACCACGCCGATGTCGGCGCGCACGCCGGGCCCCACCCGGAACGCTTCGATCCGGCCCGTGGACGGCAGGAAGCCCCGGCGCGGATCCTCCGCGTACAGGCGGGCCTGGACGGCATGCCCCCGCGGGACGGGCACCTGCTCCGGGGGCATCGGAAGGCGGCCTTCGGCCAGGGTACGGACCTGCAGCTCCACCAGGTCGAGCCCGAGCACGCTCTCCGTGACCGGATGCTCCACCTGCAGGCGGGGGTTCACCTCCAGGAAAACCGCGGCATCCGGGGTCACGGCGAACTCCACGGTGCCGAGCCCCCGGTATCTCATCGCCTGGCAGAGCTCGACCGAATGGGCCCAGAGGCGTTGCCGGACCGCGTCCGGGATGCTGCACACCGGCGCTTCCTCGATGACCTTCTGGTGGCGCCGCTGCAGCGAGCATTCGCGGTCGTAGAGATGCACCACGTTGCCGCGGCCATCACCCAGGATCTGGACCTCGATGTGGCGCGGTCGCTCCAGGTAGCGCTCGACGATGACCCGGCCGTCCCCGAACGAGGACCGTCCTTCGCGGATGGCCGCTTCGACGGCGCCGCGGGCGGTGTCCAGGCTCCGGATCACCCGCATGCCCTTGCCGCCGCCGCCCTGGACCGCCTTGACCACGCAGGGCAGGGAAGATTGTCCGACGGCGACCATCACCTGGTCGACGTCGTCGGTGGCCTGGGACGATCCGTCGGCCGTCGGAACGCCGAGCCGCTTCGCCAGGGTCTTCGCGGCGGCCTTGTCGCCGAAGAGCTCCAGTGCCTGCGCGTCCGGGCCGATGAACTCGATGCCGAGATCGGCGCAGCGCCGCGCAAGCAGAGGGTTCTCCGAGAGAAAGCCGAATCCCGGATGAATCGCATCGGCACGGCAGGCCTGCGCCGCGCGCAGGATGGCTTCGACATCGAGATAGCTCTCGCGCGCGGGCCCTTCGCCGATCAGGATCGATTCACCGATCTCCCGGACGTGCAGGGCGTTCGCATCGGCGGTGGAATGCACGGTCGCCACCGAGATTCCCATGCGCCGCAGCGTCCTCGCGATCCGGCAGGCGATCTCGCCGCGGTTGGCGATCAGGATCTTTTCGTACATCGCGTCTACATCCGGAAGACGCCGAACTGCGTCGGCTCGCTGGGGACCCTCGAGGCCAGGTCGAGCAGCAGGGTCATGACGGGCCGCGTCTCCGCCGGATCGAGGATGCCGTCCACCCAGAGATGGCGCGCGAAATTGCGGGCCGCGGCGAAGGTCTCGTACTGCTCGCGGATCGGCGCCTTGAAGGCTTCTTCCTCATCGTCGCTCCAGGCAAGGCCCTGTGCCTCGAGGTTCTGCCGCTTCACCATGGCCAGGGTGAGGGCGGCCTGCTCCGGGCCCATGATCGCCGCCCGGCCGTTCGGCCACATGAACATCGCGTTGGGACGGAAGGCTCGACCGCACATCGCGAGGTAGCCCGCGCCGTAGGAACCTCCCGTGATGATCGTGAATCGCGGCACCCGGGCCGAGCTCATGGCGGTGATGAAGCGCGCGCCCGCCTTGGCGATCCCGCCCTGTTCGGCCTCCAGACCGACCATGAAGCCGGATACGTCGGCCAGGAACAGCAGCGGAATGTCGCGCTTGCAGCACAGGTCGATGAAGTGCGTGGCCTTGGCCGCGCACTCCGTGAAGAGGACGCCGTCATTGGCGAGCACGCCCACCTGCCAGCCGCCGATGCGGGCGAAGCCGGTGATCAGCGTGGGGCCGAACTCGGCCTTGAACTCGGTCATCTCGCCGCCATCGAGCAGGCATTCCAGTATCTCGCGCGCAGGCGTGGGCTTCCTGGGATTCGCGCTGACGATCCGGTAGACGTCGGTGACCGGTCGTGCCGGCTCGCGTACCGGAGCGCGATCGCGCAAGGGCGCCCGCATGGGCGGCAGTTCCTGGACCAGCTGCCGCGCGATGGCCATGGCGTGCCCGTCGTCGTCGGCGACGTGGTCTGTCACGCCGCTCACGCGGCTGTGCATGTCGGCGCCACCGAGCCGCTCGGCATCGACGATCTCGCCGGTGGCCGCCTTCACCAGCTGCGGGCCACCGAGGAACATGAAGCCCTTGCCGCGTACGATCACCACCTCGTCGCACAGCGCAGGGATGTAGGCGCCGCCGGCGGTACAGGCGCCGAGCACCACCGCGATCTGCGCGATGCCTCGCCCGGACATCTCGACCTGGTTGCGGAAGATGCTGCCGAAGAGACCGTCGTCGGGGAAGATGTTGGCCTGGTCCGGCAGGAAGGCGCCACCGCTGTCGACGAGGGTGACGCAGGGCAGCCGATGCTGCATGGCGAAGCGCTGGGCGCGGACGTGCTTGCGGCAGGTCATGCCGAAGTAGGTTCCGCCCTTCACCGTGGGGTCGTTGGCGATCACCATGCAGGCGCGTTCCCGTATCAGGCCGACCCCGGTCACGATTCCCGCCCCGGGGGCCACGCCCTCGTACATTCCCTCGCCGGCCAGCTCGCCCAGCTCCACGAAAGGCGAGCCTTCGTCCAGCAGCAGCTCGATACGCTCGCGCACCAGCAGGCGGTTGCGCTCGCGATGCCGGGTCCGCGCGCTCTCGCTGCCGCCGAGCCAGGCCCGCCGGCGCGCCTCGAACAGGTCCTCCAGCAGCCGTCGGTAGGCCCGTTCGTTGGCTTCGATCTCGTCGTTGCTCACCACTCCCTCCGGTGCTGGACGTCGCCACCGGGGCGGTGGGTCCCGTTCATGATAGCGAAGCTCCTGCCCAGATTATAATACGGTCGTCCGTCCGATTAATGATATCCTGAACCCGAGCCTGCCACGAGCCCGGCGGCCGGGCCATCCACAACAGGAAGGAGACGGATCGATGAAACGCGGATTGCTGCTCACCCTGCTGGCAAGCGCCAGCCTGCTGGTCGCCGGCCCCGGGGCCGCGCGAGTTTCGGACGGCGTGGTGAAGATCGGCGTGATGAACGACATGTCGGGGCCGTTTGCCGAGATCGCAGGCCCTGGATCGGTTCTGGCCGCCAGGATGGCGGTGGACGACTATCTGAAGGACAGCGGCTCGCCCCTGAAGGTGGAAGTGGTGTTCGCCGATCACCAGAACAAGCCTGACGTCGGAGCCGGCATCGCCCGCAAGTGGTTCGATACCGACGGTGTCGACATGATCGTCGATGTGCCGGTATCGTCGGTTGCGCTGGCGGTGAACCAGATCGCCCGGGAAAAGAACAGGGTTCACGTCAACACGGGTGCCGGAAGCCCCGACCTGACCGGGAAGGGCTGCACGCCCAATACCGTCCACTGGTTGTTCGACACCTGGATGCTGGCGCACAGCACCGGCCGCGCGGTGGTGCAGAGCGGAGGCGATACCTGGTTCTTCCTGACCGCCGACTACGCATTCGGCCATGCGCTGGAGCGTGATGCTTCCGAGGTGGTGGAGGCTTCCGGGGGCAAGGTGCTGGGCAGCGTGAGGGCGCCCATGAGCACGCTGGACTTCTCATCCTTCCTTCTGCAGGCGCAGTCGTCGAAGGCCAGGATCATCGGGCTGGCCAACGCGGGCGCGGACACCATCAACGCCATCAAGCAGGCAGCCGAATTCGGTATCGTGGAAGGAGGCCAGAAGCTGGCCGGTCTGCTGGTGTTCCTTCCCGACGTGCATGGCCTCGGTCTCGACAAGGCCCAGGGGCTGCAGATCACCGAGACCTTCTACTGGGGCCTCAATGACCAGACCCGCGCCTGGAGCGAGCGCTTCGCCGCGGCGAGCGGCGGCAAGAAGCCCTCGGCCGATCATGCGGGCGTGTATGCCGGTGTGCTGCATTATCTGAAGGCGGTCGATGCGGCCGGCACCGACGACGGCGCCCGGGTGGTATCCATGATGAAGGAGATGCCGACCGACGATCCGCTGTTCGGCAAGGGCCGCATCCGCGCCGACGGCCGCAAGATCCACCCGGCATACCTGTTCGAGGTGAAGAAGCCGGACGAGTCCAGCGGGCCGTACGACTACTACAAGCTGCTGCAGACGATTCCGGCGGATACGGCATTCCGGCCGATCGACCAGGGGGGCTGTCCGCTGGTGGCGAAGAAGTAGTCCCCGGGGCCGCTCAGCCGGCCCTGCCGATCGCCGGACGGCCCGTCTCGGCGGGAATGCTCGGCGGGCGGGTGTCGAGCTCCAGCGCCGGGCGGTCCCAGAGGGTGAAGGAGAAGCGCGCTCCGGCGCCGTGCTCGGATTCGGCCCAGATCCGTCCGCCGTGGCGGCGGATGATCCGCTGGACCGTGGCCAGGCCGATGCCGGTTCCATCGAACTCGCTCGCGCTGTGCAGGCGACGGAAGATCTGGAAGAGATCGCCGGCCATGCTCGTGTCGAACCCGGTGCCGTTGTCGGACACGCGATAGACGGTGACGCCCTCGACGAGCTCGCTGTCGAAGACGATGCGGGCTTCGTCGCGTCGGGAGGTGTACTTCCAGGCGTTGCCGAGCAGGTTCTCGAGCACGATGCGCAGCAGGATGCGGTCGCCGCGGCACTGCATCCGGCCGACGATCTCGAAGCGGACCCGGCGCTCCGGGTCGAGCTGGCGCAGTTCGTCGAAGACGCTGTGCGCGATCGCGCTGAGGTCGACCGGCTCGGGCGCGACCCGCTGGCTCGAGATGCGCGCCATCGCGAGGAGGGCGTCGATCATTTCGTTCATCCGGCCGGCGGCGGCCAGGATCCGCTCGAGATGTCCCCGGGCGTCCTCGGGCATGTCCTTGGCGAAATCCTCGAGCAGGATCCGGCCGAAGCCGTCGACGACGCGCAGGGGCGCGCGCAGGTCGTGCGAGACGGTGTGGCTGAACGACTCGAGCTCGCGTGCCGTCACTTCGAGCTCGAGTGCCCGGGCGGCCTGCTCGCGTCGAGCCTCCTCGCTGCCCGCGGCCAGCATCCGCAGCCGGGCGCATTCGGGGCTGATGGTGTCGATCAGGGCGAGTCGCAGGGGGCGCCCGCCCGGCCCGGGCTGCGGCTCGATGACGAGCTGCGCGGGGGTCGATTCGCCGAAGCGATTGAGGATGGCCGCGGGCAGGCGGCAGCCCTGCTCGGCATCGAGCGATTCGGCGAGGCCGGGGCGCGCCGCGCCCTCGGCGGTCCTGTCCGGCACGATCCAGCGCTGCGGGTCGATCGATCCGAGCTCGAGCGCGTTCAGGCCGGTCAGGGTCGACGTGGCCGCATTCGCCCACGCCAGCCGCCACTGGTTGATCCGCGCCTCGAGTATGACCACCGGCAGCGGGATCGCCGCGAGCGCGCCGAGGTCGAACTGCGAGACCGAGCCGGGCATGTCGCGACGTTCCCGGATGAGCCCCGCATAGCCGGTGAAACGGCCGTTCGCGTCGTAGCGCGGCCCGCCGCATTCCTCGACCTCGATCTCGCTGCCGTCGGCTAGCGCCCGGCGACTGAACAGTTCGCCGAATGGCTGGCGGCGCTCGATCAGGCTCGCGGTGCGATGCCAGCGCGCCGGCTCGTCGACCCGGATGCCGGTCTCGCGGGTCACGCCCAGAAGCTGGCGGAACCGGGCGAGCGAAGGGTCGGTTCCCGTCTCGATGGCGCGGTAGATCCCGTGGGCATCCTGCTCCCAGTAGACCCAGCCGTTGATCTGCCGATGGGCGGCGAGCTGGGTTTCCCGAGCCTCGACCATCTGGCGCAGGCCGGCGTTGACCTGGGCCAGATCGGCGAGCGCTCCGGCATTGCGGTTCGCCCGCCGTTCGGCCCGCCACCAGCAGGTGGCGATCCCCGCCATCAGCATGCCGGCAACCAGCCCGCCGAGCCAGAGCCAGGCTGGATGCGGGTTTGCGGCCGGCGCGAGGCCTTCCCCCGCCGGCTCGCCATCGAGCATCGACAGGCCGAGCAGGGCCGTGACGATGATCAACGCCAGGGCGGCGAAGGCGGCCGGCCGCAAGGGGCCGACTTCCCGGGCGGGATCGGGCCGGGTTTCGGCGTCGCTGGCTGGCAGGGTGCTGCGGTTCATGTCAGGCCGATCTTGCCAGATGTCGGCTAAAGATCGATCGGGCGCCTGCCGTTATTGCCTTCGATACGACGATCGGTGTGCCAGGGCGCCCGATCCCTCCCCCCCGGAACCGGGTATTCGATGACCACTGCCGAACCAAGCCAGACGAGAGAGCCGCGCCTTCCGGTCGACGGCGATTCATCGATCATCCGTGCCCCCGAGGCCGGATCGGTCGGGGACTGATCATGTCGGCACCGGCAGATGCCGCGATCCGGCCGGGGATGGTCGAATTCGCCCGGCGCGCGATGCATTTGATGGCTGCCCGCAAGCTGGCGCCGACACCCGAGAACTACCGCCTCGCCTGGCTCGAGGTCGGCGGGCCGGACGACGCGCCCGAGCCGACTTCGCCCCCCATGCCGGCGCGCGCCGTCGCCGACACCGAGCTCGGCGACGAGCTCGCGGTGCTCGCGATCCAGGTCTGCGAGAACCTGGCGGGGCTCGCCCGCGCGCAGCAGTGGAGCCAGGCGCTCGTCGACACCGTGCGCTCGGCCCTGACCCGGCCGGTGCGGGCGCCGGCGGTCCGGGCGGCGACCCGGATGCTTCGCCACGTCTATGCGGAGCAGTCCGATCTCGCCGATTCCCGCAAGGAGAGCGCCGAGGCGCTGAGCAAGGCATTGCGGCAGTGTCAGGGCTGGACCGGCGACCTCGACCGGACCGCGGAGCAGTTCGCGAGGAACCTCGGTACGTATGCAAGGCAGGTGGACCAGTGCGTCGAGGTCCAGGATGCCCGACGGATCATGGGATCCGTCGTCAGGGAAGCCGGGGTGATGCGCAACGAGATCGCCGCCTCGCGCGAGCGTTTCCATCGTGCCTGCAGCCGCGCCGAGTCGCTGCGCGAGCAGGTGGCGCAGCTCGAGGCACGACTGGCCGACGCCAGCCGCCAGATGCTGGTCGATGAGCTGACCGGGGTCTTCAACCGGCGCGGGCTCGAGCGTCAGTTCGAGCGGCTCGAGCGTGAATGCCGCTTGCGGGAGCGCCCACTGGCGCTCGCCCTGGTCGACATCGACGACTTCAAGCGCCTGAACGACGAGCTCGGGCATCAGGTGGGCGACCGGGCGCTGCGACACTTCTGCGTGGAGCTTCGCGAGGGGCTCGGGCACGACGGCGTCATCGCCCGCTACGGCGGGGAGGAGTTCGTCCTGCTGATGGCGGGCAACGCCATCGATGCCGCGGCGGGCCGGGTCGAGGACCTGCAGGCGCGCATGACGACCACGCCTCTCGTGACCGGCTCGGATTCGCGGGCGATCCGCTTCTCCGCCGGCGTGACGGTACGCGCGGCGACCGACACGCTGGAGGCGATGCTCGCGCGCGTCGACGAGGCGCTCTATCGCGCCAAGCGCGCCGGCAAGGGCTGCGTCCGTCGAGCTTAGTCGATCAGCCGGTTGCGAACCGCATAGGCTGCGAGCTCCGCGTTGGTCGCCAGGCCGAGCTTCTCCAGCACCCGGGCACGGTAGACGCTGACCGTCTTGGGCGACAGCGCCAGCGCCTCGGCGATCTCGGACAGGCGCTTGCCCGAGGCGATGAGCATCATCGTCTGGCGTTCCCGCTCGGACAGCGCCTGGTGCGGCTCGTCGTCGTGGCGTCCCGTGACGCTCTCCATCAGGGCGTGCGCGATCTCCCGGGTGACGAACTTGCGTCCGGTGGCGACCATGCGCAGGGCTTCGACGATGGTCTCGGGCGTGCTCGTCTTGTTGAGATACGCCATCGCCCCGGCCTTCAGGGCGCGCACGCCGTACTGGTCCTCGGGATACTGCGAGAGCATCACCACCCGCATCCGGCTGCCCGCCTCGTCGAGCGACTTCAGTATCTCGAGCCCGCTGCGCCCGGGCAGGTTGATGTCGAGCACGACCACGTCGGCCTGGACGGTGCGTAGCAGCTCGCGCAGCTCGGCATAGCCCGCGGCTTCACCGACGATCTCGAAGCCGCCGGCCTCGATGAGGGTTTCGCGTACACCCCGACGCACCAGCTGATGGTCGTCGACGAGAATGACCCGGATCATGCGTTGTCCTCGCGGATCGGCAGGGTGAGCAGGACGGTGCAGCCACGCTCGCTGCCGGTGATCTCGAGCCAGCCGCCGACCCTGCGGGCGCGCTCGGTCAGCCCGCGAAGCCCGAAGGAGCCTTCCTTCTGGCGGTCGGCTTCGGTCAGGCCAGTGCCGTCGTCGCTGACCTCGAGCGAGAGCTGGCCGTCGGTGACGACCACGTCGACCCGTACCGACTGCGCCTGCGCGTGCTTGAGGATATTGGTCAGCGCTTCCTGCAGGCTGCGGTAGACGACCATCGCGCGCTGCTCGTCGAGCTCGAGGGACTGGACATTGGTCGCGAACCGGACCTGCAGTCCGGAGCGGCTGCGGAACCGGTCCACCAGCCATTCGAGCGCGGCGATCAGGCCGGCGTCGAGGACCGGTGGCCGAAGCTCGCGCATCAGCCGCTGTGCCGCCTGCATCGCCTCGGTCAGGGATGCCATCGCCTGGCGCGCCCGCTCCGCGATCTCTGCGTCGGCTCGGCGTTCGATCCAGGCGAGGTCGAAGCGGACCGCGGCGAGGGTGCCGCCGACGTCGTCGTGCAGCTCCCGGGCGAGCTCGGCGCGTTCGGCTTCCCGATTCGTGAGGAGGTGCGCGGAGAGGGACTGCAGCTGGCGCTCGGAGCGCTCGAGATCGAGCATGGCCCTGGTGCGTTCACGACGGGCCTCGCAGGCGGCGATCGCATGCTCGAGCGCGGCGCCGAGCCGGGCGAGCCGGCCCTTGACCAGATAGTCGTCCGCGCCGCGGTGCATGGCCTCGACCGCGATATCCTCGCCGATCGTGCCGGAGACGATCAGGAAAGGGAGATCGAGCCCGCTTTCCCGCAGGGTCTCGAGCGCTCCGCTGCTCGAGAACCCGGGCAGATGATGATCCGAGATGACGGCATCCCAGGGCTGCTCGGCCAATGCCCGGGCCATCTCCGCCGCATTGTCGACGCGATGGGTATGCACCGCCAGCTTCTGGCGGCGAAGCGTCTCGGCGAGGAAATCGTAGTCCATCGTCGAATCCTCGACGATCAGAATCCGCAATTCCCGGCCGCTGACGGGCTCCGACGTTCGTGCCAGTTCCATGGGTTGGGAATTGTACGGGGTTGCATCGGGTTCATGCGCCATGATCATCGGTGGCGCTCGACGTCGGCTCGTGCGCGCAGGGTGTAAGCTCGGGCCAGCCATCCGAGTCTTCCGCCCCAGGTACGCCCGTTTCGCTCCGCTCAATGTCGCGCATCCCCGGTTTCGTATCCCGTCCGCCAGCGTCCGTGCCGGCCTCCCTCGTCCGAGTCCTTCCTGCATGGATGCTGCGTCTGGCAGCGCCGGTGCTGCTCGCGATCGCGCTCCATCTCCATGCGCCGGCGGCGGCGACGGATCTCCCCGAGGGCATGGCCGACCGGGTCGCGCCGTGCACCGTCTGCCATGGCGCCGAGGGACGCTCGTCGAGCGATGGCTACTATCCGCGGATCGCGGGCAAGCCGAAGGCCTATCTCTTCAACCAGCTGGTCGCGTTTCGGGACGGCAACCGCCAGTACATGCCGATGCGGCGCTTGCTCGCAGGCCTCGACGATGCATACCTTCGCGACATGGCCGAGCATTTCGCGCGGCTGGACCTGCCGTATCCCGCGCCACAGGCGCCGGAGGCGAGCGGGGCGGAGCTCGAGCGGGGGCGCAGTCTCGTGCTGGAGGGCGCGGCCGGAGAGATGCCGGCGTGCGCCGCATGCCATGGCGAGAGGCTCACCGGGATCGATCCGGCGGTGCCGGGCCTGCTCGGCATGCCGCGCGACTACATCAATGCCCAGATCGGCGCCTGGCGCGAGGGGCAGCGCCGGGCCGGCGAGGACGACTGCATGGCGAAGGTCGTCGAGGCCCTGGCTCCGGCCGATGTCAGGGCGATCTCGAACTGGCTCGCTTCACGGCCGGTGCCCGCCGATTCAGCCCCTTCTCGGGGGCCCGTGCCGCGCGCAGCGCTCGAATGCGGCGTGGTGTCCCGCGCCGTCGCGGCAACATCGGCCGCCGTGGCCGGCGCGCCGTCGGACACCGCCGTTGCGCCGGGCGGCGCGGCCGAGGATCCGCGGGTCGCCAGGGGACGCTACCTGGCGCGCATCGGCAACTGCGAGTCCTGTCACACCCGTGCCGGTGGGACACCCTGGGCTGGCGGCCGGGCGATCGCGACGCCGTTCGGCGATGTCTACTCGACCAATCTCACCGGCTCCAGCGAGCACGGCCTCGGACAATGGCGGTTCGAGGATTTCCGGCGCGCCATGCGCGAAGGTGTGGCGCCCGACGGGCGCATTCTCTCGCCGGCCTTCCCGTATACCTCGTTCACCCGGATGCGGGAGGACGACCTCGAAGCCTTGTTCGCCTACCTGAAGACGATCCCGCCGGCCGAGGCCGCGAATCGGCCCGCAGCCCTGCGGGCTCCCTTCGACTCCGCGCTGGCCTTGCGCGCGTGGCGCGCGATCTACTTCGATCCGGGGGAGCTCAGGGAGGATTCCTCCCGCTCGGTGCAGTGGAACCGCGGCGCCTACCTGGTGCGGGCGGTCGCTCATTGCGACCAGTGCCATTCGCCACGCAACCGGCTCGGCGGCCAGGCCGATCCGGAATCGCTGGCCGGTGCCCGCCTGCCGGACGGCTGGCATGCCCCCGATCTGCGCGATTCGGCCTGGACCGCCGCCGGAAGCGTCGAGGAGCTCGCCGCCGCCCTGCTGACCGGGCGATCGAGCACCGGCTGGGCGGCGGGACCGATGGTCGAGGTGGTGGCGATGGGGACGAGCCATCTCTCGAGGGACGACGCACTGGCGATCGCCTCCTACCTCATCGAGGATGCGCAACCACGAAAGCATGCGCCGGCGGAAACCCTGCCTCATGCGACGACGCTCGCGCGCGGCGAAGCGATCTACCGCGATCATTGCGCCGACTGCCATGGCGATGACGGCCGGGGCAAGGGCGAACGCGCTCCTCCGCTGGCGGGCAACCCGGGGGTGCGATCACCCGTTGCCGACAACATGCTGCGGATCATCCTCGAGGGTGGCTACGCCGCGCAGACCGCGGAGAACCCCAGGCCTTACGGCATGCCGCCGTATGCGGCCGAGCTCGGCGATGCCGGAATCGCTGCCGTGGCCACCTACGTCCGCCATGCCTGGGGCAATCGCGCAGGCGAGATCCGCCAGCCGCAGGTGTCCTCGCTCCACGCCGCGACCCGCGACTAGCCGCCGACGGCGATCCGCAACTGGGTCATCGCCGAGCCGAGCGGTATCTCGAGCAGTGGCATGACGAGTGCCAGCAGGACCAGCCCGATCCCGATCGTGAGCGGAAACCCGACCGCGAAGACGCTGAACTGGGGCGCGACCCGCGACATCACGCCGAGCGCGACGTTGACGAAGAGCAGCAGGGCGATGAAGGGCAGCGCGATGGCCAGCGCGAGCGCGAACATCTGGGTGCCGAGCGCGATCGGCGAACGGCCCGCGAGCCAGCCGAAGGTCATGTCGATCGGGATCACGCGGAAGCTCTCGGTGACGGCCATCAGCAGCATGCCGGGGCCGTTCATGACCACGAAGGCGGTGAGCGCGATCGTGTTGAGCAGTCGCGAGACCGGGTTGCCCGATCCGCTCTGGGGATCGTAGAAGCCGGCGAAGGACAGGCCCATCTGCAGCCCGATCGCCTCGCCGGCGAGCTCGAAGGCGCTGAAGATCACCCGGGCGATGAAGCCGAGCGTCAGCCCGACGAGCACCTCGTGCGCCACCAGCACCACCAGGTTGGGGCCCTCGAAGCCGCCGCCGCCGACCTCGACGGTGGGCGCGACGATGGCGGCCGTCAGTCCCGAAACGGCGATGCGCACCCGCAGCGGGACGCTGCGCTGGGACATGACCGGCGCCGTGGTGAACAGGCCGAGGACACGGAAGAAGGGCAGCAGGAAGCTCGACAGCCAGCCGAAGAGCTGGGCGTCGGTGATCGAGAGCATCAGCCGATCGCGCCCGGGATCGACATGAAGGTCTCCCGGATGAAATCGGTCAGCATCGCCAGCAGCCAGGGGCCGGCGATCCCGAGCGTAGCGGCCAGCGCGAGCAGCTTGGGCAGGAACGAGAGCGTGTTCTCGTTGATCTGCGTGATCGCCTGCAGCACGCTTACCGCCAGGCCGACGACGAGGGCGACGCCCAGCAGCGGCGCCGCGACGATCAGCAGCATCTCGAGGGCGTGACGGCCGACCTGGACGACGTACTCCGGTGTCATCGACTTTCTCCGGTTGCTCAGAAGCTCGCGACCATCGAGGCCACCAGCAGGCTCCAGCCATCGGCCAGCACGAAGAGCATCAGCTTGAAGGGTAGCGAGACCAGCACGGGCGACAGCATCATCATTCCCATCGACATGAGCACGCTCGAGACGATCAGGTCGATCATCAGGAAGGGTATGAATACCAGGAAGCCGATCTGGAACGCGGTCTTCAGCTCGCTCACCACGAAGGCCGGGATCAGGACCCGCATCGGAACCGCGTCCGCGGCGGGCGGGGCCGCATCGGCTGCCCCTGCGGCTTCGCCGCCGGCCGCGGGCGGCTCGGCGTCGGCCGGATCGGGGAGCGCCATCGAGGCGAAGAGCTCGATGTCCGACTCCCGCGTCTGGCGCAGCATGAAGTCGCGCAACGGGGCGCTCGCGATGGCGGCGGCCTGCTCGAAGCCGATCTTCTGCTCGGTGTAGGGTTTGTAGGCCTCATCGTGGATCTGCTCGAGGGTCGGGCCCATCACGAACAGGGTCAGGAACAGGGACATCCCCACGATCACCTGGTTGGGCGGCGTCGACTGCAGCCCCAGCGCCTGGCGCATCAGCGCGAGCACGATGACGATGCGGGTGAAGCTGGTCATCAGCAGCAGCACCGCCGGCAGGAAGCTCAGCGCGCTGAAGAGCAGCAGCGTCTGGATCGGCACCGAGTAGGTCGTGCCGCCGCCCGGCGCGGGGCTGGCGTTCAGGCCGACCACCTGGGCGTGGGCCGGCGCCGCGGCGACCAGCAGGCCGAGCAGGGCCGACAGGACGGCGAGGAGATCGAGTCGCTTCATGAGCGCCGGATGCCTTTCAGCAGGCTGGCGAAGGCGGGTGCTTCGGGCTGATCGAACTCCGGCGCGTCGTCGAACTCGGCAAGCGTCTGCATCGACTGGGCGGTGATGCCGACCAGCAGGCTCTTGCCGGCAGCCTCGACGATCACGATGCGTTCCCGGGGCCCGAGGGTCGCGGTGGCGCGGATCCGGATCGGGCCCTGGCCCGCGGAGCCCGTCCCCGGCGCCATGAACCGCCGGGCGATCCACAGCGATACCGGGATCAGCGCCAGGACGATCACCAGCGAGACCAGGGAGGAAAGCGTCGCGCTCATCGCCGTCGCCTACAGCCGATTGAGCCGCCGCATCCGCTCGGACGGGGTGACGATGTCGGTGAGTCGGATGCCGAACTTCTCGTTGACCACGACGACCTCGCCCTGGGCGATCAGGCAGCCGTTGACGAGCACGTCCATCGGCTCGCCTGCGAGGGCATCGAGCTCGATGACCGATCCCTGGGCGAGCTGCAGGATGTGCTTGATGGGGATGCGGGTGCGGCCCAGCTCGACGGTGATCTGCACCGGGATGTCCATCAGCATCTCGATGTCGCTGCCTCGGCCTTCGCGGGCTTCGGCCGTGGCCTGAGCCGACAGGTCGGGGAACAGGTGACTGGCGCTCTCGGCCTTCGCCGGCGTCGCGGCCGGCCCGGCCTTTTCCTGTTCCGCAAGGGCGCTCGACCACTCGTTGGCGAAAGCGTCCTGGTCGTTCTCGGATGGATTGCTCATGATTTGATGCCTTCGAGACCCGCGGGGTCGGTGAGGAACTTCTCGATCTGGATGGCGTAACGATCGTTCGACGTGCCGTAGCGGCACTCGAACACCGGCGTGGCGTTGACACGCGCCTCCACCGTGGCGTCGATGTCGAGCTCGACGAAATCGCCGGCCCGCAGCGAGAGGATGTCGGCGAAGCTGATCGTTGCCGAGCCGAGGTCGGCGACGAGCTCGACCTCCGCGCGCTGGAGCTGCTGGGTCAGGCTGGAGATCCATCGCTTGTTGATCACCGACTGGTCGGCGCTGATCGCGGAATAGAGCGTCTCGCGGATCGGCTCGAGGGTGGCGTAGGGCATGCACAGGTGCATCGATCCGCCGGCGTCGCCGATCTCCAGGGCGAAGCTGGTGGTGATCACGATTTCCGAAGGCGTCGCGATGTTCGCGAACTGCGTCTGCATCTCCGAGCGGACGTACTCGAGCTCCAGGGGGTAGACGCCCGACCAGGCGTCGCGGTAGTCCTTGCAGATCACCTCGAGCACGCGGTCGATGATCCGTTGCTCGGTGGCGGAGAACTCGCGACCCTCGATCCGGGTCTTGAGCCGGCCGCTGCCGCCGAACAGCGTGTCGATCACCGCGAACACGAGCTGGGGCTCGAGCACCAGCAGGCCGCTGCCGCGCAGCGGCTTGATCTGCATGACGTTGAGGTTGGTCGGCACCACCAGGCCGGAGAGGAAGTCGCCGTACTTCTGGACCTTGACCGGGCCCACCGCGATCTCCGGATTGCGCCGCATGAAGTTGAACAGGCCGACCCGCAGGTTCCTCGCGAACCGGTCGTTGACGATCTCGAGCGTCGGCATCCGGCCGCGCACGATCCGCTCCTGCAGGGCCAGGTCGTAGGGGACGATACCGTGGGTCGCCGGCGGCTCCGCGGTCGGGGCCTGCTCGCCGTCGACGCCGACGAGCAGGGCGTCGACCTCGTCCTGTGACAGAAACTGTTCGGCCATCGGGGATCCTCGGCGCAGCCTACTGGACGATGAACTGGGAGAAATGGACTGCTGCGATCGGACCGGTATCGACGTCGTCGAAGCTGCGCGAGGCTTGCGCGGTTTCCCCGTTCGCGGCGGTCGCGCGGGCGCTCGGGCGCGGCGGCATCTGGTCCGAGACCACGGCGTGGGCGGCGAGCGCGATGTCGATCGCGAGCTGTTCCTTGCCTTCGAGCGACAGCAGCTCGGATGCCGAGCGGGCACTGAGCAGCAGCAGGATCGCGTTGCGCACCGCCGGCATCGAGGCCTTGATCCGGGTCTCCGTGGGGGAGTCGTCGACCTCGAGGACCACTGCGACCTGGGCATAGCGATCCAGGTTCGAATCGCTCAGATTGACGACGAACTGGTCCATCGGCACGAAGACACGCTGTTGCCCGGGCTTGCGCTGGCGGCGCTTCGCCTCGTCCGCGTCGGCGCTGCCGGCGGTCGCGACCTTGTCGGCGCCGGAGCCCGAGGCGAAGTACCAGGCCGTGCCGCCGGCCCCGCCCGCCACGAGCAGCATCGCCAGGGCGATGAGGGCGATCTTCAGGCCCTTGCCCTTCTTCGCCGGCGCTTCGTTCTTTTCCTCTGCCATATCCGCTCCGTGCTGGCGCATGCCATGCATTCACCCGTCCGCCGGCTTCGGCGAACGCATGGAGGGATTCTGGGAAAACTTGAGGGTTTCCGGACGTGGAATAAGGGCGGGGTAGCCGGGGCTTATTCGGTCAGGCGAACAGGTCCACCAGCGCATCGGGCCGGATTCGCGCGCCCGTCGGCCGGATATCGCCGTCGATCGTCAGGCCCGTCCGTCCGTCGGCCGTCCGGTGCGACACGCCCGGCGTCGGTCGCCCGCCGTCGTCGCGGTGGAACCCCGGGCCGACATGCGTGTGCGCGAGGGACAGGCCCTGCTCCGCGAACAGGGTCCGCAGGTTCGGTAATGATTGCTCCAGCGCCTGGCGGGTCTCGGGATGAGTCGCGGCGAAATGCACGCTGGCCGTATCCCCCTCGAGGCTCAGCTCGACCCTGACCGGGCCGAGCTCGGCGGGCGACAGGATCAGTTCCGCCTGGCCGAGATCCATGCGCAGGGCGACGGCGAGCTGCTGGCCGAGGGCCTGTGAAAAGGCGGGCGAGTGTACCGGCGCGGCGATCGGCAGGGCGACCGGACGCGGGCCGCCGGCCATCGGGAACGAAGTCGCCGCGGATGCGGCGATGCCCGCTCGCGGGTCCGTATCGGGGGCGAGCGAGGCGAGCAGGGCCTCCCCGAAATCCGGCTTCGGGCCGGCTTCGGCGGACGTTGCGGCCGCCGACTGGTCGCCGACGGGCGCCTGTGCCGCGCGGCCGATGCCGCTCGCGCGGGCGGCTGCGGCGACCCGCTGCGCCACGGCTGCGTCGGGCGCGGTCCCGGCGACCGTGCCGCGGCTTGCCGGGTCGATGGTCGACGCGCTGCCTCCGGATCGGCGCTGGACGCCGACAGGCTGTGCGCCCTCGGTGGCCGGCACGATCGCCTGCTGGCCGGCAACACGCCTGGCAGCTTCGGCCGCGTTCATGGCAGCGGTGGGGGCGCTTTCGGCGGGCGTTTCGTCGACGGCGGCCGGATCGACCCCCGCCTGCATCGCCTTCGCTTTCGGGGATCCTCCGGGCGCCGGAGCGTCGCCCGGAGCTACCGCATCCGAGCCGGCGACATGGCGATGGGTCGCGAGCCCGCTGTCCGTCCTGGAGGGTGCGCCGGAGCGGGGCAGGCCGGCATCCGGCACCGCCACGAGGGCAGGGGCCTCGCCGTCCTGATCGTGTGCCGTCGAGTCGTGCTCGGGCTTCGCATCCGCGTGTTCGTCGGCGATGTCTCTCACCATCCTCGCCTCGGCTCCCTGGCTCGTCTCGTCGACCTCGTCCCGAGGGCTCGAGACGGATTCCGCCGGGCGTTTCGATCCGCGAGCGGAAGGCGATTCGCGAGCGGCGTCGCGACTGGTTCTCGATGGCCCGGCCTCCCCGGAGGAAGCCGGCTCCGGACGCGGGCTGCCGCCGGCTCGCTGGAGCGCATCGGCGAAGCCGGCGGTATCGTCCGTGGCGCCACCGGGGCCGGACGATGCCGCCATGGCGGGGTCCATGACCGGATTGATCATTGCCGCGACCGGATTCATCGGCCCGCCTGCCGGTCGGGGTGGCGGCTCGACGAGAGATCGTCCTGCGTACGCTGCTCGGCGGCGTCGGCCCGGCGTCGGCGCGCCCGCTCGCGACGCTGCTCGAGCGCCTGCAGCGCCTGGAGGCGCGCATGGGCCCTGCGCAGCTCGTCGGACCGGGCATCCACCGAGCGCTCGAGCGTGAGGCACTGGTCGCGCTGCGCATCGATCGCTTCGTCCAGCTTGCCGCCGAAGCGGGCGTGGACGGCGAGGCCGCTGGCGCCGGGCAGCATGCCGATGGCGGCATTGCGCGCCTCGCGGTGGTTCAGGCGATACTGTTCGAGCGAATTCAGGGTGCCGTCAGCCCTGGCGCGGGCCTGCTCGGCACGGGCCCGGCGGGTGGCGGCCAGGTCGCGATTGCGATCGGCCATCTCGATGAGCTTCTCGAGCACGGCTGGCTTCACTGGGATACCTCGTCGGTCTGATCCGGTGCATGACGCTCGGCTTCGATGCCGAGGGCGGCAAGCGCGGCGAGCGATTCCTGGAAATCGCACCGGGCTGCGCGATCCTGGCGCAGGAAGCGCCCGATGGCGGGCGCCGCCGCGATGGCGCGGTCGATCTCCGGATCGGATCCCGGGACGTAGGCGCCGACCGCGATCAGGTCGCGGTTCTGCTGATAGGTGGCCCAGGCGCCGCGGACTGCGCGAGCACGCTCCTGGTGCGCCGGGTCGGTGACCGCGGTGGCCACCCGCGAGATCGACTGCTCGATGTCTATGGCCGGGAAATGACCGGCTTCGGCAAGCCGTCGCGAAAGCACGAAATGCCCGTCGAGGAAGGAGCGCGCGGCCTCGCCGACCGGGTCGCTGGCATCCTCGCCCTCGGTCAGGACGGTGTAGAACGCGGTGATCGATCCGCCGCCGCGCGGGCCGTTGCCGCTGCGCTCGACGAGCTGCGGCAGGCGTGCGAATACCGAAGGCGGATAGCCCTTGGTCGCCGGCGGCTCGCCGATCGCCAGGGCCACTTCGCGCGCCGCCATGGCGAAGCGCGTCAGGGAATCCATCAGGAGCAGGACGTGCAGGCCCTGGTCGCGGAAGTGCTCGGCGATCGCGGTGGCATAGTTGGCCGCCTGCATCCTCAGGAGCGGCGGCTCGTCCGCCGGTGCGGCGACGACCACCGAGCGCCGGCGGCCCTCATCGCCCAGGATGTCCTCGAGGAACTCCTTGACCTCACGGCCGCGTTCGCCGACCAGCCCGACCACGATCACGTCGGCTCGCGTGTAGCGCGCCATCATGCCGAGCAGCACGCTCTTGCCGACGCCCGCTCCGGCGAACAGGCCCAGTCGCTGGCCGCGGCCGACCGTCAGCATCGCGTTGATCGCGCGCACGCCGGTATCGAGCGGTTCGCGGATCGGGTCGCGCTGCATCGCGTTGATCGGGCGGGCATGTATCGGCTGGTCTTCCGCGCGCAGTACCGGGCCGAGGCCGTCGAGCGGCATGCCCCGGGCGTCGAGAACCCGGCCGAGCAGGCCGGGGCCCATCGGCAGGCGCCGCATCCGGTCGGTCGCGCGACGCCAGGGATGGGAAGGCTGGTTCAGGGTGGGCGGGCGCACGGGGCGCTCGAGCGGCCGGACGACCGCACCGGGCGAGAGGCCCATCGTCGGGGTCGCCGGCATCAGCAGCAGGCGGTCCTCGCCGAAGCCGACCACTTCGGCCTCGACCGCGTCGCGTTTCGCGTCACCGGCATGATGCTCGGGTTCGATCAGGCAGACGCTGCCCAGCGGCAGCTTCAGCCCCGTCGCTTCGACGACGAGGCCGGCAGCGCGGGCGAGGCGACCTTCCTGGCGGACCGGGTCGGCCGCCCGCAGCATCTCGTCGAGATTGTCGAACCAGCGCGACCAGCGTGCCGGGTCCCTTCGCAGGGGTGAGAACCCGTGAACGAACCCGCCACGCCCGCTCGTCACGCCATGGCGGCCCCGCTCATCGTTGCAAATGCTCGCCATGTCGCCCGACATGGCTGCGCTTTGCGCCTCGATCGGAACCCCCCTGGCGCACCGCTCGGGCGCGTCCGATTCATTCACGGGTTCTGGGGCGACGCGCTCAGTCATCGATGCGCTCTCCGTGCATCCCGCCCGGTTGCGACGGAACCGCCTGGCCGAGCGAGGCAAGCACATGGCGCCAGCGGGTCTCGAGGCTCGCGTCGATCGCTGCCATCGGCGAATCGACCATGCAGCCGCCCGGGCGCATGGACATGTCGACCCGAAGGTCGCAACGGCCGCTGGCGACGAGCTCGCCGAGCGCTTCCCGAACCACGGCTTCATCGGCCGGGGCGACACGCAATAGCAGGCGCCGGGCTTCGGCCAGGACATCGGCGATCGCCTCGCGAAGCGGCGGCAACACGGCGTCGGGACGGGTATCGACATGAGTGCGGACCACCTGGGTGGCGATCTGCAGCGACAGGCCCAGCATCCGGTTGGCGAGCGATTCCTCGAGGGCCGCGAGCGACTGGTCGAAGTCGGTGACGATCGCGTCGACCCGCTGCGCCAGTGCGCCGGTGCTCGCGCGTTCCTCGTCCTGGCGCGCCCGGATCGCGTCGGCAAGGCCTTCCTCGCGCCCCTTGCGCCGGCCTTCCTCGAAGGCGGCGGCGCGGATCGATTCCAGGGACGTCTCGGCTGGGCGGCCCGTCGCCGCCGGCTCGTTCCGGCGGGCGTCGTGCCCCAGCGCATGGAGGCGAAACGGGGCGACGGCCTTCACCCGCTCGGCCGCGATGATCCGGCTAGACATAGGATTCGGATCCCGCCCCGATCGTCAGCTGGCCTTCGTCGACGAGACGGCGGACCGTCTTGAGGATCTCGCGTTGCTCGCTCTCGACCTCGGAGAGCTTCACCGGCCCCTTCGCTTCGAGATCGTCGCGCAGGGTTTCGGCGGCGCGCTGGCTCATGTTGCGGAATATCTTCTCGCGCAGCTCCGGCTCGGCGCCCTTGAGGGCGATCACCAGGGCATCGCTCTGGACCTCGCGCAGAAGCACCTGGATGCCGCGATCCTCGACGTTCAGGAGATCCTCGAACGTGAACATCTGATCCATGATCCGCTGGGCGATGTCCGGGTCCTGGTCGCGGATCCATTCGATCACCTGGGCATCGGAGCCGCCGCCGAGGAAGTTGAGGATCTCCGCGGCCGACTTGGTGCCGCCGAGCTTGGTGCGCGTGACGCGATCGGTGCCGCTCAGCAGCTTGCCGAGCACTTCGTTCAGCTCGCGCAGCGCGGTGGGCTGGATGCCCTCGAGCGTCGCGATGCGGTACATCACGTCGGCACGCATCCGCTCGGGCAGGTTCTGCAGCACTTCGGAGGCGTGATCGCGCTCCAGATGGACGATGATCGAGGCGACGATCTGCGGATGCTCGTTGCGCACGAGCTCGGCCACCGCGGGAGCGTCCATCCATTTCAGGCTTTCGATTCCGGAGACGTCGCCGCCCTGCAGGATCCGGTCGATCAGCAACCCGGCCTTCTCGGACCCGAGCGCCTGGGTCAGCACCGTCCGGACGTACTCGTCGGTATCGTCGACGAGCTGGCTGTTCGACTCCGCATCGCTGCGGAACCTCCCGAGGACCGCATCGACCCGGTCGCGCCGCGTCGTCTTCATCTGGGCCATCGCCTCCCCGAGGCGTTGCGCTTCCTTCGGCGTGAGGTGCTTGAATACCTGGGATGCCGCATCGGCGCCCATGGCGAGCAGGAGGACGGCCGCGTCGTTGATTCCTTCGTCGTTCATCGCTGCTGGCGCTCCTCGCTGCCGACCCAGCCACGGATCACGTTGGCCACCGTACCCGGATTCTCGCGGGCGAGCTTCAGCACCTCTGCGCTCGGCGAGGCTGCGGTGGCCGCCATCGAGTCAGGGGAGGGGAGGCTGATGTCGTCGCCGACGACCTGCTGGAGGCGGCCGGCCGCCGGCGGGGCGGAAGTGCGCAGGGCGCGCAGGGCCGGCCGGATCACCATCAGGATGGTGGCCAGGCCAAGTGCCAGCAGGCCGAGATGCTTGCCGAACTCGCGCGCGGTGTCGACGACCTGCGGATCCTTCCATACCGGGATCTCGGGAAGGGCCGGAATCTCCTCCCGGGTGAACGGCGTGTTGAGCACGCTCAGGGAGTCGCCCCGGCTTTCGGTGAAGCCGATCGCCTCGCGGACCAGCGCGTTGATGCTCTCGAGCTCGGCGGCGGACAGTGCGACCTGGGTTTCGCCGCCGTCGGCATCGACGCCCCGGCGATAGTCGACCAGCACGGCAGCCGCGACCCGCTTGACCGTGCCGGTCGGGCTGCGTGTCACCCGGATCGTCTTGTCGACCTCGTAGTTGGTGACCGAGTCGCGCCGGATGGTCGCGGCGGCGCTGGCGCCCTCGCCGGTCGCGCCGGCACCGGTTTCCTGTGCAGGCCCGTTGGCCGGGGCCCGGGCGGCTGCCGGAGGCTGGTTGCTGAGCGCGCCGGGGATGCCCTCGGCGGCGGCCGACCCGGCGCCCGGATCGATGCTGAGCTGCTGGCTGCGGATCGCGGCCGGCTCGCTGCCCTGGTTGGGGCGATAGACCTCCGCGGTCGACTCCTGGCGGGTGAAGTCGACCTCGGCGGTGACCTGCGCGCGCACGTTGCCCTTGCCGACGATCGGCTCGAGGATGTCGACGATGCGCTGGATGTAGCTTGCCTCGATGCGCCGCGCATGGTCGAGCTGGGCGGAGTCGAGGCCGTCGTCGGCGGTTTCGCGGCTCGAAAGCAGCATGCCGTCCTGGTCGATGACACTGACCCGCGCCGGCGTGAGCTCGGGCACGGAAGCGGCCACCAGGTTGACGATGCCCGCTACCTGGCCGCGATCGAGGACTCGCCCGCCGTGCAGGTTGAGCAGGACCGAGGCGGAAGGCGGCTGGCGCTTGCGCACGAAGGCGCTGGTATTGGGGATCGCGAGATGGACCCGGGCCGAACGTACCGCCGCCAGCGACTGGATCGATCGGGCCAGCTCGCCCTCCAGCCCGCGCTGGAAGTTCAGGCGTTCCTGGAACTGGGTCACGCCGAGCTTCTGGCTGTCGAGGATCTCGAAGCCGACGGTGCCCCCACGCGGCAGGCCCTGGCCGGCGAGCTTGAGCCTGACGTCGTGGACCCTGTCGCCAGGCACGAGGATCGCGCCGCCGCCCGCCGCGAAGCGGTAGGGCACCTCGAGCTGGGTGAGCGCGGCGACGACCGCGCCGCCGTCGCGATCCTCCAGGTTCGCGAACAGGACGCGGTAGTCGCTCTCCTTCGAATACAGGAACGCGGCTGCGATGACGGCGGCCAGTGCCGCCACGCCGAACATCAGCACGAGCAGCTGGCGTACCGGCAGGGCGGCCAGGCCGCTGAACGGAGAAGCGCCGCCGGCCGGTGCAGGAAGGGATGTTTCCATCGCTGTGTCGTCTCGATTCCAGGTTGCCTTGGGCAGGGTCGGGACGATTGTGCGGAAAACTTTAGGGCTGGAAGCTGCGAATTAGCGGCGAGTCGCCCCGCTTATTCCGCGCCCGGGCCCCGTCCGGGCTGGAACAATGCCGGCATGCCCTCCAGGGAGCATCGACCATGGAAATCGGATCACTAGGCGCACTGCAGCAGGCCCTGCAGGCGGCATCGCAGAAGCAGGCCCAGACCCTGCGCGCCGGCCAGGCCGACAAGGCGCAGGGGAATTTCGGCACGGCACTGAACGACGCGCTGAAGTCGGTCAGCGATACCCAGACCGAGTCCACGATGATGATCAAGGCCTACCAGAGCGGGGATCCTTCAGTCGGCCTCGAGCAGACGATGGCCTCGATGCAGAAGGCGCAGGTGTCCTTCCAGGCCGCCCTGACGGTGCGCAACCGGCTGGTCGCCGCCTACACCGACATCATGAACATGCAGGTGTAGCCCATGTGGGCGAAGGCGAGTCCGTATCAGAATCGGTAGGTTGCGGCGAGCCCCGTGTCGGTCGGCATCGATTCGGCCGGCACGATGATCACTTCCCCGCGGTTCCTGAGCACATGCTCGCCGAGGTCGTCGAACAGGTCGTCGAGATGGGGATTGTCGAGATCGCCCGGAACGATCGAACCAGTCTCGGGGACCAGTCGTCCGGCCTGCTGGCGATCGGCTTCGAGGAGCAGGCAGGCGATCCTGCCCTCGACGGCGGCACGCGCGGCATCGGGGAGCTGATCGGTCGCCTGTCCCTTCGCGTACGCAACGCCATAGGCGTCGATCAGCCCGGACAGGCGCTCGAGGTAGCGCGGCAGCACCAGCTTCCAGGTTTCCTCGCGCAACTGCTCGATGCCGACCGACTCCGGATTGCGGTCGATGCCTTCGGATGTCAGGGCCGGATTCGAGCTCAGCCTGCGAAAGCGCGCCTGGTGGTCCGGCAGGGCCACCAGGATCAGGGGCAGGCCGCTCGGGCGCGAATGATGCTCCGCGACCGAGCGGTCGACCGATCGGAAGAACGCATCGGTGTCCGCGTCGATGCTGTCCTGCCGGACATCGGTTCCCTGGCGGGTCGTGGACGCGCTGTTCGCCCTGCCATGGGTACGGGTCGACCGCTCCCGCTCGATGTCGCGATCCAGGGCGTCGTCGATCGTCCGGGGAACTTCGGCGGCCATCGCCACCTCCTCGAGGCCGTCGCGATTGCCCTCGAACAGCCGCGCCCGCTGGCGATCGATGCCGAGCACCTGGTAGCGATCGGCCGACTGGACGATGCGCATCATGGGCTTGGTGTGGAAGCTGTCGGCGACGACGGCCAGCGCAGCGACCGGACGCTGCAGTCGATACACCCGGAAGAAGTCGTTCGCGCCGAGTACCGCCAGCCCCTCGCCCGGGTGGCTCCAGAAGCCTTCATCGTCGGCCAGCCGCCGGAAGGGCGCGAGCAGCGGGGCGACGTCACGCTCGGGATAACGCTGCAGCAGTGATTGCTCCAGGTCCTTCACGAGATTGCGAAAGCGGATCGGGTCCTGCTGGCGCTCGGGAAAGGCACGATGGGTCGGCTGGTAGAGCGACAGGCAGGGGCCTTCTCGCTCGGCGAGCAGCAGGTGGGGATAGTCTCTGTCCAGTGAATCCATGGATTCGGGCCTCCGCGAAATCTTCGTTGCGGCGACACCGGCTCGATGCCGTGCGCCTCGACCCCATCATGTCCCGGATTTACCGGGTCGCATTGGGTCAGATCAATGAAGTGCGGGATTCGGGCCCGGGCGCTTCGGCCAGCGGCTATTCGTCGAAGCGCCGGTTCGGCGGTCCGTCGGCCAGGGCCTCGAGGAACCGGGCGTCGGCCTCGACCCAGGCTTCGCGGGCATGGCGACGATAGAGGGCCATCACCGGCTCGATGACCTCGGGACGAGCGACGCCGGCACGATAGGGCTTGTTCAGCGTGATCGAGAAATAGCCGTCGGGCCGATAGGGGTTGCCGCAGGCGCCGGGGACGAGGAACCAGATGGTGTAGTTGAGCCGGTTGCCCTGGCAGGGCACCGGTTCGGCGGAGAACAGCACCCTGCTCACCGCGCCGAGCGAGAGATGGCAGTGATGATCGTCGAACTCGCCGATCTGCCACGAGACATGGCCCTGCTCCTCGTAGCGATGCAGGCCGCCGAGCCTGTCGGTCTTGAACTCGACCAGGGTGCGGTCCCGGAAGATCACGAGGGAGGCTTCGCTCAGGGCCAGCGCCTCGCGCAGCAGGGGAACGATCAGCGGCTCGCCTGCCGGAACCGCCGGTTCCCGTACCCCGAGGGCGGCGAGCCCGCCGGCCCAGTCGATGCCTTCGAAGCGCTTGCCGACCACCCCGGCGAGGCATTCGAAGAGCGCGCCGGCATGGACGTTGTCCCTGACGTCGGGGGCGATCTCCACCCTGACGAGATCGGGCCGGCGGGCGAGCTGGTCCCGCGCGCTGCGAAAGAATCGTTCGGCGGCGCGCGGGTCGACGCGACGGTCCTGCAGGTAGGGGTTGGCGTACATCAGCGCGACCATCCAGCGATCGGTCGGTGCGCCGGTCTCGTCCTCCGTCAGCAGGCGGATCTCGAGCGAGGGGTCGAAGCCGAGGCAGACGCTCGGCGCCACCACGTAGGACAGCGCGTGGATACGCCCCAGGTCGATATGCAGGTGATGGCGCTGCTGGCGGATGCGCAGTTCCCGGATTCCCGCGAAGCGACCCTCGTAGGCCGGCGGCAGCAGGCTGGCGGTGCCGGCCGGCATGAACTCGGAGATCGCGCCGTCGGTCCAGCGGCCGCAGACGATCGTGATGCCGGGATCGGCAAGCCAGTCGGTCAGCGCGTCATGGAAGAACGCTGCCCGCGCTTCCAGTGCCGCCTGGCCGTCATCGTGGTCCGCGATCGCCACCGGATCGCCCGGGCAAGCCATGTCCTGTCTCCCTGGCCTGCCGGGATCCGGCGGCCGATCGATTCCGTCCGGGGTACTCCGGAACCGGTCGATGTTGCCGCCTTGCCGGCCGGTGGGTCAAGCCGGCCCGGCATGCATCAGGAGATCGTCGGCGTCCCCCGCTGCAGATCGTTGACGAGGACCTGGACCGCGCGCTCGATCTCGGGCGGCAAGGGACCGAACTCGCAGCCGACGAGCATGGAGCCGTCGTCCACGACATCGGTCCGGCAGGCGACGAGGGTGCACGGCAGGGGAGGTCGGTCGGCGAATTCGATCCGGGCGTGCTCCCATACGGTGCCGATCACCGGAGGCGTCGGGCGCGGCCAGGCGAGCAGCAGGCCGCGGGCGCTCAGGTCGACGATGCCCACCGCGAGCTCGTCGCCGGGAGCGAAGCGAAGCGCGCAGTGTCCTTTGCGTGCCGTGACGGCAACCCGGTAGGCTTCACGGCGCTGCAGGCGATAGACCGCCAGCGGCGCCGGCCCGCGCAGCAGGCGCCGCTCCTGGCCGCCGGTGCGCAGCCGCGCATCGAACTGGATCTTCACGCCGTCGAGATAGGCCACGGCGACGTAGTCGTCGTCCTCGGCAAGGAGAACGCCCGGCTCCACGTCGTCGGGCTCCAGCGTCAGTGCGTCGTCGCTGCAATCGACGAGCCGGCCCATGGCGCGGGCGCGCGGGTCGCACCGGCGCCGCAGGGCGACCGGCACCTCCCGGTGGGCCAGCTCCCGGAGCAGGGCGGCCGCCAGGGGTTTACCGATGAGCGCATGGGCCTCGAGGAGCTCGCCCGGGGGCTCGGGCATGAAATCCACGTGGGAATGCGGCGAGGCCATGGCTTCAGCCGCGGGTCTCCGGAGCGGTGGCAGCCCCGTCCCGGGAGGCGCGACGCGATGTTGCTCCGAGCAGCGCGTCGAGGCGACGTGTCCAGGGCTGGCGAAGCTGGCGGACTTCCGCATCGATCGTGATCAGGCGGGTGAGCAGGCGCACCCGCTCGGCTTCGTCGGCCTCGCTGAGCTCGCCGGCACTGCGGCGGGCATCGTCGATCGAAGTGGTGATTCCCTGGACCGTGCGCGCGGATCGGGCGACCTCGTCCCAGCGTCCTTCGCGCGCCTGCGCGAGCATGGCCTCGGCCGTCTCGACGACCGCGCGATACGACTGGAGCATTGCGGATTCCGTGGGCATCAGACGGTCTCGAGCTCGCGCTGGACGCTGCGGCCCGGAGCGATCTGCTTCCAGCCGGCATGGATCTCGGCGAGGGTCCGGCGGGCGACGGCCAGCCGCTCCCGGTCGTTGTCCCGGCTGGCGGCGAGCAGCTGCAACTCGACGAACACATAGAGCGAACGCAGGTTCTCGGCCACCTCGCCGGCCGACATGTCGAGCGCCGCATTCAGGCCCTCGTCGACGATCCGGATGGCGCGGGTGATCGATTCGCCCTTGGTGGCGAGGTCCCGGCGGACGATGGCATCGTCGGCCTTGGCGATGAACTCGCTGGCGCCTTCGAAGAGCATGTCGATGAGGCGGTGCGGATCGGCATCGGATACCGCGGTTTCGGTGCCGAGCCGGTGGTAGGCCTGGGCGGGATTCCTGAAGGAAGCGAACATCTTGCGCCTGTACGGGTTGTCTCTCGATGCTTACTGTATCGGCCGGGAATCCCGCGCCTTGAGAGTGAACCGGGTCGCCGTCCGTTGCCGGCCGACCCGCGGCCGGCGATGCTATTCGGTCGGGAGGTTGCTCAATGCGGAGAGCGATCCGTTGAGCTGCGAGAGGCTTGCGTCGAGGGCACTGTACTGCCGGATCAGGCGGGCTTCGATCAGGGTGAGGCGACTCTGGAGCCGCTCTTCCCGGTTCTCGTAGATTTCGCGTCGGGCCTTCAGCGACTCGGTCGCGCCGGAGATCGCGCCGTCGATACCGAGCAGGTCGTCGAGCAGGTTGCCGACCTGTCGCCCGATGCCGAGCACGCCCCCTTCGATGTCGTTGGACGAGAAGAGCTCCTGCAGCTTCTTCGGGTCGGCGAGCGCTGTCGAGAGCTTGTCGTCGGCGATCTTCAGCGAGCCGTCGCGCTGAATCTCGATACCGGCGTCCGAGAGTCTCCCGAGGTCGATGCCTTCGACCGTCGCACCCATGATCGCCCGCAGCTTCGACTGCATCGCGTTGACGGTCTGGTTGCCCTGCAGGGCGCCGGCCGTCCTGGTGGCCGGGTCGTAGGCGGTCTGGGTGCGGATCAGGCTGTTGAGCTCGTTGTACGCATCGACGAACGACTCGAGCCCCGATCTCACGGCTTCGCCGTCGTTGCCGATCTCGATCGCGACCGGATCGGCACTCACCTGGCGAAAGCCGAAGCTGACGTTCTCGATGAGGTCGCTGGTGTTGTTCGATGCGAGGCTGACCGCCAGGCCGTTGAACTCCACCTGCGCATTGGTCGCCGTTTGCAGTCGGGTCATCGAGCCGCCCGTATCGCCCGGGGTGTAGGCGAGCGAGCCGAGCCCGAGTCCGCTCGCGCCGCTGCCATCGTCGGCGGCATCGATCCGGAAGGCCTGCGCCTCGCCGCTTTCGGCGCTGCGGATCATCAGCCGGGTGCCCGCGGCGTCGGTCACGAGCGTCGCGCCGACGCCGGCGTTGGCGCCGTTGATCGCATCCCGGACCTCGGCGAGGCTCGCCCCCGCGGGCACCAGGATCTGTACCGGGGCACGCCCGCCATCGGCGACGAAGCCGCCGCCTTCACCACTGCCGAAAGTGATCGTCAGCGAGCCGCCGCCGACCAGCGCGTCGCTGCCGGCCACCGGCCCGGTGACCAGGGTCTGGTGCTGGGCGAGGGCGTCGACGCGCAGGGAGTAGCTGCCGGGCAGGGCGCCGGCGGCGGCGCTTGCCTCGACCACCTCCGGCCGGGCACTGCTCGCCTTGGCGGCGCTCCAGCTGCCGGCGCCAGACAGGGAAACCGCGGCGCTGCGCAGCTTGTCCATCGCCGCCTTGAGCTTGCCGACTTCCGAGAGCTTGGTATCGATGCCCTTGATCTGGTTGTTGATCAGGGTGAGCGGGTTGCGCTCGATGCTCATCAGCTGCGAGACGATCGAGTTGACGTCGATCATGCCGCCCGAGCCAATGGAACTGGTTGCCATCGATCACACTCCGGAATCTGGTGGGCGCGGCCGCTTTCGGCCGGAAAGGCGCGCGGCGATCGGCCGTCGATGCCTGGAGTATCGGCGCCGACGGGCGGATCTTGAGGGCGACAGGCCGCCGGGCGGCACGAACGAACGGCGACGCCCCGCTGTCCGGGCCGAAGCCGTGTCCGTCGGCCGGCCGCGGCGATGCTCAGCGCTGGAGCAGCTGCAGGACCGTGTTGGGCATCTGGTTGGCCTGGGCCAGCATGGCGGTCCCGGCCTGCTGGAGCACCTGGGCACGGGTCATCGCGGCGGTTTCGGCGGCGAAGTCGGCGTCCATGATGCGGCTGCGGGCGGCCGTCTGGCTCTCGGCCGACACCTGCAGGTTGGAGATCACCGATTCGAAACGGTTCTGCGCCGCGCCGTACGTCGCGCGATGGCTGGTGGCGGTGGTGAGCAGCGTGTCGATCGCGCCCATCGCCGTGTCGACGGCGGCGGTCGTGAGGATGTTCCCGGCGGTGAACACCCCCGTGAGGGTGGTCGTGGTGATCGAGATGCGATCGTTGGCCGTGGACCCGGGGCCGACCTGGAACTCCTGCGTGCCGGCGTCGGCGCCCAGTATCGCGAGGCCGTTGAAGCTGGTGTTGGCGATGGTGCGGGTGATCTCGTCGGCGAGCTGCTGGTACTCGGCGTCGAGGTTGGCCCGGTCGGCGGCG
>JAMLIN010000025.1 GCA_023954135.1 Burkholderiaceae bacterium | reverse complement strand
CCGGACCGTGCCGTCGACCGCCGGCCCTTCCTCGTCCGAAGTGATGAGTAGCGCGATGCGACCAGCAAAGCCGTCGTGCCCGGCGCCGGCCACGAATCGCTCGGCGGCGACCACGAAGGCGGCGATCGAGGATTTCATGTCTGCCGCGCCGCGGCCATGGAGCCGGCCGTCGCGTTCCTGCGGCTCGAAGGGGTCGCTGGACCATTCGGCGAGCGGCCCGGCCGGTACCACGTCGGTGTGGCCGGCGAACACCAGGGTCGGGCCGGGCCGGCCGCCGTCGCGGACCAGCCAGAGGTTGCTCACCTCGCCATGGCGCTCGGAGGCGCCGACGAAACCCGAAGGCGCGAGCCTGTCGACGATCAGCTGCTGGCAGCCCGCATCGTCCGGGGTGGTCGAGCGGCGCCGGATCAGGGCTTCGCACAGCGTCCTGACCGGTTCGGCTGCTTCTGTCATGCTGCCTCCGGCGACTGCAGCAGGCTTTCGTAGAGCTTCGGATTGAATCCGACCAGGACATGCTCGCCGGCGATCAGCACCGGCCGCTTGATGAGGGTCGGCTCGGCCAGCATCGCCTCGATGGCGCTCGCCTGGTCGACGATCGCGGCCCGCGCCTGGGTGTCGAGCGCGCGCCAGGCGAGGCCGCGCCGGTTCAGCAGGGAATCCCAGGGGACATGCGAACTCCAGGCGGCGAGCATCGCCGCCTCGATGCCGTCGCGGCGGAAGTCGTGATAGCGGTGCTCGATGGCATGTTCGCGCAACCAGCGCCTTGCCTTGCGGACCTGATCGCAGGTCTCGATGCCGTGGACGACGATCGGGGAGGGTTCAGACATTGAGCAGGAATTCGGAGAACGACGGAGAGTCGCCGTCCGGAGGTTTCGGCCCACCCGGCCCGGCGGGGTTGCTGGCGGGAGTGGGAGGAACCTGCAGGCTGGGCATCATGGCGAGGGCCGGCGCCGGATCCGACGCCTGCTCGCTGCCGGCGTTCTCGAGGTTCCACAGCAGGTTGGTCGGCGAGTCGGCATGGGCGAGCGCATCCTCGCGGGTGATGCGGTTCTCGCGCACGAGGCGCGCGAGCGCCTGGTCGAAGGTGATCGAGCCCGGGGCGAGCGACTTCTCCATCGCCTCCTTGATCTCGGTGAGGCGGCCGGTTTCGATCAGCTCGGACACATGCCGGGTATTGAGCAGGATCTCCACTGCGGGCAGGCGTTCCTCGCCCTGGCGGGCACGGATCAGGCGCTGGGAGACGACGGCCTTCAGGCTGGCCGAGAGGTCCGACAGCAGGACCCGCCGATTGTCGGGAGAATAGAAGCCGATGATCCGGTTCAGGGCGTGGTTCGCATTGTTCGCATGCAGGGTCGCGAGCACCAGGTGGCCCGACTGCGCATAGGCGAGCGCCATAGTCATGGTCTCGGTGTCGCGGATCTCGCCGATCAGGATGCAGTCGGGCGCCTGGCGCATCGCGTTCTTCAGGCCGATCTGCAGCGACTTGGTGTCGGTGCCGATCTGGCGCTGGTTGACGATCGAGCGCTTGTGGCGGAAGGTGAACTCGATCGGATCCTCCATCGTGAGGATGTGGCCGCTGCGCCGTTCGGCGCGCAGGTCGATCATCGAGGCGAGGGTGGTCGACTTCCCCGATCCGGTCGATCCGACCACGAGCAGCAGCCCGCGCTTCTCCATCACGAGCTCGCCGAGGATGGCCGGCAGGCGGAGGCTCTCCAGGGTCGGGATGTCGCCGGGGATGAAGCGCACCACGGCGGCCGGCGTGCCGCGCTGGCGAAAGACGTTGATCCGGAAGCTGCCGACGTCGCGCACGCCGTAGCCGACGTTGAGCTCGTGGTCCGTCTCGAAGATCTCCCACTGCCGGTCGCCGACCACCTCGCGGATCAGGCCGATGACGTGCGGTGGCTCGAGGCGTTGCTGGTTGATCGGGACGGTGATGCCGTTGACCTTGATCTGTACCGGGCTGCCCGGTGTCAGGAACAGGTCCGATGCCCGTTTCTCGGCCATGAGGCGCAACAGGCGTTCCATCGTGCTCATCCGATCTCCTAGGTCTTCAGTGGCGGGCCCGGCCCGCCGGACGCTCAGTCGCCTCGCAGCAGCTCGTTGATGCTCGTCTTCTCGCGGGTGGCCGCGGTGACCCGTTTGACGATCACGGCGCAGTACAGGCTGTGGCTGCCGTCGATGGCGGGGAGCGAGCCGCTCACCACCACCGAGCCCGGTGGCACGCGGCCGTAACTGATCTCGCCGGTCATGCGGTTGTAGATCTTCGTGCTCTGGCCGATGTACACGCCCATCGAGATCACCGAGTTCTCGCCGACGATGACGCCTTCGACGATCTCGGACCGCGCGCCGATGAAGCAGTTGTCCTCGATGATGGTCGGGTTCGCCTGCAGCGGCTCGAGGACTCCCCCGATGCCGACGCCGCCGGACAGATGGACGTTCCTGCCGATCTGGGCGCAGGAGCCGACCGTCGCCCAGGTATCGACCATGGTGCCTTCATCGACATAGGCCCCGATATTGACGTAGGAGGGCATCAGGACCACGTTGCGGCCGATGAACGCGCCCCGGCGGGCAACGGCCGGCGGCACGACGCGGAAACCGGCGCGCGCGAAGTCCTCGGGGGTGTACGAATCGAACTTCGTGGGCACCTTGTCGAAGAAGCGCAGGGGCGCCTCGCCCATCGGGATGTTGTCCTGGAGGCGGAACGACAGGAGCACGGCCTTCTTGATCCACTGGTGCACGACCCAGTCGTCGCCGCTGCGGGTGGCGACCCGCAGGCGCCCGGCATCGAGCTCGGCCACGACGTGGTCGACGGCCTCGCGAACCTCGACGGGCGCGCTCGCCGGGCCCAGGGATGCGCGGTCTTCCCAGGCGCGTTCGATGATCTCTTGCATGGTGGTCAGGCTCCGGAGGCGAACTGCACGATGCGGCCCGCCGCTTCGACGCAGTTGGCCGGGTTGTCGACGAGGGCGATCCGGAGAAAGCCGGTGCCCGGGTTCTCGCCCTCCCAGTCGCGGGCGAGCAGGCTGCCGGGCAGGACCCGGACATTATATTGGCGCAGCAGGCCCAGCCCGAAGCCGATGTCGTCGCCACCGGGCACCCTTGCCCAGAGATAGAAGCCCGCCTCGGGCCGGCTCACCTCCAGGGCCTTCGCGAGGATCGGGGTGACGGCGTCGAACTTCTCGCGGTAGAGGCGCCGGTTGGCCCGAACATGGGCTTCGTCGCCCCAGGCGGCAATCGAGGCCGCCTGAACGACCGGGCTCATCGCGCTGCCGTGGTAGGTGCGATAGTGCAGGAATCGTTCGAGCAGCGCCGGATCGCCGGCGACGAAGCCCGAGCGCAGGCCCGGCGCATTGGATCGTTTCGAGAGGCTCGAGAAGGCCACCACCCGGTCGAAGCCGCGTCCGAGCGCCCGTGCGGCCTGGAGCGCGCCCAGCGGGGGAGCGGCTTCGTCGAAATAGATCTCGGAATAGCACTCGTCCGAGGCGATCACGAAGCCATGGCGGTCCGACAGCGCGAACAGGTTGCGCCATTCCTCGAGGCTGGCGACCACGCCGGTGGGGTTGCCGGGCGTGCACAGGTAGACCAGTCGGGTACGCGCCCAGACCTCCTCCGGAACCGACTGCCAGTCGCAACGGTAACCTTGTTCCGGTGTCTGCGGCAGGTACCAGGGGGTCGCTCCGGCCAGCAGGGCGGCACCCTCGTAGATCTGGTAGAACGGATTGGGGCAGACCACATGTCCCCCTTCGGCCGGGTCGATCACGACCTGGGCGAAGGCGAACAGCGCTTCGCGCGAACCGTTGACGGGCAGGACTTCGCTTGCCGGGTCGATCGCCACCGCATAGCGCCGCTCGATCCATGCCGCGATCGCCCTGCGCAACTCCGGCGAACCGGCGGTGGCCGGGTAGCTCGCGAGTCCGGCGACGTTTGCGCACATGGCTTCGGTCAGCACGGCGGGTGTCGGGTGGCGCGGCTCGCCGATCGACAGATTGATCGGTGAATACGATGAATTCGGCTCGATGTTCGCCTGGAGCTTGGCAAGGCGTTCGAACGGATAAGGGTGAAGAAGGTTCAGTTTCTGGTTGAGCATTTGTCTGTAACGCCTTGATATTGATTTATTTTGTCAAGCGCCCATGCTCTTTACGATCGGGAATTCGCCGAGCTCGACTCGCTGCGGGGGCTGCCAGCCGCGCTTGCGGTGTTCGAGGATCACGGTGGTGAAGATGCCGCCACGCACGTACCAGCGCGCGGTCAGGCGCATGAAGCGCGGCCGGCAGGCGGCTACGAGATCATCGAGGATCCGGTTGCTGACGGCTTCATGAAAGACTCCCTCGTCCCGGTAGGACCACATGTACAGCTTGAGCGCCTTCAGCTCGAGGTTCTTGCGATCGGGGAAGTAGTCGATGACGATCGTCGCGAAGTCGGGCTGCCCGGTCATGGGGCACAGGCAGGTGAACTCGGGGATCTCGATGTGGACGTGATAGTCCCGGGCGGGGTTCGGGTTCGCGAAAGTCTCTAGCTGCTTGCTGGGTCTGGAAGGCATTCGGGCTGTCCGGCAGGGCCGCAGGCGCATGGCGTCGCCGCACGATTTCATCGATCGACGGGCCTCGGGTGGAGAGGGGGCGATGCTATTATACGGAGCCCCGATCGAGCCGCCGTTGCGGCGGATCGCCAAGCCGCCGCCGCGGCTTTTTGCCAAGCCGCCACTGCGGCTTTTCGATTTTTCCGGGCGAGCCACTGTCGTTTCGCAGAGCCTGCAAGGGCCTTGCCGCGAGGAAACCTCAACTTGCGACTGAAGCAGATCAAACTTGCCGGCTTCAAATCCTTCGTCGACCCCACGGCGTTCGACGTACCGGGCCAGCTCGTCGGCGTCGTCGGCCCCAACGGCTGCGGCAAGTCCAACATCATGGACGCCGTGCGCTGGGTGCTGGGCGAATCGAAGGCCTCGGAGCTTCGCGGCGAGTCGATGCAGGACGTGATCTTCAACGGCTCGTCGGACCGCAAGCCCGCCGCACGCGCTTCGGTGGAGCTGATCTTCGACAACAGCCTCGGGCGCATCGGGGGCAGCTGGGGACAGTTCGCCGAGATCTCCGTCAAGCGCGTGCTCACCCGCGACGGCAACTCGTCCTACCTGATCAACAATCAGGTGGTCCGGCGCCGCGACGTCCACGACATGTTCCTCGGCACGGGCCTGGGGCCGCGCGCCTACGCGATCATCGGCCAGGGCATGATCTCCCGGATCATCGAGGCCCGTCCCGAAGAGCTTCGGGTCTTCCTCGAGGAGGCGGCCGGTGTCTCGAAGTACAAGGAGCGCCGGCGCGAGACGAGCAACCGGCTTGCCGACACCCGCGAGAACCTCAACCGCGTCGAGGACATCCGCCGCGAGCTCGGCAACCAGATCGAGCGCCTCGAGCGGCAGGCCGAGGTCGCCCAGCGCTTTCGCGAGCTCGAGGCCGAGCGCGAGCGCAAGCAGCAGATGCACTGGCTGGTGCGCCGGGACGAGGCGCGTCGTGAGCAGGCGGCCTGCCAGCAGCGCGAGGCGGCCGCCCGTACCGCCCTCGAAGCGAAGATAGCCGAGCAGCGGGCGCTGGAGGCCGAGATCGAGGCCCGGCGGGCGGCCCACTACGAGGCCGGCGATGCGGTCCATGCCGAGCAGGCGCGCTTCTACGAATCCAATGCCGAGGTCGCTCGCCTCGAGGCCGAGATCCGCCACGTCGACGAGACCAGCGGCCAGATCGCCGAGCGCCTCGCCACGATCGAGGCCGATGCCGAACGGCTGGCCGCCGAGCTTCGCCTGGCCACCGAGGGGCTGGAGCGGGCGCGCAGCGCCCGCGAGGAGGCCGAGGCACGCCACGCGAGCCTCGAGCAGTCGCTCGAGGCGCTGGCCGAGTCCTCCGCCGGTTTCGAGGCCAAGGTGCGTGAGGCGCGCGAGGCGCTCGATGCCGGGCAGGGCGAGGTCACCGAGATCCGGCGCGGGCTGGAGCTCTGCAGCCTCGAGCAGCGCAATGCCCGGGAGCGCCTCGAGCGGCTCGAGCAGCGCCGCCAGCGCCTGGCGGCCGATGCGGCGGCGCTGCGCGAGTTCGACCCCGTCGCGCTCGAGGATGCCCGCGCCGGGCTTGCCGAGCTCGAGGCCCGCGAAGAGGAGTCGGCGGCGCAACTCGAGCAGGCCCGTGCGCAATGGCAGGAGCACGATGCACGGCGCGCGCCGGCGCATGACGCCTTGCGCGAGACCGAGGCGAAGCTTGCCCAGGTCGAGGCGCGGATCGCCGCCTTGCGCGACCTGCAGGAGCGGGTCGAGAGTCAGGCGAAGGTCGGACCATGGCTGGCTCGCCACGGACTTGAACGGATGAAGCGGCTCTGGCAGCACCTGCACATCGAGCCGGGCTGGGAAACCGCGATCGAGTCGGTCATGCGCGAACGGGTGGGCGCCCTCGAGGTCAGCCGGCTCGACCATGTGCTCGGCCTGGCGGGCGATGCCCCGCCGGCGAAGGTCGCGTTCTTCGATGCGGGCTTCGCCCCAGGCGGCGCGACGTCGAGCCCGGCCGGAAGCGCGGCCCCCCTGGCCGCCCTGGTCAGGACCGGCGATGCGGGCGTCCAGGCGCTGGTGACGGAGTGGCTCGCGGGACACTTCCAGGCGCCCGACATCGAAACGGCGATGCGCCAGCGCGCCGAGCTGCCGGCCGGCGGGCGCTTCGTCGTCCCCGCCGGGCATGCGATCGGGCGCGGTTCGGTGCAGCTCTACGCGGCTGACAACGAACAGGAAGGCGTGCTCGCGCGTCAGCAGGAGCTCGAGAATCTCGATCGCGTCCTGCGGGCGACGCGGCTGCTTGCCGAAGAGGCGCGCAGCGCGGCCCATCGGGCCGAGTCCGGCGCGGCCGAGCGCCTGCGCCAGCTCGAGACATTGCGCGAGTCGCACGCCGATTGCGCGCGCCGCCTCGGCGCGGCGCGGCTCGAGGCGCAGCGCCTTGCCCAGGAGGCGGAGCGGGTGGCCGGCGAGCGCGAACGCGTCGCCGGCGAGCAGGCCGAATCCGAGGAAACCGTGGCGGGCCTGCGCGACGTCCTCGCCCAGGCCCAGGCGCGCTTCGAGACGCTCGACGAATCCCTTGCCGAGCGCCAGGAAGCGACCGAGAGGCTGCGCGAAGCGCTCGAGGCGGCCGAGGCCGAGCGCGCTGCGCATCACGCGCGCCTGCGCGAGGCCGAGCGCGCCGCCCAGGAGGCCCTGTTCGCAACCCGCAGCGCCGCGGCCGACATCGAACGCTTCGAGCAGTCGATGGTCCGCGCCCAGGAGGCGCTCGAACGGGGGGTGACCGAGGCGTCCGGCCTGCGCGAGCGGCTCGCCCGGCTGTCGGCGCAACCGGCGCAACAGGCCCTGCAATCGGCGCTGGCAGCCAGGGCCGACCGCGAGCAGGCGCTCGGGCTGGCGCGCCAGCGCCTGGACGATATCGCCCAGCAACTGCGCTCGCGCGAGGAGGCGCGACTGCGTGCGGAGCATGAGCAGGAGCCGATCCGGGCCGAGGTCGCGGACCTGCAGCTCAAGGAGCAGGCCGCGCGAATCGGCGTCGAGCAGTTCGACGAGCAGTTGCGCGGTGCCGGGCTCGACGAGGTGGCCGAGGCCGCCCTCCTGGCGAGCATGGCCGAGGAGCGGCCCAGGGCGAGCTGGCTGCAGGGCGAAGTCACCCGCCTGGGCAATTCGATCGCCGCGCTCGGCGCGGTCAACCTCGCCGCGCTCGAGGAGCTGGCCGAGGCAGGCGAGCGCAAGGGCTTCCTGGATGCCCAGTCGGCCGACCTCGGCGAGGCGATCGAGACGCTCGAGGACGCGATCCGGCGTATCGACCGCGAAACCCGCCAGCTCCTGCAGGAAACCTACGATACGGTCAATCGCCATTTCGGCGCGTTGTTCCCCCAGCTCTTCGGGGGCGGAGAGGCAAGGCTGATCCTGACCGGGGACGAGATCCTCGATGCCGGCGTCCAGGTGATGGCGCAGCCGCCCGGCAAGCGCAACACATCGATCCACCAGCTCTCGGGCGGAGAGAAGGCGCTGACCGCGATCGCGCTCGTCTTCGCGCTCTTCCAGCTCAATCCGGCGCCGTTCTGCCTGCTCGACGAGGTCGATGCCCCGCTCGACGAACCGAATACCGAGCGCTACGTCGAGATCGTCCGCCGGATGTCGGACCAGACCCAGTTCCTGTTCATTACTCACAACAAGATCGCGATGGAGCTGGCATCGCAGCTGATCGGGGTGACCATGCAGGAGCGGGGCGTGTCGCGAATCGTCGCGGTCGATCTCGATCGGGCCGTGGAGTACGCCGAGGTGGCCTGAAGGAGTTGCACGTGAGCAGTCTGGGGCTGAGCCTGCTGATCCTGGCACTGGTCGGTGTCGGGGGAGTCCTCTTGTACAACTACTGGCTCGGCGGCACGTTTCGACGCCGCCTCCCGGATGCGCGCGAACCCGAGCCGTTGCTGCGCCAGGAGCCTCGCTTCGGCAGGGTAGGCGCCGCCCCGGAAGTCGATCTCCCGGCCGGTGACGAGCCCGTCGCTCTGGTCGACGACGAGCCGCTCGCCCCGGCGCCGGAGGCGGCCGCCGCGGACGCGGGCGCCGCGGCCGATCCACCGGAGGCGACGGTTCCCGCGCGTGCCAGCGGTGGAGACGGCGCGGTGATCTCGGCGCAGGATCGCATCCTCGAGGCCCACGCGGCGCGCGCCGGTCCTCCCCCGGCGCGTCTCGATCCGGTGGCCGATTGCTGTGTTCCCGTCGATCTCGCAGGCCCTGTGCCGGCCGAGCGGGTGATCAATCTGGCGAGGCGGCTGCGCCGGGCGGGCGGCAAGCCGGTCGTCATCGAGGCATCGACCGAGCCGCTGCGGCTGGCGACGGCCCAGTCGGCGGGCGTGGGTGGCGACATGCGCGAGGAGGGTGGCGATGGCGAGCCGGCCGCGATGGGCCTGGACGACGACGGCGTCACGCCGGCGGATTCCGGTGCCGGGCCCGTGCCGGCGGCGCATCCGTGGGAAGCCCCGACGCCGGGGCGACACTACCGCAGCCTGCGTGTCGGCATCCTGATGGCGAACCGCCATGGGCCGCTCAACGCGATGGAGTACTCCGAGTTCGTCGCCGGGCTCCAGTCGCTTGCCGACAGCCTGGGCGCCTTCGTCGATCCGCCCGACATGATGGAGGTTCTCGAGCGCGCCCGGGAGCTCGATGCCCGCTGCGCCGCCCTCGATGCCCAGATCGGCGTCAACGTCGAGGTCGCCGAGGCGCTGTCGCCGGCCGACCTCAACGGCATCGCCCAGTCGGCCGACGTCATCGAACGTGGCAACAACCGCTATGCACGGCTCGGCGAGCAGGGCGAGGTCGTGTTCTCCGTCGCTCTCGGCGATACGCCGAACCGGCTTACCTTCCTGCTCGATGTGCCTCGTGTGGCGGCCGAGCGCGAGCCCCTGCGAGAGATGGTGGCCTGCGCCTGGCATTGCGCGCAGGCCCTCCAGGGCCGCATGGTCGATGATACCGGCCGGGCGCTCACCGATGCGGTGTTCACCCGGATCGAAGCGCAACTCGCGGCGCGCTACGGCGCGCTCGAACAGGCGGGCTTCCGGGCCGGCTCGCCGGTCGCCTTGCGCCTGTTCAACTGATGTCCGGGCGCGCCGGCGAGCGCCTCGCTCAGCTGCGAGCCGAGCTCGATCGGCTCTCCCACGAGTATTACGTGCTCGACGCGCCGACGCGCAGCGACGAGGAATACGACCGCCTGTTCCGCGAGCTCCTCGAGATCGAAGCCGAGCATCCCGAATGGGTCACGCCCGATTCGCCGAGCCAGCGGGTCGGGGCGGCGCCGGCGGCCGGCTTTGCGGCCGTTCGCCATGCCGAGCCGATGCTCTCGCTCGGCAATGCCTTCTCCGATGAGGAGGTTCTCGCCTTCGACCGGCGGATACGCGAGCAGCTCGGCGGCGGCGAGAAGCCGGTACGCTACAGCGTGGAGCCGAAGTACGACGGCCTCGCGATCTCCCTGCGCTACGAAGCCGGGCGCTTCGTCCAGGGCGCCACCCGCGGCGACGGCCAGACCGGCGAGGACGTCACATCGAACCTGCGCACGGTGCGGGCGATCCCCCTGCGCCTGCGTACCGACGAGCCGCCCGAGCTGCTCGAGGTGCGCGGCGAGGTTCTCCTGTACAAGTCCGACTTCGAGCGCATGAACGCCGAGCAGTCGGCGCGCGGCGAGAAGATTTTCGTCAATCCGCGCAATGCGGCGGCGGGCAGCCTGCGTCAGCTCGATCCGGCGGCGACGGCGCGACGGCCCCTGCGTTTCCTCGCCTACGGCATCGGCGCCTCGCGCGGTTTCGACGTGCCGCCCACCCAGTCGGGCCTGCTCGATGCGCTTGCCGCTTTCGGGATGCCCGTGGGGGAGCGCGAGACACGCGTCGGGGCGACGGAGCTGCTCGCCTATTTCGCCGAGCTCGGCGCGCGCCGCGTGTCGCTGCCCTACGAGATCGACGGCGTGGTCTACAAGGTCGACGAGCGTCGGGACCAGCAGCGGCTGGGCTTCGTGGCGCGCGCACCGCGATTCGCCCTGGCTCACAAGTTCCCTGCCCAGGAGGCGGAGACGGAGCTGCTCGACATCGAGATCCAGGTCGGACGCACCGGTGCGCTCACGCCGGTGGCACGCCTTGCTCCGGTGTTCGTCGGCGGGACCACCGTGAGCAACGCCACCCTGCACAATGAGGACGAGATCCGTCGCAAGGGGCTGCTGATCGGCGACCGGGTGGTGGTTCGCCGGGCGGGCGACGTAATACCCGAGGTCGTGAGGTCGCTGCCCGAGCACCGGCCGGCCGAAGGCGAGCCGGGTCACGAGCGGCTGCGGGAGTTCCGGATGCCGCAGCATTGCCCGGTCTGCGGTTCGCAGGCCGCGCGCGAGCCCGGCGAGGCGGCCTGGCGCTGCCAGGGCGGGCTCGTCTGCGCAGCCCAGCGCAAGCAGGCGCTGCTGCATTTCGGGCAGCGCCGCGCCATGGACATCGATGGCCTCGGCGAGAAGATCGTCGAGCAGCTCATCGCGCGAGACCTCGTCCACAGTCCGGCCGATCTCTACCGGCTCGACGCGGATACGTTGGCGGGTCTGGAGCGGATGGGCGAGAAGTCCGCCGCCCGGCTGGTGGCGGCGATCGCGGCATCCCGGACATGCAGTCTCGCGCGCTTCCTGTTCGGCCTCGGGATCCGGCACGTCGGCGAAGAGATCGCGAGAATCCTGGCCGCGGCCTTCGGCAGCGTCGAGGCGATCATGGCGGCGGACTGGGCGGCCCTGCAGGAGGAGAAGACCCGGCTGCAGAAGGAGAACACGAGGCGCCGCGCGAAGGGCGAGCTTCTCGAGCCGGATCCGTTCGAGGGGATCGGGCCGGAGATCATCTCCGCCCTCCAGAACTTCTTCGGCGAAGCGCGCAACCGCGAGGTCATCGCGGAGCTTCTGGCCGCCGGCGTGGCGATCGAGCCAGCCGCGCCCGCGCCCGCGCCGACGATCGTGGCCGATGGCGACGCTCGTGCGACGCTCGCCGGCCGCACTTTCGTGCTGACCGGCACCCTGCCCGGGATGAGCCGCGAGGAGGCCGCCGGCTTGATCCGGGCCGCGGGCGGCACGGTCAGCGGATCGGTCTCGGCCAGGACCAGCTATGTCGTGGCGGGCGAGGCGGCGGGCAGCAAGCTCGCGCGCGCGCAGGCGCTCGATATTCCGGTGATCGACGAAGCGGGGCTGCTCGCGCTGCTCGCGGGCGGGGAAACATGAACACGACGGGCGACGGGCCCGCAACCAGGGGGAATGACGGCATGCTGGCAATCATCGGCGGGAGCGGGCTCGCCGGGCTCACGGACCTGAGCGACACCCGCAGGAGAGTGGTGCGCACGCCCTATGGCGATCCTTCCTGCGCGCTGACCTTCGGGCGCATCGGCTCGACGGACATCGCCTTTCTCGCCCGCCATGGCTATGGCCACACGCTCGCGCCCCACGAGATCAACTACCGGGCGAACATCTGGGCCCTGCGGGAGGTCGGCGTCGAGCGCATCATCGCGGTGGCCACCGTCGGCGGCATACGCGAGGATCTCGGGCCCGGCGAGCTGATCATCCCCGACCAGATCATCGACTACACCCACGGGCGCCCGGCCACCTACTTCGAGGGGACCGACGCGGCGGTCGTCCATGCCGATTTCACCGAACCCTACGATGCCGGGCTGCGCGGGCTGCTGCTCGAGGCGGCAACGCGTGCCGGCGAGTCCGTCCACGACGGGGGCTGCTACGGCTGCACCCAGGGCCCGCGCCTCGAGACCGCCGCAGAGATCCGCCGGATGGCCCGCGACGGCTGCGACCTGGTCGGCATGACCGGCATGCCGGAAGCCCTGCTGGCGCGCGAGCTCGGCCTGCAATACGCCTGCATCGCGGTGGTGGCCAACCATGCGGCCGGCCTCGGCAGCAGCCGGGAGCAGATATCGATGGAGGGGATCCGGGCCGTCCTCGACACCGCCATCGGGCGGGTCCACGGACTCCTGTCGGCCGTCTGCTGCTAGGAAGCCGGTAAAGAAGAACCCGCGAGGGAACCAGCCGGAGCTGGTCCTTTCGCGGGCCCGCCGGCACCCGCCGGGATTCAGTTGTCGAACGGCACCGGGCGAGGCGTGCGATCCGCGGAGGGCGGCAGGATCGGCATGAGGAACGTCGGCTGATCGCCCGTCAGGGTCTTGAGGAAGGCCACGATCCTGTCGTTCTCGTCCTTGGTGTAGGTCCGGCCGAGCTGGATCCGTCCCATCACGTCGACCGCCTCGGCGAGGGTGTTGGCGGCGCCGTCGTGGAAGTAGGGATAGGTGAGCTCGACGTTGCGCAGGGTCGGTACCTTGAAGCTGAACCGGTCGGCATCTTTGCCCGTGACCGCCGCGCGGCCCTCCGACATCGAGCCCTTGTACGGCTCGATGATCCCCATCCGCTGGAACGAGTTGCCACCGACGGCCTCACCGTTGTGGCAGGCCACGCATCCGCTCTCCTTGAAGAGCTTGTAGCCCTCGAGCTCCTGGGCGGTGAGGGCGTCCGAGCGGCCGAGCAGCCACTGGTCGAAGCGGGAATTCGGCGTGACCAGGGTCTTCTCGAACTCGGCGATGGCTCCGGTGACCTGGTCCAGGTCGATCTTCGTGTCGACCCCGAACACCTGCCGGAACTCGCGCACGTAGGCGGGGATCGACGCCAGCATGTCGATCGCCAGGGTGTGGCTGAAGGCCATCTCTCCGGGGTTGGCGATCGGGCCGCCGGCCTGTTCCTTCAGGTCCGCCGCCCGGCCGTCCCAGAACTGGGCGACGTTGAGGCTGGAGTTGAGCACGGTCGGCGAGTTGATCGGCCCGCGCTGCCAGCGGTCGCCGATCGAGGTCGGGAGGTTGTCGGAACCGCCCATCGATAGATTGTGGCAGGAATTGCACGAGATGAACCCGGATTTGGAGAGCCGGGGATCGAAATAGAGTTTCTTGCCCAGTTCCGCCTTGCCGATGTCGATCTGCTTCGGAGGCAGGATCGGCGTGATCGGCTCCTCGAGAGGATTCATGGGCGCCGAGGTCTGGGCGAACGCCATGGTGGCGGCCGCAGCGCCGGCGAGCGCGATTGCGGCGGTGACGGATCCGACTTTCATCTTTCATTCCCCGAAAGCACGCGGGCTGAGGATGTCCCGCGGATCCATTATCGCCCTGCTACTTTCATGGTTATTGATGCGAATCAAGTGAACGCTCCCCGACGATCCTCCGGCATCCGCCAGCGGAAAGAACTCCACGGAGATACGGCATGAGCAAGGCGAAGGAGATCCCCCGGCCGCAAGGCCATCCGGTGATCGGCAATCTGCTGGACATCGACGGCAAGGCGCCGATCCAGGGGTTCATGCGCATGGCGCGCGCGTTCGGCCCGATCTTCAAGGTCACGCTGGGTGGCCGCGACGTGATCTGGGTGGGTTCGCAGGAACTGGTCGACGAGGTGTCGGACGAGGCGCGCTTCGACAAGCTGATCCACGCGACGCTCTACAACATCCGCGACTTCGCGGGCGACGGCCTGTTCACGGCCAGGACCGACGAGCCGAACTGGGGGAAGGCGCACCGGCTGCTGAGGCCGGCTTTCGGCCCGCTCGGCATGCGCAACATGTTCGACCAGATGCAGGACGTCGCCGAGCAGATGATGCTGCGCTGGGAGCGTTTCGGCCCGGACACCGCGATCGACGTGGCCGACAACATGACGCGGCTGACGCTGGATACGATCGCGCTGTGCGCCTTCGACTACCGCTTCAACAGCTTCTACCAGAACGAGATGCACCCCTTCGTCGACGCGATGGTCGGTGCGCTCGGCGAAGCGGGCGCGCGTTCGCGTCGCCCGCAGATCGCCACGCGCGCGATGATGCTGTCCGAGCGGCGCTACCGCGACGAGATCCGGCTGATGCACGAGGTGGCCGACGAGCTCATCGCGCGTCGCCGTGCCGACCCGGACGCTGCCGGCAGGAAGGACCTGCTGTCGGTGATGCTCGATGGTCGCGACCCGCAGACCGGCGAGCGGCTCGACGACGAGAACATCCGCTACCAGATGGTGACGTTCCTGATCGCCGGCCACGAGACCACCAGCGGTCTGCTGTCGTTCGCCACCTACTTCCTGTTGCGCAATCCGGATGCGCTGGCGAGGGCGCGGGCCGAGGTCGATGCGGCGCTCGGCAACGAGATGCCGACGATCGAGACGATCGGCAAGCTGCGCTACCTCGAGCAGATCCTGATGGAGACGCTGCGGATCTGGCCTACGGCACCGGCGATCGGGCTGCGCGCGAAGGTCGACACGACGGTCGGCGGCTATCCGGTCGCGCGGGGTACCCCGATCATGGTGTTGATCCCGACGCTGCACCGCGACCCCAAGGTATGGGGCGATGATGTCGAATCCTTCCGTCCCGAGCGTTTCGAATCCGACGCTGCCGCGAAGCTTCCGCCCAACGCGTGGAAACCTTTCGGCAACGGGCAGCGCGCCTGCATCGGCCGCCCGTTCGCGATGCAGGAATCGATGCTGGTGCTGGCGATGATGCTGCAGCGCTTCGACCTCCTCGATGCCGATCCGGCCTACCGGCTCAGGGTCAAGGAGACGCTGACGCTCAAGCCCGAGGGGCTGAAGCTGCGCGCGCGGCTGCGCAACGCGCGGCCGCTGCCGTCGCGCATGACGGCCAGGACCCAGGCGACGCTGGTCGCGAGCAGGCCGGGCGAGAGCCCGGTTGCGACCGGCACCGCGGCCGGCGACGATCCGGGTGCCCGGCTGCCGCTGTACGTGCTGTACGGATCGAACACCGGATCGTGCGAGGCGTTCGCCCAGCGGATCGGGGCGGAAGCGCCCGAACATGGTTTCACCGCCACGGTGGCGACGCTGGACGAGTACGCGGGCCAGTTGCCAGGCGACGGTCCGGTCATCGTGGTGACGGCTTCCTATGAAGGCCAGGCGCCGGACAACGCGCGCCAGTTCGCCCGCTGGATCGACGGCCTGGAGGCCGGTGCGCTGGCCGGCGTGCGCTATGCGGTGTTCGGTTGCGGCAACCGGCAATGGGCGCGCACATGGCAGGCGATCCCGATGCGCGTGGACGCCGCGCTGGCGCGGGCCGGTGCGCAGCGGCTGCTCGAGCGCGGCGAGACCGATGCGGGGGGAGATTTCTTCGGCGGCTTCGATGCGTGGCTGGGCGGGATGTGGCCCGAGCTGGACAGGCTCAGCGGTGCGACGACGCCCGCGGCCGGCGCCACCGGCATCACGCTGGAGATCGTGCGCGACTCGCGCACGCGGCTGTTGCGCCAGTCCGACCTGGATCGCGCGGCGATCGTCGACAACCGCGAGCTGGTCGACATGCGTCATCCGGGCGCGCGCTCCAAGCGGCACATCGAGTTCGCGCTGCCGGCCGGCATGACGTATCGCGCCGGCGACTACCTGGCGGTACTGCCGCGCAATCCGCAGGCCACGCTCGATCGCGTGCTGCGTCGCTTCGCCCTCGAGCCGGACACGCTGGTGCTGATCCACAAGGCGGGCCCGTCGGCGTCGCTGCCGGTCGGACAGCCGCTGCCCGCGGGCGAGCTGTTCGGCAGCTATGTCGAGCTGGGGCAGCCGGCCACGCGCAACCAGGTCAGGGCGCTGGCGGCGGCTGCATCGTGTCCGCCCGAGCGGGCGGCGATCGAGGCGCTGGACGAGGACGATGCCTATGCACGCGAGGTGCTGGGCAAGCGGGTCAGCGTGCTCGATCTGCTCGAACGGCACCCGGGCTGCCTGTTGCCGCTCGAGGCCTTCCTCGCGATGCTGCCGCCCATGCGCGCGCGCCAGTATTCGATCTCGTCGTCGCCGCTGGCAGATTCGGGACGCTGCTCGCTGACGATCGCGGTCGTCGACGGGCCGGCGGCATCCGGACATGGGCGCTATCTGGGCGTGGCGTCGAACTTTCTGGCCTCGAGCGCGGTGGGCAGCCTGGTCCCCGTCGCGGTGCGATCGTCCCATCTGCACTTCCATCCTCCCGGCGATCCGGAGACACCGATCGTGATGATCTGCGCGGGCAGCGGCCTGGCGCCGTTCCGCGGTTTCCTTCAGGATCGCGCGATGCAGCGCGCGGCTGGCCAGCCGGTCGGGCCCGCGCTGCTGTTCTTCGGCTGCGACGATCCCGACGTCGATTTCCTGTACCGCGATCAGCTGGCCGAGTGGGAGAGGGAGGGCGTCGTCAGCGTGCGCCCGGCATTCTCGGCAAGGCCCGAGGGCGACGTGCGCTTCGTGCAGGACCGCCTGTGGCAGGATCGCGCCGAGGTCGAGAAGCTGTTTCGCGACGGGGCGACCGTGTTCGTCTGCGGTGACGGCCAGCGGATGGCGCCGGCTGTGCGCGAGGTGCTGGTCCGGATGGTGCGCGAATCCGGCGGCGTCGACGATGCCGCGGCGCAGGCATGGGTCGAGCACATCGAGCGCGATACCGCCCGTTACGTCGCCGACGTGTTCGCCTGATTCATACGGCCTTGCATTCGATCGCATAGCCGCGTTGGGGCGCCTTGCCGTGCAACCGCACTGTCTGCGGCGCCCCGCCTTGCTCTGCAATCGAATGCGAACCCGTATCAGCCGTTGCGCAGGGTCTCCAGCAGCTGTTCCTCGATCTGGAGCTCGTGCTTCGGATTGCCGAGCGCCGGGCCGTCGATCACGAAGAGATCCTCGGCGCGCTCGCCGAGGGTCGTGACCCGCGCGGTGTACAGGTTGACCCCATGGCGCTCCAGCACGAGCGCGATCCGGTAGAGCAGGCCGGTGCGATCGTTGGCGGTGATCGACAGCAACCAGTGGCGGCCGCGCTCGTCCGGGCGCAGCTCCACGGAGGGATTGATCGGGAAGTGCCGCGAGCGCCGCGACTGACGCCCCTGGACCGGTGGGGGCAGGCGATCGTGGCGGCTCAGGGTCTCGGTCAGCTCGGTCTCCACCAGCGGGAGGATGTCGCGATAGGCGTTCATTCCCGACGGATCGACGACGACGAAATTGTCCAGCGCGTAGCCATGCGTGGTGGTATGGATCCGGGCGTCCAGGATCGAGAGGTTCTTGCGGTCGAAGTAGCTGCAGATCCGGGCGAACAGCTCGGGCCGGTCGCGCAGGTAGGCCACGACCTGGAAGCCGTCCCCGGAGAGCGCCGCCCGACAGCGCACCACCGGGACGCTCGTCGTCACATGAGGGTGCAGCACCCGGGTGTGCCAGGCGATGTCCTGGGCCTCGGTGCGCAGGAAGTAGCCGATGTCGAGCTTCTCCCAGAGCGGCGCGTAGTCGGCGGGCGCGACGGCCCCGAGATTGAGCAGCCGGATCGCCTCGCGGCGCCGGGCATCGAGCCGCTCGCTGGTGGCCGGCCGTTCGCCCGCGAGCGTGCGCCGGGCCAGGCGGAAGAGATCCTCGAGCAGCTTCGCCTTCCAGGCATTCCAGACCTTCGGGCTGGTTCCCCGGACATCGGCCACCGTCAGCAGGTACAGCAGGATCAGGCGTTCCTCGGTCCCGACCAGGCCGGCGAAGCGGGTGATGACCTCGGGGTCGGTGAGATCCTGCTTCTGGGCGAACATGGACATCGTCAGGTGCTGCTCGACGAGGAACACGATGGTGTCGGTGTCGCGGCGGCCCAGGCCGTGGTCCCGGCAGAAGCGGGCCGCATCGACCTTGCCGAGCTCCGAGTGGTCCCCGCCGCGGCCCTTGGCGATGTCGTGGAACAGGGCCGCGATCACGAGCAGCCAGGGCTTCTCGAGCGAGCTCGCGAGCTCCGAGCACAACGGGTATTCGTGGGCGTGCTCCGGCATCTGGAAGCGGCGCAGGTTGCGCACCACCATCAGGATGTGCTGGTCGACGGTGTAGACGTGGAACAGGTCGTGCTGCATGCGGCCGACGATGCGCCGCCATGCGGGCAGGTAGCGCCCGAGGATCGACCACTTGTTCATCCGCCGCAGCTCGTGGGTGACGCCGCGCTCGGCGGTCAGGAGCGACAGGAACAGCCTGCGGTTGGCCGGCTTGCGGCGGAACTCGGCGTTTATGCCATGGCGCGCAAGCCACATCGCGCGCAGGGTGGGGGTGGTCATCCCGGTGAGCGACGGGATTTCCTGCAGGCGACGGAAGGCGCGCAGGATGGCGGCCGGCTTGCGCTTGAAGAGATCCGGATCGATCACTTCCAGCAGGCCGTTGCGATCGCGGAACTCGGCATCCAGCGGCAGCGCTTCGCCATGCAGGCGGTAGAAGATCCGATCCTCGAGGTTCTGCATCAGGATCGTGTTGAGCTGGGTCACCGACTTGGCGGCCCAGTAGTAGCGTTGCATCATCCGCTCGGAAGCAAGACGCTTGCTGCGGTCGTCGAACCCCAGCGCCCGCGCCACCTGCGCCTGCAGGTCGAAGACGAGTCGGTCCTCGCGCCGCCCGGCCTCGATATGGAGCATGGCGCGGATGCGCATGAGCATGCGCTGGTTGACCCGATAGAGCCGGGCCTCCGCATAGGTCATGAGACCGTTGTCGGCAAGCTCCGTCTCGTTGCGACCGATGCCCGCGGCCCGGGCGATCCACACGATCACCTGCAGGTCGCGAAGGCCGCCCGGGCTCTCCTTGGTATTGGGCTCGAGGCTGTAGGGCGTGTCCTCGTACTTGACGTGCCGCTGGACCATCTCCAGCTGCTTGGCCTGCAGGAACGCGCCCGGGTCCATCGCCTCGTCCAGGCGCGCATCGAGCCGCTGCCAGGTGGCCTGGTCACCGGCGAGCGGACGGCGCTCGAGCAGGGCGGTGCGCACCGTGACGTCGGCCTCGGATTCGGCGAGGCACTCGTCGACCGTGCGCACCGAATGGCCGATCTCCAGGCCGAGGTCCCAGCAGGCACCGACGAAGCCCGACAGCGCGGCCGCCCCCGGCTCATCGGGCGCCTCGTCGAGCAGGATGAGGAGATCGACGTCCGAATGCGGATAGAGCTCGCCCCGGCCGTAGCCCCCCACCGCGACCAGGGCCGAGCCGGCGGGCAGGCCGGCCTCGGCCCAGAGCTGGCGCAAGGTCCGGTCGGCCGCCCGGCTCAGCGCGGCGAGAAGCCGCTCGGGCGCCGGGCGCAACCGAAAGGCGTCGATCGCGGCCTTGCGGGCGTTCTCGTAGTCGGTGCGCAGCGCGGCGATCCGGTCCCGGGCTCCGGGCTGCGCGGCGGCCTGAGCGAGGTCGCCCATGGATCAGTGGCGCCCGGCCGCCCGAAGCCACTGATAGCCCCCTTGGGGGGCAGCGAGCGACAGCGAGCGTGGGGGCTGCTTCACTTCAGGCGCTCTGGCGCTGGAGGTCCGGGCGCGCCGGCATGCCGGGAGACACCGTCAGGATCTCGTAGCCATCGGCGGTCACCAGCACGGTGTGCTCCCACTGGGCCGACAGGCTGCGGTCCTTGGTCACGATGGTCCAGCCGTCGGGCAGGTCGCGGATCTCGCGCCGGCCGGCGTTGATCATCGGCTCGACCGTGAAGATCATGCCTTCGACGAGCTCCATTCCGGTGCCCGGCTTGCCGTAGTGCAGGACCTGCGGCTCCTCGTGGAAGCGCCGGCCGATGCCGTGGCCGCAGAACTCCCGTACCACCGAGAAGCCGTGGCCTTCCGCGTGGCGCTGGATGGCATGGCCGATGTCCCCGAGGCGGGCGCCCGGGCGCACCGCCTCGATGCCGAGCCACATGCACTCGAAGGTGACGCCGCAGAGCCTGCGGGCCGCGATGGACGGTTCGCCGACGAAGTACATGCGGCTGGTGTCGCCGTGGAAGCCGTCCTTGATGACCGTGACGTCGATGTTGAGGACGTCGCCCGACTTCAGCACCTTGTCGCCCGGGATGCCGTGGCAGACCTGGTGGTTGACCGAGGTGCAGATCGCCTTGGGGAAGGGGCTGTAGCCGGGGGGCGCATAGTTGAGCGGGGCCGGGATGGTCCCCTGGACATCGCGCATGTAGGCATGACAGAGGCGATCGAGCTCGCCGGTCGTGACCCCGGGAACGACGTGAGGGGCGATGTAGTCCAGCACCTCGGCGGCGAGGCGGCCGGCGAGGCGCATGGCCTCGATCTCGTCGCTGGTCTTGGGCGTTGCAGTCATGCTAGCATTATAGGTTAACCGCGCCCTTCATCCTCATGGGCGGCGCGGACGAGCCGGGAGTCCATCCCGGTGTTCCGGGCCTTACACGAGCTTTACGCCCGGGACGAAAACCAGCGCGCCGATCGTTGACGGGTGCGGCTCGGACAATGTGGGTCATGAAGATCATGGGGCGATGCTCCATGGTGTCACATGATGCTCGGTTCCGGGCCGTCTTGCCTGACGGGCTCGTCGGGGCCGCAGTCTCCTGCGGTGCCGGCGAAGCCGCCGGGCGGCGATCGGCGCAAGTCACAACCTGTTCGCTTGCGGAGTTCACGAATCATGTCGGTCACGATGCGACAAATGCTGGAGGCGGGTGTCCATTTCGGTCACCAGACCCGCTTCTGGAACCCCCGGATGGCGCCGTACATCTTCGGCCACCGGAACAAGATCCATATCATCAACCTGGAGAAGACGGTCGTCATGCTCCAGGATTCGCTCAACTATCTCGGCAAGCTCGCCGCGAACCGGGGCACGGTCCTGTTCGTGGGCACCAAGCGCCAGGCCCGCGAGGCGATCGCCGAGGAAGCCACCCGCGCCGGCATGCCCTATGTCGACCAGCGCTGGCTCGGCGGCATGCTGACGAACTTCAAGACGGTCAAGGGCTCGATCAAGCGCCTGCGCGACATGGAAGTCACCATGGCCGAGGGCGGCCTGGAGCGGATGTCCAAGAAGGAAGGGCTGATGTTCCAGCGCGAGTACGAGAAGCTCAATCGCAGCCTCGGCGGGATCAAGGACATGAACGGCCTGCCGGACGCGCTCTTCGTGGTCGACGTGGGCTTCCACAAGATCGCGATCACCGAGGCCCAGAAGCTCGGCATCCCGGTCGTCGCGGTGGTCGACACTAACCACAGCCCCGACGGAATCTCCTACGTGATCCCCGGCAACGATGACTCCGGGCGGGCGGTGCGCCTCTACGCCCGTGCGGCGGCCGACGCAATCGTGGCGGCGCGCGCCAGCGCCCTGGCCGAGATCGCCAAGGAATCGGACGAGGAGTTCGTCGAGGTCGACGGCGCCGGCGAGTTCGAGACCGACGAGGAGTGACAACCCGCGGGGGCTGCCGTCCGGCGGGCCGGTCCGGGCCTGGCGGGTGGCGGCCCCCGTCGTTTCTTCGGCGTGTCGCCGGCAGCCCCTGGCGCCGCGGCGACAGCCGACCCTGAAGGAGAGAACGATGGCGGAAATCACCGCAGCCATGGTGAAGGAACTGCGCGTCAAGACCGACGCGCCGATGATGGAATGCAAGAAGGCCCTCGCCGAGGCCGATGGCGACATGGCCAAGGCGGAGGACATCCTGCGGGTCAAGCTCGGCAACAAGGCGACCAAGGCGGCATCGCGGATCGCCGCCGAGGGCGTGGTCGGCATCCATGTGGCCGGTGACGGCCGCGTCGGCGCGATCGTCGAGGTCAACTGCGAAACCGATTTCGTCGCCAAGAACGAGGAATTCCTCGCCTTCGTCGCCGAACTCGCCGACATGGTTGCCGATCGGAATCCAGCCGACCCCGCTGCACTCGGGGCGCTCCCCTGCCGCGACGGCACGGTCGACAGCGTGCGCACCGCCCTGGTCGGCAAGATCGGCGAGAACCTCTCGATCCGTCGCTTTGCCCGGATCGAGGCGAAGGGTCGCCTGGCGAGCTACATCCACGGCGGCGCGAAGATCGGCGTGCTGGTCGACCTGGTCGGCGGCGACGAGGCGCTGGGCCGCGACCTCGCGATGCACATCGCCGCGACCAAGCCGCGCGCCCTGTCTTCCGACGGTGTCGCGGCCGAGGAGATCGAGCGCGAACGCTCGATCGCCCGGGCGAAGGCCGCCGAATCGGGCAAGCCGGCCGAGATCGTCGAGAAGATGGTCGAGGGCACGGTGCAGAAGTTCCTGAAGGAGGTCACGCTGCTGGGCCAGCCCTTCGTCAAGGACGACAAGCAGACGATCGCCGCGCTGCTCAAGTCGAAGTCGGCGTCGGTCGGCGGCTTCGTCCTGTACGTGGTGGGCGAGGGCCTCGAGAAGCGTCAGGACGACTTCGCCGCCGAGGTGGCGGCGCAGGCGGCGGCCGCGGCGAAGCGCTGAACGAGGCGGTGCAGCGGCCCCTTCGGGTTCTGCCTGCCAGCCGACCTGCGGCGCTGCCGGGGTCGGCTCATTCGCGCATAATGCGCCTCAGTCTTTGTCTCATGGCGTGGAGGTCGAGTGAGGTCTGAGGAATCGATGGCGGCGCCGATCGCGAACGATCGGGGCGGGACGCGCTACAGGCGGATCCTGCTGAAGCTCTCGGGCGAAGCCCTGATGGGCGAGGATGCCTACGGCATCAACCGGTCGACGATCGAGCGGATGGTGGGCGACATCGCCGAGATCGCGGCGCTCGGGGTGGAGCTCGCGATCGTCATCGGCGGCGGCAACATCTTCCGCGGGGTGGCCGGCGGCGCGTCGGGGATGGACCGGGCGACCGCCGACTACATGGGCATGCTCGCCACGGTCATGAATTCGCTCGCGCTGCAGGATGCGCTTCGCCAGGCGGGCATCGTGGCGCGCGTGCAGTCGGCCCTGAAGATCGAGCAGGTCGTCGAGCCCTATATCAGGCCGAAGGCGTTGCGCTATCTCGAGGAAGGCAAGGTCGTGATCTTCGCCGCCGGCACCGGCAACCCGTTCTTCACGACCGACACGGCCGCGGCCCTTCGCGGTGCCGAGATCGGCGCCGAGATCGTCCTGAAGGCGACCAAGGTCGACGGAGTCTATTCGGCCGATCCGGCCACCGATCCCTCCGCCACCCGCTACACCCGCCTGTCCTTCGACGAGGCGATCTCGCGCAACCTGAAGGTGATGGATGCCACGGCGTTCGCGCTGTGCCGTGACCAGGGCCTGCCGATCGTCGTCTTTTCGATCCTCAAGGAGGGCGCGATGCGGCGCCTGGTGATGGGACAGGAGGAGGGAACGCTGGTCCACCTCTGAGCGCCCCCAGGGCCGGGCTGCGCCCAGCCCGCCCCCCGCGGGGGTCAAGGAAACTTGGGACGGCCCGGCGTTTCCTTGAGAGGGGTCCGGGCGGCGGCACGACGGGATCGCGGCGAAGGTCGCCGGGCAAGTGCAAAAGCAATGGAGAACAAGCAGATGAGCACAGCCGATGTCATGGGCACGGCGCGGCAGAAGATGGAGAAATCCGTCGAGGCGCTCCGGGCCAATCTCGCCAAGGTCCGGACCGGCCGTCCGTCGCCGGCCCTGCTCGACCACGTGCAGGTCGACTACTACGGCAGCATGGTGCCGATCAGCCAGGTGGCCAATGTCACCCTGATCGACGCCCGCACCCTCGGCGTACAGCCCTGGGAGAAGAAGATGGTGGCGGTGGTCGACAAGGCGATCCGGGAATCCGACCTCGGCCTGAACCCGACGGTGCTCGGCGAGGTGCTCAGGGTGCCGATGCCGCCGCTGTCCGAGGAGCGTCGGCGCGAGCTGACCAAGGTGGTGCGCGGAGAGGGCGAGCATGCGAAGGTGGCGATCCGCAACCTGCGCCGGGATGCGAACGACCAGCTCAAGCGCCTCGTCAAGGACAAGGAGATCTCCGAGGACGACGAGCGCCGCACCCAGGAGGCGGTACAGAAGCTCACCGACCAGTTCGTCGCCGAGGTCGACGCCCTGCTGGCCGACAAGGAAAAGGACATCATGACGGTCTGAGGACCGCCGGGCGTTGCGCATGAGCCTTTCCCCCGACCCGATTCCGATCAAGCCGACACCCGCAGGGGTGCCGCGCCATGTCGCGATCGTCATGGACGGCAATGGCCGCTGGGCGACGAGGCGCCGGCTGCCGCGCGTCGCCGGCCATGCCAAGGGTGTCGAGGCCGTGCGCACGACCGTGGAGGCCTGCGCGCGCGAAGGGATCGAGTTTCTGACGCTGTTCGCCTTCAGTTCCGAGAACTGGCGCCGGCCCGCCGACGAGGTGTCGGTCCTGATGCGACTGTTCATCACCGCGCTCGAGCGCGAGGTCACCCAGTTGCGGGCCAATGGGATCCGCCTGCGCGTGGTCGGCCAGATCGATGCCTTCGAGGGCAGGCTCCAGCGGCTGATCCGCGAGGCCGAGCAGCGGACCGCGAACAATACCCGCATGACCCTCACGATCGCTGCCAACTACGGCGGGCGCTGGGACATCGTGCAGGCGGTCCGGGCGCTGGTCGAGGAACGCCCCGAGCTTGTCCGCGACCCGAGCCTGGTTACCGAGGATGCGCTCTCCCGGCACATGGCGCTCGCCCATGCGCCCGAGCCGGATCTCTTCATCCGCACGGGGGGCGAGCAGCGGATCAGCAATTTCATGCTCTGGCAGCTTGCCTATACCGAGTTCTACTTCACGGACACCTTCTGGCCGGACTTCGGCCCCGAGGTGCTGGCAAGCGCACTGGCTTCGTATCGCGATCGCGAACGGCGCTTCGGGCGCACCAGTGCGCAGGTGGCGACCGCCTGATGCTGTTGCAGCGGGTCATCACGGCCGTCGCGCTGCTCCTCGTCCTGCTGCCGACGATCCTGGTGGCGCCTCCGCTCGCCTGGGGCCTGGTCAGCCTCGGCTTCGTCGCCGTGGCGGCGGCCGAGTGGGCTCGGCTCCTGCCGAGGCCGGCCAGCGCGCCGACGCTCGCCGCGGTCGTCCTCGTCGCCGGGCTCGCCTGGCTCTTCCTGCCCCGGCCGGCATGGGCCGCGCCCGCGCTCTGCGCACTGGTGCTCGTCTGGTGGATCGGTTTCGGTGTCGGGGCGCTCGCCCGCCTGCGCGCCGGTGACGGCGGTGCGCCGGTGGCGATCGTGCTGCTCTTCGGCTGCTGGCTCGCCCTCTACGAGCTGCGGCTGATCGGCCCGGTCGCCTTGCTGGGGGCAATGGCGATCGTCTGGGTCGCCGACATCGGCGCATACTTCGTCGGGCGGGCCGTGGGGCGTCGCAAGCTCGCTCCGCGGATCAGTCCCGGCAAATCCTGGGAGGGAGCGATCGGCGGAGCGTTCCTGGTGATCGTCATGTCCTGGATCGCGGCGGCGGCGCCGGCGCTCGAGCAGTCCCTGCCAGCCGTTCTGGTGTCGCGTCTCGGGCCCTGGGTGGCCGGCGTGGTCCTCGCCGGCTTCGCGGCGCTGTCGGTGGTCGGCGACCTGCACGAATCCCTGCTCAAGCGCCAGGCCGGCGTGAAGGACAGCGGACGCAGCCTGCCTGGCCATGGCGGCGTGCTCGACCGGGTCGACGCCCTGATCCCGACCATGCCGCTTGCCGCGCTGCTTCATTTCGTACTGCAATGACCAGGACGATCCAGAACGTCACCATCCTCGGATCGACCGGCTCGATCGGCGCCAGCACGCTCGACGTGCTGGCCCGGCACCCCGACCGCTACCGGGTCTTCGCGCTGAGCGGATACCGCCAGCTGGAGCGCCTCGCGCAGCAGTGCCGGCGCTTCCGGCCGGCCCTGGCCGCGGTCCCCGACGAGGACTCGGCGCGCCGCCTCGGCGGGCTGCTCGACGGCTGCCCGGTACGGATCCTCGCGGGGGAGTCGGCGCTCGCGGAGATCTCCGCCCACGACGAGACCGACGTGGTCATGGCCGCCATCGTGGGGGCCGCCGGGCTGCCGGCGGGGATCGCGGCGGCGCGCGCCGGCAAGAGGATCCTGCTCGCGAACAAGGAGTCGCTCGTCATGGCGGGCAAGGTCTTCCTCGACGCCTGCAGGCAGGGCGGGGCGAGCGTCCTGCCGATCGACAGCGAGCACAACGCCGTCTTCCAGTGCCTGCCGAACGGGCGCAACGGCGCCGGTGTGCGCCGGATCCTGCTCACCGCCTCGGGAGGCCCCTTCAGGGAGATGCCGCTCGAGCGCATGGCCGATGTCACCGCCGCCCAGGCCTGCGAGCATCCGAACTGGAAGATGGGGCGCAAGATATCGGTCGACTCGGCGACCATGATGAACAAGGGGCTCGAGCTGATCGAGGCCCATTACCTGTTCGACATGCCGGATGCCGGCCTGGACGTCGTCGTCCACCCGCAGAGCATCGTTCATTCGATGGTGGAATACACCGACGGCTCCACCCTGGCCCAGCTCGGCAATCCCGACATGCGCACGCCGATCGCCCATGCGCTCGCCTATCCGGAGCGCATCGAGAGCGGGGTGGACATGCTGCGCCTGGCCGAGATCGGCCGGCTGGACTTCGAGGCGCCGGACCTCGGCCGTTTCGCCTGCCTGCGGCTGGCCCGCGAGGCCCTGCGGGCCGAGGGAGCGGCACCGGCCGTCCTCAACGCGGCCAACGAGGTCGCAGTGGAATCCTTCCTTGCAGGCAGGATCGGCTTTCTCGACATTGCCCGACTCAACGAGCGGGTGCTCGGCCGGCTCGGCGGCGAGGCGGCGGGCTCCTGCCTCGACTCGGTCCTCGACATCGACCGCCGTGCCCGGGCCGAAGCCCGTGCCTTCGTCGAAGGAGCATGCCCATGAGCTTCCTCCAGACCCTGATCGCCTTTCTCATCGCGCTGACGGTCCTGATCTTCATCCACGAGCTCGGCCACTACCTGGTCGCGCGCTGGTGCGGCGTCAAGGTCCTGCGCTTCTCGATCGGCTTCGGCCGCCCGCTGCTCACCTGGCGGCTGGGCCGCGACCGGGAGGAGTGGGTCGTCTCCGCGATTCCGCTGGGCGGCTACGTGAGGATGCTCGACGAACGCGAGGAGCGCGACGAGCCGATTCCGCCCGAGGAGTTGCCGCGGGCGTTCACCCGCCAGTCGCTGCCCCGGCGCGCGGCCATCGTCGTCGCCGGGCCTCTCGCCAATTTCCTGCTGGCGATCGGGCTCTATGCGCTGCTCGGCTGGGTCGGGGTGGAGGAGCCGGTGCCGGTGATCGATGCGCCGCCGGCACAGACGGCGGCGGCCCGCGCCGGCCTCGAGCCGGGCGACCGGATCCTGCGGATCGATGGCACCGTGATCCGGTCCTGGAACGACGTCCGGCTACGCCTGCTCGAGCCGGTGATCGAGCGGGGCGAGGCGCGGATCGAGGTGCGCCGGGCCGGCGGCGAGGCCGAATTCGTTCTCGATGCATCGACGCTCCCCCCCGGGGCGGCCGAGAAGGACTTCATGACCGAGCTGGGCGTGCGGCTCGCCCCGGGCGAGGTCGACATCGGCGCGCTCACGCCGGGCAGCGCGGCGGAAGGCGCAGGCCTGCTTCCCGGGGATACGCTGGTGGCGGTCGACGGCCATCCGATCGGCCGGGCCCGTGACCTGATCGAGCGGGTGCGAGCCAGCGCCGAGCGGCCGTTGCAGCTCGACGTGTTGCGCGACGGCCAGCCCCTGCGCCTGGTGGTGCGGCCGGCCTCGGTGCGCGAGGAATCGAGCGGCGAGACGATCGGCCGGATCGGCGCCCAGCTGCGCGATCGCATCGCGATGGAGACAGTGGCCCATGGTCCGCTGGAATCGCTCGCGATCGGCGCGCGCCAGACCTGGGACATGTCGATCTTCTCGCTGAAGATGCTGGGCAAGATGGTGACCGGCGACCTGTCGGTGCGAAACCTCAGCGGCCCGGTGACGATCGCCGACCTGGCGGGCCAGACGGCCCGGATCGGCTGGTTCGCCTACGTCAATTTCCTGGCGCTGATCAGCATCAGCCTCGGCGTGCTGAATCTGCTCCCGATCCCGGTCCTCGATGGCGGCCATTTGGTATATTACGCGCTCGAAGGATTACGCGGCCGGCCGCTGTCGGAGCGCTTCATCGAGTTGACGCAGAAGGCAGGGCTGGGCGTGATCATGGTGATGATGGCGCTGGCCCTGTTCAACGACATCACCCGCCTGATCGGTTCCTGATTGATGCCCAACGAACTCCCTTCGCGGCGCCGTCGCATGCGTCGGTGGCCTGCGCGCGGAGCCGTTGCCGCCTTCCTGCTGGCGATCGGGGTGCGCGCCGCCTTCGCGTTCGAGCCCTTCGTCGTGCGCGACATCCGCATCGAGGGGATCCAGCGGACCGAGCCCGGCACGGTCTTCACCTACCTTCCCGTCAAGGTGGGCGACCGCCTCACCCAGGACAGGGCGAGCGAGGCGGTCTCGGCGCTCTTTCGCACGGGATTCTTCCAGGACGTCCGTCTCGAGGTCGAGGGCGACGTGCTGGTCGTGTTCCTGTCCGAGCGTCCGGCCATCGCATCGCTCGAGGTCGACGGGTCGCGCGAATTCGAACGGGAGATGCTCGAGCAGGTGCTGCGTGACCAGGGTCTGGCGGAATCGCGGATCTTCGACCGCAGCATCCTGGAGCGTGCCGAACAGGAGCTCAAGCGCCAGTACCTTTCGCGCGGAAAGTACAACGTCCGGGTGACGACGACGATCACGCCGCTCGAGCGCAACCGGGTCGGGCTCTCGATGAGCATCGACGAGGGCGAGTCGGCGAGAATCACCTCGATCCGCTTCGTCGGCAACGAGGTCTTCTCCGACAAGGTCCTGCGCGACCAGCTGTCGCTGTCCACCCCGACCTGGCTGACCTGGTACACCAAGTCCGACCGCTATGCCCGGGAGAAGCTCGCCGGCGACCTCGAGGCGCTGCGCTCCTTCTACCTGGACAGGGGCTATCTCGAGTTCTCGATCGAATCCACGCAGGTATCGATCTCCCCCGACCGGGAGGACGTCCACATCACGGTGGTGGTCAAGGAAGGCGAGCAGTTCACGGTCTCGGGCTTCCGGATGGAAGGCGAGCTGCTCGGCCGCTCGGATCAGTTCGCCGAGCTCGTCGAGATCAAGCCCGGCGATGTCTTCTCGGGCGCGAAGCTGTCGGCCTCCACCGAGGCGATCACGCGCCGCCTTGGCGAGCTCGGCTACGCCTTCGCGAACGTCAATGCCGTGCCCGAGCTCGATCGCGAGAAACGGACCGTGGCCTTCACGATCATGGTCGACCCCGGGCGTCGGGTCTATGTGCGCCGGATCAACATCAGCGGCAACCACCGTACCCGCGACGTCGTGATCCGCCGTGAGATGCGCCAGTTCGAGGACGCCTGGTACGACGCCGACCGGATCCGGCTCTCGCGCGAGCGGATCGGACGGCTCGGCTACTTCACCGATGTCCAGATCCAGTCGGTGCCCGTGCCCGAGGCGCCCGACCAGGTCGACCTCGACGTCAAGGTCACCGAGCAGACCACCGGCAACCTGATGCTCGGGCTCGGGGTCTCGAGCACCGAGAGCGTGGTGATCTCGGGCTCGATCCACCAGTCGAACTTCCTCGGCACCGGCAAGGCGCTGTCGCTCGACGTCAATACCAGCCGGGTCGCGCGGACGATCTCCCTGTCCTATACGGATCCGTATTTCACCCCGGACGGGGTCAGCCGCAGCTTCGATGTCTATACGCGCCTGTTCAATGCGTCCTCGCTGCGACTGGGCGACTACCGGTGGCGGTCCAATGGCGTCGGGCTGCGCTTCGGCATTCCCTATACCGAGATCGACCGGCTGGGTTTCGGCCTTGCCGTCGAGAACAACCAGCTGACCCTGGGCGACACGCCTCCCCAGCGCTACATCGACTTCGCCAATGCGGTGGGCAAGTCGAGCACCAACCTGGTCGCCTCGCTTTCCTGGAGCCGCGATACCCGGGACAGCGTCCTGATCCCGACGCGCGGCCGTTTCCAGATCGCCAGCCTCGAGACCTCGCTGCCCGGCAGCGACTCCCGCTACTACCGGCTCGGCTACGGCCACCAGTACTTCGCGCCGGTGACCAAGGACTACACGTTGGCGTTCAACCTCGATCTCGGCTATGGCCGGGCCTACGGGGACGACGACTATCCCCCGTTCAAGAACTACTACGCCGGGGGCATCGGCTCGATCCGCGGCTTCGACCCGAGCTCGCTCGGCCCGGGCCGCGATCCGGTCGACGAGGTGCCGCTGGGCGGACAGGTCAAGATCGTGGGCAGCATCGAGTTCCAGATGCCGCTGGCCGGTACCGGCAACGACCGCAGCTTCCGGTCGTTCTTCTTCATCGACGGCGGCAACGTGTTCCCCGTCGGGGGGGTCGATACGAGCGAGTTCCGCTACTCCGCGGGTGTCGGATTGTCGTGGCTGTCCCCTTTCGGCCCCCTGAAGTTCAGCCTCGGCTATCCGCTCAACGCGAAAGACGGCGACCGCACCCAGCGACTCCAGTTCCAGATCGGGACCGGGTTCTAGGAATCGTGAATGTCCGGCCGGCCTCGGACGCGGGTCCGGCACGGTTGCTTGTGCGAAAATGCCCTGAACAACCCGAAGGAAGGCACTGATGAGATTTTCGAGGATCGTGTTCGCCGGTTGCCTTGCACTGGCCACGGTGACCGCCGCCGCCCAGGATGCCGCCCCGCGGATCGGCTTCGTCAACACCGAGCGGATCCTGCGCGACGCCGCTCCGGCGAAGGCGTCCCAGCAGAAGCTCGAGCGCGAGTTCAGCGCCCGCGACAAGGAGCTGCAGGACATCGCCGCCAAGCTCAAGTCCATGGGCGAGCGCATCGACCGCGACGCCGCCGTGCTCAGCGACTCCGACCGGATGCGGATGCAGCGCGAGTACGCCGATCTCGAGAAGGATTTCCAGCGCAAGCAGCGCGAGTTCCGCGAGGACCTGAACCAGCGTCGCAACGAGGAACTCGCTCAGGTGGTCGAGCAGGCGAACCGGGCGATCAAGGACATCGCCGAGAAGGAGAAGTACGACTTCGTCCTCCAGGAGGCCGTCTTCGCGAGTCCGCGTGTCGACATCACCGACAAGGTCCTGCGCGCGCTGGGCGGCGAGGGCGCCCGATAGGGCGACGGGACCGGCGATGCGACCTCTCCCCGAGCCGGTCCGGCTCGCCGAGCTGGCGAGCGTCGTCGGCGGCCGCATCGATGCGGCGCAAGGAGGGTTGCGGATCGAACGGCTCGCGAGCCTGGCCTCGGCGGGCCCGGCCGACATCGGCTTCCTGTCCGATGCCCGCCATGGGACGGATGCCACCGCCTCGCGCGCCGGGGCGGTGCTGGTGGACGAGAAGCTCCGGCGCTTCCTGGCCTCCGACACGGTGGCGGTGGTCGTTGACGATGCCTACCGGGCCTTCGCGATCCTCGCGCAATGGTTCGAGCGGCGGCTGGCCGGGCCCGGTGCTGCAACCGGGGTCCACCCGAGTGCCGTCATCGCCCCCGATGCCGAGATCGGGCCGGACGTCTCGATCGGACCCTGTGTCGTGGTGGGCGCGCGGGCGCGAATCGGCGCCGGCGTCCGCCTGGCCAGCCACGTCAGCATCGGCACCGGCGCCCGCGTGGGTGAACGGACGCGGCTCGCCGAGCGGGTGACCATCGCACACGACTGCGAGATCGGCGCCGACGGCCTCGTCCATCCGGGGACCGTCATCGGCGCGGACGGCTTCGGATTCGCCCGCGAAGCCGAGGGCTGGCGCAAGATTCCCCAGCTCGGCCGGGTGATCATCGGCGACCGGGTCGAGATAGGCGCCAACTGCACCATCGACCGGGGAGCCCTCGACGACACGCTCATCGGCGACGGCTGCAAGCTCGACAACCAGATCCAGGTCGCGCACAACGTGCGGATCGGGCGCGACACCGCGATCGCGGGCTGCGTCGGCATCGCGGGCAGTGCGATCATCGGCGAGCGCTGCATGATCGGCGGTGGCGCCGGCATCCTCGGGCACCTGAGCATCTGCGACGACGTCGTCGTCTCGGCGATGGCGCTCGTGAGCCGGTCGATACGCAAGCCGGGCTTCTATTCGGGCAGCTTTCCGCTGATGGACAATGCCCAGTGGGAGCGCGCCGCCGCCACCCTGCGGCATCTTCCCGATCTGCGCGCACGGCTGCGCCAACTCGAATTCCAATCCAGGGGTCGTTCATGACCGTTCTCGACATCCGGGGGATCCTGGATCATCTGCCGCACCGCTATCCGTTCCTGCTCATCGATCGCGTCGTCGAGCTCGAGAAGGGCAAGCGGATCGTCGGCTACAAGAACGTCACGATCAACGAGCCGTACTTCGCCGGGCATTTCCCGTATCTGCCCGTGATGCCCGGCGTGCTCCAGATCGAGGCGCTCGCGCAGGCGGCGGGCATCCTCTCGTTCCAGACGATGGGGCGCAAGTCCGATTCCGGCTCGGTCTACTACTTCGTCGGGATCGACAATGCGCGCTTCAAGCGGCCGGTCGTGCCGGGCGACCAGCTCCAGCTTGAGGTGACGATCACGCGGGTCTCCCGGTCGATCTGGAAGTATCGGGGGCGCGCCAGCGTCGAGGGCCAGACGACCGCCGAAGCCGACATCATGTGCACCTTGCGCGACGTCGAGCCGACCGCGACCGCCGAAGGCCCATGAGCGGCGCCGCGAGGATCCATCCGAGCGCGATCGTCGATCCGGGCGCCGAACTCGACGGCACGGTCAGCGTCGGACCCTACGCGATCATAGAGCGCGATGTGCGCATCGGGGCGGGCACCTCGATCGGTGCCCACTGCGTGATCGGTGCGGGAACGACCATCGGCCGGGACAACGTCTTCCATCCCTTCGGCGCCATCGGCGGTCCGCCGCAGGACAAGAAATACGGCGGCGAGCCGACCACTCTGGTGATCGGCGACGGCAACACCTTCCGCGAGTACGTCACCGTCAACCGCGGCACGGTCCAGGACCGGGGCCGCACCGACGTGGGCGACGACAACTGGATCATGGCCTACGTTCACATCGCCCACGACTGCATCGTCGGCAGCCATGTGATCCTTGCCAACACGACCAACCTGGCCGGCCATGTGGAGCTCGGCGACTGGGCGATCCTCGGCGGCTTCACCGGAGTCCACCAGTTCTGCAAGATCGGCGCGCATGCCATGACGGGTGTGGGCACCGTCGTCCTGCACGACCTGCCGCCCTACGTGATGGCTTCGGGCACCCCCGCCAACGCCCATGGGCTCAACAGCGAGGGGCTGCGTCGGCGCGGCTTCGATGCCCAGCGGATCCAGGCCTTGCGGCGAGCCTACAGGAGCCTGTACAGGCGGGGGCTCGGCCTCGAGGAGGCGCGCGCCGAGCTCGCGGCCCAGCGCGAATCCGCCATCGGCGATTCCGCCGCCGATCTCGCGCTGCTGTCCGGGTTCCTCGGCCGGGTGACGCGCGGCATCGTGAGATAGGACGATGGCCGGGCCAGGGCTTACGCTGGGGGCGGTGGCCGGCGAGAAGTCCGGCGACCTGCTCGCGGCGGGCGTCCTCGCGGCGCTCGCGCAGGCCGAAGGCGGGCTCGATGCCCGCGGAATCGGCGGTCCCTCGATGGCGGCGGCGGGATTCGAGCGCTGGTGGGACATCGAGGCCCTCTCGGTCAATGGGTATGCCGAGGTGCTGCGCGAGTATCCCCGCCTGCGCCGGATGCGCGAGGACCTCAAGCGGCGCCTGGTCGACTGGCGCCCGGAGGTGTTCCTCGGCGTCGATGCGCCGGATTTCAACCTCGACGTCGAGCGCCGGATGCGGGCCGCGGGGGTGCCGGTGGTGCATTTCATCGGCCCGTCGATCTGGGCCTGGCGGGCCGGACGGATCGACCGGATCCGGGAATCCGTCGACCACATGCTGCTGGTCTTCCCGTTCGAGCAGGAGATCTACGAGAAGGCCGGCATCGCGTCGACCTACGTGGGGCATCCCCTGGCCGACCTGATCCCGCCCGAACCGCCGGTGGCGGCGGCCCGTGCCGGTCTCGGCCTGTCGCCCGATGCCCCGGTCGTCGCCCTGCTGCCCGGCAGCCGTGCTTCCGAGGTGCGGATGATGGCGGCGGAGTTCATGCGCACCGCCGCCTGGCTGCACGCCCGCCGTCCCGGCCTGCAGTTCGTGCTGCCGGCCTCATCGGCCGCACTGTTCGAAACCATGCGCGCCACGCTCGCCGATCTCGGGCTGCCGGAGGATCTCGATCTGCGGATCGTCGCCGGCCGATCGCACGATGCGCTGGCCGCCGCGGATACGGTGCTCGTTGCAAGCGGCACGGCGACCCTCGAGGCGGCGCTGTTCCACAAGCCGATGGTGATCGCCTATCGACTGGCCTGGCTCAGCTACCGGATCATGCGCCGGATGGGCTATCTGCCCTGGATCGGCCTGCCGAACATCCTCTGCAGGGACTGGGTGGTGCCGGAGTTCATCCAGGATGCGGCGCGCGCCGAGCGGATGGGGGCGGCCCTGCTTGCGCAGCTCGACGACGAGCCGGGGCGCCGGGCGATCGGGCAGCGTTTCGCCGAGCTCGGAGAGCAGCTCCGCCAGGGCTGCGCCGGGCGGGCCGCGCAGGCGATACTCGCGGTGCGCCGCGGACCGGGCCGATGAACATGACACGGTTGCCCGCCATGCCCGTACCCGGCATCTGCGGCGTCGACGAGGCCGGTCGCGGGCCGCTGGCCGGGCCGGTCTACGCGGCGGCGGTGGTGCTCGATCCGCGGCGACCCGTCGATGGGCTGCGCGATTCCAAGCGCCTGAGCGCGCGCCAGCGCGACCGGCTGGCGCTGCTGATCCGGGAGCGGGCGCAGGGCTGGGCGATCGCCTCGGCGAGCGCGGCCGAGATCGATGCCATCGACATCCTGCAGGCGAGCCTGCTGGCGATGCGCCGGGCGGTGCTCGCGCTGGCGTGCACGCCGAGCCTGGTGCGGGTCGACGGGAACCGGGCGCCGACGCTCGAATTTCCGGTCGAGACGGTGATCGGGGGGGACGACAGCGACCCGGCGATCGCGGCGGCTTCGATCCTCGCCAAGACCGCCCGCGACGAGTACATGCTGCGGATCCACGCCGAGCATCCGGGCTACGGTTTCGATCGCCACAAGGGCTATCCCACGGCGGCCCACCTCGAATGCCTCGCGCGCCTGGGGCCCTGCGAGCATCACCGGCGCAGCTTCGCCCCGGTGCGACGGCTCCTCGGCCAGGGCTCATGACGGACATGCCGCGGGAGTCGATCGGCTCCCCAGCCAATCCGCGCTTCCGCCTGCTGGTCGGCCTCGTCGAGAAGTCCCGCGAGCGGCGCCGCCATCGCGCGAGCGTGATCGAGGGCATGCACCTGCTCGAATCCTACGTCGGGCGCTTCGGAGCGCCCCGACTCGTCTTCATGCCGGCTGGGGCGCCGGAACCGGTGGCTCGCCTGGCCGCCGCATCGGGGGCCGAGGTGATCGAGCTGGAGCCCCGGTTGTTCGCGCGGGCGAGCCAGGTCGAGAACGGTCCGGGGCCGATCGCGATCATCGACACCCCGTTCCCCGCGTTGCCCGATGCGATCGACGAGGATGTCGTCTATCTCGATCGCATCCAGGATCCGGGCAACGTCGGCAGCATCCTGCGGACCTGCGCCGCGGTCGGGCTGCGGCGGATCGTCACCGCGCCCGGCACCGCCTTCTGCTGGGCGCCGAAGGTCCTGCGTTCGGGGCAGGGAGCGCATTTCCAGCTGGACATCCACGAGGACGTCGAATGGGCCGAGATCGGTCGCCGGGCCCGGCTCGAGGTGCGCTACGCCGCGGCCGACGCGGTCCGCCGGATCGACCGGACCGATCTCGTCGCGCCGGCCGTCTGGGTATTCGGAAACGAAGGGGAGGGCGTGGCCGCGGCGATCCGCGAAAGCGCTCCCGGCGGGGCGATCGCGATCGCCCAGACCCGCGGGGTCGAGTCGCTCAACGTCGGGGTGGCGGCCGCGATCTGCCTGTACGAACAATGGCGCCAGCGCGGCTTCCCCGGCGCCTTCGCGGCTGCGGATCCGGGCGCATGACCGCCCCCCTTCAGGAGCGGAGTTGAAGATCCTCGACGATGGTCGTGGCGATCTCCTCGATCGACTTGTTCGTGGTCGAGAGCCAGCGGATGCCTTCGCGGCGCATCATCGCCTCGGCTTCCGAGACCTCGCGCCGGCAGTTCTGCAGCGAGGCGTAGGCGCTGCCGGGGCGCCTCTCGTTGCGGACCTCGGAAAGCCGGGTCGGGGTGATCGACAGGCCGAAGAGCTTGCGCTTGTAGGGATAGAGGGCATCGGGCAGCCGCTTGCGTTCGAAGTCCTCGGGAATGAGCGGGTAGTTCGCGGCCTTGATCCCGAACTGCATCGCGAGATAGAGGCTGGTAGGGGTCTTGCCGCTGCGCGAGACGCCCACCAGGATCACCTCGGCGTTGGCGAGGTCGGCGTGGGCCTGGCCGTCGTCATGGGTGAGCGAGTAGTTGATCGCGTCGATGCGCCGGTTGTACTGGCCGGCATCGCCGACGGTATGCGAGCGGCCGATGGTATGGGTGGATTTCAGCCCGAACTCCTGCTCGAGCGGTTCGACGAAGGTGGCGAACAGGTCGAGGAAGCGGCAGTTGGCGCGCCGGACGATCTCGTTGATCGAGATGTCCACCAATGTGCTGAACACGATCGGCCGATGCCGGTCGATGTTGGACTGCTCGTCGATTCGCCGCAGGGCCTCCATCGCCTTTTCGGGGGAGTTGACGAAGGGCAGGCGAACCTGGCGCACCCGCAGGTGCTCGAACTGGGTCATGAGGGAATGGCCGAAGGTTTCCGCGGTGATGCCGGTGCCGTCGGACACGTAGAAGACGGTTCGATCGACGGGAGAGGCGCTTGCATCGGGCATCGGGGGCTCCGGAAGGGCAGGTCGGTTGTGCAGTCGGTCACGACGGGCCCGCGGGCCCGCCCTGCGGTCCTTGCCGCAGACCCTAAAATAGCGCAGTCCGGTCCGCTCCGTTGCCCGGTCGGGCCGCGTGAGCGTGTCCCGGCCCATGAGGTCGAGCGGCAGAGCGTTGCAGCAGGAGGTGGCCCTGGGCGCCACTTCCTGCTGGAGCGTTTTGCGCGAAAGATTTTTCTTCCATTCAGGACTTGCACATGAACCGATTCAAGGGACGGGCCGTCGTACCGTTCGACGAGCTGCGCATGGACGATGTCGACATCGTCGGGGGCAAGAACGCCTCGCTCGGCGAGATGATCAGCCAGCTGGCGGCCACCGGGGTCAGGGTGCCCGGTGGCTTCGCCACCACGGCCGAGGCCTTTCGCGACTTCCTCGAAGCCAGCCAGCTGACCCGGCGCATCGCCGAGAAGCTCGACTCGCTCAACACCGAGGACGTCAAGGCGCTCGCCGAATGCGGGGCGACGATCCGCCAGTGGATCATCGACGCACCGCTGCCGGCGGCGCTCGAAGCGGAGATCCGGGAGCACTATCGTCGGCTCGAGGGCGATTCGGGCGCCACGATCTCGGTGGCGGTGCGTTCCTCGGCCACGGCCGAGGACCTTCCCGACGCATCGTTCGCCGGCCAGCAGGAGACCTATCTCAACGTCGTCGGGATCGATGCCGTCCTCGACCGGATCAAGCACGTCTTCGCGTCCCTGTACAACGACAGGGCGATTTCCTACCGGGTCCACAAGGGTTTCGCGCACGCCGATGTCGCCCTGTCGGCGGGCATCCAGCGGATGGTCCGCAGTGACCGCGGCGCGGCCGGGGTGATGTTCACGCTCGATACCGAATCGGGCTTCCGCGACGTGGTGTTCATCACCAGTGCCTACGGCCTGGGCGAGACCGTGGTGCAGGGCGCGGTCAATCCGGACGAGTTCTACGTCCACAAGCCGATCCTCGAAGCCGGTCATTTCCCGATCATCCGGCGCCAGATGGGTTCCAAGCTGATCAAGATGGAGTTCGTCGAGGACGGCGCCGAAGCGGCGGCCGAGAGCAGCGTCGGACGCACCGTGCGCACGATCGACACCAGTGCCGCCGAACGCGGCCGCTACTCCCTGTCGGACGACGAGGTCGTCGAGCTGGCGCGCTACGCCCTGATCATCGAGCGCCACTACGGGCGTCCGATGGACATCGAATGGGGGCGTGACGGCATCGACGGCAAGCTCTACATCCTGCAGGCCCGGCCCGAGACCGTGAAATCCCAGGGCGCCGACGGCGTGCAGCAGCGTTTCCGCCTGAAGGGCAGCTCGGAGATCCTCGTCAGCGGCCGGGCGATCGGCCAGAAGGTCGGGGCCGGTCCGGTCCGGGTCGTCTCCGACGCTTCGGAAATGCAGCGGGTCCAGGCCGGCGACGTCCTGGTGACCGACATGACCGATCCCAACTGGGAGCCGGTCATGAAGCTGGCTTCGGCGATCGTCACCAACCGGGGCGGACGGACCTGCCATGCGGCGATCATCGCCCGCGAGCTCGGCATTCCCGCCGTGGTGGGCTGCGGCCACGCCACCGACGTGCTCTCGGACGGCGCGTTGGTCACCGTCTCCTGCGCGGAGGGCGATACCGGCAATGTCTACGACGGCCTGCTCGAGACCGAGGTTACCGAGACGCGCCTGGGCGACATGCCGGAGGTTCCGGTCAAGGTCATGATGAACGTCGGCAATCCGCAGCTGGCGTTCGACTTCGCGCAGTTGCCCAACGCCGGCGTCGGGCTGGCCCGGCTCGAGTTCATCATCAACAACAACATCGGCATCCATCCCAGGGCCATCCTCGACTATCCCAACGTCGATGCCGAACTGAAGAAGGCGGTCGAGAGCGTCGCCCGCGGCCATGCCACCCCGCGCAGCTTCTACGTGGATCGCCTGGCCGAAGGGGTGGCGACGATCGCCGCCTCGTTCTGGCCCAAGCCCGTCATCGTGCGGCTCTCGGACTTCAAGTCGAACGAGTACCGCAAGCTGATCGGTGGCTCTCGCTACGAGCCCGAGGAAGAGAACCCGATGCTCGGATTCCGGGGTGCGGCACGCTACCTCGCCGGCGACTTTGCGGAGTGCTTCGAGCTGGAATGCCGGGCCATGAAGAAGGTCCGGGAGGAGATGGGGCTCACCAACGTCGAGCTCATGATTCCGTTCGTGCGCACCGTGCAGGAGGCCGCCGGCGTGATCGAGCTGCTTGGGCGCCATGGCCTGTCGCGCGGCAGCGGCGCCGATGCGAAGGGCGAGGGCGGCCTGCGGGTGATCATGATGTGCGAGTTGCCGTCCAACGCCCTGCTCGCCGATCGCTTCCTCGAGCATTTCGACGGCTTCTCGATCGGCTCGAACGACCTGACGCAGCTCACGCTCGGCCTCGACCGGGATTCCGGGCTGGTGGCCGAGGGCTTCGACGAGCGCGATCCGGCGGTCATGCAGCTGCTCGGGCAGGCCATCGCCGCCTGCCGCAAGGCCGGCAAGTACGTCGGCATCTGCGGCCAGGGGCCATCGGACCACCCCGATCTCGCGGAATGGCTGATGGACCAGGGCATCGCATCGATCTCCCTGAACCCCGATACGGTGATCGATACCTGGCAGCGGCTCGCCGCGCATCGGCGCGAGGGCTGAGCCGGAGGAGTCCGGCTTGCGGAAGAAAAAGGGGCCCGTGAGGGCCCCTTTCGTCGTGAACGGACGGCGGGCCGGGCCCGCCGTCACGCAGGCGTCACTTCACGACCATCATCTGCTCGCGCTTGCCGCCCTTGTAGGTATAGAGGGTCAGGGCGCCGTCCTTGATGTCGCCGAACTCGTCGAAGCTGATCGGCCCGGTCACGCCGTCGTAGGAGATCTTCTTCAGCTCCGGAATGTACTTCTTCGGATCGGTCGAGTCGGCCTTCTGCATGGCCGCCACCAGGGTCATCGTCGCGTCGTAGACATAGGGCGCGTAGATCTGCACCTCGGTCTTGAAACGGTCCTGGAAACGCTTCTTCCAGGCGTCCATGGCCGCGACGTGATCCTGGGTCACGCCACCGGCCTCGGCGCAGACGACCTGGCCGTCGGCGATGGCGTCGCCGCCGAGCTCGGCGAGCTTCGGCGAGCAGATGCCGTCGCCGCCCATGAACTTCACCGGCATGCCGAGCTGCTTGAGCTGGCGCAGCATCGGGCCGGCGACCGCATCCATTCCGCCGAAGAAGATGAGCTCCGGGCTCTTGCCCTTGAGGGAAGTGAGGATGGCGTTGAAATCGGTCGCCTTGTCGGTCGTGAACTCGCGCCCGACGACCGTCGCGCCGGCGGCCTTGGCGGCCTTCTCGAACTCGTCGGCGACGCCCTGGCCGTAGGCGGTGCGGTCATCGATCACCGCGATCGACTTGACCTTGAGCTCGTTGACGGCGTAGCGCCCCAGGGTGCCGCCGAGCTGGCCGTCGTTGGCCACGACGCGGAAGGTGGTGTCGAAGCCCTGCTTGGTGTACCTGGGGTTGGTCGCCGAGGGCGAGATCTGCGCAATGCCGGCATCGTTGTAGATGCGCGATGCGGGGATCGTGGTGCCGGAGTTCAGGTGCCCGATGACCCCCAGGACATTGGCGTCGACCAGCTTCTGAGCGGCCGCGGTGCCCTGTTTCGGATCGGCGGCGTCGTCCTCGGACAGGAGCTCGAACTTGACCTCCTTGCCGCCGATCTTGAGCTTCTTGGCGTTGAGCTCCTCGATGGCCATCCGGGCGCCGTACTCGTTGTCCTTGCCGAGGTGGGCGATCGCGCCGGTCAGAGGGGCGACATGCCCGATCTTGACGACGGTCTGGGCGCTGGCCGGCGCGGCGAGGGGCGCCAGGGCGGCTGCGAGCGCGAAGCTCAGTAACGTCTTGTTCATGTCAGGGTTCTCCTCGATGAGGCTGGACGGATCGGATGGCCATGGGCTGGTGATTCAGCGTGGGCAGATGCTAGCCGGTTTTTCCGGAGCGCGGCAAACCTCGTTACGTGAATGTCCGGGGGCCTCGCCAGGTTGACCGGAGTGGCGCCCCCCGATGATAGGATTCGCGGCGGAGGCTCTATGCAGATCCATGAGGCTTGGTGGTTGGCGGCACTGGTCCTGGGCATCGTCGAGATGCTGACCGGGACCTTCTACCTGCTGGTGCTGGCGCTGGGCTGCGCCGCGGCCGGGGGCGTCGCCCTGGCGGGCGGCTCGTTCACGCTGCAATTGCTGGCGGCGGCGGCCTTTTCCTTCGCCGGTTGGGCACTCATCTGGCGTAGCCGGCGGTCGCGGGACGCCCGCGAGGAAGTGGCGGCCGACATGGTGCTCGATGTCGGTGCACGGATCCAGATCGAGCACTGGGACGAGCCGCATCGCACCATCGCGAGATACCGGGGTGCCGCCTGGCAGGTCGAGCTCGCGGATTCGAGCGGGCCCGGCGGACGTCCGGGCCCCCATGTGATCCGGGGTGTGGTCGGCAACCGGCTCGTCGTCACCCCGTCCGGCAACTGAGCGCCACCGGGAGCCCCGCCCACCCGCTTGTCCATCCAGCCGCCGACAAAGCCTGTCGAGGAGCCCCAAGACAATGTTCGAAGCATCCAACGGAATCATCGTCGCCCTGGTCGTACTGGTGCTGGCGGTGGTGTTCATCACCCAGGCGCTGAAGGTCGTGCCCCAGCAGCATGCCTGGGTGGTCGAGCGGCTCGGCAAGTTCAACGCGGTGCTCGGTCCGGGGCTCAACATCCTGATCCCGTTCATCGACCGGGTCGCCTACAAGCATCTGCTCAAGGAGATCCCGCTCGACGTCCCCAGCCAGGTCTGCATCACCAAGGACAATACCCAGCTCACCGTCGACGGGGTGCTGTACTTCCAGGTGACCGATGCGATGCGGGCCTCCTACGGGTCGAGCAACTACGTTTCGGCGATCACTCAGCTCGCCCAGACGACCCTGCGATCGGTGATCGGCAAGCTCGAGCTCGACCATACCTTCGAGGAGCGCGAGCTCATCAACGCCCGGGTGGTCGAGGCGCTCGACGAGGCCGCCTTGAACTGGGGCGTCAAGGTGCTGCGCTACGAGATCAAGGATCTCACCCCGCCGGCGGTCATCCTGCAGGCGATGCAGGCGCAGATCACCGCCGAGCGGGAAAAGCGCGCGGTCATCGCCGAATCGGAAGGCCGCCGGCAGCAGCAGATCAACCTTGCGAGCGGCGATCGCGAGGCGCAGATCGCGCGTTCCGAGGGCGAACGCCAGGCGGAGGTGAACCGGGCGCTCGGTGAAGCGGCCGCGATCCAGGCGGTGGCCGATGCCACCGCGCGGGCCATCGAGCGCATCGCGACGGCGATCGAGACGCCCGGCGGGGTGTCGGCGGTGAATCTCCAGGTCGCCGAGAAGTACATCGAGGCCCTCGGCCGGATGGCCAAGGAGAACAACACCATGATCGTGCCCGCCAACCTGACCGACGTCGCCGCGCTGGTGGCCACCGCGACCGCCGTGGTCCGGCGCGCGCCGGGCGCCGGAGCGGGCTGAGCCCGGCGCCGGCGGACGACGGGCCGGTGGGCGGAGCAGGGAGATCCCGATGAGCTCGCCCACGCTGCTTGCCGAGGTTAGGGCGAACCTCGTGCAGTACGCGCCGTTTTCGCAACTCGAATCGGCGGACCTCGACTATCTCGCCAGCCGCCTCGAGCTGGCGTACTTCCATCATGGCGAGATCATCCTCGCTCCCGGACCGGACGTCCCACCGGCGTGCTTCATCGTCCGCCAGGGCATCGTCGAAGCCTTGCAGCCGGACCCGGGCGAGGAGCCCACGCTCGCGGAGCTCGTGGCCGGAGAGAGCTTCCCGGTCGCCGAGCTGGCCGCCGAACGCCCGGTCGAGACGAGCTTCCGGGCTGCCGGCGATGTCTTCTGCTGGCGTCTGGCCCGCGCCGATTTCGACGAGCTCGCCCGGCGCAGCTCCGTCTGGCGTGAGTTCATCACCCGCCGGCTCGGCGCGCTTCTCGACCTGTCCCGCGAACGACTCCAGGCGAGCTACGCGCTGAAGACGGCGCAGCGGCGCGACATGAACACGTCACTCGAGCTGGTCATGAAACGGGATCCGATCACGGCGCGCGCCGACGAGGGTCTGCGCACCGTGTTCGAGCGCATGGAGAGAGCCCGCATCGGTTCGGTGCTGGTAGCCCCCGCCGACCCCGAGGCGGGCGAGGACCCGGTGCAGGGCATCTTCACCCACCTCGACGTGATCGGCCGCGTGGTCCTGCCAGGCCTGCCGCTCGATACGCCGATCGGAAGGGTGATGACGCATCCGGTGATCTCGCTCGATGCCGTCGACACGGTCGCCGACGCGGTCCTCGCCATGGCCAGGCATTCCATCCGCCACCTGCCGGTACTGCGCGACGGGGTGCTCGTGGGCATCGTCACCGAACGCGACCTGTTCGCCCTGCAGCGGCGCAGCATGCGTCGGATCGGCGACACCATCGAGACGGCCGCTTCGGTCGAGGTGCTGGCGAGCGCGGCCGACGATATCCGGGAATGGTCGGCGAGCCTCGTTGCCCAGGGCGTGAATGCGCCGCTGGTGACCGGGCTGATCAGCCGGCTCAATGACCGGCTGGCGCAGCGGCTGATCCGGATCACCGCCGGGGAGCACGGCATCGATCCCGGCCGCTTCTGCTGGCTCGCCCTGGGCAGCGAGGGGCGAGAGGAACAGACGATCGCGACCGACCAGGACAACGGACTGATCCTGCGCGACGGCGACGAGCCGATGCGCGATGCGATGCTCGCCTTCGCCCTGCAGGTCAACCAGGGGCTCGATCGCTGCGGCTATCCCCTGTGCAAGGGCGGCATCATGGCGAGCAATCCTCGCTGGTGCCTTACGCTGTCCGAGTGGAAAGCCTGCTTCACGCACTGGATCGAGCACGGTACGCCGGAGGATCTGCTCGCGGCATGCATCTTCTTCGACTTTCGCGGCATCTCGGGCGATCTCGGCCTCGCCACCCGCTTGCGCGACTTCGTCGCCGGCCGGGCGATGGTGAACCGGCGATTCCTGAAGCAGATGAGCGACGAGGCACTGCGCAATCGCAGCCCGGGTTCCTGGGGCGGGGACCTCATCGAGTCGCTCCTGGGAACCAGTCCGGGGGGTGGCATCGACCTCAAGCTCCATGGCACCACTCCGTTCGTCGATGCGGCCCGGGTGCTCGCGTTGGCCGGCGGGGTACGGCTGACCGGCACGATCGAGCGGCTCGAGGCGCTCATCGCCGCCGGCCGGCTGGATGCGAGGGAAGCGCGGGACTGGATCGATGCGTTCCATTTCCTGCAGAGCCTGAGGCTGCGCATCCAGCAGCGGATCGACCTGCGTGGCAGCGAGAACCCCAACCAGCTCGACATCCGCAGGCTCAGCCGGCTCGACCGGCGCATCCTGCGCGAGTCGCTGCGCCAGTCCCGCAGCCTGCAGCAGCGCCTGCGGCTCGACTATCCCGGTTGAGCCTCGAATCGCTTCGATGTTCGGCACCCGACGATTTCCGGCCCCGATGCCGCGCAAGGCAGGTGAGGTGCCGGCGCGCTGGGTCGTGGTCGATCTCGAGACCAGCGGCCTGAACCCGCGCAGGGACCGGCTGCTCGCGATCGGCGCAGTGGCCTTGCGTGATGCCCGTGTCGTGGTCGACGACAGCTTCGAGATGCTCGTGCGGCCGCGCGTCGCGAGCGGGCGCGACAACATCCTGATCCACGGCATCGGCGCGGAAGCCCAGCTCTCGGCGACGGGTGCGGCCAGCGCCTGCACGCGTTTTGCGAGCTACGTCGGGGATTGCCCGTTGGCGGCCTTCCATGCGTCGTTCGACCAGGAGGTGCTGCTGCGCGCGATGCGCTCGAGCGCCGGCATCCGGCTGCGGAACCCCTGGCTGGACATCGCGGATCTCGCCCCGGCCCTGCTGCCGTCGGTCGGAGCTCGCTCGCTCGATGAATGGCTCGAGCACTTCGGGATCGCACCCCTGCGGCGTCACCATGCCACGAGCGATGCTTTCGCGACCGCCACCCTGTTCGCCTGCCTGCTCGATCGGGTGCCGCCGGCCGAGCGTGGGGCCGCGAGCCTGGCGGCGATTGCCCGGCGGGTGCAGGCGGCCCGCGAAGGGGGGTAACTAGCGGCGGGTGACGGTCTTGTGCAGGCGCTCCTTCTCGCGCGCCCACTCGCGTTCCTTCTCGGTCGCCCGCTTGTCGAACTGTCGCTTGCCCTTGGCCAGACCGAGCTCGAGCTTGATCCGCCCGCGCGTGTAGTGGAGATCGAGCGGCACCAGCGTGTAGCCGGCGCGTTCGACCTTGCCGATCAGCTTGTCGATCTGCTGCGCATGCATCAGCAGCTTGCGGGTCCGCGTCGGATCGGGCTGGACGTGGGTCGAGGCTTCCGGAAGGGCGGTGATGTGGCAGCCGATCAGGAACAGCTCGCCGTTGCGCAGGACGATGAAGCCTTCCTTGATCTGTACCCGGCCGGCGCGGATCGCCTTGACCTCCCACCCCTCGAGCACGAGACCGGCCTCGAACCGTTCCTCGATCGAGTAGTCGTGGGTGGCCTTTTTGTTCTGGACGATGCTCATGTCTAAAATCGCTGAGGAGATTCTATCAGTCGGGCGCCCGCCGTCCTTGCTCGGCTCCAAGCGATTTCGCCTGTGCCATCACTGACCAAGTCCGTCCTGCTTCCCTATCCGGCGAGTGACATGTTCGATCTCGTGGAACGGGTCGAGGACTATCCGGCCTTCCTGCCCTGGTGCCCTTCCACCGAGGTCGAGCGGATCGAGGGCGGGATGATCGCGACGGTCGGCATCCGCTTCAAGGGTATCCGGCAGTCGTTCACCACCCGCAATGCCCACGACCGGCCGAGCTCGATCGACATGGACCTGGTCGATGGGCCGTTCCGGCGGCTGCGGGGACGCTGGCAGTTCCACCAGCTCGCACCGGAGGCGTGCAAGGTCGAGTTCACCCTCGACTACGAGATCGCCGGCGGCATTCTCGGGCGGGCGCTGGCGCCGGTCTTCGGGCAGATCGCGGCGACCTTCGTCGATGCCTTCGTCAAGCGGGCGGCGGTCCTCCATCACAAGGACAGGGGCGCGGCCTGATGCGCCTCACCCTGTGCTGGATCGACGACGAGCACGGGACCGGCATCGCCGGCGAGCCGGCCTTCGGACTGGCTGGCGTAGAGGCGCCGGGGCTGCGGATGCGTGCCATCGACTACCGGGGCAGGCCCGATCTCGATGCACTGCTCGCCGACCCGCGGCTTGCCGACATCGCGCAGCGAGTGGCCGAAGGCCGCTGGCGGATCGCGGTCTACGGCAAGCCGGCACGTCCCGGCATGCCGATCTACGAGGGCGACCGGATCGAGCTGCTCGGGCCGATCACCGCCGACCCGAAGGCGGTCCGGCATGCACGGGTGCGCGCCGATCGGGCCCGGCGCGGCCCGGGCAAATGGGCTCGAGGGCAGGGGACCTGAAGCTGCGAGGCAGCCGGTAGCGGCAGGCGGCAGCCAGTCCGGTCCTGCGTCCTGTGACGTGGTTCAGCTCTTGCAGCTCGCGGCCAGCGCCCTGGCGTTCTCGTCGAGCCGCGCCTTGCGAGCCTCGTCGTCGAGATGGCGGCGCTCGCCATCGGCTCCGACGGTGACGATGCGGCCACCGCTGGCGAGGCTGCGGCGCTGGGCTTCGAGCTCGCCGCAGTAGCGTGCCTTGTCCGCCGATTCGCGTGCCGCCTGCGCCGCCTTGGCCTCCTCCTCGGCGCGCTCCTGGCGGCGCCTCTCGAAAGCCATGGCCTTGTCCTTGTAGCTCGGGGCGGCGCGCGCCGGCTCGGCCGAGCCGGGCCCGCCCATCGCCTGGGCAGGGGTTTGCGCGGGGCTTGAGGATACGGCATCGGCCGCGGTCGACGGCGCCGCGTCGGTCCGCGCCGCGCCGGCTTCCGCCGGCCCGGCCAGCGGCTTCGGCGAGCGGAGGATGCGATCGGCCGGCGTTCCCGCCGGGGGCGGCCTGTCCGAGAAGTTCATGCGGCCGCGCTCGTCGCGCCACTGGTACTGGGCGTCGGCCGCGCCGGCGAAGCCGGCCAGCAACAGGACGAGACAGGCGAGGTGGCGGATCATCGCGGGCTCCACGGACCGGGGGCGGTCCGGGCATTCTTTCGCATCGGCGGCGGGGGCCGCGCATCGGCACGGGCCGGCGGCGGGCGCCGGCCGATGGGCGGCGAGCATGGCAGGGGCTTCTGTATAATGCCGCTTTGCGTCCAGAGGTTCCCATGCGACTGCTCAAGAAGGCGCTCACCTTCGACGACGTCCTGCTCGTCCCCGCATACTCCGACGTCCTCCCTCGCGACACATCGGTCACCAGCCGGCTCACCCGCAACATCGAACTGCGCATGCCGCTCGTCTCGGCGGCGATGGACACGGTCACCGAGTCCGGCCTCGCGATCGCCATGGCCCAGGAAGGCGGCCTCGGGATCATCCACAAGAACCTGAGCCCCGCCGAGCAGGCCGCCGAGGTCGCGCGGGTCAAGCGCTTCGAATCGGGCGTCCTGCTCGACCCGATCACGATCAGCCCCGACATGCGGGTGCGCGAGGTCATCGAGATAACGCGCAGCCACAAGATCTCCGGACTGCCGGTCCTGGAAGGCCCGAAGGTGGTGGGCATCGTCACCAACCGCGACCTGCGCTTCGAGACGCGGCTCGATGCGCCGGTGCGCGAGATCATGACCCCGCGCGAGCGCCTGGTCACGGTACCCGAGGGGGCGACCCCAGACGAGGCGCAGGCGCTGATGCACAGGCACAGGCTCGAGCGGGTGCTGGTGGTCAATGCGGCGGGCGAGCTGCGCGGCCTCATGACGGTCAAGGACATCCTCAAGGCGACCGCGCATCCGCTCGCGAGCAAGGACGCCGCCGGCCAGCTGCGCGCCGGCGCCGCCGTCGGCATCGGCGAGGACACCGACGAACGGCTCGAGCTGCTGGTGCGCGCCGGTGTCGACGTGATCGTCGTCGATACTGCCCATGGTCACAGCCGCGGCGTCATCGACCGGGTCCGCGAAGTGAAGCGCCAGTATCCGAAGGTCGATGTGATCGGCGGCAACATCGCCACCGGCGAGGCCGCCCGGGATCTGATGGAAGCCGGCGCCGACGCGGTGAAGGTCGGCATCGGGCCGGGTTCGATCTGCACCACGCGGGTGGTGGCCGGCGTCGGAGTCCCGCAGATCACCGCGATCAGCGACGTCGCCGCCGCGCTCGAGGGCACCGGCATTCCCCTGATCGCCGATGGCGGCATCCGGTATTCGGGCGATATCGCCAAGGCGATCGCCGCCGGTGCCTACACGGTCATGATGGGCTCGATGCTCGCCGGCACCGAGGAGGCGCCCGGCGAGGTCGTCCTCTATCAGGGACGCTCGTACAAGGCCTACCGGGGCATGGGCTCGCTCGGCGCGATGAGCGCCGGCGCCGCCGATCGCTACTTCCAGGATCCCGAGATGAATTCGGACAAGTTCGTGCCCGAAGGCATCGAGGGCCGGGTGCCCTACAAGGGCTCGGTGGTGGCGATCCTGTACCAGCTGATGGGCGGCCTGCGCGCGAGCATGGGCTATTGCGGCTGCGCCAGCATCGAGGATCTCCGCACCCGTTCCGCGTTCGTCGAGATCACCAGTGCCGGCATGACCGAGTCGCACGTCCACGACGTGCAGATCACGAAGGAAGCGCCCAACTACCAGGCGAGCTCTCGCTGAGCCCGGAGCCGCCGGCGCGGCGAATCGACAAGACAGGCGTTCGCGTGAACCACGACAAGATCCTGATCCTGGACTTCGGCTCCCAGGTCACCCAGCTCATTGCCCGACGGGTTCGCGAGAACAACGTCTACTGCGAGATTCATCCGTACGATGGCGCCGATGCCGCGCTCGATGCCTGGGCGGCCGACGGCAGCCTGCGCGGCATCGTGCTCTCCGGCAGTCACCAGTCGGTGAACGAGGCCGATGGAGCGAGGGCGCCGCAGAAGGTGTTCGAGCTCGGCGTGCCGGTGCTCGGCATCTGCTACGGCATGCAGACCATGGCGGCGCAGCTCGGCGGTGCCGTCGAGGCCGGTGCGGTGCGCGAGTTCGGCTATGCGCGGGTACGGGCCCGCGGCCATACGCGCCTGCTCGACGGCATCGAGGACACGCGCACCGAGGAAGGCCATGGCCTGCTCGACGTCTGGATGAGTCACGGCGACAAGGTCACCGGGATGCCGCCCGGGTTCCGGCTGATGGCCTCGACCGACAACTGCCCGATCGCCGGCATCGCCGACGACGAGCGCGGCTTCTACGGCCTGCAATGGCATCCGGAGGTCACGCACACCCGCCAGGGCAAGGCGATGCTGGCGCGCTTCGTGCGCGAGATCTGCGGCGCCCGGCCCGACTGGACGATGCCGAACTACATCGAGGAAGAGGTCGCGAAGATCCGCGGCCAGGTCGGCGGCGACACGGTGATACTCGGGCTGTCGGGCGGGGTGGATTCCTCGGTGGCGGCCGCGCTGATCCATCGGGCCATCGGGGAGCAGCTCGTGTGCGTCTTCGTCGACCACGGCCTGCTGCGGCTCGGCGAAGCCGAGCAGGTGATGGCGACCTTCGCGAACCATCTCGGCGCACGGGTGATCCATGTCGATGCGAGCGACCAGTTCCTCGGCCATCTCGGAGGCGTCACCGACCCGGAAGCCAAGCGCAAGATCATCGGCCGCGAGTTCGTCGAGGTCTTCCAGCGTGAATCCGCGAAGATCGAGGGTGCCCGCTGGCTCGCCCAGGGAACGATCTATCCCGACGTGATCGAATCGGCCGGCAGCAAGACCGGCAAGGCCAAGACGATCAAGTCGCACCACAACGTGGGCGGCCTGCCCGAGACCCTGCACCTGCAGCTGCTCGAACCGCTGCGCGACCTATTCAAGGACGAGGTCCGCGAGCTCGGCATCGCCCTCGGCCTGCCGCGCGAGATGGTCTACCGGCATCCGTTCCCCGGCCCCGGGCTGGGTGTACGCATCCTCGGTGAGGTCCGGCGCGAATACGCGGACATGCTCCGCCAGGCCGACGCGATCTTCATCGAGGAGCTGCGCGACACCGTCGAGGCGGATGGCGAAAGCTGGTACGACAAGACCTCGCAGGCCTTCGCCGTGTTCCTGCCGGTACGCTCGGTGGGCGTGATGGGCGACGGCCGCACCTACGAGTTCGTCGTCGCCCTGCGGGCGGTGCAGACCCAGGATTTCATGACCGCCCACTGGGCGCACCTGCCGCACGAGCTGCTCGGCCGGGTCTCGAACCGGATCATCAACGAGGTGCGCGGGATCAATCGGGTGGTGTACGACGTTTCGGGGAAGCCGCCGGCAACGATCGAGTGGGAGTGAATTTACGTCCTTCCGGGACTATCGCCAGCTATCCGAAAAACCATCGTAACGTATTGATTTAGAAGGAAATACGTCGCGGCAGCTATCGGTGGCTATCGCCGGCCAGCAAAAACGGTTGACGGTAGAGCTGACGGTAAGAACTGAGGCCGAATTAAGACACTCTCGTTCACTATTCAGACTTTTACCGTCTTTGACGGTAAAAGCCTTCTCGGGAAAGCTTATTTCATGCGGCTTTCCGGGCATCAGTGGGTCTCCTGGTCCTTGACGGTAAAAGCCGTCGCAAAACAGGAGGTAAACCTCGATGCTGACCGACACAGCGCTACGCAATTTGAAGCCTAAGTCCTTGACTTATAAGGTTTCTGACCGGGACGGGATGTACGTGACGGTATCGCCCGCAAATACCGTCACCTTCCGCTATGACTACCGCCTCAACGGTCGCCGCGAGACCTTAACCATCGGCCGTTACGGGGCAGGCGGCATTTCGCTGGCAATGGCGCGCGAACTGCTTCTGGAGGCGCGCAAGGCCGTTCTCCAGGGCATATCGCCCGCGCTGGAGAAGCAACGCGACAAGCGCCGGGTTCGCGCCATCAAGACCTTCGGCGCGGCGATGGAGACGTACCTCGCCCATACGAGATGGGCCGACAGCACCCGCGCCGTGCGCAAGCACATCATCGACCGGGACATCCTGCCGGTTTTCCAGAATCGGTTGCTGACCGAAATCCAGGCCGAAGACCTTCGGATTCTGTGCAACAAGGTCAAGGAGCGCGGGGCGCCAGCCACCGCGGTGCAGATCCGGGACATCGTGAAGCAGGTCTACGTCTACGCCATCGCCCACGGTGAAAAGGTGGTCAACCCCGCCGACAGCGTGGGGCCGTCCTCGATCGCCACCTTCGTGCCGAAGGATCGTGCCCTGTCGCCGCTGGAAATCCGTTTGATGGTGCAGCAGTTGGAGTCCGTGGCGACCTATCCGACCATCAAGCTGGCGCTGCGCTTGATCCTGCTGACGCTGGTGCGCAAGAGCGAACTGATCCAGGCCACATGGGATGAGGTCGATTTCGAGCGCAAGACCTGGACGATTCCGAAGCAGCGGATGAAGGGGCGCAACCCGCACGTGGTCTATCTGTCGCGCCAGGCGCTCGACATCTTCGTGACGCTGCACGCCTGCGCGGCTGGCTCAAAGTTCGTTTTCCCTTCTCGCTACGATGCAGAGCGGTGCATGTCCAATGCGACCTTGAATCGCATCACGATGCTCGTGGCAGAAGGCGCCAAGGCCCAAGGTCTGCCGCTACAGCCGTTCACCGTCCACGACCTGCGCCGCACCGGCTCGACGCTGCTGAACGAAATCGGCTTCAACCGCGACTGGATCGAGAAGTGCCTGGCGCACGAGGAGGGGCGTTCCTCGCGCTCGGTCTACAACAAGGCCGAATACGGCGAGCAGCGGCGCCACATGCTGCAAGAGTGGGCCAACCTGGTCGATGCCTGGGGCGGTGGACAGACCTATGTGCCGAAGCTGATGCCGGAGAACGTGGTCGTGCCGGCGCTGAGCGCGATCGCGTAGATGGGCCGCATCATGGGTTGCCTTGAATCGGTCTTTGCCGGGTTGCGCCAGGTTTGTTTTTTCGAGGAAGCGATCACTTTGAGTGATCGAAAACGAGGAAATCTGAACTTCTCGTTGGTCGGCGATATGTGGCCTGATCCTGTTCCGGCAAGGTTGTCACTTGACAACCTTGCCGGCCATCCTCATACTGGAGGTCACTGATGGCTCGTTCCCCTCATCCGAAGAAAGAGGTCGAGGAAGCTCTCAGGCACGCCGAAGGGCAGGGCTGGCGCGTCGAAGTCGGCGGCAGCCATGCCTGGGGGCGGATTTACTGCCCGTACAACGACGAGGAATGCCGCTGCGGCGAGTTCTGCATCACCAGTGTGTGGAGCACGCCGAAGAACCCCGGCAACCACGCTCGCGCCTTGCGGCGCGTCGTGGACAACTGCACCACGCACCGCAAGCAGCACGAGGCTGACGATGGTGCCAAGGAGTAGCGCGATGGAATACACCTTCACCCTGAAATACCAGCTTGCCGACGACGACCGCGACACGGAGGCGTTGGTGGAGCGACTGGGCGAGGCCGGGTGCGACGATGCCCTGGTCGGCATCGGGCAGCCGGGGCGCTTGGCGCTGGAGTTCACGCGCGAGGCGGTCGATGCGGATGAGGCGGTGCGCAGCGCGCTGGCCGACGTGCGCCGTGCCGCGCCGTCGGCCAAGCTGATCGAGGTGGCACCGGATCTGGTCGGACTGACCGACGTGGCCGACATCGTGGGCGTGTCGCGGCAGAACATGCGCAAGCTGATGCTGGCCCATCCGGGCAGCTTTCCGGTGCCGGTGCATGAGGGCAGTGCGTCGATCTGGCATCTGGCGGACGTGCTGGCTTGGTTGCAGGCCAAGGGCAGTTATGCGCTGGCCAAGGACGTGCTGGAGGTGGCGCGAGTGGCTTTGCAGGTCAACGTGGCGAAGGAGGGGCGGCGGCTGCCGCGCTCGGCGTCCAAGGAACTGCAAGCCCTGGTCGGATGAGGAACGTCGCCGGCCTCATTTCTCGCTCGAACCCGCCCGGACAGGGCGGGTTTTTCGTAGGTGGACATCCGGCTTCGAGGTGCCGCAGCGAGGCGCTTGCTTTCGTTCTTCGACCCACGCTTCTACTTCGGCCAAGTCCCACACCACGCAGCGCGGCGTCAGATTGAAGCGGCGTGGAAACTCGCCGCGGCGCTCCATTTCGTAGATCGTCGTTTCGGCCAAGGGGACTATCTGCCGCAGTTCCTGGCGGCGAATGGTGCGTCGGAAGGGGAGGGCGCTGCGCTTCGGAAATTGCGGCAGTGCCTCGTAGGCCTCCGTTCCCGGCAAGGGGAGAGACCGGCCGATGTCGTTGTCGATGCCGGCCGCGTTGGTCGTTTGCGATAGATGTTCCACCTCGGACTCCATGAGCACGCTGCATGGAGACATGGTGAAGTTCAGCAGCTATCGGGACAACTTGCTAGGGCGAGCTGGGGAACACTCAAGCGGATGTAGAGTTCGCGCGGAGCGTTTCGTCTCCAGCTATCCGAGCAATGCTCGTAGGTTGTCACGAATAAGGCTGGCCATGTCGTTTGCAGGTAGCCGATGCAAACAGCCCAGTTCCTCGACGACGCTTACTACATCCGTCGGCTGCGAGGGCCTGTCGCCAGTGCGAGTGAAGGGACCATCGGTTTCCGTCAGCATCCGATCCAAGGGGATAGCCTGCACCATCGGTGCGTGCCTCTCATTGCCCAGCATTGCCGCGTTGATCGAGAAGTAGCAGCCCAATTCCAACGCACGCTTCGCCTCGCTCTTTGTTCCCGTGAACCAGTGGAGAACGATTTTCCCGCGCTCGGGCGGTAGATGTGCTTCGACAAGATCGAGTACCGCCTTGGCCGACCTGATGCTGTGAACCGTAATGATCTTGTCACCGGCCTGCGCGCAACGCTGCAACACGTGCTGGAACACACGCTTCTGCGCATCGAGCGATTTGAAGAACCGGGGGCCGGCGTCCAACCCGACTTCGCCGACATAGCGCGTCTCCGCAAGGTGTTGATCCCATAGATCGATCTCGTTCTCGCGTTCTGCGACCAACTGCGGATGCAGTCCCAGAGCCGCTCGAACATGCTTTGTGCGCTGCGCGAGTTCGTGATTGCGAGGCCAGGCGCGAGGTGTCGTCGTCACCGCCAGCGTGAACACGCCAGAGGCCTCCGCGTCCTGGACTGCCGCAGCATGGTTCGGGTAGAGATCAAGATGGCAGTGGAAGTCCACGAGGCCCGCTGTGGCGATCATGTACTCACCCTCGTCAACTCGGTCTCGCTTCGGCACCGTCGATGAGCCGTGCAACCTCATCGAGGCCGCGCCGGTAGACATCGGCGAGTTGGTCCAGGTGTGCGGCTTCGTCGACAAGCGAGCCGGGCTTGTGGATTAAGAGGTTCGCAAGCTGCGGCTTACCTTTCAAGCGCTCGATCGCGTACTGAAACGACCGAACCTGTACCCCGGTCGCTTGGCGCGTGTCCAACGGCTGCGCATGAAGGTCTGGAACGGTATACGTCGTCGGGTCGTTCCCGGCCCCCCATGCTGCCGTCAAGGCTGCGCGACGGATCAGACATGGCAGGCAATAGCCACATTGCTCAATACCATGTCCTAGCCATCGGGCCTTGGCGGGGGACGAGCACGACAACGAATCCGTCGCCAGCTTCTTCAAGAGGTCCGGGTTGCGACAGGCTGCGGCCATTTCTCCCTTCGTCTTGTCCCAGTACGGATTCCGAATCTCGCCATCTATGTCGAGTGCGATGAGCAGGTCGTTCCACCTCGCCATGTAATACGGGTGTGTGGTGCGGGTGCTGTTTGATCCCAACCGCAGGGGGTCCAAAGGCACATTCAGCGCGATCAGTCCGTTCTCGGGAACACGCAAGACAAAACGGCGCCCAAGCCCTGTGCCCGCGAACACCCCGAGCGCGAAGAACAGGAATGACCTGCCGCGCGTGCTGTCCTCCGAACCAACGTCTGCCACGAGGCCTTTCTTGAAGGTCATGCCGACCCGCAAACGCTCGAAAGATGACTGGATGTAATGCTTCTTCAAACCTGCAAACAGCTTGCCTTGAGCATCGCTCGTCGCCCCTTCCCCGAAGTGGCTCACCAGCAATGGCGTTGCGCCATCCTCCAGTAGGTCGATGGCACCAATAAGGCTGTCCAGTCCTCCCGAGAATAGGCTGACGGAATCAAAGGGAGGCGTGATCAGACTTGGAGGAGCCACTTGGGTGATCGTCGTGAACCGATCTGGACGTGCCCTGAAGCCGATCGTCCAGCGATCTCCCGTCAAGAAGTCCAGAGACCTCTTGAGCGTCGGCGCTGCTGCTCCCCAGCGAGTCGGATCGCTGACCGGCACGACCAGCCGTATCTCGCGCGTCCACGAATCCTGCGACTGCTCGGTGCGAGAGATGCGTGTGTCGGCTGCATGGACATGGGCGGCTAGTACCAGCAGGTCGATGCCGATTTCCGAAGGAAATACGCCGATCTTCTTCAGACTCGTCAGCGCGCCACTGATGCCGTGATCCAAGGATTTCTCGCCGGCGACGAGCTGCAGGTAGGTCGTCTGTTCATCAGCGCCCGCCGTCACATCTAAGCGGTCGTCCGGGCCAAAACGACCCACCAGGAGTTGTCGCTTCATTCATTGGCCTCCGCCTCGCCGAGGGTCTGCAAGATCGCAAATGCGGACTCATACACCGCGTCCACGAAGCCTTGAACCCGCTCGGGGGTGAGATTGGGTGTCTCCGCCCGTGCTCGCGTGAGCGCATCGCTCACTCCACCTCGGATGAAGTCGCGCAACTGCTGCTCGACCCGATGTGCTGCCTGTGCATCTGTCGGCATGGTCACGGCCTTGGTGCCGATGTCATTGCAGATACGCAGGGTGCCTGCATATGCGCCTGCCACAGGCCGTGCCACTGCTCACGCGAGGGAAGGCGCCGCACCACTCCGTGCTGCGGCCATTCCTGCCAGGCCACGCCCTGCCGGCGGCACCAGCGGGCCACGGCCAGGTCACGGGCGTAGGTGGCGCCATTGCCGGTTTCCTCGTGCGATACCAGGCGCGCAAAGGGCTGCAGCGCGTACAGCCGGGCCAGCACCTCGGGCACTTCGCCCACGGCCAGTTGCAGCCGCGCGCCGCAACTGCGCAACTGCTGCGCCAGGTCGCGCAGGCTCTCGCGCAGAAACTGGTAGTGCTGCAGCGCACTGTCTGGCTGCGCCCACAGGCTGGGCTCCAGCACGTACAGGCACAGCACCGGGCCGTGCGCGGCGGCATGTGCCAGCGGGGCATGGTCGTGTACCCGCAAGTCGCGCTTGAACCAGACGACGGTGTATGAATCGACCCGGTATTCCTAGACGCCTGCGAGCCTCATACTGAGGCACGAGGAGGTGTCATGAGCGGCAAGCGATATACGGAGGAGTTCAAGGCGGAGGCTGTCCGGCAGGTGACCGAGCGAGGGCATCCGGCGAGCGAGGTTGCCGCGCGACTCGGGGTGTCGGCGTGGAGCCTGCACCGGTGGCTCAAGGAGCGGCGGCAGCCCCCGGAGCAACGCGCACAGTCGCAGCAGCAGTCCGAGGAGCTTCGGCGCCTGAAGGCCGAGCTGCGGCGCGTCACCGAGGAGCGCGACATCCTAAAAAAAGCCGCGGCGTACTTCGCCAAGCAGTCCGGGTGAGGTACGCGTTCATCAAGGCCCATGAACGGGTGCACGCGGTGCGGCGCCTGTGCAAGGTCCTGGATGTGCATCCGAGCGGCTACTACGCCTGGCGCGGGGCGCCACAGTCGGCGCGCGCCATCGACGACCAGCGCTTGCTTGGCCGAATCAAGCAGGCCTGGCTCGAGAGTGGCGGCGTGTACGGCTATCGCAAGGTGGCCGACGACATGCGCGAGCTCGGCGAGCGTTGTGGCAAGCACCGGGTGGCGCGCCTGATGAGAGTGGAGGGGCTGCGCGCGCAACGCGGCTACCGGCGACGACCAGGCCGCTACGGGGGCAAGCCCGCGCATGTCGCGCCGAACGTGCTGCAGCGCGAGTTCACGGTCGATGCGCCGAATCGGGTCTGGGTGACCGACATCACCTACATCCGCACGCATGAAGGCTGGCTGTACCTGGCGGTGGTGCTGGACCTGTTCTCGCGCCAGGTCGTCGGCTGGTCGATGCAGCCGCGCATCGATGGCGAGCTGGTGCTCAACGCGCTTCTGATGGCGGTCTGGCGACGTCGGCCCTCGGACGAGGTGCTGGTGCACTCGGACCAGGGCAGCCAGTTCACTGGTTACGACTGGCTCGAGTTCCTGAAGGCACACCGGCTCAAGCCGAGCATGAGCCGACGCGGCAACTGCCACGACAACGCCGTGGCCGAGAGCTTCTTTCAGCTGCTCAAGCGCGAGCGCATCCGGCGGCGGACCTACGCGACCCGCGAGCAGGCGCGCCAGGACGTGTTCGACTACATCGAAATGTTCTATAACCCGAAGCGTCGCCACGGCAACAACAACCGGCTATCACCGGTCGAGTACGAGCGGCGATACTTCACCACGCTCGCGAGCGTCTAGAGAAGCCGGGGCGATTCAGACTTCGGGAAGTGGATGACAGCTTACGAGAAAGGAGAGGATTTTCCTATTCCGAAATTAGATTTCTTTATGGAGCTCTTCGACAGGCTTTTTGAGCCATCCTCTGGAGTTGAGCGGAGGTTGATCAGCTGGCTGAATGAAACCAGAAACGGTCTAATTCATTTTAATACCGATATTTACTCCATAGAGCGAGCGTCGATGGTTGACGGAATGAATGCGGCAGTGGCCGCTATGATTGAGACGCCGACGCGAAGCAAAGGGGTCTTCTTTTATGAAGAGTGGCAGTCCGAGCGGTTCTCTTCCCTCTGCGACAGCATACGAGTTCGCCTACAAAAGCTGGCAGATGCCTAACAGGTCGCTGCAACGGACAGTTTTGACTCGGCCGCCCGCGCACTGCCGAACGCGGTCGTCCGCGTCAACTGCCGCTGAGCTCCGGCGTTAGGCAAGGACACACCATGAGCGACTGGGAGTATTTGTACGAAATGCACGACCGTGGCTACAGCCCAGAGGAAATAGCTGATGCAGCAGGCTCTGGTGTTGCGCCTTGGGAGTGGGAGTACATAAGCAGAGAGTGGGTAGATCACAAACTTGAAAACGAGCCAGGGGACGATGCTTACGCTGTCAAGCCAACTGAGCCCTACCGGAGCAGGGATGGATTCCCCTTCAGCGTCTTAGAGCAAGCGGAGATTTTCCAAGATCTAATTAACTGCGCCGCCCGCCACTTCGAGAACACCGGCAGGTACTTGCAGATTTGGGGCGAGCTTGGAGAAATCTACGCTGAGATCAAGTTCGGACTGCGCCGCCATGCGACTCATCAGGCAGGCTCTGACGGCACAATTGCTGGCAAGCTGGTTGAGGTGAAGACGATTTCTCCAGAGAAGGATTCCGACCGCGTGCTAGTCAAACGTCAAGGCAACTTTGAGCAGTTGCTTATCGTTCGCATCGATCAGAACTTCGAGTTCCGAGCCAAGCTGGTTGACAGAAGCGAACTAGGGGGAGGCACTGGTAAGTTCCTTAGAGGTCGGCTAAATGACAGCCCTCAGTAATGCCTAACTGGTCGTTCCAGCGGACGCTTAACCCGTCCGGGCGCCCGCTGCCGCGGTCGCACGGCCGCATCAAGCGCCGCTGAACTCTGA
>JAMLIN010000024.1 GCA_023954135.1 Burkholderiaceae bacterium | reverse complement strand
AGCCCAGCGCTATGCGGCCGAGCACGGGATCGTTCTCGTCGTCCCGGACACCAGCCCGCGCGGCGCGGACGTTCCGGACGACGACGCCTACGACCTCGGCAAGGGCGCGGGCTTCTACGTCAACGCCACGCAGCAGCCGTGGGCCACGCACTACCGCATGTACGACTATGTGGTCCACGAGCTGCCCGCCTGGGTCGAGGCATCGCTGCCCGTCACGCGGGAACGGGCGATCAGCGGACATTCCATGGGCGGGCATGGGGCGTTGACCATCGCCCTTCGCGAGCCCGGCCGCTATCGCAGCGTATCGGCGTTCGCCCCGATCGTCGCGCCTTCCCGGGTACCCTGGGGCCAGAAGGCGCTCAGGGTCTATCTGGGTGACGACCGCAACGCCTGGAAGGCCCACGATGCGGTCGAGCTGATCGAGTCGGCGGCCGAACGCCTGCCGATCCTGGTGGACCAGGGGCTGGACGACGAGTTTCTCGAGCATCTGTGCCCCGAGCTGCTGCGCGCAGCCTGCGAGAAGGCCGGCCATCCGCTGACGCTCAACCTGCGCCCCGGCCATGATCACAGCTACTACTTCATCGCCAGCTTCATCGGGGCGCACATCGCCCATCATGCAGCCGCGTTGAGGGGCTAGCCCGTGCCCCACTCGCCGGAAGACAGGAGGCGCGCCGTCATGCGCCTGCGCCGGATCAGGGGCCAGGCCGAAGCGCTCGAGCGAGCGGTCGAGAGCGGCACCGATTGCGGCCTGCTGCTGCAACAGATCGCCGCGCTGCGCGGAGCGACGAACGGGCTGATGGCCGAAGTCCTGGATGGCCATCTGCGCGAAACGTTCGGTTCCTCGAAACGGGGAACGACAGGCACGGCCGTCGTGGATCCCGACGCCGAGATCGAAACCCTCATGAAGCTCCTGCGCACCTATCTCAAGTAGGCCGTGGGCAAGGCATCCATCCGCAGCGAGGACCTTCCGCTCGCCCCCTCGAGGGTGGCAAGCGGCATATTCAACGGCGCCGCCGCCGGTGCGCTATGGGGGCTCGTGTTCATCGTCCCGATACTGCTGCACGATTTCAATGCCTGGCAGATCTCCTCCGCCCGCTATCTGATGTTCGGTGCGGTGGCGCTGGTGCTCCTGATACCGGGCTGGGCGCGGGTATCGACCCGGGTGGGCCGGGCGGAATGGCTGGCGTTGCTCGGGCTCAGCATGCTGGGCAACATCGTCTACTACGTGTTTCTCGTCGTGGGGGTGCAGTGGGGAGGCAGTGCCCCGGCCGCCCTGATCATCGGACTGATTCCGGTGCTCATTACCCTGGCGGGTCGCCGCGAGCATGGCGCCGCGAGCATCCGGGCCCTGCTGGCGCCCATGGCCCTGTGCGTGTTCGGCGTCCTGGCGATGACCGGGCACAGCCTGGGCGATGCGACACCGCAGGTCGAGCACGTCTCCCGGGCGCAGCGCGTCGCCGGCCTGTCGTGCACGGTCGGCGCGCTGGTTTCCTGGACGCTCTATTCCGTCTGGAACCGTCGCTGGCTGATGAAGCGCCCGGACATCTCGCCCTGGGACTGGTCCCTGCTCACCGGCGTCGCCACCGGCCTGCTCGCCCTGCTGCTGGCCGCCCCCGCCTTCCTGGCGCCGATGCTGTTCGCTGATGCGTCACCGGCACGGCACGACGCCGGCGACTGGCTGCGATTCTGGCTGGTCACCGGAGTCGTGGCGATCCTGGCATCGGTGGGCGGCGGCAGCTTCTGGAACCACGCCAGCAGATTGCTGCCGCCCACCATGATCGGCCAGATGGTCGTGTTCGAGACGATCTTCGCCCTGATCTACAGCTTCCTGTACGACTGGCGCCTGCCCGGTGCGATGGAGTCGATCGCGATCCTCAGCCTGATCGGCGGCGTGGTGTGGTGCACCCGGGTGCATCGGCGGGAACCGGCCTGAGCTCATCGGCGTCATTGCCAGTACACGGGCCGGATGCGACTCGTCGCGTCGAGACCTTCCGCCCCGAGGCGATATCTCGCCTCTCGACGTCGGCCCCGCTCACCATGAACCAGCCCTTTGTCCGCCAGCTCCCGCATCGTCCTGTAGACAGCCGGCACGCTGATATGCATGCCTCGCAGCAGCAGTATCCGGTACACGTCCTTGCTGCTGATCGGCCTGCTCTCGCCGTCGGCCAGGAGCCGCAGTATTCTGACTCGAGGGGTCGTCGGACGCAGCCGCACGGCCTTCAACAGTTCCAGAATGGCTTCCGTGTCCATTGAACGCTCGTGCACTGCAATCTCCTGACTGGCGGGAACGCGTCCTTGCCGATGACCCGCCGCGTGTCGACGTCGACGGCCTCGTTCAGAAGTCGACGCGCAGGCCCATGGCGACGTAGCGGCCCATGTTTCCGCGTGCTCCGTCCGGCCCCCGGTTGGTGATCTTCTGCTCGTCGAACACGTTGTCGATCTTGGCGTATACCTGAACGTCGCGGGTCAACTGGTAGGCCGTCGACAGGTTGACGGTGACCAGGGATTCCGTCTTCAGGTAGCGCGGGTCGACTCCCGGGCGGCCGCAGGTATTGTTCGAGCATGACGAGGAACCGTAGTTCAGCGCGACATAGCTTCTCCATGCCGTGGTCTCCCAGCCCAGCTGGGCCGAAAGCATGTGCTTGGGCGCGTACTCGAGCACGTCACCCTTCCTCACGCCCGTCGCGATGTCGGAATCCTTCGTGTATTCGCCATCGGTGAAGGTATAGGCCAGTCGGGCGGGAATCCGGTGCCCGCCCTGCTTGTACAGGTCGGCGAACATGCCCAGCTCCAGGCCGTAGACCTTCTTCTCCCCCGTCTGCTGCGTTCCTTCCACCGAGCCGTCGGGACAGGGGTTGGCCACCAGGCAGTTGCGCATCGCGTTCGTGTAGTCGCTGTAGAAGCCGATGGCATCGACGCCGAAATCGCCCCGGCGATAGCGGACGCCGCCTTCGTAGTTGATGCTCTCCTCGCCCTTCGTGCCGTTCGCCACCCCGGATCCCGGAGGCGCGAAACCCTGGTGCACGCCGCCCAACAGCGTCCATTCGGACGTCATGGCGTAGTTGACGCCGAGACCGACCGTAGTCTTGTTGATCTCGTTGCTGTTGAGATCGGTCTTGGGCTGCGCCGTGTTCGCATGGCTCTTGACACGCTCGTGGCGCAGCACGGGCATCAGGTTCAGCGAGCCGATGCTGATGCGATCGGCGAGCCAGAACGCCAGGGCCTTGGCCTCGCCCTGCGTCAGCGTGGCCGCACTCGTCGACTCGTACACCAGGCTGCCGTTCACCTGACTGTAGATGCTGTTGCCGATGCCGGTGGTCCCGTTCTTCGTGGTGTCCTGGTGCCAGCGAATACCCGCCGTGAGCTCGTGCCGCGCCGCTCCTGTGGAGAAGTTGCTCAGCACCTCGAGCTGCAGCCCCTTGGCGATGAAATCCTGGTGGTTGTGGCCATAGCGCACGCCGTTGGCGTGGGTCGTGTCAGCGGTTCCATCCAGGATCCCCTGCAGCAGCGCAGCGTCCGGCCCGTTGTTGTTGATGGTGTTGACCACCGAACCGATGCCCACGCCGTTGATCTGGTTCAGGCGGTTGTAGTGGCGGGACGTGTCGGCCCAGTAGGCGGTGGTGGCCAGCGACGTGCTCGGATTCAGCTCGATCTGGTGACGGACGCTGACCGACTTGCGGCTTCGGTCCATGCGCTGGAGCTCGCCGAGATGGTAGCGGCGATCCGGATTCACCCTGAAGTCGGCATCGGTGAGCCCGAGATAGCTGACGTCCGCGTCCTCCTGGCCGCTGAACAGCTTGATGTCGACCTGCTGACGGGGACCGGCCCCGGGTTCGCTTCGCCAGCGAGCCTTGAGCAGGTACTCCTCGACATCACTGCCCGCCGTGCGCGTCGATCGATCGAGCTTGTGGAAGCCGTCGGTCTCGCGTTGATAGGTCTCCGCGAGGAAACCCCACTGACCGATCGTCGCACCGTAGTTCGCGTGGATCTTCTTGGTGCCGTACTGCCCCAGCTCCGTCCTGAGCGAGCCGGATGGGGTGGCGGGAATGGGTGTCGACAGGAAGTTGATCGCACCCGATGTCGTCTGCGGCCCATAGAGAAGGACCTCCGGACCCTTCAGGACCTCGATGCCCGCCATGCGCCCGATCGTCGGGAAATAGTAGGCCGAGGTATTCGCATAAGGCGACATCGCAGCCGGAATGCCGTCCTCCATCAGGGAGATCCGCCCGCTTCGGCCCGAGGAGCCCGCGCGAATGCCGATGTTCGGGAACGTCCCCATCCCGTCCTCTTCGCGCAGGTAGACACCCGGCACGCTGCGCAGAACGCTGTTGACGTTGGTGTGCTCGAACTTCTCCAGCTCCTGCTCGGTCAGCACATAGGCCGAACCCATGGTGCTCTGCGGATCCTCCGGCACGGCGATCACGGAGACCGCGTCGAGCGTCCTCGCCTGACCCGCGGAGGACTGTGCCGACGCCGCCGTCGGCAGCGCCAGCATGCAGCACAGGAACGCGCCTTCGGCGATCGCCGAACGACGCAAGTGACGAAGCGGAAGATGGCGGACGGAGGCCGCGACATGCGTCAGGCGAGCAGTCATGGAGAGAGATTCCCATTCTGATTAAATAAGAATGAGAAGTGTATGCATTCGCACTGACGCCGCGATGATCTGAAAATGACAATCTCGTCATCCGCGTCGACGCATGCCTACCCGGGCGCTTCACGGACCGCATCACGCACCCGCACCTGTCCGGAAGCCAGCGCGCTCGGGATCTCGAAGCCGATCGAATTGCCATCCGCATCGATCCGCGCGAACACGCTGCCGCCGTGCATGCGTGCTACGGCATGAACGATCGCGAGACCCAGGCCATGATGGACAGTGTGATCGGAGCGGGACACGTTGGCGCGGAAGAACCGGTCGAACATCCGCTTCGCGACGTCTTCCGGAATGGGATTGCCCGAGTTGAACACCCAGATCCTCACCTTGCCGGGCAGGGCCTCGAGGTGCAGCTCGACCTGGCGCTCACCCTGGGCATGCCGGATCGCATTTGACAGCAGATTGACCATGGCGCGGCGGACCAGCGCGTCGTTGCATACTGCGGAAGCCGAACCGATGCGCGGGACACTCAGTCCGGCTTCATCGACAAGCGCGCCGCAGTAGTCGATCATGGCATCGGCGACCAGGCCGAGATCCACGCGCTCCAGGCTCTGGGCGCGCTCGCCCCGATCGGCGCGAGCGAGAAACAGCATGTCGTTGACCAGGTTCTTCAGGCGTTCCAGCTCCTCCAGGTTCGAAGCCAGGGCGTCCCTCAACTGCTCGGACGTACGCTCCCGGCTGAGCACGAACTGCGTTCCGCCGATCAGCGTGGCAAGAGGCGAACGCAATTCGTGGGCCACGTCGGCGCTGAATCCTTCCGATTGCCGATAGGCGGATTCCAGCTGGTCCAGCGAGCTGTTGAAAGCTTCGACCAGGTCGACGAGCTCGACGTCCACGTCTTCGATGGAAAGCCGTCCGCCATGTCCGGCGACGCGAGCGTCCCGGGAAAGCCGTTGCAGACGGTCCCGGCTCCAGCGCACAGCGCGCATCGACACGAGCGCGGCGAGCAGGCTTCCCGCCAGACTCCCGACCAGGATGATGCGGCCAAAGCGACGCAACGTGGACTGGCGTTGCGCCGCGGGAGCCATCAGGCGTAGCTGGCCGACGGCAAGATCCTCCGCATGGACGGACAGGTCCAGCACATCGAACGCCTCTCCATCGAGGAGCTCGCGGCGGATCGGCGTGCCGCCATCGAGCCCTGCCAGGGAGACATCTCCAGTGGCAGTCGTCTGCAGGCTCGATCGCAGGCCCGGCTGCATGCTGCTCAGCATGGCCATGCGGCGCCGCAGGTCGCGCGGGCCATCGCCGTCGCCCGCAGGCTCCGCTCCCGCCAGCCACCGCGCCTGATGTCGCAGCAGATCATGGTCATGGGCGACCAGCCGCGCCTCCAGAACCTTGAAAAGCACGGTCCCCACGACAAGGAACGTCATGGCGACGACCAGCACCAGGAGGCTCGCCAGGCGGAGATGCAGCGACCGGCGCCACTGGCCGAGCCCTGTCATCGCATGCCCTGGGAGCCTCGGCTCGCCACCCCTGCCGTGTCAGTTTTCACGTCGCTCGAGGACATAGCCCATCCCCCGTATCGTGTGAAGCAGCTTCTCTTCCGAGGGGTGCTCGAGCTTCAGGCGCAGGCGCCGGATCGCCACCTCCACCACGTTCGTGTCGCTGTCGAAGCTCACCCCCCAGAGCTGCTCGGCAAGCTCGTTGCGCGACAGGACTTCCCCCTGGCGCTGCAGGAGCAACGCCAGCAACGAGTACTCTTGTGCGGTGAGCGTGATCTGCCGCCCGGATCGATAGGCGCGGCGCCGGCGGGGATCGAGCTCGAGGTCGGCCAGATGAAGCCGGCTTCCGTCGTCATCACGTCGTCCGCCACTACGGCGCAACAAGGCCTGCACCCGCGCCAGGAGTTCGGAGAAGGCGAAGGGCTTGACCAGATAGTCGTCGGCGCCGCTCTGCAAGCCGTGCACCCTGTCCTCCACCCGGTCACGCGCGGTGAGCATCAGGACCGGAGCATCCGATACGCGCCGCAGTCCGGCCAGCACGCCGAATCCGTCCAGGACGGGCAACATGACGTCCAGCACGAACAGGTCATAGCGCTCCACCGTGGCAAGGTGCAGCCCATCGTCGCCGCGGTGCGCGACGTCGACCGTATGCCCGCCGGCTTCCATCAGGCCCTTGCGCAGATAGTCCGCCTGCTTCGGATCATCCTCCACCACGAGTATGCGCATCGCCGCCGAACCTCCGTGTCTTGCGCGATCAGGCACACAGAGGGTCGGGAGCGTGCGGCGAGCCACCTCGATGCTCCGGCTGCGGTACCCTCGCCGGCAATCGGCCGCTACGGTCGCGCAGAGCCGCGGGCGTATCCCAGTACTGGAGTCGCCCCCCGGACAGGCTGCCGATGCGATCGGCGATCGCGAACGCCTCCGCCTGGTTGTGGGTCACGAGGATGGCCGTCTGGCCGGTCGAGCGCAGGATGTCCCGCACCTCCGCCGCCAGATGCTCGCGCGTGTCGGAGTCGAGATTGGAGAAGGGCTCGTCGAGCAGCAGCAACTCTGGGGACGGAGCAAGAGCCCGCGCCAGGGCCACGCGCTGCTGCTGGCCGCCCGACAGCTCATGAGGGAAGCTCTCTCCGGCCCTCGCCAGGCCCACCATCTCCAGCAGCTCCACCACGCGGGCTTCGCGCCGCGAGCGGTCCAGCCGACGCAATCCGAACCCGACGTTACGCGCCACGTTCATGTGGGGAAACAGCGCGTAGTCCTGGAACATCATGCCCACGCGTCGCGCTTCCGGAGCCACCAGATGCCGGGGCGAGGACAGGAGCCTGCCTTCGAGCGTGATGCGGCCCTGCCGTACCGGCTCGAAGCCCGCGATCGCGCGCAGGACGGTGGACTTGCCGCAGCCCGAAGCGCCGAGCAGGCAGCCGATGTGCCCGCGTACCAGCTCCAGGCAGAGGTCGCTGGTCACCGCGCGCATGCCTCGCGGCGTATCGTAGGCGAGGTTCACATGATCGAGTTCCAGCAGGACGGCCATGGTTCAGGAGTGCATTCTCAGGTTGGTTCGGGCCAGCAGGACCACGGGCAGCAGGCCCGTCGCCACGATCGCCAGCGCTGCGACAGCCCCTTCCTCGTAGGTGCCTCGGGCGGCCTCCGCATACAGCCACGTGGCCAGGGTGTCGAAATTCAGCGGACGCAGCAGCAAGGTGGCGGGTAGCTCCTTCATCGTGTCGACGAACACCAGCATGGCGCTGGCAGCCAGCGCCGGCTTCAGCAGGGGCAGGTGTACCCGCCGCAGCGTGCCGGCCGGGCTCTCGCCGAGCAGGCGCGAAGCCTGTTCCAGCGATGGCGGGATGCGTGTCAGACCAGCCTCGATGCTGCCGGCGGGAATGGCCACGAAACGGATGACATAGGCGATCGCCAGCGCGGTGGTCGTCCCCATGAGCAGCAGGCCGGAGTAGTCGAGCATCTGCCCGAGCACCCGATCGACGAACAGCAACGGGGTCAGCAGGCCGATCGCCAGCACCGTGCCGGGCACCGCGTAGCCGAGGCTGGCCAGGCGCACGCAGATCCGGGGAAGGCCGGATACATCGCTGTCCCTCAACGTACGGCCCGCCCAGGCCAGCACGAGGCCGCAGGCTACCGCCAGCAAGGTGGCGGTGGTGGCGACCATGAGCGTATTGAAGAGCGCCCTCGACAGCTGGCTCGAAACCCCTCCGACCAGGTTCAGCCGTTTCAGGGTCTCGCTCATCAGATACAGGGCCGGCACGACGAAGCCCACCGCCACGGGCAGGGAGCCGAGCAACAACGCCCCTGCCGCGGCGGGACCTCGCAGGCGCCGGGGCTGCATCGGACGCATGCGTTGTGCGTTCGCGAACCGTTGCCGCCTGCGGCCATGGCGCTCCAGCAGGATCAGGCCGACGACCATGAGCAACATGGCAAGCGCGATCTGGGCGGCCGCCCCGAGGTCCGAGCGAGTGATCCAGGTCGTGTAGACCGATACCGTCAGTGTCTGCACGCCGAGGAACTCCGATGCCCCGATGTCGTTCAGCGCTTCGAGCAACGCGAGGCTCATGCCCACGGCGATGGCCGGGCGCGCCATCGGCAGCGCCACCTCGCGAAACACCTCGCGCCGGCCGGCGCCAAGCGTCCGGGCAGCCTCGAGCAGGCTGGCGGCCTGGCTCATGAACATGACCCGGGTGGTCAGGTACACATAGGGGTACAGCACGAAGCCGAGGACGAGAATCGCCCCCGGCAGGGAGCGCAGGTCCGGGAGGCGGAACTGGCGGGGACTGTCATAGCCCAGCAGGGTACGCAGGCCGGTCTGGATCGGGCCGATGGGATGCAGAAGATCCAGATAGGCGAACGCGATGATGTAGGTCGGAACCGCCAGCGGCAGCAGCAGAGCCCAGGTGAGCATCCCGCGGCCAGGGAAGTCATAGGCTGTCACCAGCCAGGCGCTACCGGTGCCGAGCACCGCCACGAGGACGGCAACGCCCGACAACAGCAGCACGGTGTTGCGCAAGGCCTGCGGCAGCACGTACTCTGCCAGATGCACCCAGTGCGAGGCATCCGCCATGAGCGCGTGCCCCGCCAGCACCACGATCGGCAGCACGACCAGGGATGCGATGGCCACCGCCCCTGCAAGGGCCGCCGGCCCGCGTCCGCCCGTGCCTGCCCTCAGCACGCTCGATCGCTCTCTCTACCGGGCATCCCCACCCCCCGGCCCCGGTCACGTCGAGCGTGAACCATGGGCATGTCAATGACAATGGCCATCCGAGGATGGCCATGGCAGCGAGACCCGAGGGTGACCCCGGCGGGGCTCGATCACCCTCAATTGTCGAAGCCTACCTTGTCCACCAGCTGGCTGGCCTGCCTGCGGTACCTCGCGATCTCCGCAACGGACAACGAATCCACCTTCATCGGGCCCAGGGCGGACATGACCGGGTTCTGGGACACGTTGGCGCGGATCGGATATTCGTAGTTGCCCTGGGCGTAGATGGCCTGGGCAGGTTCGGAGACGAGGTATTCGAGCAACCTGATCGCGTTGTCCTTGTTCGGCGCATGCACGGCCACTGCCGCACCGGAAATGTTGACGTGGGTCCCGCCGGTCTTCGCGAAGGTCGGCCGGATAGCCTTGATGGCATCGCCCCACTTGCGGGCGTCGCTGCCGGCGGTCGCATTCTTCATCTGACCGACGTAATAGGAATTGGCGATGCCGATGTCGCAGATGCCGCCCAGGATGTCCCGCGCCACATCCCGGTCCCCGCCGGCGGCCTTGCGCGCCAGATTGGCCTTCACCCCGCGCAACCAACGCTCCGCCTCGGCCTCGCCGTTGTTGACGATCATGGCAGCTATCAGGGACGTGTTGTAGGGATGCTGGCCGGAGCGGATGCAGACCTTGCCCTTCCACCGGGGATCCGCCAGCTCCTCGTATGTGAATCTGGTGATCGGCAGGTCCTTGTCCGCATACAACACCCGGTCGCGCAGCGACAGGGCGAACCAGTGACCCTGCGGATCGCGGAGGTTCGCCGGCAACGCGGACTCAAGGGTCGCCGATGCGACGGGCTGCGTAACACCGCCGCCCACCAGATCGATCAGGTTGCCGATGTCGACCGCCATCAATACGTCGGCGGGCGAACGCGCGCCTTCGGCCCTGACCCGCTCGAGAAGGCCATCCTTGATGAACACGGTATTGACCTTGATCCCGCCTTGCTCCCTGGTGAAGGCGTCGATCAGTGGCTGGATCAGCGCCGGCTCGCGGGTCGTGTAGAGATTGACCTCACCGGCCGCCATGGCCAGGCCCGCCATCGAAGTGGTGGCCAGCAGCGCACCAAGGCGCGCAAGGAAACGAAGGAGTGACATCCGGGCGGGCTTCATGGGGGCATCCTGCGGGAGTATCGACGAACTCGGGTGGCGCGTGCCGCTGGGCGGCCGCGAAGATTGCGATTATCAAACGATAGTTGTTCGTATTTTCATTACCCGTGCAACATACTCGTGTTCTCGTTATCTTCCTGTCATTTTCGAAAGGCGGTGCGAGGCCTCCGGCCGGTTTGCCGCCGAACCTGCTATCCGCTCGCGATCACCAGGGCACCACCGACGATCAGGGCCGAGCCGAGGGCGAGACGCCAGGTGACCGGCTCTCCGAGCACGACGATGCCCAGCATGATCGCGAAGACCACGCTCAGCTTGTCGATCGGCGCAACGACGGAGACGGGAGCCAGTTGCAGCGCCCGGAAGTAGCACAGCCAGGACAGGCCGGTCGCCACGCCGGACAGGAGAAGAAACGCCAGGGGCCTCATGCGGAATCCCTGCTCCGGCCACACCCATTCCCCGCGTGCGGACACGATGCCGGCGCAGACCAGAAGGACGACGCTCGTACGAACGAATGTCGCCAGGTTCGAGTTGATGCCGACCACGCCCAGTTTGGCGAGAACCGCCGTGGCGCCCGCGAAGAACGCCGATCCCAGGGCGAACGCCATCCAGGCTGGAACACTCGTCATCGGATGCCTCCTCGGGAAGACCCTCCCAATGGTACGTGGCGGTATCCCTTGTGGACATTCGACAAGAGTGGATCGAGCTTCAAGCCACGGCGGTCTCGAGGGAGCGATCAAGCCTGGAGCGGGCGTTGGCGAGCAGTTCGTCGATGGCGGTGATGACCTCCCCGCTCGTCACTGTCGCGCCGGTGTCGCCGAGGTTCAGGCACGGCGCTTCGCCCGCGACCCCGAACGAGGCGGCGCGCGTCGCGGTGAAGATCGCGACGGTCGGCACTGCGCAGGCCGCCGCCAGGTGGGTCAGCCCGCTGTCCACGCCGACGACGACCGTGGCGGCAGCCAGCACGCCGGTCCAGTCGGCAAGCGAGACGCGCTGCGGCGGCACGACCGCATCGTCGATCGCCGCTGCCAGCCTGCCGGCGCGCCCCGCTTCGCCGGCATCGCCCCAGGGCAGCAGGCAGACGATCCCTCTTTGCGCCAGCGCGCGCCCGATCTCGATCCAGCTCGTTTCCGGCCAGCACTTCTCGGGACGCGAGCTGCCATGGACCAGCACCGCGAAGCCGGACGACGGGATCAGCCCGCTCGCTCGCGAAGGGGACGGCTGCAAGCCGTAGCGCGGCGTGGTCATCGGCACGGTGTAGTCCAGTGCCTGCGCGCACAGCGCGCGATTCGTGGCGATGGCATCGTCATGCGTGAACATGCTTCGCGCGATGACGGTCCGATACAGGCGATGGTAGTGCGGCTCGCTGGCCGGCCCCGGCGCCGGTCCGGTCACTTCACCACGGGCCAACCAGGAAACCAGCGAGCTCTTCATCCTGCCCTGCAGGTCGATGATCAGATCGTAGTTTCTTGCGCGCAAGCCCCCAAGATCCTGTAGAGCGGCGCGAAAGCCTTTCCAGTACCGGCGTTCCTGACGGTAGCGGCGCAGCTCGAGCGGAATCACGCGGTCGATTCCGGGATGCAGGGCAAGCAGCGTGTCGCAGGGTCGTTCGACGACCCAGTCTATCGAAACGCCCGGACGTCGTTGCCGGATGTCGTCGACGACCGGCAGGGTCTTGATCACATCGCCCAGCGAAGTCAGCTTGACGATCAGGATTCTTGACTGTGCGTGCATCGGCGAGCCTTCGAGGTGGGCACGATCCTGCCCACCGGCCGATGACGCTTGCGCGAGAAATTCGTGAAGTTTCAGTGAGCTTCCGGCAGCACCTCCGGATCGATATCGAGCAGCACGCTCGCGCGGGTACCGCCCTCCGGTCGCTCGTCGAGGACGAGCCTCCAGCCCGCGGCCTCGCAGATCCTGTCGACGATCGACAGCCCGAGCCCGAGATCGCGCCGGGCCTCGGCGTCCGCGGATCGGCGCCGGACCTCACCGACACCGGTACCGTCGTCTTCGATGTCGATCACGCCTTCGCGCCAGCCCACGCTGACCGTGCCGCCGCCGCTGTGGCGTATCGCGTTGCGCATCAGATTGGCTAGGACGATCCACAGCGCGCTGCGATCGAGCCGGCGACACGTTCCGGCGGCAATGCCGACCCGGATCCCAATGCCCCGCGCCCTCGCTTCTCCGGCGAGCTGTGCGGCCACGGCGGCGGCGAGCTCGGCGAGATCGACGTCGCCCGCAGCCTCATCGAGGCTGCCGCGCGCAACCCTCAGCAGGGCGGCGGTCAGCATCGTGATCTCGTCGAGCCCGTCCTGGATGTGCCTGGCGATCTCGCGTTCGCGCGGGTCGAGCCGGCCGGCCCGGAGAAGATCGAGAGAGGAACCGGCACGCATCAGCGGCGTGCGCAGCTCATGGCTCGCCGCGGCCGAGAACGCGCGCTCGCGCCGCAACGCCTGGTCGGACCTTTCGCGGTAGGCGTCCAGGGCCTCGGCGAGCCGCCCGGTTTCGGCGTGAACGGCGAGCGCGTCGAAGCTCGACAGCGCCCGCGCCTGATGCTGGGCGTCATCGACAGCCTGCGACAGGCGGTCGAGGTCATGCGTCAGCCTGCGGGCCAGGCGTCCGCTGACCAGCAGCACCAGCGCGCCGATCGCCAGCACCGACAGCGTCAGGACGATCATCAGCCTACGCTGCCGGATCTCATGCTCGAGGACGTCGTAGACGAGATAGAACCAGGTGTCCCGGTCGAAGTCGACCGCGATGTGATGCTCGATGCCCGGCTCGGGAAAGACCTCGTAGTTGCCGGCCTGTCGCGGCAACGCGCGCAGCCACGCGGGCAGCGCCGCCTCGGCCTCCTCGTTGTCCCGGGGAACGACGTACAGGCTCATGTCGGGCGACTTCGGCTGCGCGAGCATCGGGTTCTGCCAGTGAATCTCCATGCTGCGCGCCAGCTGGTTGCTGGCGAGGCTGTCGAGAAGCTCTTCTTCCGCCTGCTCGCCGACGAACCACACCAAGCCCGCCTGGGCGAGCGCGGTGACCAGCGCGAGCGTCGCGAAGGTGCCCGCGAGCCGTCGTCGAAGCGACGGACGCTCAGTCGATCCCGAGCCGATAGCCATGGCCGTGCAAGGTCCGGATCGGATCGACCCCGACGCCCGCCTGTGCGAAAGCGCGGCGCGTGGCCGAGACCAGCGCACGCAGAGCATCGCCGCTGGCGCGCTCCTCGGCCCAGATCGCCTGCTCGATCTCTTCTCGGCTGAACACCCTGTCCGGACGCTCGGCCAGCAGCTCGAGCAGCCGGTAGGGCTTCGGCGGCAGACGCAGCGCCACGCCATCGACGACGATACGGCGGGCGGCGCGATCGATCACGAATCTGCCGGCGCGGATCGTCTCCGCGACCGCCCGGCCCTGGGCCCGTCGCAGCACCGCCTCGATTCGCACTGCGAGCTCCGGCAACTGGAAGGGCTTGACCAGGTAGTCATCGGCCCCGGCGTCAAAGCCCGCGAGCTTGTCGTCGAGCTCGTCGCGCGCCGTCAGCATGATGACCGGTGCCTTGCTGGCAAGCTCTTCGCGAAACCGCCGGCACCAGGTCAGGCCGTCGAGCCGCGGCAGGTTCAAGTCCAGCACGACCGCTTCGGGCGGCTCGCGAGCAGCCAGCGCCATCGCGACGAAGCCATCCGGTGCCCAGTCGCACGCGTGCCCCCTGCCTTGCAGGTAGTCGCAGATATTGCCGCCGATCACCGGATCGTCTTCGACTGTCAGCAAGCGCGCCATGGCGTTTCAGCTCGCTCCGATGCTGTCCAGGTTTCCTCGCGGCCGCCGACGGGATCGGCACCCGCAATCGCCGTGAACGACCAGCACGCGGACGGTCGACCCAATGAGCAAGCCGGCTGGTCGTGCGCCGCATACTAGCACCTGAGACTGGACACGCCGGAGCAGCGCACGCTGTCGCAACGGTGCGCCGTCCCGCCTCGTCAGGTTTCCGTCACGGGCACGGTATGGTCGCGGAAGAACGCCGCCGCGCCGTCCTCGTCGATTTCGCCGGCGGCTACCATCAGGACGAACTGGATCAGGTCTTCGTCCCCGGCCAGAAGCTCCAGCCCGTTGAAGTAGAGGAACAGATCGGCGGCCGCCAGCGCGGTGCGCTTGTTGCCGTCCACGAAGGGGTGGTTCCTGGCGATGCCGAACAGATAGGCGGCGGCGAGTTCGCAAAGGCCCGGCTCGCCGTATGCCTGCTTCTGGAGCGGCCGGTTCAGGGCGGATTCCAGCATGCCCTCGTCGCGCACGCCGGCGGCCCCGCCATGAAGGCGAAGCTGCTCGGCATGCATGGACAGGATGAAGTCGAGCGAATGGAACGCGGTCATTTCGCCAGCGCGCGATAGACTTTCTCGTACTTCTTCATCCGCTCGCGCGCGACCTGCATCTTGCGCTCGAATTCCTCCGTCGAATCCTCGACCCGGCGCAGGCGAAGCTCATCGCCTTCCTGGACAACGAGGACATTGTCCCCCGTCTTCAGGTTCATTCTGGCGAGCAGTTCCTTCGGCAGGATCACCCCTTCGGAATTGCCGATCTTGCGGATCACGGTGTTCATGGCGGCTCCAGGTTATAACAAATCGTATAACACGCGAAGACGTCCGTTACAACAGAAGTTATCCGTGCCCTTGAACGAGGGCTGAAGCCGGCCGGTCTCAGCCACCTTCCCCGCCGATCTTCGGCGGCAGGGCGAAGCAGTCGATGAAGCGCCGGGCGAGCTCGCGATCGCCCGCAAGGCGCAGCCTGCCTTCGGCTTGCGCGGCGTCGAGCGGACGCTTGCCGTAGACGACGGTGACGAAGGTCGTCGTATCGGTATCGAATACGACGTCTGCGGCGTCGGCGTCACCGCGCTCGATCTCGAGATCCTCTGGCGTGAGGCGGCCGACGAAGGCAGCGTCGGGAAAACGAAAGGCCAGCGTCATCGACACGGGCTCGCGATCGGGCCTGATCATCGTGCGCAACGAGAGCATCGCCGAGACGGGCGAGAGCGGCAGCATCGGATCGTGGCGCGGCGAGCGCAGCGCCCAGCGTCCCATCGTCTGGAAGATCGGCTCGATCTCGTAGCCCCAGGGCGTCAGCTCGTACACCTGGACGCCGGCCGGCGGCGGCAGCTTTCGCCGCCGGAGGATCCCCGAACGCTCCAGCCCCTCCAGCCGCTGGGTCAGCACGTTGGCGCTGATCCCGTGGAGATCGGCCCGCAGGTCGGAGAAGCGACGCGGCCCCAGCATCAGCTCGCGGATGACCAGCAGCGACCAGCGCTCGCCGATGAATTCGAGCGCCAGCGCGGTGCCGCAGGCGTCCTCGTACCGGCGCCTGCCCCCCGGATCATCTTCTTTAGTTAATTTTTGTAACTCCATAGTTGTATTTTATAACCTAATCGGTCAGGATGAGCAACCGACGGCCGCCCTGGCCCCGATCCGTTCCATGGAGGATCCCATGCCGACCGATCCCGACGCGCCCCTTCGCATCACCGCCTTCGACTGGGTGCCCGATTTCGCACGCGGCTACGTGCGCGACCTGCGCCCGCGCTGGGCCTGCGAGGAGATCGGCCTGCCCTACTCCACGCGGCTCATCAGCGCCATCGACCGGCCCGCCGACCACTACGCCCGGCAACCCTGGGGCCAGGTGCCGGTGATCGACGACGACGGCCTGTGCATGTTCGAGAGCGGCGCGATCCTGCTGCACCTGGGCGAGAAGGATGAACGGCTGCTGCCGCGCGACCGGGAAGGCCGCGCGCGCGTGACGAGCTGGCTGTTCGCCGCCTACAACTCGGTCGAGCCGCTGTTCTTCGAGATCGGCAACGTCGAGATCTTCGCCGCCGGCAAGGAATGGGCGAAGCTGCGCAGGCCGAGCCTGCTCGAGGAAGCCGGACAGCGGCTCGACCGGCTCGAGACGGCGCTGGGTACGCGTGACTGGCTGGCCGGCGAGTTCAGCATCGCCGACATCGCCATGGTGACGGTGCTGCGCGATGCAACGGGAGCCGACCTGCTCGAGCAGCGTCCGCGCCTGGCCGCGTACGTCGAGCGCGGCACCTCGCGTCCCGCCTTCCAGGCGGCGCTGGCCGCGCAACTGGCCGATTTCCGGCCCGATCCGGTCGCGGCCTGAAGGCCGGACCGCAAACCCACCGACGGGAGAAAACAGATGAGCTACTTCGAAGGTTTCGTGGCCGCCGTGCCGACCGCCAACAAGGATGCCTATCGCGACCACGCCAGACAGGCGCTGCCCTTCTTCAAGGAGCTCGGCGCGACACGCATGGTGGAGACCTGGGGCGACGACGTGCCCAGGGGCAAGATCAACGATTTCCAGGGCGCGGTGAAGGCGACCGACGACGAGACCGTCGTGTTCAGCTGGATCGAATACCCGGACAAGACGACCCGCGATGCGGCGAACCGGAAGATGATGTCGGATCCGCGCATGCAGCAGATGCCGGAGATGCCGTTCGACGGCAAGCGCATGATCTTCGCCGGCTTCGAACCCATCCTCGATGTCGGCAGCGGGCGCGGCAGCTACGTCGACGGCTACGTGCTGGCGGTGCCGCAGGCCAATCGCGAAGCCTATCGCCGGCTCGCGAGCGAGGTGGCCGACCTGTTCCTCGAATACGGTGCGCTGCGCGTGGTCGAGGCCTGGGGCGACGACGTGCCCGAGGGCAAGACCACCGACTACCGCCGCGCCGTCCTGCTCGAGGATGGCGAGAAGGTCGTCTTCTCCTGGGTGGAGTGGCCATCGAAGCAGGTCCGCGACGAAGGCTCGGCCCGGATGATGGAGGACGAGCGCATGAAGACACCTCCGAGCAACATGCCCTTCGACGGCAAGCGGATGATCTACGGCGGCTTCACCTCGATCCTGGACGACTGAAGCCCGCCCCCCTTTCCCGAGACGGCCCGTCCGCCTGCGAAGCGGGAAGCCGGCACGAACAGGAGACGAACATGCCCGAGATGATCACCTGCCTGTGGTTCGACCACGGCGAAGCGCGCAAGGCGGCCGAGTTCTATGCCGCGACCTTTCCCGACAGTAGCGTCGGCGAGGCCCTCCGGGCGCCGGCCGACTATCCCGACGGCCGGGAGGGCGACGAGCTGACGGTCGAGTTCACGGTGCTGGGCCGGAAGTTCCTCGGCCTCAACGGCGGGTCGGCGTTCAAGCCGAACGAAGCGGTCAGCTTCCAGCTCATCACCGCCGACCAGGCCGAGACCGACCGCTACTGGAACGCGATCGTCGACGGCGGCGGCAGCGAAAGCCAGTGCGGCTGGTGCAGGGATCGCTGGGGCTTCTCCTGGCAGATCACGCCGCGCGCGCTGAACGAGGCGATGGCCGATCCGGATCGCGCCGCCGCGAAGCGCGCGATGCAGGCGATGATGACGATGGGCAGGATCGATGTCGCCGCCATCGAAGCGGCACGCGCGGGCAAATCCCTCGCCTGAACAGGAACTCCGGCATGGCACTCGCCCTCTACGGTCATCCCTTCTCCTCGTACACCCAGAAGGCGCTCATCGCCCTGTACGAGAACGGCACGCCCTTCGAGTTCCGCTGCATCGGACCGGACACGCCGCAGCATTCGGCCGAATGGCTGCGACGCTGGCCGCTGGGGAAGTTCCCGCTACTGGTCGACGGCGATCGCCAGGTCGTCGAGACCAGCATCATCATCGAGTACCTGCAGCTCGCGCATCCCGGGCCGGTCCGCTTGCTGCCCGCCGACCCGATGGCCGCGCTCGACGTGCGATTCCTCGATCGCTTCTTCGACCTGCACGTGATGGATGCCATGCAGATCGCCGTCGACAGCGCACTGGGGCGGATTCCGGTGACAAGCCCGGCAGCAGGCCGGGCGCTTGCCGGCGAAAGGCTCGAACGGGCCTACGCCTGGCTGGAAGGATGGCTCGCCGGCCGGACCTGGGCGGCCGGCGAGGAGTTCACGCTGGCGGACTGCGCCGCCGCGCCTTCACTGTTCTATGCCGACTGGACGCATCGCATCTCCGATGCCCATCCCATGCTTCGCGCCTACCGGGCGCGACTGCTCGCCCGCCCGTCCTTCGCCCGCGCGGTGGACGAGGCGCGGCCGTTCCGCCCGTTGTTCCCGCTGGGGGCACCGGAGCGGGACTGAAGTTGCGGCCGGCCGCTTTCTTGGCCAGAGCTTGCCGCTGTATTCATTTTTGATCATAATGAATACGGCCCATCACGACAGGAGTATGCCGTGTCCCGAACCACGACGACCATGACGGTTCGCCTCAGCGGAACCCTGAGCGACTTCGTCGCGGAAAACGTCGGCGAAGATGGCGCCTACGAAAACGTCAGCGAGTACATCCGGGACCTGATCCGTCGCGACAAGGATCGCAAGGAACAGGAATCCGTCGAACGGCTCAGGGCCGAGCTGAGTCACGCCTTCGCGGCTCCGGAATCCTCGTACCGGCCGCTGACGGCGGCCGACGTGATCGCCCGCAACCGCGGCTGAGGGCGTGGTCCGCATCCAGGAGTCGGCGTCCTACCGGCTCGACGAGATCTACCGCTACACGCGGGATCGCTGGGGCGTGAAGCAGGCCGACCGCTACATCACCGGTCTGTTCGAGGCGTTCGACGGCATCGAGGCTCACAAGACGCCTTCACGCCCCATTCCCGCGGATTTCGGTGTCGAGGGCTGCTTCTTCCGATACGAGCGACATTTCGTCTACTGGCGCCGGCTCTCGAATGGCGACATCGGCATCGTGACGATCCTGCACGAACGAATGCACCAGATCGACCGTTTCCGGGAGGATTTCGGCCTGCTGTAGGGATCAGTTCCCTTTCGGCAGGATCCCCATGTACTTCGAGATGATGGTCAGCATGATCTCGTCCGCCCCGCCGCCGATCGACGCCACTCGTGTATCCCGGTACATCCTCGAAATCGGCGTCTCGTTCATGAAGCCCATGCCGCCGTAGTACTGGAGGCAGCTGTCGGAGACCTGCCGTACCAGGCGGCCGGTCTTGAGCTTGGCCATGGAGGCGAGCCGCGTCACATCCTCGCCGTTGACGACCAGCTCGACCGCCCTGTAGACCAGCGAGCGGAGCGCTTCGACCTCGGTCTGCAGCTCGGCCAGCTTGAAATGGATCACCTGGTTGTCGAGGAGCGATTTGCCGAACGCCTTGCGCTCCCGGGTATAGGCGATGGTGTCCTGGATGGCGCATTCCATGTTGCGGATCTGCTTGGCCGCGGCGTACAGGCGCTCGTACTGGAACTGGCCCATCTGCTGCATGAAGCCCTGCCCTTCCACACCGATGCAGTAGCGCTTCGGCACGCGGACATCCTCGAAGAAGATCTGGGCGGTGTCCGAGGACCGCATGCCGAGCTTGTCGAGCGTCCGGGCCACCGTGACGCCTTTCGTCTTCATGGGCACCACGATCAGGGACTTGTTCTTGTGCACCGGACCCTCGCTGGTGTTGGCCAGCATGCACATGAAATCGGCCTGTGCGCCGTTGGTGATCCACATCTTGCTGCCGTTGATGACGTAGTCGCCACCCACGGTACGCGCGGTCGTGCGCAAGGACGCGACGTCCGAGCCGGCGCCCTCCTCCGAAACACCGACGCACGCCACGTAGTCTCCGGCGATCGCCGGAGCCAGGAACTCCTTGCGCAGTTCGTCCGAGCCGTGCTCGGCCAGTGCGGGTGTCGCCATGTCGGTCTGCACCCCTGAAGCCATGGGAATCGCTCCGCATGTCACCTCGCCCATGGCCTCGGCGTACATGAGGTTATAGCTCCAGTCCAGCCCGAGGCCGCCGTATTCCGTCGGCTTCGTGATGCCCAGGAAACCGAGATTCCCCATCTTCTTGAACAGCTCGTGCGCGGGGAACCGGCCGGCCTTCTCCCACTCGTCGACGTGAGGGTTGATCTCGTTCTCGACGAACTTCCTGACCGCGTTGAAGATGCTCCGATGCTCTTCGGTGAACTGCATGTCTGTCTCCTTCTGCTGGAATGAGATTCCGGATTGCGCCGAAACCGGCTCGTCGATCAGTTCGCCCATCCCTGTCGGCGGGCCGCTTCGGCGCGCAGCGATTCCGGCCCGCCCCAGAGCTGGCGGTCCACTCCGATCCGCTTGAACCAGAGATGAAGCCCGAGCTCCTCGGTGAAACCGATCCCGCCGTGCACCTCCGTGGCCGTACGGGCGACGAACCGGGCAACGTCCGAGATCCTTCCCTTGGCGTGGCACGCCGTGACGAGGGCGTCGGGTGCCTGCCGATCCAGCGACTGGGCCGCGTACCACATCAGGGCACGGCATGGCTCGAGCTCCGCCGCCATCTCCGCGCACATGTGCTTGACGGCCTGGAACGACCCGATCGGAACGCCGAACTGCCTGCGCTCATGGGCATAGGCAACCGCCATCTCCACCATGCGCTGGGCCGCGCCCAGGGCATCGGCGGCGACGAGCACCCGTGCGATGGCGATCAGCTCGTCGACGAGATCCTGGCCTCGGGCCATGGCAAGGCGCTCTCCCTCGACCCCTTCCAACTCCAGAACGCAGAAGCGTCTGGTCCGGTCGATGGTGGCCAAGGGGCGCAGCGCCAGGCCGGCCGAATCCCTGGCGATGATCCAGAGCGCGCCCTGGTCGTCGGGGACGAGAAAATGCGTGGCGGCGGGCGGACAGGTCACGAACAAGGAGCGTCCACGCAGCCTGCCGCCGTCACTGGTGACGGACTGGCCTTCGCGATCGGATATCGCATGGGCCAGCGCCACGCCGAAGTCGAGCTCGCCCTTCATGATCCCCTCGAACCAGGCCGACTTCCGGGATTCGGATCCTGCCCGCCTGAGGGCGAACGCGGTCAGCGTGGTTCCCATGGGATCGACGGGGGCCACGAAGCGGCCCGTCATCTCCGACAGCAGTGCCGCATCGAGCACCCCCAGGCCCAGGCCGCCGTGCTCGGCAGGCACCGCGATGGCGCTCGCTCCGAGCCGGGCAAGACCGTTGCCGAGCGCCTTCGCGGATTCGACATCGCCTCCCAGGATGCGACGGACCGCCGCGACGGAGCTGAAATCGCGCAGGAAATCCGCCACCGTATCCTGCAGTGCCCGCTGCTCGTGCGACAGTCCGAAATCCATGACGGTCCGTATCTCCCGGCCTGGTGCCGACTACGCGCGAGCCTGCCGCGGCATGCCCAGACCCCGCTCGGCGATGATGTTCTTCTGGATCTGCGCGGTGCCGCCGCCGATGATCAGTCCCAGGTCGAACATGTAGTTCTTCTGCCAGGCTCCCCCGGCACGCTCGAACTCGCTGCCGTCGTACAGGACACCGAGTTCCTCCAGGACGTCGATCGCCAATGCCGACACCTGGTGGATCAGCTCGCAGCCCTGGAGCTTGACGACCATCTCGCACAGGCCGGGGCTTTCGCCCTTCACCCGACAGGTGAGGATCCGCGAGTTGTTCAGCCGCATGGCGAGAAGCCACGCCTGGAGCTTCATCAACCGGTCGGCGAACACGGGATCGTCGATGAGGCGCCGTCCGTTCACCGTCTCCCGGGTCATCAGCTCCACCAGGGCCTGGAAGCGAGTCTGCGCGACCTCGGGGTTCCCGAGAGCGCCGCGCTCGTGCGTGAGTGCTGCGTTGGCGACCTCCCAGCCACGCCCGCGCTCGCCGACCAGGTGATCCAGCGGCACGCGAACGTCCGTCAGGAAGACCTCGTTGAACGAGGACCGTCCGGTCATGGTGTTCAGCGGCCGGACCTCGATGCCGGGCGCGTCCATCGGAACGAGGATGAAGCTGATGCCGCGATGCCTGGACGCTTCCGGCTCGGTCCTGACGAGACAGAACATCATGTCGGCCTGATGCGCCTCGCTCGTCCAGATCTTCTGTCCCGTGATGACGATCTCGTCTGCGTCGATCCGCCCACGGGTCGACAGCGCGGCCAGGTCGCTCCCGGCGCCCGGCTCGGAATAACCCTGGCACCAGATCGTCTCGCCACGCAAGGTGGCAGGGATCCACCGTTGCTTCTGCTCCTCGGTACCGAAGGCGAGCAACGTCGGTACCAGCATGGACACGCCCTGGCGGTTGGCCACGATCATCCGGTCCGTGATTCCGGCCGCGGCGAACTCCTCGGCGATCGCGATCTGCTCGATCAGGTCCGGTGCGGCCCCGTAGCCGCCGTACCGGGACGGAACGGTCCGCCCCAGGTATCCGTGGCTCAGAAGCAGCTGTTGCCACCTGCGACGCTCCGGAGTCCGGAGCGCGGTATCCGACTCCGGAGGCGCCAGCTCACCGTAGGTCGCGATGAAGTCCCGGACCTGCTGGCGGAACTGCGGCCGCGAATCGTGTTCCATGGCTGTCTAGGAACGGCCGGCAGGTCCGGTCGTCCCGCGCGCATGCGCCAGCAGGGACCGGGGAACGCTGACCGGCATCGCCAGCAGTTGCTGGGCGTAGGTCTTGCCTTGCGAGTCGAGGTACAGGGACGAAGTGCCGCCGCCATCGAGCGCATTGGCCAGGACGAAGTTGAAGGCCAGCAACCCGGGCATCTCGTAGCGAACCGTATCGCCGCGCTGGACGTGGGCGAACCACCGGCCGACGCGTTCGGCCGTCAGTTCCTGTTTCAGCCAGGGCAGGAGCTCGGCATGTCGCGCGATCACCCCGACATTGGCGTTGTCGCCCTTGTCGCCGCTGCGCGCCACCGCAAGCTCGATGAGCGGCACTTCCACCCGATCGTCCGTCACGGCCTCGGCCGGCAGCGGAATCCGCAGCTCGCGCATCTGCGCCGGATCGAAGAACTCTCCGGGCGTTGCGGGCGCGAACGCGATCTCGCTGCCATCCACCTGCACTTCGACCTGCACCTTGTCCCGGTCCACCAGAAACGCGAACTGCGCGACGACCGGGGTGACCTTGGGGCGGCCGCCCGCGCCACCCGAGGCGCGGCCGGTGGTCATGGACAGGGCGACGCCGGTCACTTCCTTGGAGAACACTTCCAGCGCCTCGCGCCGATCATGACGCACATCGATGCGCACCATGATCTCGCGGCTGGCGCGTGCCTCGGGTCGGGCGTTGGCACCGAGGAGCGTCTCGGCCCCGATCAGGTGCACCGCCGCCTGGCGCAGGGGCCCGAGCCCGCGCTCCTCGATCAGCCGGTTCACGCGCTCGAGCAGCGCTGCACTGTAGGCCTGCGCCTTCTCGACCACGTCGAAGCCGGCGACAACCGTGGCGGACGATGCGCGATAGCCGTCGGAAAAGGTAGCCGACACCTTCAGCTTCTCGGGCGGCGGATAACCCCGCGCGCCTTCGACGCGCACACGATCGCGGCCGCATTCGGTGACGCTCGCGCCACGAAAATCGCAGGTGACGTCCGGCATCAGGTAGGCGCCGGGATCACCGAGCTCGTAGACGATCTGCTCGGATACGGACAACCGCGACACCAGTCCGCCGGTGCCCTCGGGCTTGGTGATGACGAAGCTGCCCGAGAATTCGCACTCGGCGATCGGATAGCCCATGTCCGGCCAGCCTGCGACGACATCGCGCCAGTCGGTGAAGTTCCCGCCGGTTGCCTGGGCGCCGCATTCGAGGATGTGGCCCGCCAGGGTGCCGGCCGCGAGGCGGTCGTAGTCCTGCGGCTGCCAGCCGAACTCGTGGATGAGCGCGCCGACCGTCGTGGCACTGTCAACGCAACGCCCCGTGATCACGATGTCCGCGCCGGCATCGAGCGCCGCCGCGATCGGGAAGGCGCCCAGATAGGCGTTGGCGCTGATCAGTCGCCCGGGCATCGGCTTGCCGGTCGTCATGTCGCGCACGTCCTGGCCGCGCAACTCGTCCACTCGCTCCAGCAGATCGTCGCCGGTCACGGTGGCGATGCGCAGATCGAGCCCCGCCTCCTCGGCAACCTTGGCCAACGCAGCGGCACAGGCGGGAATGTTCACTCCACCGGCGTTGGCGATGACCTTGATGCCGCGGCGCTTGATCTCCGGCAGCAGCGGCTTCATCACCAGGTCCACGAAATCCCGGGCGTAGCCGGTATCCGGCGCCTTGGCGCGGGCCCGCACCAGGATCGACATCGTCACCTCGGCGAGGTAGTCGAAGACCAGGTAGTCGATCCCGCCCTTCTGGACGAGCTGGCGCGCCGCTTCGGCGCTGTCGCCCCAGTAGCCGGAGGCCCCGCCGATGCGCACCACCCGATCCGTCCCTGCCTTGCTCATTGCTCCGTCCCCCAGACCGGTGCCCGCTTCTGGGCGAAGGCCGACTGGCCTTCGCGCGCCTCGGCACCGCCGTTCAACTGGCCGAACTCGCGCGCCGCGAGATCGATCAGCTCGACCTCCCGGCCTTCGTCGACCGCGTTCATGATCCGCTTGGTCGCCGCGCAGGCGAGCGGCCCGCAGGCTTCCACCTTGGCGACCACTTCATCGAGCATCCGCTCGGCCTCGCCGTCATCGCAGAGATACTGGCCGACGCCGTAGCGATAGGCCGTCTCGCCGTCGAACCGCTCCGCGGTCAGCGCCAGCTGGCGGGCCCTGGGCAGCCCGACGCGCCGCACCACCCACTGGGCGATCTGTGCGGGTGCCACGCCGATCCGGGTTTCCGGCATGCCCATCCGGGCACCGCGCGTCAGGATCGTGATGTCGGTGAGACAGGCATAGCCGAAGCCGCCGCCGAAAGCCGAGCCCTCGATCAGCGAGATGGTGGTCTGCGGCAACCTCGCGAAGCGCAGGAACATGTGCCCGGCATCACGGTTGCGCTTTTCGATGGCCGCCACGCCGCCGTCGTCGTCGGCCATGGCTCGGCGTTCCTTGATGTCGCCGCCGGAGCAGAAATGGCCGCCGGCGCCGCGCAGCGTGACCACGCGAATGGCGGACGTGCCCCCCAGGAAGTCGACCAGTTCGGAGAACTCGCGCGCCATCACCGAATTGATGGCGTTGCGCTGCTCCGGACGATTGAAGGTGACATCCAGGCGCGCGCCTTCACGGCGCAGGACGAGCGTTTCGCAAACGGGCAATGCCTTCACGGCAACTCCTTCTCGGATGCTTGTTTCAGACTGCCTTCGGCGTATGCAGGCCCCGGGTGCCCGGCGGCGGCGGCTGTTGCGCCGGGCCGGCGAAACACTGCGCCACCGCCATCCACCGTGTCGCCGGATCGCCCCTGACCGCGAGACCGGTATCGCCGATGTTGCGCACCTGGGTGACCACCTGGCAGAACTCCTCGGCCAGCCCCTCGATCCGGTTTTCGGTCGACGGATCGTTCCATTGCCAGATCGCGCCCGATGGCGCGGTGAGAACGACATGCGGACGAGGCGTCGGAACGTCCTCGCCGCGATTGCGAAACGTCCACTCGTAGGTATTGATGCCGATCATGGCGATGCTGCGAATGCGGTCGGTGTTCCTGCGAACGACGCCGAGCAGGTCGTAGATCGCCTGGGCATGCGCCCAGGTCTCCATCAGGCGCGCCGAGATCGACGAGCGCGCACTCATGTCCGGCCCGACCCACTTGACGCGCTGGCGCGGATCCGCCTGCGAGAACTCGGCCGCCGTCTGGATGAAGCCTTCGCGCCACAGCCGCAGCAGCGCCTTTCCCCGCACGCCGTCGAGCATCTCGTCGGTGGCCACCACCGTGGTGAGCCCGCCGCCGCGCTTGCGGTTGAGCTCGGCATACAGTCCGTCGAAGCGCTCGGGCTCCTTCAGGGAATGGACGGCCGCCAGGTTGAAGAGATGCAGATGCTGCAGGATGTTGTCGATGGTCCAGTCCTTGAACTTCGTCGGCAACACATGATCGGCCTCGGCAACCGGGGCCAGCAGATCGTGCAGGGCATCGCTTTCCTGCAGGAAATCCTCGGCTTCAGTGATCATTCACAACGCCCCTCATGTTCCGGTCTCGATGAACCCGCCCAGCCGCTCCCAGGCCTCGAGGAAATCCTCCCGGAAGGCCTGCATCGTCGCGCGCGCGGTCAGGGATTCGTTCATCATGCCGACGCCCTGACCGACGTAATAGGTGCTGAGCTCCCTGGCCCCGTCGTGGCCGCCCTCGGCGAGCTTGTCGACGAGGTTGAGGTAGGGCGTGACCAGCGCGGTCTGCAATGGCATGGGCAGCGGCGTCGGCGCCCCCCCCGGCTTCCCATGCATCGGTCCAGGCCGAGCGCAACTGTCGGCTGAACTTGCCGGTGCGACTACGCGAGCGCACCGTATCGCTCGATCGCGCGGACAGCATCTTGTCCTTGACGACCGGCGGCGTCTCGGCCTCTGTCGTCGTCAGCCAGACCGAGCCGCACCAGACGCCGGCGGCCCCCATGCACAGCGCCGCCGCCATCTGCTGCCCGGTGACGATGCCACCGGCGGCCAGCAGGGTGGTCTGCGGATGGGCCTTCAGCGCGGCGGATACCTCCGGGATCAGCACCATGGTGCCGATCTCGCCGCAGTGGCCGCCAGCCTCGCCGCCCGCGGCGATGATCAGGTCGACGCCGGCTCGCGCCTGGCGCACGGCATGCTCGGCCGTGCCGACCAGCGCGGCCACCAGCACGCCGTTCTCCTTTCCCCTCTTCACCATCTGCGCCGGCGGCACGCCGAGCGCATTGGCCACGAGCGCAACCGGATGCCGGAAGACGACATCGAGCAGACGGTCCGCCCCGCTCAGGCGTGCGTTGTTGCTGAAGTACAGGCTCTCCTTGCGAGTCTCGTCGTCGATGACCGAGGCATCGATGTTCCGCGACGCCAGGACTCCAGCGGCGAATTCCTTGTGGCGGTCGGGCAGCTGGCCCAGCACCGCGTCCGCATCCGGATCTTCTTCCCTGCCCTGCATGGCACCGGGAACGATCAGGTCGACGCCGTAGGGCTTGCCACCGACCCGCTCGTCGATCCAGGAGAGCTCCATGTCCAGCTCTTCGGGCGACAGCTTGATCGAGCCCAGCACTCCGACCCCGCCAGCATTCGTGACCTCGACGACGACGTCGCGGCAATGCGTGAAGGCGAACACCGGAAAGTCGATCTTCAGTCGCCGGCACAGCTCGATGGAATTCATTTCGGCTCATCCGGAACAGTCAATGCGAAGAGCAATGCGCCGGAGGCCACCTGCCGCCCCGCCTCGCACAGGACCTGGGACACCTCGCCGGCCTGGGGCGCGACGATGTCGTGCTGCATCTTCATGGCCTCCAGCACCGCAAGCCGCGCGCCCTTCGCAACCTGCTGCCCCGCATCGACCAGAACGTCCAGTATGACGCCATGCATGGGTGCGAGCACGTTTCCGCCGCCAGCGGAATCCGCCCCCGTGCGCTCGCCGGCCAGCCTGTCCTCGAGCATGAAGCCGCGCCCGTCATGGCTGATGTGGATCCGGCTACCCTCGAAGCAGGCGTACGACAGCGAGCGATCGATTCCGTTCAAGCTGAGGCTGGCCCTGGAGCCCGTCCGCCGGACTCGTGCGACATGGAAGACCGACTCTTCGTCGAGCGCGAGCTCGTACCCCTCGCCGTCCTTGGGGCGCACGACGATGTCCCGTTCGGCCAGGCTGAAGCGGCTGTACTTGATGCCGTCGCTGGACCAGTCGAGCAACTCGGCGGCTACGCCGACGCTCGATTCCGCCAGCCGGTCGCGCAGGTGCAGATACAGCAGGATCCCAGCCATGGCCAGTTCCTCGTCCGAGATCGCCGGCAACTGCCATCCGGATTGCGGAAATTCCTCAGCGATGAAGGCGGTCGTCGCGCCGCCTGCCACGAATGTTTCCTTCTCCAACGTGGCAACGAGGAAATCCCGGTTGCTCTGCGGACCGATCATGACCGTCGACTTCAGAGCCTCGATCAGCCGCGCGCGCGCCACCTCGCGCGTCGGGCCCGAGGCGATGATCTTGGCCAGCATCGGGTCGTAGTAGGGAGAGACCATCATCCCCGTCTCGATGCCGTCATCGCAGCGGATCCCCGGCCCCGAAGGCCGTTGCCAGCACTCGATCCGGCCGGTGGACGGCAGGAAGCCGGCCGGGACGTCCTCGGCATAGAGGCGGGCCTCGATGGCGTGGCCGGCGAGGCTCACCGCTTCCTGCGTGAAGCCCAGCCCGAGGCCCTCGGCCACCCGGAACTGCAGCTGCACGAGATCGATTCCCGTCACCTCCTCCGTCACCGGGTGCTCCACCTGGATGCGGGTGTTCATCTCGAGGAAGTAATAGTTGCCTTCCTGGTCGAGAAGGAACTCGACGGTGCCCGCGCCCACGTAATCGATGGCGCGCGCCGCGGCCACCGCCGCCTCTCCCATGCGCGCCCGCAGCTCCGGCGTCATCACCGGACAGGGCGACTCCTCGATCACCTTCTGGTGCCGGCGCTGGACCGAGCAATCGCGCTCGCCGAGGTGGACGACCGTGCCCAGGCTGTCGCCGAACACCTGGATCTCCACATGGCGCGGCCGCTGCACCGCCCGCTCGAGGATCAGCGCGCCGGAGCCGAAGGCGTTCTCCGCCTCGGGGCGCGCCGACTTCAGGGCCTGCGGAACGTCTTCCATCCGCCCGACCAGCCGCATGCCGCGCCCGCCGCCGCCCGCGGCCGCCTTCACCATCAGGGGCAGGCCGATGCGTTGGGCCTGCTCGAGCAGCATCGCCTCGGACTGGTCCTCTCCATCGTAGCCCGGCACGCAGGGCACGCCTGCCTGCGCCATGCGGCGACGCGCGCCGGCCTTGTCGCCCATCAGGCGAATCGCCTCGGGCGATGGCCCGATGAAGACCAGGCCGTTGTCCACGCAGGCCTGCGCGAACCCCGCGTTCTCCGACAGGAAGCCATAGCCCGGATGAATCGCCTGCGCGCCGCTCGCCTTCGCCGCCTCGATGAGGCGTTCGATGTTCAGGTAGGAGGCGCTGGGCGCTGCCTCGCCGATGGCTACCGCCGTATCGGCGCACGCGACGTGCGGGGCCCGGGCGTCCGCTTCGGAGTACACGGCCACCGTGCGGTACCCCAGCGCCCGTGCCGCGCGCATCACGCGGATGGCGATCTCGCCGCGATTGGCGATCAGAACGGTGTCGAATTTCCTCATCTCTCGCTCACATCCGGGCGACGCCGAAGCTGTTGGGTTGCACCGTGCGGCGCCTGGCCTCGGCGCAGGTCTCCAGCGCGAAGCCGATGACGCGCCGACTGTCGCGCGGGTCGATCACGCCCATGTCGAGCATCTGCCCCGAGGTAAAGAAGGCATCCTCCTGCGCATCGTAGTGGGCGATCAGGTCGGCCTTCTGCTTCGCAAGAAGCTGCTCGTCGACCGCCTGGCCGCGTCTTTCCGCCGCCTGCCGCGTCACCTGGTCCATGGTGAGCGCCGCCTGCTCGCCCCCCATCACCCCGGTGCGCGCGTTGGGCCAGGCGAACAGGAAGTCCGGGTCGTAGCCCAGGCCCGCCATGCCGTAGTTGCCCGCGCCGAAGCTGGCGCCGATGTAGAGCGTGATCTTCGGCACCCGGATGTTGGCCACCGCCTGGATCATCTTGGACCCATGCTTGACCATGCCGCCCTGCTCGTACTCGCGACCCACCATGTAGCCGGTGATGTTGTTGAGGAAGATCACCGGCAGCTGCGCCTGGTCGCAGAGCTGCAGGAACTGCGCCGCCTTGGTGGCGCCGTTGGGATCGATCGGGCCATTGTTGCCGATGATGCCGCAGGCATGCCCCATGATCTGGGCGTAGGTGCACACCACGGTGGCACCATAGCGCGACTTGAATTCGCTGAAACGCGAATCGTCGGTCAGGCGCGCGAGCACTTCGCGCACATCGTAGGCCTTGCGATAGTCGACCGGAACGACACCGGCGAGCTCGTCGGAGCTGTAGCGCGGCGGCTTGTAGTCGCCCGGACGGTCCGCGGCGCAGTGTCGATTCCAGCCGAGCTGATCGACCAGTCCCCTCAGGATGTTGATGGCGTGCGCATCGTCATCGGCGAGATACTCGACCAGCCCCGATATCTCGGCGTGCATGACGGCACCGGCGAGCTCCTCCTCGTCGGCGATCTCGCCGGTTGCCGCCCGAACCAGGGCCGCGCCACCGAGCGATGCCCGCCCACGCCCGCGCACGGCGATGACGTAGTCGCTGAGGCCCGGATAGTAGGCGCCGCCGGCCGTGGACGGACCATGCAGGATCGTGAACACGGGAACGCCGGCGGCACTCAACTGCGCCAGGCGCCGGAAGCCGCCCCCACCCCAGGCCCAGCCGGCGACGCTGTACTTCATCAGGTTGGCGCCGGCACTCTCCACCAGCTGCAGGAAAGGCAGCTTCAGCAGCCGCGCCATGTCGAGACACCGTCTGAGCTTCTCGCCGCTCTTGGCGGTGCTGGCGCCGGCGTTGATGCCGCTGTCGTAGGCGTAGATCATGCAGCGTACGCCCGACACGAAGCCGATCCCCGCCAGTGTGCTGGCGCCCGGGATGCTCTTCTCGCGATCCGGATTGTCGACGAGGTAGTTGGCCAGCCCGAACAGCTCGAGGAAAGGCAGACCGGGATCGAGCAGTCGCGCGATCCGCTCGCGCGGCAGCAGCTGACCGCGCTTCTGGAACACATCCCGCCTGCGTTCGGACGTCAGGCGGGCGCGATCGCGCAGCTGATGCAGCCGATCGACGAGCGCCAGCATCTCGGCGCGATTCTTCGCGTACTCGTCGGACCCGGAGTCGACGAGGGAATTGAATGTATCCATGGTCAGTGCACGCCATCGAGCTCGAGGAATCCATCGAGCCGCTTCTCGGAAGTCTCAATAGGATTTGGGCAGGCCCAGCGCCTTCTCGGCGATGAAGCACAGGATGAGCTGCGCGCTCACCGGCGCCAGGCGCGGGATCCAGGCCTCGCGCAGGTAGCGCTCGACGTGGAACTCGCGAGCGTAGCCCATGCCGCCGTGGGTGAGGATGGCGCGTTCGCAGGCACGATAGCCCGCCTCGGCGGCGAGGAACTTGGCGCTGTTGGCATCGGCCCCGCAGGGCTTGCCCTGGTCGTACAGCCAGGCGGCCTTGTGCACCATCAGGTGCGCGGCCTGGAGCTCCATCCAGGACTCGGCCAGCGGATGCTGGATGGCCTGGTTCTTGCCGATCGGGCGGCCGAACACCTCGCGTTCGTTCGCATAGCCGGCCGCGCGCGCCAGTGCCGCCTGCCCCAGGCCGACGGCCTCGGCGGCGATCAGGATGCGCTCCGGGTTCATGCCGTGCAGGATGTACTGGAAGCCGCGGCCTTCCTCGCCGATCCGGTCAGCCACCGGAATGCGCAGGCCATCGATGAAGAGCTGGTTGGTGTCCACGGCCTTGCGGCCCATCTTCTCGATCTCGCGCACCTCGATCCGGCTGCGATCGAAGTCGGTGTAGAAGAGCGAGAGGCCTTCGGTGCCCTTGCATTCCTCCACCGGCTTGGTGCGCGCCAGCAGCAGCAGCTTGCTGGCGCTCTGCGCGGTCGAGATGAACACCTTCTGCCCGTGCACCACATAGTGGTCGCCCTCGCGCTTGGCGAAGCTCTTGAGCTTGAGGGTATTCAGGCCGGTGTTGGGCTCGGTCACCGCGAAGCAGGCCTTGTCGGTTCCCGCGATCAGCGGCGGCAGCATGCGCTGCTTCTGCTCCTGGGTGCCGAAGACCACCACGGGATGCAGCCCGAAGATGTTCATGTGCACGGCCGATGCCCCGGACAGGCCCGCGCCGGTGGCCGAGATCGTGTGCATCATCAGCGCCGCTTCGCCGATGCCCAGGCCAGCGCCGCCGAATTCCTCCGGCATGGCGATGCCGAGCCAGCCGGATTCGGCCAGCGCGCGGTGGAAGTCGTCGGGGAAGCCGCCTTCGCGGTCCTTGCGCAGCCAGTAGTCGGCGTCGAAGGGTGCGCACACGCGCCTGACCGCATCGACGATCTGCTCCTGCTCGGGGGTAAGGGCGAAATCCATGAGCTTGTCTCCTCTTGTGCCGGGTACCGCGCCGATGCCCGCAATGGCGAAGCATCCCGGCGCCAACGATTCATGTCCAATACTATCTTTGACTCTCATGATTCGATATTCGAATCGTCGAGCCCGGTGATTGGCCATGAGACTACATCAGCTACGTTATTTCGCGGTTCTGGCCGAGGAACTGCACTTCGGTCGGGCGGCGCAGCGGCTGGCGATCACGCAGCCGCCGCTTTCCGGCGCCATCAAGGCCCTGGAGAACGAGCTGGGCGTCGCCCTGTTCACGAGGGACAGCAAGCGGGTGTCCCTCACTCCGGCCGGCCTGGCCTTGCGGACGGAGGCGCAGCAGATACTCGAGCATGTCGATCGCGCCGCCGCGAGCGTGCGCGCGGTCGCCGACGGCTTGCGCGGGCGGCTGGAGATCGGCGCCACTGGCTCCATGCTGTATCGCGAGCTGCCGGCCATCGTGCGACGTTTCCAGGCCGCCACCCCGGGGGTCGAGGTGTTGCTGCGCGAGCTCTCGACCGGGCAGCAGATCGACGAGCTGCTGCGCGGCAGGCTCGACGCCATCTTCGCCAATGCCGGCACCGTGCCGCCGCAGCTGGCCATGCTGCCGCTGGCGGCCGATCATTTCGTCTGCTGCCTGCCGAAGGCGCACCCGATGGCCGCGAACCGATCGCTGCGCCTCGCGCAGCTGGCCGACGAGCCCTTCGTGATGTTCGCGCGCGAAGTGGCGCCGGCCAACCATGACAACGTGCTGGCCGTCTTCAGCCAGGCCGGCATCCATCCCAGACTCGTGCATGCCGCGCGCCAGTGGCTGACGGTGATCGCCATGGTGGCGCACGGCCTGGGCGTCGCGCTGGTGCCCTCCTCGCTGGCACGCAGCCGCATGGACGGGGTGGTGTTCGTCCCGCTGGCGGACCTGCAGACGCGCTCGACCGCCCTGCTCGCCTGGCGACCGCCGGTGGTCAGCGCCGCGCTCGCGAGTTTTCTCGAGGCGGCACGCGCCGAGCTGGCCGCAGGCGATACCGCTATCGGATCATGAGAGTGCGGCGGGTCAGTCGGGCTGCCCCAGCGCCTTCCCGACTGTCTCCTCGGCCAGCGCATGCAGGGCCCAGAAGTCGGGCACGGCTTCACCCCTGATGCGCCGTTCGAGCACGGCGAGGTGCGATTTCAAGTTGCAACGGACCGCCTCTCGCCCCCTGGCAAACTGAAGGACAATCGCAGAGGCCACCCGCTTGCGCGACTTCCGACCGGACGAAGGCATCATGAACACCGACAACCAGCCCATGAAGGACGCAACACACCTCTATCCAGTCAAGGATCGCAGGAAGTACGGCGAACGCACGGGCTTCAAGATCACGGAGCTCACGCTGGCGCCGGGGCAGGAGATTCCCTGGCATGTGCACAGCCATGTGCGCGACTCGTTCTACGTGATCGAGGGGGAACTGCTGATCCGGACGAGGGAACCTCTGGAGCAGGTGCTGCTTCGCGCCACGGACATGTTCGCCGTGCCGCCGGGCAAAGCCCATGTGGTGATGAACGCCAGCGATCGCGATGTCCGGTTCCTCGTCATCGGGGACGCGCAGGGCGTCGGCGGCTACGATTTCGCTTTCGCGAATTGATCTGCGGGCCCGGCCCGGACCAGCGCGGATGCCGCAAGGCATCCGGTCAGCGTCTCGAGCACGCTGCGCGTGGCGATCGACACCGCCAGCGTCATGGAGCCTCGGCGAAGAAGCGGCGAACGGTTTCGATGGCGCGGTCGACCCCCGCAGCGTCGACCTGCATGTGGGTCACGAAACGCAGGCCGGTCATGCCAGTGGCAAGCACATCATTTGCCTCGAGAAAGCCGATCAAGGCAGGTCCGAGGCCATCGGCCACATCGACAAATACCATGTTCGTTTCGGCCGAACGCACTGTCAGACCGTCGATGTCCTCGAGCCCTTCCGCCAGGCGGTGCGCGTTGTCGTGGTCTTCCGCCAGGCGGTCGATGTGGTGGTCCAGCGCGTGGATCGCGCAGGCAGCCATCAGCCCGGCCTGACGCAAGCCGCCGCCAGCCATCTTCCTCAGACGCCTGGCGCTTTCGATCAAGTCGCGAGAACCGCAAAGAGCCGAGCCCATCGGTGCGCCCAATCCCTTGCTGAAGCAGACGGAGATGCTGTCGAAGTCGTCGCAGATCTCCCGAAGGCGCGCCATCGCCGACTGCCCGGGCGCGGCCGAAGCCACGGCCGCATTGAACACCCGGGCCCCATCGAGGTGCGTAGCCAGCCCGCGCTCGCGTGCCAGCCGGGTTGCACTCCGAAGGTAGGCGTCGGACATCACCTGACCTCCCCAGGTGTTCTCCAGGCACAGCAAGCGCGTGCGGGCAAAGTGCGGGTCGTCCGGCTTGATCGCGCTGGCGATGTCCGCGAGCTTCATGCAGCCTCGTTCATCCTGAGTCAGAGGCTGAGGCTGTACGCCACCGAAGGCCGCGGCGCCTCCGCCTTCGTAGCGATAGGCATGGGCCTGCTGGCCGACGATGTACTCATCGCCACGCCCACAGTGCGCGAGGATCCCGCAAAGATTGCTCTGCGTGCCCGACGGCATGAACAGGGCGGCTTCCTTGCCCGTAAGGTCCGCGATGCGCCTCTGCAGGGCATTGACGGTGGGATCGTCGCCGAACACGTCATCGCCGAGAGGCGCGGCCATCATGGCTTCGCGCATCGCGGCGGTCGGCCGGGTCACCGTGTCGCTGCGCAGATCAACGCGGGAATGCACCGCAGGTTCTCCTTCGTTCGATCGTTCGATGCTGGCTCGGGCTCCGGGGTATCGAGCCCTGTCCACGTCAGAGCGCAACGTCGCCTTCGATCAACCCACTGGAGTGTGAACGGGCATTCCCTTGTCCGCATCCGCCTACGCTGCGTGAGCGCGCAGCCAGGCCACGATGTCAGCGGTGATCGGGTCGCGGTTGGTCTCGTTCAGGATTTCGTGGCGAGCCGCCGGGTACAGCATGACGGTGACGTCGGCGATGCCGGCTTCGCGATAGCGCTGCCCCAGCAACTGGACCAGCGCGCCGCCGCCGGCCAACGGGTCGGCATCGCCGGAGGCGATGAGGATCGGCAGGTCGCGGCGGATGCCGGCCAGCAACGCAGGGTCCGCCAACCGGGGCGCCGGCGCGAACAGCGAGGGGATGACCTCGTCCGGCACATCCCAACCGCACCAGGGGTCGGCGACGTAGGCGTCCACCTCGGCCTCGTCGCGCGACAGCCACTCGTAGCCCGTGCGGTGCTCGAACCCGGCATTGAAAGCCGCCAGCCCGGTGGGCGCGCCGGCGGGCGCCTGGGCCATGCCCGCCGCCAGCGCGTCCAGCGCCGTCGACCCGGACAACACCGCGCCTGACCACGTCGGCGCGTGATCGAGCAGTGCCGCCTGCGCCGCGAAGGAACCCATGGAATGCCCGAACAGGAACAGCGGCAGACCACCATGCAGGGTGCGCAGCGCGGCGCCGAACTGGGCTACGTCGGCAATCAGCCCGTCGAAGCCCGCCGTGCCGAAATCCCCCAGCCGGCCCTGGGCGCTGCGGCCATGCCCGCGGTGATCTACCGCATACGCCACGAAGCCGGCCGCATTGAGCGCCTTCGCGAAGCGCGCATAACGTTCACCGTGCTCGGCCAGCCCGTGGGCGATCTGCACCACGCCGATGGGTTTGCCCCCGACATCGGCCCAGGCGCAGGTGAAGATCTCCGTGCCGTCTGCAGTGGAGCGGAAGGATGAAGAGGCGGCGCTCATGGTTCGATCATCACATGGTGGAAGAGGATTGTCACCCGGGGGAGCGACTGACAAGGCCCACTCGGCCTTTACCGGCGACCGGCAGGGGCGTGGAAGATGCGGCTTGTGACGGTGCCCTTCGCCAGAAGCGCCCCGGCGTCGTCACGAACGTAAATCTCCGAGACCGTTTGCGCCCGGCTCCGCGTGAGTACCACGGCTTCGGCTTCGAGGTCCGCTTCGCTGGCAGGCGCAATATACGACAGCGTCAAACTGGCGGTTGCACCGCCCGTGACGCCCTCATCGTCACGGATCGCGGATGCCGAGGCCGCTGAACCGGCCACGTCGACCAAGGTCGCGATAGCGCCGCCATGGACGACCGTTCCAACCGTCGTCAGTTCGGCACGGTAAGGCAGGCGCAGGCGCACCCGCTCGGGTTCGATGCTGATCACTTCGATGCCGATCGGGCCCGCGAAGGGCGACTTCGCCAGCACCGTTTCGACCCAGTGACGAGCCTGGCGACCAACCTGCGCGGGCGCAGGCGTTTCATGGGATGCCACATCGATCTCCTTTGCTCTTTCCGAATGAGGGATCCCATCCTCCGTGGAACACAGCGCTGCCGGCTATTACCTCGAAGGTAGCCACCAACATCCGGCCGGTGGCATGGCTTGATCCTGGGTGGCGAGCGGTCGGTCCTTCTCCCGCTATCACGGAATCAGGCCAGATTACGTACCAGCCCTGCCTTCCTGAGCAAAGGCCGGCTCGAAATCCAGCAGGTCGGCGCTGCGCATGCCCAATCCCCGGGCCACGGCGCGCCAGCCCTCCACGGCCTGGATCACTTCGCCCCAGATCGCCTGCGCTTGTGCCGCGTCCAGCCGGAAATACGGCGCGGCGACCAACAGCATGTCCCGGCTGTCGATGACGCCCGCGTCCTCGGTCAGCCAGGTCTTGCTCTCGCGCCGGTCGCCCGGCATCGGGTTGAGGTCGAAGGCCGGCGACAGGCGCCAGCCGCGCTGGCGCGCGTCGTACAGGAAACCGGTGTTGCGCAGGTGGTCGTCGGTGTTGCAGATCAGGAAGTTGAAGACCAGGCGGCGCCACAGTTCATGGATGTCGGCGATCGGATCGGCGCCGGCCTGCAGCAGTACATCCACCAGTTCGGTGTAGGCATGCGTCGCATCGCGGCCGTCGGATTGGAGCATCGTCGCGGCCGACACGTAAGGGATACGACCGCCGTCGCCGCTGCGGTCGAAGCGCCGGATGACGGCGACCGCCGTGCCGCCGATCACTTCCACGCGCGCCGGTGCCACGCGGATGCCGGCCCTGGCCGCCAGTTGCATGGCCAGCACTTCACCCCGGATCACATCGCGCCGGTCCGCCTGGCTTGGGAACTTGCCCACCGCCAGCCGGCCATCCGTATCCCGCACCGTGGACTTCGGCCTCGCGCCACCGAGCGAGGTCCCTTGCCCCAGCAGGTAGCGCAGATCCTGAGCGCTCTCTGTCCCGTCCTCCAGGGCGCGTGCCGCGCGGAGCACCTTGTCCAGTTCCACCAGGGGCGGCACGTGCCGCCGCGGCCCGCCGACGCGCAGATAGACGCCAGCCTGCGGATCGAACAGGCGCAGCGCGCCGACACGCGCCTCGTCGTCCACCCACATCACGAAGTCCACGGGGTCCAGTGCTGGCGTGTCGCAGTCTTCCTGTCGCAGCTTCGCGTGGGCGCGCCGGATCACGCGCTCGCCCCAGGCGTCAGGTGTGGTGTCCTCCAGCGCGAGGAAGAACGCCTGCCGAGGATGCTGCACACCGGCAACCGGCTGGAGATCGGGCGACAGCGTGAAGAAGCGGGCATCCCGTAGCCACCCTTGGTCGTAGCTGAACGCGCTGCGCCTGCCGCTGCCCAGGTGCAGGCGCCCCACGACCTGGCCGCTTGCCCCCAGGTGAACTTCGAGGTCCGGGCGCCGGGAGGGCCGCGGCGTTGCCATCAGAAACCTTCCAGGTCATCGGCGGGCCCATCCGTGTTGCCTATCCTTGGGCGCGCCGTGTGCCGTTGCTTGCCAGACGAGGTGCGCACCCGCTGCGGCAACTGCTCCCGCACCAGTTCCATGCCGAGCGCGTCGTTCTCCAGGGTCATCGCCTTGGCCAGGTCATCGAGCCGGCCCAGCACGTGCAGCGCGCGCAGGAACGTGTGCAACGCGGTGCCGGCATAGCCATCCTCCATGCGCCTGACTGTGCTCAGGGACGTGCCGATGCGCTGAGCCAGATCTTCCTGGCTCAGCCGGCGCATGCGCCGCGCCGCCGAGACGTCCTGCCCCAGCCGGCGCAGCACGCGCGCGACAGGCTGCGGCATCGCGACCTGCGCACCGGAACGCTTTTTTTCGGGCGGAAGCATTGCTTTATGGCATCAAATATGAATTGAATTAATTAATAACACGTCATATTTGATCATATATTGGGAAGTCGATCAACCAGGACCGAATCCAGGATCAGTCGACCATGCGACCTGACCATCTATCCATCTGTACGTTGTGGGCCCCACAGGCCACGGTCGAGGCCGAACCGGTCCAGCGTGGCGAAGCGCAACTCGCCAGCGCGGATACCGGTGAGCATCGACAGCCGCAGACCAAGATGCGTTTTGCACCCTCGCCAGGAGGATCGCATGCCGCTTGCGTTCACTGTGAGGATTGCCGCCCTTGGCGGGCAGCGAGCAGGCTTCATCGCGAAGCGCACGGACGTCCTTCAGGAACTGGAGCGGGTGAAGGGAACATCATCGCGTTCCCAACTCGTTGATTGATAACGAGTTTTCCGCACTCGGCGAACCGAGATGGACGTTATTGTGGACTGAAAAACCACGCTTGGTCAACGCGCGCTCCGAACAGGTCCAGTGCGAGCCATGGACAGCCAGCAGTAGCCAATGTACCCGAGCGATCAACGTCACGAGGCCGGTTCATCTCCCTTCTGCAGGAACTCCTCGCGGGCGCGCTGCAGGAACCGCTTCACAGGTTCAGAGGGTTCGGCGCGACGACGCAGCAGGTAGGTGAACAGCATGGGCGGCGTGCCGGACAGGGGGCGGACGGCTATGTCGGGACGATTCAGGGTCTGCACCTGCGAGGCTATGGCGAAACCGATGCCGTAACCGGCACCGACCAGAGTCAGCATCACGCCCAAGCTCGTTACTTGGTCTACCAGCTTGGGCGGCTTGGACGCATGTTGTAGTACAGCCTGGATCTGATGGTGGCAACCCGATCCCGCGTCCGGATGGCACAGCACCAGCGGGAACTTCAAGGCTTCATCCAGCGGCACTTCCGCGTGCGCCAGCAAGGGGTGGCGCACGGGCACGATCATCGACAGCGGATCGGTCCACACGGGCTCGGCGACAATGCCATCATTCACCGCGTTCGACAGCGCAAAGCCGACGTCCAGCAGATCGTTGTGCAGGCCCTTGAGCTGCTGTGCGAAAGGCAGCTCGAAGACGCGAATTTCCAGTTCGGGCTCTTCCTCGCGGCTGCGCGCCAGCAAGGTCGCAATGTGGGGCTGCGCCAAACTGTCGCAGATGGCGATGCGTAGATAGCCCTGATAGCCCTGCGCCGCCGACTTTGCAGCACTCACTGCCTGTTCCACGGTGGCCAGCACGCGCCGGCACTCACCGAGGAACACTTGACCGGCCCAGGTTAGCCGCGTCTGGTGCGCGCTGCGGTCGAACAACTGCACGCCGAGTGTGGCTTCGAGATTGCGCATTGCGCGCGACACGGGAGATTGCTCGACGCCAAGGCGCTCCGCCGCCCGCGCGAAATGCAATTCTTCCGCGACCGCAATGAAGTAGCGCAGTAGTCTGAGTTCCAATGCGGCCTCCTGTTCGCCTCGCTCCTGGCCTGCGTCCACCTCATGCGGATTGCGCCTCGCTTTCCCCTTCGGTGATGGGAAAAATGTTCTGGCGCTGCTCTGCTTGCCGCGTCGGAGACCACCCGCTAGCGCCACGGGCTCCCCGACTCAAGACATGTGCTGGCCACCGTTCATCGCCACGTTGCTGCCCGTCATGAAGGCGGCAGCCTCACTGGCGATGAAGGCCACCAGCGCCGCGATCTCATCCGGCTGGCCAAGGCGACCCACCGGAATCGCTTCGATGATCTTCTGGCGCACGTCTTCGCGCACGGCCATCACCATTTCGGTGGCCAGATAGCCCGGCGAGACGGTGTTGACCGTCACGCCCTTGCGCGCCACCTCCTGCGCCAGCGCCTTGGTGAAGCCGTGCACGCCGGCCTTGGCCGCCGAGTAATTGGTCTGGCCGAACTGCCCCTTGCTGCCGTTGATCGACGAGACGTTGACGATGCGCCCCCAGCCACGCTCCACCATCGGATCGATGAATGGCTTGGTGACATTGAACATGGAGTCCAGGTTGGTGCGCAGCACGGCGTCCCAGCCGGCCTTGTCGAGCTTGCGCAGCGTGGCATCGCGAGTGATGCCGGCGTTGTTCACCAGGATGTCGATCCGATGACCATCGGCGTGGATGTTCCGCGCCAGTTCCTGCGATGACTCGTATTCGGATACATCTACGCCGTAAGCAGTGAATATGTAGCCCTGTGTTGCCTGCGCTTCCTGCCACTGGCCAATCGTGGTGTTGCCGAGGGTATGCGTAACGATCACGCGGTGGCCAGCATCGTGCAGGGCATGAGCGATCGCCGCGCCCAGCCCCCGGTTGCCGCCCGTCACAAGTGCGGTCCGTTGCTTCGTGTTCATTGCGTCCCCCTTATTTCCTAGTCTTGCCCTGTGGTGCCGAGCTTTGGGCAGTCCACGGCTGGAAAAGCTGCGCAAAAGAGGCTGTGTCGCCGCTGGCGCCGAACGTCGCCGATACAGACTCCTGCCAAGTGACGAGCGCCTGGCGCAGGCCATCGGCAAAAACGGCCTGGCTCTTGGCAGCGGCGTTGGCGACTGCTTGCGCATCTCCCACGCGACCCTGAAACAAGCGCTGGAACACCTCGACTGGCAAAGTCGCGAGCGCTTGCCAGTCCGCCGCTTGCTGAAGGCCATGGATGCGCGAGGTGGTCTCCAACACGCCGCCAGCGCTGATCTGCTGCATCGCTTCGAGCCACTGTTGGCCGCTCTCTTGCAGCAGACGGGTGATCTGCAGCTGCAGTTGGGCATTGGCCTTGTAGAGATGGATGGGCCGGTCGCCGTTCATTGCAGTACTCCTTCGTCGAGATGTGCCCCAACGGGGCGTGTGCGGGCCTTCCTGAAGAACTGCCCGATTGAGATTGAGGTGGTCTTGTCGCGGCCTCGGGGCTTCAGGTCACTTCATCGCCACGTATGTCCCCGGCGCATCGCCAAGCGGTGCGTACACGCCATGCATCCCGAACATGGCGGGCGGCGTCACGCGCCCGGCCGAGCGCCGCGCCAGCCACTGCTGCCAGGCCGGCCACCAGGAGCCGTCATTCAGCGGGGTTTCGTCGCGCCACGTTTGCGGATCGACGTAGCGAGCGCCGGTGCTGCGGGTGGCAATCTGGTAGCTGCGTCGGGGGTGCCTCGGCTCGCTGACCACGCCGGCGTTGTGTCCGCCACTGGTCAGTACGAAAGTCAGTTCCGCATCACTGAGCAGGTGCATCTTGTACACAGACGGCCAAGGGGCGACATGGTCGCGCACCGTGCCGACGATGAACATCGGCACTTCGATGTCGGCGATCGCCACGGGCTTCCCGCCGACGCGGTAGCGTCCTTCAGCCAGATCGTTGTCCAGATACAAACGCCGCAGATATTCGCTGTGCATGCGATACGGCATCCGGGTCACGTCGGCGTTCCAGGCCATCAGGTCATTGAACCCCTGCCGTTCACCCAGCAGGTACTCGCGCACCCGGCGCGACCAGATCAGGTCGCGCGAGTTGAGCATCTGGAACGCGCCAGCCATCTGCTTGCCGTCGAGATAGCCCTTGTCCCACATGCCGGCTGCCAGCCATGCCAGTTGACTGTCGTCGATGAAAAGCGCGATCTCGCCCGACTCGCGGAAATCGATCTCCGACGCCAGCAGCGTCAGGCTTTGCAGACGCTCGTCGCCATCGCGCGCCATCGCGGCGGCGGCAATCGAGAGCAACGTGCCGCCCAGGCAATAGCCGACCGCCTGCACCTTGCGTTCGGGCACGATGGACGTGACCGCGTCCATCGCATCCATGACCCCCAGCCAGCGGTAATCCTCCAGGCCGAGGTCACGATCGGCTGCCGTCGGGTTCTTCCATGAAAGGATGAACACCGTGTGCCCCTGATCGACCAGGTACTTCACCATCGAGTTGTGCGGCGACAGGTCGAGGATGTAGTACTTCATGATCCAGGAAGGGACGATTAGCACCGGCTCGGCATACACGTCGGTCGTGGTGGGCGTGTACTGGATGAGCTCGATCAGGTGATTGCGGAACACCACCTTTCCTGGCGTGACCGCCACGTCCTTGCCGACCTCGAACCCTTCGACTCCTGCCGGCCCTTCGTCGAGCACGAGACGCCGTGCATCTTCCAGGAAGTTCATTGCGCCGTGCCAGAGGTTGGCACCACCGCTGTCCGTGATGGCGCGCAGCACCTCAGGATTCGTTTAGATGAAATTGGCCGGCGACCACATGTCGAGCCACTGCCGGCCGGCGAAAGTGACCAATCTCTCGTGATGGCGCGACACGCCGCGCACGCCAGTGGTGGCGTTGTGCCACCACTGCTGCTGCAGCAAGAAGCCCTGGTGAATCACGTTGAAGGGCCATTGCTGCCAAACAGCATCGGCGAAGCGCCGATCCTGCTCCAGCGGCTCGATGCAAGTCGGGCAGGCGCGCGAGTTTGCGGCGCGCACTGCGTAACGCGCGAGGCGCTGCTGCTTGTGCAGCCCCTTCTCCAGCAACTTGTGCTGCTTGCCAGGCGAAAGACAGAGGTGTAGCGCCCAGTCATACCAAGCCAGCAGACCCGCCGCCGGCGACACCCCGCCAGTGCCGCGTGCCCGCAAGGCGTTGGCAAGCACATCCAGGATATCGGGGGGCGTGCTTTCAGGCGATGCCGGCGCCTGTTGGGCCATCAAGCCGACAGCAGTCATCACCAGCTCCTTTCAATAGTGAGTGACATATTACTATCTTATCCAGTGCGAGCGAGAATGCAACCCACACCCCCGACAACCGTTCTCCCGCGGCATCGTCTCCTGACTGGATGCCGTCAAGTCGCTCTCAACGCCCACACGTTGACGCAGCAACGCCCGAAGTTGTGCAGAACCAAGCCGTTCGTCGCCTGCGATCACGATCAAGCTCGCTCTGTCTCGAATCGTCGGATTGCTCTTCTTCCACAACGGGAATTCGTTGTGCTAGGATAGTAATAGGTCACTTACTATGTGGAGAAATAGAGAATGAGCGAACGCCCCCAGTACCTGCCCGCCGAAGAGCGGCGCGCGGCCACGGTGCAAGCCGTGGTCGACTTGGCTGCCGAGCAGAACCCGGCCGAGATCACGACCACGGCGATTGCCGATCGAATGGGTTTGACGCAGGGCGCGCTGTTTCGTCACTTCCCCACCAAGGACGCGATCCTGCAAGCCACCATGTCCTGGGTCAGCGAACGCCTACTGGCCAGCGTGGACAAGGCGGCCGAAAGCGGGGCATCCCCTGCGGCAGCCCTGGAGGCGATGTTCATGACGCACATCGACTTCGTGTCCAAGCACCCGGGCGTGCCACGCATGTTGTTCGGAGAGTTGCAACGCTCTGACGAAACGCTGGCCAAGCGCATGGTGCAAACCCTGATCCGCCAGTACGAGCAACGCCTGCGCCGCCTCATGGAAGCAGGCAAGGCACAGGGCGAACTGAGCGCGGAACTGGACGTGGATGCCGCCGCCGTGTTGTTCATCGGCACGATCCAGGGGCTGGTCATGCAGTCCCTGCTGGCCGGCAAGGTCAGTCGAATCCGCCGTGAGGCTCCGGCCGTGTATGCCATCTATCGGCGTGGCATCGAAAGCGGCACGTGAATCACCGGTCCGGCCCGCAAGTGCCGCAGCGATTCGCAAACCTTCCTGAAGAACCGGGAGCAATGAACATGACAGCACACAGCGGGCGCGACATCTGGGTGCGCGTGATTTCTCTGCTGGCCATCGGCTTTGGCCTGCTGACTCTCAGGGAGGGGGGCGCAGTCCTGTTCTTTGAAGGCGCGGCGCGCGACGAGGCCGGAAGCTATGTGCCTTTCGTCCTCTGGTTCAACTTTATGGCCGGGTTCGCATACATCGTCGCTGGCGTCGGTTTGTGGTTGCGCCGGCGCTGGGCCACGTGGCTGGCGATCGCCATCACGGTGGCGACTGCGTTCGTATTCCTGGCTTTCGGCGTGCATGTGGTTCTTGGTGGCGCCTGGGAGCAGCGCACGGCAATCGCCATGACGCTTCGCACGCTGGTGTGGGCTGGCATTGCGGCCATCGCCTGGCGCCGGTCGCAGACGCATTTGCCCGCCACACGCGAGCGCTGAACCTGTCTCCAGCGGAAACTCATCGATGACAACTCCCAATCTCCCAAGCAAAAAAACCCGCTGGGTCGTGATCGCCATCGTCGCGCTTTCTCTTGGTGGCGCACTAGCGTACTGGCTATTGCGCGACCATGATCAGCGAGACCCCCTGCGCCTCTACGGCAACGTCGACATCCGCGAGGTGCAGCTGGCCTTTCGCCAGCCAGGGCGCGTGGCTGAAATGACGTTCGACGAAGGCGACGCCGTCAGTGCCGGCACCCGCTTGGCGGTGCTGGACGCGCAGCCGTATCGGGACGCTCTTGCGGCAACGCAGGCCCAGGTGCATGTGGCGCAGGCGGAGCTGACCAAGCTGCGCCGCGGCCTGCGGCCGCAGGAAATCACCCAGGCACGCGAGGCGCTCAGGCAGGCGCAGGCGCTGGCTACCGAGGCCGAGCGCAACTTTCAGCGCCAAAGCGGCCTGCTGGCATCGGGCGCCAGCAGCCAGCGCACGGTCGATGCCGCCCGCGCGGCAAGGGATCAGGCTGCCGCGGGCGTTGAAGCCGCCAAGGCAGCACTGTCTCAAGCGTCCGAGGGTTTCCGCAAGGAAGACATCGCCGCGGCAGAGGCTCGCCTTGCGGCGACACAGGCTGCCGTGGCGCAGGCCACCACATCCCTTGCGGACACCGAATTGACGGCGCCCAGTGACGGGACCGTCATCGCGCGGGTACGCGAACCAGGCAGCATGGTCGCGAGCCAAAGCACGGTCTACAGCCTGAGTCTGGACAAGCCCGTTTACGTGCGCGCCTACGTGAGTGAACCAGACCTGGGGCGCATCGCCCCCGGTACCACGGTGCGTGTCAGGAGCGACACATCCGACAAGGTCTATCGCGGCCAGATTGGCTTCATCTCGCCACGCGCCGAGTTCACGCCGAAGACTGTTGAAACCACCGATCTGCGAACGGATCTGGTGTACCGCCTGCGCATCGTCATCGACGAAGCCGACAGCGACGGTGCACTGCGCCAGGGTATGCCGGTAACGATCGAAGTCGGCTCGATAACCGGCATCCCAGCGGGGGAACGCTGAGATGCAGGCTAGTCCCGCCATCGTGCCTGCTGGTGAGCAAGACGCCGCAGTCGTCATCGAAGGTCTGGACAAGCATTTCGGCCATGTGCGGGCCTTGCGGAACCTGAGCGCGCGCATTCACTACGGGCGGCTGACGGGCCTGGTCGGCCCGGACGGTGCCGGCAAGACGACGCTGATGCGGATTCTGACCGGCCTGCTGGTGCCGAACGCCGGCCGCGTCACCTTGGCCGATTTCGACGTGGTCAAGGACAACGACGCCATCCACGTCGCCAGCGGCTACATGCCGCAACGCTTCGGCCTGTACGAAGACCTGTCGGTGATGGAAAACATGCGCCTGTACGCGCAGTTACGCGGCATGGACGCGGATCGCAATGCCGATCTTTTTGCCGAGTTGCTGGACTTCACGCGGCTCGGTTCTTTCACCCAACGCCTGGCCGGAAAGCTCTCCGGCGGCATGAAGCAGAAGCTCGGCCTGGCCTGCGCGCTGATGGCCAGACCCAAGGTGCTGCTGCTGGACGAACCCGGCGTCGGCGTCGATCCGGTCAGCCGCCAGGATTTGTGGCGCATGGTGCAGGCGCTCACCGACGAGGGCATGGCGGTGGTCTGGTCCACCGCCTATCTCGACGAGGCCGAACGCTGCGAGAGCGTGTTGTTGCTCAACCAGGGGCAGCTCCTGTTCGACGGCCCGCCGCGGGAATTGACCGCACAGCTGGAAGGTCGCAGCTTCCGCCTGGAAGACGTGGGCGCCGAGCGCCGCGCGGTGCTCACCGAAGCACTCAATCTGCCCAGCGTGAGCGATGGCGTTATTCAGGGGGCCGGCGTGCGCGTGGTCCTGCGCGAAGGCGCCGACGTGGATCAAGTCCAGTCATTGGCCGACCGGACGCAGGTGAATCTGGCTTTGGTTCCGGCGCGCTTCGAGGACGCCTTCATCGATTTGCTCGGCGGCGGCCCCGGCGGCACCTCGGCGCTGGCCGAGCGCCTGCCGCCGGTCGAGCTGAATTCCGACATTGCCGTGTCGTGCCGCAATCTCACCAAGCGCTTCGGCGAATTCACCGCCACCGACAATGTCAGCTTCGAGGTGCAGAAGGGCGAAATCTTCGGCCTGCTCGGCCCCAACGGCGCCGGCAAGTCCACCACCTTTAAGATGCTGTGCGGCCTGCTCAAACCGACCGCGGGCGAGGCGCACGTGGTGGGGCACGACCTGCGCCGCGCCACCGGCGCGGCCAAGAGCCGGCTCGGCTACATGGCGCAGAAGTTCTCGCTCTACGGTCTGCTCTCGGTGCGCCAGAATCTGGAGTTTTCGGCCGGGGTGTATCAACTGGAAGGGAGTACGCGACGCGAACGCATCGCCGAGATGATCGAAACCTTCGATCTGGGCGACTGGCTCTCGGCCACGCCCGATTCCCTGCCGCTGGGTCACAAGCAGCGCCTGGCGCTGGCCTGCTCGCTCATGCACCGGCCGCCGGTGCTGTTCCTGGACGAGCCGACTTCGGGCGTGGACCCGATCACGCGGCGTGAATTCTGGACCCACATCAACGGTCTGGCGCGCAAGGGCGTGACCATCATGGTCACCACCCATTTCATGGATGAGGCCGAGTACTGCGACCGGGTGGCCATGCTCTCTCGTGCACGACTGATCGCATTGGACACGCCCGATGCGCTCAAGCGTTCCGCGGTCGGCCCCGAACGGCCTGATCCAACCATGGAAGATGCCTTCATCCATCTGGTGGAGTCGGCCGATCGTGAAATGGAGGCGGCCCCATGAACACCGCGCCACGATCCAGGGATACGGGCGAAACCATGCAGGTCCAGCTGAGCCGCTTCAATTTACAGCGTCTCATGGCCTTGGTTTACAAGGAAAGTGTGCAGGCGCTGCGCGACCCTTCGACGCTGCTGATCGCGTTCGTGCTGCCAGTAGTGTTGCTGTTGCTGTTCGCCTATGCCGTGTCGCTGGATGCCAGGAACGTGCGCATCGGCGTGGTGCTGGAATCGCCCGGTGCCGCCGCGCAAGAGCTGGCGGCCGCCTTTTCTGGAACCCGCTTTCTGGATGCGCACTTTGCCCACGACCGGCGCGAAGTAGCGGACAAGCTGGTGTCGGGCGCGTTGCGCGGCTATGTGGTGATTCCGCAGGACTTCGAGCAGCGTCTGGCCTTGCGGGGCAGCGAGCCGCTGGTGCAGATCATCACCGACGGCTCCTACCCCAACACCGCCAACTACGTCGAGAACTACGCCAAGGGCGTGGTGCAGACCTGGCGTGCCGGGCTTGACGTTGCGGCGCCCGCGCAGGCCGTGGTGCTGGAGCCGCGCTACTGGTTCAACCCCGAACTGGAGAGCCGCCGGGCGCTGATTCCCGGCGCCATCGCCATCGTCATGACCATCATCGGCACCATGCTGACCGCACTGGTGGTGGCGCGCGAATGGGAGCGCGGCACCATGGAGGCGGTGCTGTCCACGCCTGCTTCGGTGGCGGAAATCCTGATCGGCAAGCTCCTGCCGTATTTCGTGCTCGGCATGTTGTCCACGCTGGGGGCGGCGGCGCTCGCCGTGTTCGTGTTCGGTGTGCCCTTGCGCGGCTCGCTCGCGGCTCTGTTGCTGCTGTCGGCGGTGTTCATGGTGCCGGCGCTGGGCCAGGGCCTGCTCATCTCCTCACTGGCGCGCAATCAGTTCCTGGCGGCGCAGATCGCGCTGTTCTCCGGCTTCCTGCCGGCATTCATGCTTTCGGGATTCCTGTACGAGATCGACGCCATGCCGGCGCCGATCCGCGCAATCACCTGGGTGGTTCCGGCCCGCTTCTTCGTCGACTCGCTGAAGACGGTGTTCCTGGCCGGGGACATCTGGGCGGTATTCCTGCCCAACCTGGCGGCCATGGCGGCGATCGGGGCGCTGTTCTTCATGCTGGCCAAGCGCGCCACGCGCAAGAACCTGGAGTAGCGCCCATGCCCGGCTCTGTCTTCAGTCTTGTCCGCTTGCGGGCGCAGTTCATCAAGGAGGTGCTCAGCGTCCTGCGCGACCCGCGCAGCCGCATGGTGGTGTTCGTGCCGCCCATCCTGCAACTGCTGATCTTCGCCTTTGCCGCGACACTGGAAGTGCGCAATGTCGATATCGCCGTGTACAACCAGGACGCGGGGCGTTGGTCGCACGAACTGGTGCAGCGTCTGGACAGCGCCGGCTTCATCACCCGCGTGCGGCACGTGGACAGCCCGCGGCAACTGCATGATCTGATCGACCGGGGCGAAGTGATCGCGGCGCTTGCCATTCCCGTGGATTTCTCGCGCACGATCGCCGCTGGTGACAGCGGCCGCGCCCAGGTACTCGTAGATGGCCGACGCAGCAATTCGGGCCAGATCACCGTGGCCTATCTATCCACCATTGCCGCCGACGTCGGTGCCGAGGTCGTGCCCGACGCGCAGGCGCCGAATCCGGTGGTTGTCCGCCATTGGTTCAACCCGAATCTGGTCTATCGCTGGTTCATCGTACCGGGTCTGACCGGCATCCTGGCCCTGTTCAGTTCCCTGCTCATTACTTCGCTGTCGATTGCGCGCGAACGCGAGCTGGGCACCTTCGACCAGTTGCTGGTGTCACCGACCTCGACGCCGGAAATCATCATCTCCAAGTCGCTGCCGGCACTGGCGATCGGCACCCTGCTCGGGCTGTTCATGATCAGCGCGGGCATTTTCCTGTTCAGCATCCCCTTCACCGGATCGTTCAGCCTGCTGCTGGCGAGCTTGGTGCTTTTTATCCTGTCGGTGGTCGGCATCGGCCTGATGATTTCCGCGGTCAGCATGACGCAGCAGCAGGCCATCCTGGGGGCATTCGCTGTGGGTGTGCCAGCGGTGCTGATGTCTGGCTTTGCCACCCCGGTGGAGAACATGCCGGTGGTTCTGCAATGGTTGGCTCAGGCCATTCCGCTGACCCACTTCCTCATCATCGTCGAAGGCAGCTTTCTCAAGGCCATGCCGCCCGGCGACATTCTCGCCAGTCTGTGGCCGCTGGCGGTCATCGCCCTCGCCACCTTGACGATGGCCACCGTATTCGTCCGAGGACGCCTGCAATGAAAACCAAAGTCGGTAACCTTTCCTCGCGCATGCCCACTGCGGAGCCAACGTCCAGGTGCTTGCGCCCGCTCGCGCTGGCCCTGTCCTGCGTACTGCTGACCGCCTGTGCGGCCGTGGGCCCCGACTACCGCGAGCCGCCTCCGGTGGATATCGGCGCCGGTTGGACCTTGCCACTGGCGAGCGAATCGCAGTCCGCGGACCTGGCCCGCTGGTGGTCTGCGTTGGACGACCCCATCCTCGATCGTCTGATAGGCACGGCGCTGGCACAGAACCTGGATCTGCGCCAGGCTGCGGCACGCATTGACGAAGCGCGTGCGCTGCGCGACCGCGTGGCAGGAGATCGGCTTCCCACCGTTGGCGCTGGGGCCAGCGTCAATCGGCGCCGTCAAAGCGAGAACGGCCCCTTGCCCGTGGGCTCCATTCCCGGCCTCGACGCTACGCAGACCATTTACGACGCGGGCTTTGATGCGGCCTGGGAGGCCGATCTGTTCGGCGCCAAGCGGCGCGCTCTGGAAGGCGCCAGCGCTCGCCTGCAAGCCACCGAGGTTGAAGCACAGGGTGTGCGCATGCGCATCGTGGCCGAGGTCGCGCGCACCTGGTTCACCGCCGTTGGCGCCGGCTACGAGCTACATGCGCAACAAGCCACGCTGGATACGCTGCAGCAGACCCTGGAGCTGGTGCGCCTGCGGCATGCCTTGGGCGACGCATCCGCCGCCGATGTGGAGGCGGCCTACGCGCAGTGGGCCGCCGTCAACGCGCTGCTGCCGGACATCCAGGCACGCCAGCGCGCCGCGGTGCTTGGACTGGGCGTGCTGCTAGGCTCCCCGCCCGAGCGTGAACTGGCATTGCTCGACGGCCCATTGGCACCGTGCACGCTGCGTGCCTTGCCGGTGGGCGAGCGCGCCGACATCCTGCGCCGGCGCCCCGACGTGCTGGCCGCGGAACGGCGCCTGGCGGCGAGTTCTGCCGACATCGGCGTGGCCACGGCCGAGCTGTTCCCCAAACTCTCTATTGGCGTGGGTGGCGGATTCCAGGCGCTCAGCACGGGCAACTGGTTCGATGCATCCAGTTCGCGTTTTTCCATCCTGCCGCTGATTTCCTGGCGCCTGTTCGACGGTGGCCGCGTGCGTGCCGAGATTCGAGCACGCGAAGCCGCCGAGCAGCAGGCTGCGCTGGCCTATGAGCAAGCCGTGCTGGCGGCGCTGGGCGACGCCGAGCGAGCGCTGGGCGATTACCACGGCGGGCTGGACACGTTGGATCGCCGTGCCATGGCCCTGGATGCGGCACGAACCAGCTACGGCTACGCCAAGGCCCGCTACGCCGCAGGCGATGTGGCCCTAGTGGAACTGCTGGCCGCCCAACGCAGCTTGCACGACGCTGAGACCGCGGCCGCACGCGCGCATACCAGCGCCGCAGTGCAATTGGTGGCGCTTTACAAGGCGCTCGGGGGTGGCTGGGACGTATCCAGCACGACGCCAACCACCGTCAATCCGCCCCGAGGCGCCGCCGCACCCTCGCCTCTTGCAAGTCGCTCGAACATGTCTGCAAGCGACGCCCCGATGGAACACCTCGCAAGCCAGAGCGCGGATCGCAAAACCATTACTCACTTGATCACCAACAGGCCAAGCGAAGGAGCCAAGCCATGACCATCACCGCCTTCTTCATTCCGCCCGTGAACCTGATGGGCGCGGGGTGTCTGAATGACGCTGTTCGAACCATTCAGTCGTATGGTTTTCGCAAAGCCATGATCGTGACCGACTCACCCTTGGTTTGCATCGGAGTTGTCGGCAGGGTGCGCGACCTCCTTGTCAGCCATGGTGTGGATGCCTGCATTTTTCATGGGGTGCAACCCAATCCGACGACCAAGAACGTGGCCGATGGGCTGAAGCAACTGCGCGAAAACGACTGCGATTTCATCATTTCGCTCGGTGGCGGTTCGCCACACGACTGCGCCAAGGGCATCGCACTGGTCGCGGCCAATGGCGGAACGATCAAGGATTACGAAGGCCTTGACCAATCGGCCAAGCCGCAGTTGCCCTTGGTGGCGATCAACACCACGGCCGGAACGGCCAGTGAAATGACCCGCTTTTGCATCATCACCGACGAGGCGCGCCACGTGAAGATGGCGATCGTCGACAAGCACACGACGCCCATTCTCTCGGTGAACGATCCCGAGCTCATGCTGCTGAAACCAGCCAGCCTGACCGCAGCCACCGGCATGGACGCTCTCACGCACGCGATCGAAGCCTATGTCTCGACGATCGCCACGCCGATCACCGATGCCTGCGCGCTCAAGGCCGTGGCATTGATAAGCCAATGGCTGCGCAAGGCCGTGGCCGACGGCCAGAACATCGAGGCGCGAGAGCAGATGGCCTATGCGCAGTTTCTCGCCGGCATGGCCTTCAACAATGCCTCGCTCGGCTACGTGCACGCCATGGCGCATCAACTGGGCGGCTTCTACGACCTGCCGCACGGTGTGTGCAACGCCGTCCTGCTGCCGCACGTGCAGGCCTACAACAAACAGGTTGCTGTGGGGCGCCTCGCCGACATTGCCCGCGCGATGGGGGAAAAGACCGATGGCCTGGGTGACGAGGCTGCGGCAGACCTGTGCCTGGCAGCGATTCGCCGATTGTCCGCTGACATCGGCATTCCTGGCGGGCTGTCGCAGCTCGGCGTTCAGGCCAAGGACTTTCCCACCCTGGCCACCAACGCGCTCAAGGACGCGTGCGGACTGACCAATCCCATACAGGCGTCGCACGAGGAAATTCGTGCCATTTTCGCGGCGGCCATGTAGCCGTCGACGTGATTTCCTGAACCCGTTCTATCCCACCATCAAGGAGTGCCTCCATGCAAACGAACGTAGGAAACCTCGATCGCATCGCGCGCATCGTCATCGGCCTGATCCTGCTCAGCTTGCTGTTGTGGCTGGATTCACCGTGGCGCTGGCTGGGGCTCATTGGAATCATGCCCCTGATCACCGGCCTGGCGGGCCGCTGTCCGGGCTACCGCCTGCTCGGCGTGAGCACCTGCCCGATGCAAAAGAAGAAACTCGAGTGAGCATCCCATGAAACTGAATTTTCTGGGCGCTGCGCGCGAAGTCACCGGATCGTGCTTTCTGGTGGAGGGGCTCAACCTGCGCTTCCTGGTGGACTGCGGCATGGTTCAAGGCGGGCGCGCGGCGGCGGCGCGCAATCGGGAGTCGTTTCCGTTCGATCCGGCGTCAATCGATTTCGTGCTCCTGACCCATGCCCACATCGACCACAGCGGGCTGTTGCCCAAACTCACGCGCGCCGGATTCAAAGGAGCCATCTACACCACTCCCGCCACGGTTGATCTGCTGGGCGTGATGCTGCCCGACAGTGCCCACATCCAGGAGAGCGATGCAAAACGCAGTGCCAAAAGGTCCCGTGGAGAGGATGCGCTGCCGCCGCTGTATACGCTGCAGGATGCGCGCGAATGCCTGCAACAGGTGCGAGGCATCGAATACGACCGGGAGTTCGCGCCCCGTGTCGGAGTGCGCGCGCGCTTTCGCGATGCCGGGCACATCCTCGGGTCGGCCATCATCGAAGTCTGGGTCACCGAGCATGGCTACCCGACAAAACTGGTATTCAGCGGCGACCTGGGCCAGCCGGGGCGTCCGATATTGCGCGACCCGACACCCATCGAGGACGCCGACATCCTCGTCATCGAGTCCACCTATGGCAACCGTCAGCACAAAGACTTTTCGGCAACCGAAGAGGAGATGATCGGCATCGTCGAAAAGACCTTGTTCGAGCGCGGCGGCAACGTCATCGTGCCGGCCTTCGCGGTCGGTCGCACTCAGGAAGTCCTGTACCACCTGCACCGTCTCACCAGCGAGGGGCGGCTGCGGCAACCGAGGGTATTCGTCGATTCGCCGATGGCCACGGAAGCCACGCGCATCACGCGGGAACACCTTGAGCTGTTCGATGAGCACGCGAAGCGCTTGGCAGGATGGCACGCACGCGGCCAAAACCTGCCGTATCTGCATTTCACGGAAAGCGCAGAAGAGTCCATGGCGTTGAACCAGATTCGTTCGGGCGCCATCATCATTTCCGCCAGCGGCATGTGCGACGCGGGACGCATCCGGCACCACCTGCGCCACAATTTGCCGCGCAAGGAATGCAGCGTCCTGTTCTCCGGCTTTCAGGCGCAGGGAACACTGGGCCGCCAACTGGTCGATGGCGCGGCGCGCGTGCGCATCTTCGGCGACGACATTCCGGTGCGCGCGGCGATCCACAGTGTGGATGGGCTCTCGGCGCACGCCGACCAAGCGGCCCTGCTGGCTTGGGCCCGAGGCTTCAAGCAAGCCCCTGAGCAAACCTTCGTGGTGCATGGGGAGCCGTCCGCCGCGCAGGCGTTTGCAGAACTTCTGCAACAGCAACTCGACTGGCAGGTCTCGGTGCCTGAACATGGCCAGGTGGTGCCCTGGCCGGATTTTCTGGCGCATCTTCCCGAGAACGCTTCACCAGACTCTGCCGAGCACACCTCACGCTCGGCTCGTGTGACAAGGAGAAGACCATGAAATTACGTGTTCCTCTAGCGATCCTGTGCCTGGTCTTGGTTGCTGCCCCTGCATTGGCCGACGATGACTGCGACGTTCCTGTGCAGTACTGGCAGTCGCGTGACGCCGCGCTACGGCATGCAGCCAGCCTGGGCTGGCAGGTGCAGCGCCTGAAGATCGACGACGGTTGCTATGAGATTCGCGGCCGCGATGCCCAGGGGCGTACCTTCAAGGCCAAGCTCGACCCCCAAACGCTGCGCGTGGTGAAGATGAAGTTGCGCAACGACGACGGTAACCACGAGCGCGAGCGCGAGCGCGAGCGCACGCGGGGCCGGGATGCCCCCGCACCCGCCACCGCCAACCCCATACCGTCCCCTGGCAACGTCCCCCGCGGCCAGATCGAATGATTCCCCCTGTCTACACCGGAGACCCACCATGTCCACCAGATTCCTGCTGACCACCGTGGCCGCTGCCTGTGCGCTGGCCTTGCCCGCCATGGCGCAGAGCCGCCCGGTCACGCTCTCGACCACCCTCAAGAACTACGGCGGCGATGGCGCCTACCTCGCCGTCTACCTCACCGACGCGAAGGGCGCCTACGTCCGCACGTTGTGGGTGGCCGGCGGCAAGGCCAAGTACTACAAGCACCTGGCAGACTGGAACCGCCTGTCGGCCGGCGACGCCAAGCGCCTGAATGGCGTGACCGGCGCCAGCGTGGGTGCGGGACGCACACTCAAGGTGACGGCCGAGTTGGCCGACGCGCTGATCGACGCGGGCTACGAGATCCGCATCGACGCTGCCGCAGAGGACATGCGGGACAGCCCGGCCGAAATCCGCGTGCCGCTGACGGCGACCGGCGCGGGCAAGCCGCAGGCCGGCAAGCAATACATCCAGTCATTCACCTATCAGTTGCAGTAAAGGGCCCACATGATCTGGCGATTCGCCCATCGATGGCTGGGCCTGGTGGCGGGTACGCTCGCGCTGGTGCTGAGCATCACCGGCACGCTGCTGGCGCTCGATCCATTGAACAACGCCATTCAGGCAGCCCCCACCGAGCCTGACATGCCGGTGGCCACTCTGGTGCAACGTGTACAGGCCACTGTCCCGGGAGCGGAGGAAATCCGCCGCCAGCCTTCCGGCGCCATCGTGGTGTATGCCTTCGAGGACGGGCAGGCTCGCGCGTTGCGCGTCGCCCCCGCCGACGGCCGGGTGCTGGGCAGCTACCAGCCCTCGCTCTTGCCGCGCTGGGTGAAGAACCTGCATCGTGCGCTGTTGCTGGACGATCCCGGGCGCGTCGCTGCGGCGGTGGTGGCGCTGGCCATGCTGGCGCTGTCGGTCTCGGGCCTAGTGCTGCTGCTGCGCCGCATGGGCGGCTGGCGACGCCTGGCAGGCCCGGTGCGCGGCACACTGGCGCAGCGCCTGCACGTGCTGGCCGGGCGGGTGGTGCTGGCGGTTCTGGCCCTGTCGGCGGTCGCCGCGCTCTACATGAGCGCAGCCACCTTCGGCTTGGTGCAGCTCGACGCTGAAGCGGAACCAGAGGTCGCATCCTCCCCCAACGGGCAGGCATCGCTGCCGGCGGGTCAGTTGCCGCTGCTGCAAGCCCTGCACGTGCAAGACCTGCGCAAGCTGAACGTACCCGCGGCCGACGACCCGCAGGACATCTGGAGCATCGTCACCGTTCAGGGCCAAGGCTGGGTCGATCGCTACAGCGGTCAGACCCTGGCCTGGCAGGACGCCACAACGGCGCAGCGCGTACACGACTGGGCGCTGCTGCTGCACACGGGCGACGGTGCCTGGGCCTGGGCCGTGGTGCTGGGCGCCATGGGCGCGAGCATCCCGCTGTTCTGGGTCACGGGCGTGCTGCTGTGGTGGCAGGCGCGTCGCAGCCGGCCCGCCATCGAGGGCAACAGCCCGCTGGCGCAGGCCGACAGCCTGATCTTCGTCGCCAGCGAAAGCGGCAGCACCTGGGGTTTCGCCCAGGCCCTGCACACCGCGCTGGCGGCCGCGGGCCACCGCGTGCACACCACGGCGCTGGAGCACTGGCACGTGCCGCCGGCCGCGCGCCATGTCTACGTGCTGGCCGCCACCTATGGCGAAGGCCAAGCGCCCGCCCATGCCGCACGAGCGCTCGACGTCATCGCGCACCAGCCCGTCACCAGCGCGCAGGTGGCGGTGCTGGGTTTTGGCGACCGGCAGTTCCCCGCCTTCTGCGCTTTTGCCGAAGCGCTGGAGCAGACCCTGCTTGCCCAGGGCTGGAACCCGCTGCTGGCGCTGGAGCGCATTCACCAGCAGTCCGCGCAGGAGTTTGCCCGCTGGGGACAGTCGCTGGCGCAAGCCCTGGGCCAGCCTCTCTCGCTCGCCTACCAGCCGCGCCTGCCGCGCACCGCGGCACTCACGCTGGTGTCGCGGCAAGACTTCGCGGGGGGCGCGGGTGAGCCAGCGGCCATCCTGCGCTTTGCCTTGCCCGGCCGTGGCCTGCCGCGCTTCGTCGCCGGCGACCTGCTGGGCATCGTGCCACCGGGGGATCAACCGGTGCCGCGCTACTACTCGCTGGCCTCGGGCACGCGCGACGGCTTCGTTGAAATCTGCGTGCGCCGCATGCCGGGCGGCGTGTGCTCCAACTACTTGCATGGCTTGCAGCCGGGCGACAGTGCGCAGGCTTTCATCCGTCCCAATCCGGGCTTCGCGCTGCACGGCTCGCGCCAGCCCGTGCTGCTGATCGGTGCGGGTACGGGCGTGGCGCCACTGGCGGGCTTCATCCGGGGCAATGCGCGGCGCCGGCCCATGCATTTGTATTACGGCACACGTGATCCGGCGCGGGATTTTTACTTCGGTGAGGAACTTCAGGCTTGGCAGGCCGAGGGCCGCCTGGCCGATCTGCACACCACGTTCTCGCGCACGCCGGACGGCGGCGGCTATGTGCAGGATTCCCTGCGCCGCGACGCCGCACGGGTGCGCGACCTGTTGGCGCGCGGTGCCGTCGTGCGCGTGTGCGGCAGCCGTCCCATGGCGCAGGGGGTGGCGCAGGTGCTCGACGAGATACTGGATGGGCTGGGGTTGAGCGTGGCCCGGCTCAAGCAGCGTGAACGCTATGCCGAAGACCTGTTCTGATCCCCGGCGTCTGACACTGCACGGCCCCACCATGGGCACGCGCTGGTCCGTCACCTGCGACGCCGAGCCGGACGTGGATGCACCGGCCCTGCAACAGGCCCTGGCCGCCGCCGTGCTTCAGGTGGATGTGCAGATGTCGCCCTGGCTGCCCGACAGCGATCTGAATCGCCTCAATTGCGCGCCCCCCGCCGCCTGGCTGACGCTGCCACCGGAAATCCTGGAAGTGCTGGCCTGCGCGCTGGATATCGGCCGCCTGAGCCAGGGTGCGTTCGATCCGGCCGTGGGCGCGCTGGTCGATGCCTGGGGCTTCGGCGCGGCGCACGATGAACCCGATGCGGCGGCGATCCGTGCTGCCGTGTCAGCCTCTCGCCCGCCCACGCATGAAGCGCTGGAGCTGGACCGCACCGCCGGCCGTGCGCGCAAGCATGCGCCGTTGCAACTGGACCTGTGCGGCATCGCCAAAGGCTACGCTGTGGACCGCATGGTCGAGGCGCTGCGCCGGCACGGCGTACGCCACGCCCTGGCGGCGCTGGACGGCGAGCTGCGCGCCGTGGGCGGCCAGGCCAGCGGCCAGCCCTGGGCTGTGGCCGTGGAGAGCCCACAGGCCGGGCGCCGTGCGGTGCACAGTGTGGTCGAACTGCAGAACCTGGCCGTGGCCACCTCCGGTGACTACCGGCGCTATCTGGAGGTGGGCGGCGCACGCCTCTCGCACACCATGGATGCGCGCCGCGCCGCGCCCGTGCGCAACGATGTGGCCTCGGTCACGGTGCTGGCGTCGGCCTGCATGCACGCAGACGCCTGGGCCACGGCGTTACTGGTGGCCGGCCCCGATGAAGGGCTGGCGCTGGCGCGGCGCATGGGGCTGGAGGCGCTGTGGCTGCTGCGCCGCGACGGTGCGCTGGTGGAGATGGGGCTGGGACGGTTCGGCAATGCGCCTGTGCACGGGCATGACGACGAGGGGCGTTGATGATGAGCACTTTGCCTGAGTATGCCGATCGCTTGCGCGCCATCATCGAATCGCCTGCGTACCGCCTCGCGTATGAGGACGGTGATCTTCTCGCCCAGGACGATTTGCGTCCGCTGCGTCTCCAGCTCGAACTGCTCAAGCCCGAACGTGTCTTGCGTGAGCAAGGCGTGCGTTCGACCGTGGTGGTGTTTGGCAGTGCGCGCGTAAGCGATGCTGTCACCGCACGCGACCGGCTCGCTGTGCTGGAGCAGCAAGCGGGCACCATGCCGGGGAATCCAACGTTTGGGCGGGACCTGACCTTGGCCCGTCGCCGCGTGGAACAGGCACGCTATTACGAAGAGGCACAGCGCTTCGCCCAACTGATCTCTGCTCGTTTCCAGCAGGAGGGGCGGTGCGACTTCGTCGTCATCACCGGTGGCGGCCCCGGCATCATGGAAGCCGCCAATCGCGGTAGTTTCGGATCAGTTTTTCACGACGTAAAGCGCACGGGTCTGACTGGCCCATTGGCGATAGTTCGGAGTCCTCGACGAGTTGGTGAGTGGCTGGTCCACCTCCGGCACCACTCATTCAAGCAGTCGAACGTTGACCGTCTCTTCCGGGTCGAGTCCCGCCGTTGGCTCGATCACGCTGCCTGAGTTACTAACCAAGATCAATCAGACTGGGTGGTATGAGCGATCAGAGTCTGCATTCTCGACGCGCAGTTCGATAGGCATCTTACCGGGAGGCATGCCAAGCCCGAGAGGCCGGCGTTCGCCGCGCGCCGCTCAGGCCAACCTCGCCTGCTGCGGGGACCACTCGCTTTCCTTCACGGCTGTGCTCACTGCCATGACGAGCTTGTCGAGATTGCTGGCCGTCACGCCCTCCAGTGCCGAATGCCCCCGCAGCATCGAGCGCGGTTGCAGT
>JAMLIN010000023.1 GCA_023954135.1 Burkholderiaceae bacterium | reverse complement strand
CTCCAAGGAGGAGGGCGGTCGTCATACGCCGTTCTTCAACAACTACCGGCCGCAGTTCTACTTCCGGACGACGGACGTGACGGGGGCGGTGACGCTGCCCGAGGGCACGGAGATGGTGATGCCCGGGGACAACGTGAAGATGTCGGTGGCGCTGATTGCGCCGATCGCGATGGAGCAGGGTCTTCGGTTCGCGATCCGCGAGGGCGGACGCACCGTGGGCGCCGGCGTCGTCTCCAAGGTCATCGAGTAATACGCCTGCCGGCCCCGCGGGGCCGGCAACTCATACGGGCGAAGCCCGTCGTTCTTTGAGGAACCGAAATGACAAACCAGAAGATCCGCATCCGTCTCAAGGCCTTCGACTACAAGCTGATCGACCAGTCGGCCGCCGAGATCGTCGATACCGCCAAGCGCACCGGCGCGGTGGTCCGGGGGCCGGTGCCCCTGCCGACCCGTCGGGAGCGCTTCGACGTGCTGCGTTCGCCGCACGTCAACAAGACCTCGCGCGACCAGTTCGAGATCCGTACCCACCAGCGCCTGATGGACATCGTCGACCCTACCGACAAGACCATCGATGCGCTCACCAAGCTCGACCTGCCGGCCGGCGTCGACGTGAAGATCTCGGTCCAGCAGTCGGCGGGAGCGTAATACAGCGGCATCCGGCTTGCCCGGCTCTTTCGGGCAAGCTATAATCTTCGTCTTTTTTCGGGTCGTCCGGGTTGTCGGGGCGGTCCAGTTCAGGCAGACGCGCGTAGATTCCCGCGCGGCGGACGGGTTTCCGGTCGCCACGCGGTGCGCGCATCACATCCGGCCAATCGCAGCCGGTATTGGAGCAAGCAATGAGCCTTGGCCTTGTGGGACGCAAGGTCGGCATGATGCGCATCTTCACGGACGACGGCGAGTCGATTCCCGTGACGGTGCTCGATGTGTCGAACAACCGCGTCACCCAGATCAAGACCGTCGAGACCGACGGCTATGTATCGGTGCAGGTGGCCTACGGCGTTCGCCGTGCCAACCGCGTGACGAAGCCGCAGGCGGGCCATTTCGCCAAGGCGGGCGTGGAAGCCGGCAGCATCGTGCGCGAGTTCCGCGTCGATCCCGCCGATGTCGGCGAGCTCGCCCCGGGCGCCACGCTCAAGGTCGAGATGTTCGCCGAAGGCCAGAAGGTCGACGTCTCGGGCACCTCCCACGGCAAGGGCTTCGCCGGCACGATCAAGCGCCACAACTTCGGTTCCGGCCGCGCCAGCCACGGCAACTCGCGTTCGCACAACGTGCCGGGGTCGATCGGCATGGCCCAGGATCCCGGCCGGGTCTTCCCGGGCAAGCGGATGTCGGGGCACATGGGTGCCGTCGCGCGAACCGTGCAGAACCTGGTCGTCGCCCGCGTCGACGCCGAGCGCCAGCTGCTGCTGGTCCGCGGCGCGGTGCCGGGGTCGAAGAACGGCAATGTCATCGTCCGGCCCGCCGTCAAGGCCCCGGCGAAGTCCGCCTGACGAGGAGCGGCGATGGAACTCAAACTTCTCGACGCCCAGGGGCAGTCGGCATCGAAGGTCGATGCGCTCGACACCGTCTTCGGGCGTGAATACAACGAACCGCTGGTCCACCAGGTGGTCGTCGCTTTCCAGGCGAACGCCCGCAGTGGCAACCGCAAGCAGAAGAACCGGGCCGAGGTCCACCACTCGACCAAGAAGCCGTGGCGCCAGAAGGGCACCGGCCGTGCCCGCGCGGGCATGACCTCCAGCCCGTTGTGGCGCGGCGGCGGCCGGGCCTTCCCGAACTCGCCCGACGAGAACTTCAGCCACAAGCTGAACAAGAAGATGTATCGGGCCGGCGTTTGCTCGATCCTCTCGCAGCTGGCTCGCGAAGACCGCCTCGCGGTCGTCGACGAGATCAGCGTCGAGGCTCCCAAGACGAAGCTGCTCGCGCAGAAGCTCAAGGACATGGGCGTCGGCTCGGCCCTGATCATCACCGAGGGCTTCGACGAGAACCTCTACCTCGCTGCCCGCAACCTGTCCGACGTGCTGATCGTCGAGCCGCGCTACGCCGACCCGCTGTCGCTGGTCCGCTTCGACCGCGTGCTGATCACCCGGCCGGCGCTGGCGAAAGTCCAGGAGATGCTGGGATGAACCAGGAGCGTCTGATGAAAGTGCTCGTCGCGCCCATCGTGTCGGAGAAGTCGACGATGATGGCCGAGAAGAACGAGCAGGTGGCCTTCCGTGTCCTGCAGGACGCGACCAAACCCGAGATCAAGGCGGCCGTCGAGCTGCTGTTCAAGGTGCAGGTCGAATCGGTCCAGGTGCTGAACCAGGCGGGCAAGACCAAGCGCTTCGGCCGTCACATGGGTCGGCGCCGCAATACCCGCAAGGCATATGTCTCGCTGGCACCGGGCCAGGAGATCAACTTCGTGGAGGCCGGTTAAATGGCTGTCGTCAAGCTGAAGCCCACCTCGCCGGGTCGCCGGTCGACGGTTCGGGTCGTCACGCCGGGCCTGCACAAGGGGCGGCCCGTCGATGCGCTGACCACGAGTCAGAAGCAGAGCGCCGGGCGGAACAACCACGGCCGGATCACCGTCCGCCATCGCGGCGGCGGCCACAAGGCCCATTACCGGATCGTCGATTTCCGGCGCGACAAGGACGGCGTGCCCGCCACCGTCGAGCGGATCGAGTACGATCCGAACCGCAGCGCCCACATCGCCCTGCTGTGCTATGCGGACGGCGAGCGGCGCTACATCATCGCGCCGCGCGGCGTGGTGCCGGGAGATCGCCTGCAGAGCGGGTCCGACGCGCCGATCCGCGCCGGCAACGCGCTGCCGATCCGCAACATCCCGGTCGGCTCGACGATCCACGCGATCGAGATGGTGCCCGGCAAGGGTGCCCAGATCGCCCGGTCGGCCGGCGCCTCGGCGCGCCTGATGGCGCGCGAGGGGGTCTACGCCCAGGTGCGGATGCGTTCGGGCGAGGTCCGGCGCTTCCACATCGACTGCCGGGCCACGATCGGCGAGGTCGGCAACGAGGAGCATGGCCTGCGCGAGATCGGCAAGGCCGGCGCCAAGCGCTGGCGCGGCATCCGCCCGACGGTCCGCGGCGAGGTCATGAACCCGGTCGATCACCCGCACGGGGGCCGCACGCGCGGCAACCGCCATCCGGTGTCACCGTGGGGCCAGCCGACCAAGGGCTACAAGACACGTCGCAACAAGCGGTCGGACAGCATGATCGTCCAGCGCCGCGGCAAGAAATAACGGGTAGTCAAAAATGGCACGTTCAGTCAAGAAAGGGCCTTTCGTCGACGCCCACCTGATCAAGAAAGTCGATGCGGCGGTGGCCGGCAAGGACAAGCGACCGATCAAGACCTGGTCGCGGCGTTCGACGGTGCTGCCCGAGTTCGTCGGCCTGACGATCGCCGTCCACAACGGCCGTCAGCACGTTCCGGTGTTCATCAACGAGAACATGGTCGGGCACAAGCTCGGCGAGTTCGCGCTGACCCGCACCTTCAAGGGACACGCTGCCGACAAGAAGTCGAAGCGCTAAGGAGAGCCGGTCATGGAAACCCAAGCAGTCCTCAAGGGTGTGCGGCTGTCGGCCCAGAAGGGGCGCCTCGCCGCCGACCTGGTCCGGGGCCAGCCGGTCGAACGGGCGCTGAACATCCTGAGCTTCTCGCCCAAGAAGTCCTCGGCGATCGTCAAGAAGGTGCTGGAGTCGGCGATCGCCAACGCCGAGCACAACGACGGCGCGGACATCGACGAGCTCAAGGTCAAGCGGATCCACGTCGAGAAGGCCGGATCGCTGCGGCGCTTTCGCGCCCGTGCGAAGGGGCGTGGCGCCAAGATCGAGAAGCAGACCTGTCACATCTACGTGACAGTCGGCAACTGACCAGCGTTCAAGGAACACCATGGGACAGAAAATCAATCCGATCGGCTTTCGCCTCCCGGTGACCCGTGACTGGTCGTCGCGCTGGTTCGCCACGGGCGAGAAGTTCCCGGCGATGCTCAACGAGGACCTCCGGGTCCGCGAGTACCTCCGGCGCAAGCTGAAGAACGCGATGGTCGGCAAGGTGCTGATCGAGCGCCCGGCCCGCAATGCCCGCATCACGATCTATTCGGCCCGCCCGGGCGTGGTGATCGGCAAGAAGGGCGAGGACATCGAGAGCCTCAAGGTCGACCTGCAGCGTCTGCTCGGTGTGCCGGTGCACGTCAACATCGAGGAGATCCGCAAGCCGGAGACCGACGCGCAGCTGATCGCCGCCTCGATCACCCAGCAGCTCGAGCGTCGCATCATGTTCCGCCGCGCCATGAAGCGGGCGATGCAGAACGCGATGCGCCTGGGCGCCCAGGGCGTCAAGGTCGCGAGCTCGGGTCGCCTGAACGGCGCCGAGATCGCGCGTCGCGAGTGGTATCGCGAGGGGCGGGTGCCCCTGCATACCCTGCGCGCCAACATCGAGTACGGCACCTCGGAAGCGGCGACGACTTACGGGATCATCGGCGTCAAGGTCTGGGTCTACAAGGGCGACCTGCTCGCCCGCGGCGAGGCGCCGGTTGCCGAGAAGGAAGCCCCGGCCAACGAGCGCGAGGACCGGCGTGGTCGCCGCTTCGCCCGTCCGCCGGCAGGCCGTGGCGGTCGCAAGCCGGAAGGCGGCGCGGCTGCGGGCGACGGCGATGCCAGGCCCGGCCAGCGCCGGGTTCGCAAGGCCTCGGCCGACGCGCCGAAGGCCGGTTCGGGTGAGTGAGGAGCTAGCAGATGCTGCAACCCAAACGACGCAAGTACCGCAAGGAGCAGAAGGGCCGCAACAAGGGTCTGGCGACCCGCGGCGCCCAGGTCTCCTTCGGCGAGTTCGGGCTGAAGTCGATCGGCCGCGGTCGCCTGACCGCCCGCCAGATCGAGGCCGCGCGGCGCGCCATGACGCGCCACATCAAGCGCGGCGGCCGGGTCTGGATCCGGATCTTCCCGGACAAGCCGATCTCCAAGAAGCCGGCCGAGGTCCGGATGGGCAAGGGCAAGGGGAATCCCGAGTTCTATGTCGCCGAGATCCAGCCGGGCAAGGTGCTCTACGAGATGGACGGAGTCAGCGAGGAGCTCGCCCGCGAGGCCTTCCGGCTCGCCGCGGCGAAGCTGCCGCTGCGCACCGTCGTTGTATCGCGCATGACCGTCTCGGGCTGATCCCGCCGGTCGACAAGAGGTCCAGATGAAAGCGAACGAACTGCGCGCCAAGGACGTCGAGGCGCTGAACAAGGAACTGGGCGAGTTGCTCAAGGCGCATTTCTCCTTGCGCATGCAGCACGGAACCCAGCAGTTGAACAATACGAGCCAGCTCTCCCGTACCCGGCGCGACATCGCGCGGGTCCGGACCGTGCTCAGGGAAAAGGCGGTTGCCAAATGAACGCCGAAGCGAACACCGAAGCCACCCGGGAGTCCTTCCCGCGCACCCTCGCCGGGCGCGTGGTCAGCAACAAGATGCAGAAGACGGTGACCGTGCTGGTCGAGCGCAAGGTCAAGCACCCGATCTACGGCAAGTACATGGTGCGCTCCAAGAAGTACCACGCGCACATCGAGGAGCCGTGCAACGAGGGCGATACCGTCGAGATCCGCGAATCGCGGCCCATCTCGAAGACCAAGTCCTGGATCGTGACGCGGGTGTTGACCCACGCCAAGGTCTGACGTATCAGGCACTAGGTCTTGCGCTCGCCTGGTGCGGGCGGCTATAATCATCGGCTTGCCCCTTGGATGGGGCAGGGCGATTGCCCCGGAGACGGGGCAAGCAGTGTCACCGATCGAATTTCACCCGAACTACGGGACCAAGACTGACCGCTGCAGCAGCATGTCGCGGCCGGGCGCGAAGGCAAGGCCGACCAGTAGTGGTCGGCCGGACCGGGTGCCAGGCATGGGGCCAGCGGGACAAGTTGGGGCGTACAAATCATGATTCAGATGCAGTCGACGCTGGGCGTCGCCGACAACACCGGCGCGCGTTCAGTCATGTGTATCAAGGTACTTGGCGGCTCCAAGCGGCGCTACGCGGGCATCGGCGACATCATCAAGGTGAGCGTCAAGGAAGCCCAGCCGCGCGGCCGGGTCAAGAAGGGCGAGATCTACAACGCCGTCGTGGTGCGCACCGCCAAGGGCGTGCGTCGGCCCGACGGCTCGCTGATCCGCTTCGACGGCAATGCCGCCGTGCTGCTCAACACCAAGCTCGAGCCGATCGGCACGCGCATCTTCGGACCGGTGACCCGCGAGCTGCGGACCGAGAAGTTCATGAAGATCGTGTCGCTCGCGCCCGAAGTCCTTTGAGGTAATCGCGATGCAGAAGATTCGCCAGGGCGACGACGTCGTCGTCATCGCAGGTCGCGACAAGGGCAAGCGCGGCACGGTCCTGAATCGCGTCGGACCGGGGCACCTGCTCGTCGAGGGCATCAACATGGTCAAGAAGCACCAGCGGCCGAACCCGATGAAGGGCGAGACCGGCGGCGTGACCGACAAGACGATGCCGATCGACCAGTCGAACGTCATGCTCTTCAACCCGGCTACCGGCAAGGGCGACCGTGTCGGCATCCGGACGCTCCAGGACGGCACCAAGGTGCGGTTCTTCAAGTCCAACGGCGAACAGGTCAAGGCCTGATCGAGAACACCGAAACCCTGCCGTGGCGCAAGGCGCCAACGAGGGTTCGAGAGGAAATGATGGCTCGCTTCCAGCAACGTTATCGCGAAGAGATCGTTCCCGCACTGGTCAAGCAGTTCGGGTACAAGTCGATCATGCAGGCCCCCCGGATCGAGAAGATCACCCTGAACATGGGCGTGGGCGAGGCCGTGGCCGACAAGAAGGTGCTCGAGAACGCGATCGGCGACATGACCCGCATCGCCGGCCAGAAACCGGTCGTGACCAAGGCGCGCAAGGCGATCGCGGGTTTCAAGATCCGCGAAGGCTATCCGATCGGGTGCATGGTGACCCTGCGCGGCGAGCGCATGTACGAGTTCCTCGATCGCCTGGTCACGATCGCCTTTCCGCGGGTGCGCGACTTCCGCGGCGTGTCCGGCCGGTCTTTCGACGGTCGTGGCAACTACAACATCGGCGTGAAGGAACAGATCATCTTCCCCGAGATCGAGTACGACAAGGTCGACGCCGTGCGAGGGCTGAACATCAGCATCACGACGACGGCCAAGACCGACGAGGAAGCCAAGGCATTGCTGGCGGCCTTCAACTTCCCGTTCCGCAACTGAGGTGAACAAGTGGCGAAGCTCTCCCTGATCAATCGCGAGATGAAGCGCGCCAAGACGGTGAAGAAGTTTGCCGCCAAGCGCGCCGCCCTCAAGGCGATCATCGACGACCAGTCGAAATCCGACGAAGAGCGTTTCCAGGCGCGTCTTGCCCTGCAGGCGCTGCCCCGCGACGCGAGCCCCTCGCGGATGCGCACTCGCTGCGAACTCACCGGCCGTCCGCGCGGTGTCTATCGCAAATTCGGCCTCGGTCGTAACAAGCTGCGTCAGGCCGCCATGAATGGCGAGATTCCTGGCGTGATCAAGGCGAGCTGGTAGGAAGGAACCAACGATGAGCATGAGCGACCCCATCGCCGACATGTTCACGCGCATTCGCAACGCACAGCGCGTCGAGAAAATGTCGGTGTCGATGCCGTCGTCGAAACTCAAAGTCGCGATCGCCAAGGTCCTCAAGGACGAAGGCTATATCGACGGCTTCGAGGTCAGGACGAACGGTCCCAAGAGCGAGCTCGAAGTGCAGCTGCGCTATTACGCAGGTCGGCCGGTGATCGAGCGCCTCGAGCGCATCTCGCGCCCCGGCCTGCGCATCTACCGGGGTCGCGACGCCCTGCCCAAGGTCATGGACGGCCTGGGGGTGGCGATCGTCACGACCTCGCGAGGCGTGATGACCGATCGCCATGCCCGCGCCACCGGCGTCGGCGGCGAAGTCATCGGCTACGTGTCCTAAGGAGTTCGAGATGTCCCGAATCGGACGCATGCCGATCCCGGTGCCCAAGGGCGTCGAGATCAAGCTGGCCCAGGACGAGCTGTCGATCAAGGGGCCGCAGGGCTCGCTCGTGCAGCGGATCAACCCCCTGGTCAGCCTCGAGCAGGAAGACGGCGAGCTGCGGGTGAGCCCCGTCGGCGAATCGCGCGAGGCCAACGCCATGAGCGGTACCTTCCGCGCCCTGATCGCCAACATGGTCCACGGCGTGTCGACCGGCTTCGAGCGTCGGCTTTCGCTGGTCGGCGTCGGCTACCGGGCCCAGGCCCAGGGGCAGAGCCTGAACCTGTCGCTCGGCTTCTCCCATCCGGTGGTGCACAAGCTGCCCGACGGCGTGAAGGCGGAATGCCCGACCCAGACCGAGATCGTGATCCGGGGGGCCGACAAGCAGGTGGTCGGACAGGTGGCGGCCGAAGTGCGCGCCTATCGTCCGCCCGAGCCGTACAAGGGTAAAGGGGTCCGCTACGCCGGCGAGCACGTCGCGCTCAAGGAAACCAAGAAGAAGTAACGGCCCAACGCAAGCACAGGACATTCGACGATGGACAAGAAGCAAACCCGCCTGCGTCGTGCCCGCCAAACGCGCCTCAAGGCCCGCGAGCTGCGCACGAACCGCCTGTCGGTATTTCGTTCGAACGCGCACATCTACGCGAGCATCTTCAGCTTCGACGGCGCGCAGGTACTGGTCTCGGCCTCGACCGCCGAGGCCGACATCGGCTCGAAGCTCACCGGCGGCCACGGCCGCGGAGGCAATACGGACGCCGCGAAGCTGGTCGGCCAGCGGATCGCCGAGAAGGCGCTGCAGGCCGGCATCGAGAACGTTGCATTCGACCGCTCGGGCTACCGCTACCACGGCCGGGTGAAAGCGCTGGCCGAAGCGGCCCGCGAAGCCGGCCTGAAGTTCTGAGCCGGCCGGAACAGGATTGAGTCATGGCTAAAATTCAAGCACGAGTGGGCAGCGAGGAACGCGACGACGGCCTTCGCGAGAAGATGATCGGCGTCAACCGCGTCACGAAGGTCGTCAAGGGCGGCCGGGTGCTCGGCTTCGCCGCGCTGACCGTGGTCGGTGACGGCGATGGCCGCATCGGCATGGGCAAGGGCAAGTCGCGCGAAGTACCGGTTGCGGTGCAGAAGGCGATGGACGAGGCCCGCCGCAAGATGATCAAGGTCCCGTTGCGCAACGGCACCGTCCACCACCGTGTGGTCGGCCGCCACGGCGCCGCCGAGGTCTTCGTCGCGCCGGCGCCCGAGGGCACCGGCATCATCGCGGGCGGCCCGATGCGCGCCGTCTTCGAGGTCATGGGCGTGTCCAGCGTGGTTGCCAAGAGCCACGGCTCGAGCAATCCGTACAACATCGTCCGGGCCACCCTGAACGCCCTCAGCCAGGTGAACACCCCGGCCGAGATCGCGGCCAAGCGCGGCAAGTCCGTCGAGGAGATCCTCGGCTGAGTGCCGGCAGGCGGGCGGCTCCGGCCGGCCCGGCGGCAATCGAGCAGAGAGAAGTCATGAGCAAGAAGACGCTGAAAGTCACCCTGGTCAGGAGCCCGATTGGCACCAAGGCCAACCATCGCGCGACGGTGCTGGGCCTGGGGCTGAAGAAGATCAACCAGACCCGGGAACTCGAGGACACCCCTGCGGTGCGCGGCATGATCAATACCGTGTCCTACCTCGTTCGCGTGGGCTGAGGAATCAAGGAACTGCTATGCGACTGAACAACCTGAAGCCGGCGGCCGGCGCCAGGAACCCGGCCAAGCGGGTCGGCCGCGGCATCGGCTCCGGCATGGGCAAGACCGCCACGCGGGGCCACAAGGGCCAGAAATCGCGTGCCGGCGGATTTCACAAGGTCGGCTTCGAGGGCGGCCAGATGCCGATGCACCGGCGCCTGCCCAAGCGCGGCTTCACCTCGCGCACCGCGGCCGACACGGCCGAGGTGCGCCTGAGCGAGCTCGCCAAGGTCCAGGCCACCGAGATCGACCTGCTCGTGCTCAAGCAGGCCGGCATCGTGCCGCAACTGGCCAAGGCCGCCAAGCTGATCCTCTCGGGCACCGTCGACCGGGCGCTGAACCTCAAGGGCGTCGCGGCGACCAAGGGCGCGCGCGCGGCCATCGAGGCCGCCGGCGGCAAGCTGGACTGAAACCAAGGATCGAAGGCAATCCGTGGCGACGAAACCTGCATCGGCTCTCGCAACCGCCAGCAAGTCGGGCGACCTGCGTCGCCGGCTCGTGTTCCTGGCGCTCGCGCTCGTCGTTTATCGCCTCGGCACCCACATCCCCGTCCCGGGCATCGACCCGGGCGAGCTCGCCAAGCTCTTCCAGAGCCAGCAGGGCGGGGTGCTCGGGATGTTCAACATGTTCTCGGGCGGTGCCCTGGAGCGCTTCTCGATCTTCGCGCTCGGGATCATGCCGTACATCTCGGCATCGATCATCATGCAGCTGCTCACCGTGGTGGTGCCGCGGCTCGAAGCGCTCAAGAAGGAAGGCGAGGCCGGACGCCGGCAGATCACGAAGTACACCCGGTACTTCACCCTGGCCCTGTCGACCTTCCAGGCGATCGGCATCTCGGTGGCGCTCGAGTCCCAGCCGGGCCTGGTGCTCGATCCCGGCCTGATGTTCCGCTTCATGACCGTGGTGTCCCTGGTCACCGGCTCGATGTTCCTGATGTGGCTCGGCGAGCAGGTCACCGAGCGCGGCCTGGGCAACGGGATCTCGATCATCATCTTCGCAGGCATCGTCGCCGGCCTGCCGAGCGCGATCGGCGGCATGGGCGAGCTCGTGCGCACCGGATCGCTCAGCAGCTTCGTCGCGCTGATCATCGTCGTCCTGGTGGTGCTGGTGACCGCCTTCTGCGTATTCGTGGAGCGGGGGCAGCGCAAGATCACGGTCAACTACGCGAAACGCCAGGTGGGTAACCGCATCTACGGCGGGCAGACCTCGCACCTGCCCCTGAAGCTGAACATGTCGGGCGTGATCCCGCCGATCTTCGCCTCGTCGATCATCCTGTTCCCGGCGACGATCGCCCAGTGGTTCACGACCGGCGACAGCGACAACATCGTGGTCAACTGGCTGCGCGACGCCGCGGCGATGCTGTCGCCGGGCCAGCCGGTCTACATCCTGATGTACGCTCTGGCGATCATCTTCTTCTGCTTCTTCTACACGGCGCTGGTCTTCAACAGCCGCGAGACCGCCGACAACCTGAAGAAGAGCGGGGCCTTCGTGCCGGGGATCCGGCCGGGCGACCAGACCGCGCGCTACATCGACAAGATCCTGATGCGGCTGACCCTGGCGGGGGCGATCTACATCACCGCGGTGTGCCTGCTGCCCGAGTTCATGATCCTCGAGTGGAACGTGCCCTTCTATTTCGGCGGCACCTCGCTCCTGATCATCGTGGTCGTCGCAATGGATTTCATGGCGCAGGTGCAGGCCTACATGATGTCGCACCAGTACGAGAGCCTGATGCGCAAGGCGAATGCAAAGGGATTCGGCAGCAGTTGAGGCAAGGCGTACGGATGCCGGAAAGCGTGGCGGAGGCCGGCCGCCGCCGGCATCGCGGTGCTCCAGGACAGGTTGAGTCGAGGTAAATCATGAAAGTAATGGCATCGGTCAAGAAGCTTTGCCGCCACTGCAGGATCATCAAGCGCAACGGGGTCGTTCGCGTGATCTGCAGCGACCCGCGCCACAAGCAGCGCCAGGGTTGAGGCATACGGACGTATCAGAGGACGAGCAATGGCACGTATTGCGGGCATCAACATTCCCGACCGTCAGCACGCCGAGATCGGCCTGACTGCGATCTATGGCATCGGCCGCACCCGCGCCCGCGCGATCTGTGTCGCGGCGGGGGTTCCGTTCGAGAAGAAGATCAAGGATCTCAACGACGCGGAACTCGAGCGGCTGCGCGACGGCATCGCCAAGTTCACCGTCGAGGGCGACCTGCGGCGCGAGGTGTCGATGTCGATCAAGCGCCTGATGGACCTGGGCTGCTATCGCGGCATGCGCCATCGGCGCGGCTTGCCGGCGCGCGGCCAGCGTACCCGCACCAACGCGCGTACCCGCAAGGGGCCGCGTCGCGCCGGCGTGGCACTGAAGAAATAAGCGGAGAAACCAGTAATGGCACGTGGTTCGCAGGGCGCCCAGCGCGTCCGCAAGAAGGTCAAGAAGAACGTCTCGGACGGCATCGCGCACGTTCACGCGTCGTTCAACAACACGATCATCACGATCACCGACCGTCAGGGCAACGCGCTGGCCTGGGCGACCTCCGGTGGCGCGGGGTTCAAGGGATCGCGCAAGTCGACGCCGTTCGCGGCGCAGGTCGCGGCCGATGCCGCCGGCCGCGTGGCGCAGGACTGCGGGATCAAGAACCTCGAAGTGCAGATCAAGGGCCCGGGCCCGGGGCGCGAGTCCTCGGTGCGGGCGCTCAACGCGCTGGGAATCAAGATCCTGTCGATCTCGGACGTGACGCCGATTCCGCACAACGGCTGCCGTCCGCCGAAGAAACGCCGCATCTGAGAACCTGTGAACGAACCAGCCACACCCGCTCGTCACGCCATGGCGGCCCCGCTCATCGTTGCAAATGCTCGCCATGTCACCCGACATGGCTGCGCTTTGCGCCTTGATCGGAACCGCCCTGGCGCACCGCTCGGGCGCGTCCGATTCATTCACAGGTTCTGAGCAATGGGGTGCTGCCCGGCGCCCCGGCCCGCCTTCGGGCGGGTATTGGCATTTCCGGGCAATTGCGGATTCGGATTCGACCGCAGGACAAGGCGGGGAGCCGCAGACAGTGCGCTTGCACGGCAAGGCGACCCAACGCGGTCATGCGGTTGAAGGCGAATCCGTACGAAAGACCACCGTTCGTCCACGCGCCCGCCATTGCGGGGCGTCCTTAAGGGCGGACTAACCGCGACGTCGCGTCGCGTAAGAATCGAGGAAACGAAGTGGCACGTTATACCGGACCCAAGGCAAAACTCTCCCGCCGCGAAGGAACCGACCTGTTCCTCAAGAGCGCGCGTCGCTCGCTCGACTCCAAGGCGAAGGACACCAAGCCGGGCCAGCATGGCCGCACATCCGGCGCCCGTACCTCCGACTACGGCCTGCAGCTGCGCGAGAAGCAGAAGGTCAAGCGGATGTACGGTGTGCTCGAGCGCCAGTTCCGGCGCTATTTCGCGGAAGCCGCAAGGCGTCGCGGCAACACCGGCGAGCAGCTTCTTCAACTGCTCGAGTGCCGGCTCGACAACGTCGTCTACCGGATGGGATTCGGCTCGACCCGCGCCGAGGCGCGCCAGCTGGTCAGCCACTGCGCCGTCATCGTCAACGGCCAGGTCCTGAACATCCCGTCGGCCACGATCAAGCCGAACGACGTCGTTGCGATCCGCGAGAAGTCGAAGAAGCAGGCCCGTATCGTCGATTCCCTGAACCTGGCCGAGCAGATCGGCCTGCCGGGCTGGGTGTCGGTCGACAAGACCAAGATGGAAGGCGTGTTCAAGGCGGTTCCGGATCGTGCCGACCTCGCCGGCGACATCAACGAAAGCCTGATCGTCGAGTTGTACTCGCGCTAACCAAGAGGAATACCGAATGCAGACTGCCATGCTTAAGCCACGCATCGTCGAGGTCGAGCAACTCGGGCCCTCGCACGCCCGGGTCGTGATGGAGCCGTTCGAGCGCGGCTTCGGTCACACGCTCGGCAACGCGCTGCGTCGCGTGCTCCTGTCCTCGATGGTCGGCTATGCGCCGACCGAGGTGCAGATCGCCGGGGTCGTGCACGAGTACTCGACCATCGACGGCGTGCGCGAGGATGTCGTCGAGCTTCTGCTCAACCTGAAGGGCGTCGTCTTCAAGCTGCACAATCGGGACGAGGTCTTCCTGACGCTGCGCAAGGAAGCGGCCGGCCCGGTGACGGCGTCCGACATCGACCTGCCGCACGACGTCGAGCTGGTCAATCCGGATCATGTCATCGCCACCCTGACCGAGGGCGGCAAGCTCGACATGTCGATCAAGGTCGAGCGCGGCCGCGGCTATGTTCCGGGCACGATGCGCGACATGCTCGAGACCAAGTCGATCGGCCGGGTCGTCCTCGATGCGTCGTTCTCGCCGATCCGGCGCGTCAGCTACGTGGTCGAAAGCGCACGCGTCGAGCAGCGCACCGACCTCGACCGCCTGATCGTCGACGTCGAGACCAACGGTGTGATCGCCCCCGAGGAGGCCGTGCGCCAGTCGGCGCGGATCCTCGTCGAGCAGCTGTCGGTGTTCGCCGCCCTCGAGGGCCACGACCCGGTGGTCGAGCCCCAGGCGGGCGGCAGCAGCATCGGCCGCGGTGGCCCGCAGATCGACCCGGTGCTCCTGCGTCCGGTCGACGACCTCGAGCTCACCGTGCGCTCGGCCAACTGCCTGAAGGCCGAGAACATCTACTACATCGGTGACCTGATCCAGCGCACCGAGAACGAGCTGCTCAAGACGCCCAACCTCGGGCGCAAATCGCTGAACGAGATCAAGGAAGTGCTGGCGTCGCGCGGACTGACGCTGGGCATGCGCCTGGAGAACTGGCCTCCGGCCGGTCTCGAGCGCCCCTGATCGATAGAGGAACTCACCATGCGTCATCGTCACGGACTTCGCAAACTCAACCGCACGACCGCGCATCGCACCGCGATGCTGCGCAACATGTGCAATTCGCTGCTGCTGCACGAGCAGATCAAGACCACCCTGCCCAAGGCCAAGGAGCTGCGCCGCGTCGTCGAGCCGCTCATCACCCTCGGCAAGAAGCCCTCGCTCGCGAACCGGCGCCTCGCCTTCGATCGCCTGCGCGATCGCGACATGGTGGTGAAGATCTTCGACGAGCTCGGACCGCGCTACGCCAATCGCAATGGCGGCTACCTGCGTATCCTGAAGTTCGGCTTCCGGGTCGGCGACAATGCGCCGATGGCGATCGTGGAGCTGATGGACCGGCCGGAGCAGGAAGAGGCCGCCCAGGCCTGAGCGCGCTCCATTCCCGGCTCGCTTCGGCGGGCCGACGGACGCCCGACGGCATCGCCGCTCGGGCGTTTTCTTTTCCTGCATCGCGCAAGGAGGTCGACATGGCATCGTCCGGAATCAGCCCGCAAGTGATGTTGGTGCTCACCAATGTGCCGGATGAAGCGACCGCTGACCTGATCGAGCGGACCCTGCTCGACGAGGCGCTGGTCGCCTGCATCAATCGGCTTCCTGAAGTGAGCTCTCGCTATTCCTGGGATGGCCGAATCGAGGAGGCGCGAGAGATCCCGCTGCTGCTCAAGACGGTCGCCGGCCGTTTCGACGAGCTCGAGCGGCGGCTCGGCGAGCTCCATCCCTACGATGTGCCGGAGATCGTGGCCTGGCATCCCGCCAGGGTGAACCCCGCCTATGCGGCCTGGGTCGCGCAGTGCTGCGCGAAGCCTCCCTCGCTCGTATAGCGCGAGCCCGGCCGAAGTCGAGCGGGCGGCCGGCGCTCAGGCGCCGTCGCGCAGCCAGCGGGCAGCGTCCAGCGCGAAGTAGGTCAAAATGCCGTCGGCGCCGGCGCGTCGCATCGCCAGCAGGGCCTCGAGGGCGGCGGCCTTCTCGTCGATCCAGCCATTGCCCCCGGCAGCCTTGATCATCGCGTACTCGCCGCTCACCTGATAGACGAAGGTGGGCATCCGGTAGGTGTCCTTCACCCGGCGCACGATGTCGAGATAGGGCATGCCCGGCTTGACCATCACCATGTCGGCGCCTTCAGCGATGTCGAGGCCGACTTCCCGTAGCGCCTCGTCGCTGTTGCCCGGGTCCATCTGGTAGGTCTTCTTGTTGCCCCGGCCGAGATTGGCCGCCGATCCGACGGCGTCGCGAAACGGGCCGTAGTAGGCCGATGCGTACTTCGCCGAGTACGCCATGATCCGCGTATGGATGAAGCCTTCGCGTTCCAGCGCCTGGCGGATCGCGCCGATGCGGCCGTCCATCATGTCCGAGGGCGCCACGATGTCGACCCCGGCGCGTGCCTGGGCGAGCGCCTGCTCGACGAGGATCGCCATCGTCAGGTCGTTGAGGACGTATCCGGATTCGTCGAGCACGCCGTCCTGGCCGTGACTGGTATAGGGATCGAGGGCGACGTCGGTCAGCACGCCGAGCTCGGGAAAGCGCTGCTTGATCGCCGCGACCGCGCGCGGGATCAGGCCTTCCGGGTCGGTGGCGGCCCGCCCGTCGGGCGTCTTGATCGAAGGGTCGATGGCGGGGAAGAGCGCCAGCACCGGGATGCCGAGCTGCAGGCATTGCTCGGCCACGGGCAGCAGCAGATCGAGGCTGAGCCGTTCCACGCCGGGCATCGAGGGCACCGCGGTGCGCTGCTTCACGCCTTCATGGATGAAGACCGGGTAGATCAGGTCGTCTGCGCCCAGCCGGGTCTCGCGGACCATGCGGCGCGAGAAGTCGTCGCGCCGCAGGCGCCGCATCCGGGTGGCGGGATAGGCCGGCATGGGGGGGAAGGTGTCGTTGGTCATGAATCGCCTCGAGTCTGCGCCGCTTCGGTGGTCGGCTCGGTGGTGGCCTGCTCGCATGGCGCGAGCCAGTCCTCGATCTGCCTGCGCGCCGCCTCGATGCCGGTGCCCTTGAGCGAGGAGAACAGCAGCAGGCTGACCGGATTGGGCAGGCCGAGCGCGGCGATCTGGTCGCGCGCTTCGTCGAGCGCCCGGCGCTGGTGCATCCGGGCCAGCTTGTCGGCCTTGGTGAGCAGTGCCAGGATGGGAATGTGGGGTGCGATCCAGCGCAGCAGGTCGATGTCGCGCTCGCCGACGAGGCGCCGGATGTCGACCATCAGGACCACGCCGCGCAGCTCGTCCCGATCGCCGAGATAGCGCCCGGCCAGCGTGTCCCACTGCCGGCGGACCTCGCCAGGCGCGGCCGCGTAGCCGTAGCCTGGCGTATCGACCAGGTAGGCGACGCAATCATCGGAGGGGCCGAGGCCGAAGTAGTTCAGCGCCTGGGTGCGCCCCGGGGTCCGGCTCGCGAAGGCGAGCCGGTTGCGATTGCACAGCTTGTTGATCGCCGAGGATTTGCCGGAGTTCGATCGCCCCACGAAGGCCACTTCGGGCAGACCGGTCGCCGGCAACTGCTGGAGCTGGGCGACGGTGGTGAAGAACTGCGCTGACGATAGCAGCGGGGCGCTCATGAAAGGCCTGCCTGCCGCCGGGTCGCATGCGAAGGCGGTCTGGTTGGATGCGTCAAACCCCATATTGTACAATTGCGTGCTCCCTCACCGCGTATCCGGCGGATGCGGGATGGAATCGAGAAGCGGAAATCGAGCCGATGGAACCGAATACCACGGGACCGGATGTCGCCGGCGCCGTCCTGCCGGCCGGTTCGTCGGTGGAACCCAGAACAACCGGATTGGCGATGGCCCACAGCAAAGTTATCTCCCCGACGCATGCGCAGGCGTCGTCCCGAATGTCGTCCGCCTCGCGCCTGCTGGCGACGGTGGTCGCTTCGATGATTCCCGTGTTGGCGATGGCGCAGGACAAGGCCAAGCCCGATCTCGCCGCCGGCCAGCAGATCGCGTCCAGCGTGTGCGTGGCCTGCCACGGCACCGATGGCAACAGCCCGGCGTCGGCCAATCCGAGCATCGCGGGCCAGCATCCCGAGTACCTCGCCAAGCAGCTGCGCGACTTCAAGTCCATCGACGGCGCCGAGCCGGCGCGTCCCAGCGCGCTGATGGCGGGCTTCGCGGCCGCCCTCTCCGACGAGGACATCCGCAACGTCTCGGCATACTATGCCTCGCAGAAGCTCACGCCGACCACGGCGCGCGAGAAGGATCTCGCCGAGCTCGGCCAGAAGATCTATCGAGGGGGCATCGCCGCCAAGGGCGTACCCGCATGCGCCGCCTGCCATGGCCCGACCGGTGCCGGCATTCCGGTGCAGTACCCGCAGCTCAGCGGCCAGCATGCCGAATACACCGCGACCCAGCTGACGGCTTTCCGCCAGGGCGACCGCACCAACAATCTCCAGATGAGCCAGATCGCGGCGCAGATGTCCGACGTCGAGATTCGCGCTGTATCCGACTACATCGCCGGCCTTCGTTAGCAGTCTCGAAGGGGCGTAAGCTAGGGGGCGGTGAGCGATCACCGCCCCTTGTCATTCGTGGGGACGACGATGCTTATCAGGACGAGCAGCCAGCACCCCGTCCAGCCTTCGGAGATCACACCCCGAAGGGTGTACGAGCGACGGCGCGACATCATCCGCGCGGCGGGCGCCGCCGCGCTGTTGCCCGTGGCCGGCGCGGTGGCCCAGCCCACGCCGGCGAACCTGCCCCCGCAGAAGCTTGCCGGCCGGCCGAGCGAGCTGTCGACCGGCGAGCCTCGCACCTCCTACGAGGACGTCACCACCTACAACAATTTCTACGAGTTCGGCACCGACAAGGACGATCCGGCGCGCCACGCCCACCGTCTGCGGACCCGGCCATGGACGGTCAGCGTGGAAGGCGCGGTAGCGAGGCCCGGGGTCTACGACATCGAGAAGCTGCTCGCCCTCGCGCCGATCGAGGAGCGGGTCTATCGCATGCGCTGCGTCGAAGGCTGGTCGATGGTGATCCCCTGGCTGGGCTATTCGTTTGCCGAGCTGATTCGCCGGGTCGAACCGCTGGGCAGCGCGAAGTACGTCGAGTTCGAGACGCTCGCCGACGCGGACCAGATGCCCGGCCTGCGTTCGCCGGTCCTGCGCTGGCCCTATATCGAGGGCTTGCGCCTGGACGAGGCGATGCATCCCCTGACCCTGCTGTGCGTCGGCCTCTACGGCGAGGTCCTGCCGAGGCAGAACGGGGCGCCCGTACGCATCGTCGTCCCCTGGAAGTACGGCTTCAAGAGCGGCAAGTCGCTGGTTGCGATCCGCTTCGTCGAGAAGGAGCCGCTAACGGCCTGGCACCTCGCCGCCCCTCGCGAATACGGCTTCTACTCCAACGTCAATCCCGATGTGCCGCATCCACGCTGGTCGCAGGCGACCGAGAGGCGGATCGGCGACGGCGGCTTTCTCGCCCGCAAGCGCAAGACCCTGATGTTCAACGGCTACGCCGACCAGGTCGCCTCGCTCTACGCCGGGATGGATCTGCGCCGGCATTTCTGATGCGCTCCGGGCAGGCCCGGGTGCCGCAGGCTGCCGGGCCCGCCGGCCCTCGTCCGATGGCCTGGTTCGGCGCCGTCCGGGCCGGCGTCTTCCTGGTGTCGCTCGGCCCCCTGCTGCGCCTCGTCGCGCTCGGCACGGGCGGCGGCCTGGGCGCCAATCCGGTCGAGTTCGTCACCCGTTCCCTGGGAACCTGGACCCTCGTGTTCCTCTGCCTGACCCTCGCGATCAGCCCCCTGCGCTGGCTCGGTGCGCCCACGGCGATCGTCCGCCTGCGCCGGATGCTCGGCCTCTACGCCTTCTTCTACGGCAGCCTGCACTTTCTCATGTATCTCTGGCTCGACCAGTGGTTCGATCTCCTGGCCATCGTCGCCGACATCCTGGAGCGGCCCTTCATCGCCGCCGGCTTCGCGGCCTGGGTCCTGATGGTCCCGCTCGCGCTGACCTCGAACCGCTTCGCGATGCGCCGGCTCGGGTCGCGTTGGCAGATGCTGCACCGGGTCGTCTACCTGGTCGCCGCGGCCGGCGTGCTGCATTTCTGGTGGCACAAGGCGGGCAAGAACGACATCGGCGAGCCCGCGGTCTACGCGATGATCGTCGGACTCCTGCTGGCGGCACGCGTCCTGCGGTCGGTTCGTTCACGCCGCCGGCCGGGCCGAACCGCGTAGCTCGCCGCCCCCGCCGATCGCCGGCGGATTCCGTTCACACCGTCCCGATGCGGTTCGCGACGCCGTTCCGGCGTTTCGTCGCATCGCGGCACGCGCCGCAGGCGGGGTGTCGACAATGGGTCATCCCAACCGCTTCGGGAGATCCGCATGAACCCATTGACGCTCACCCATGTGCTGGCCGCCTGCATGGCCGTCGTGCTCGGCGCCTGGCAGCTGCTGGCCGCCAAGCGCGGCCTGCGCCATCGCGGCGTCGGCTATCTGTGGATGGTCGCGATGACGGTGACCGCGCTGAGCTCGTTCGGATTGCGCAGCGACATCGGCCTGGCGTGGCTGGGCGGCTTCAGCTGGATCCACGGCCTGTCGCTGTTCACGCTGCTCTCGCTCGTGCTGGCCGTGCGCTACGCGATCCGCCGGGACTTCGCCAACCACCGGCGCTGGGTGCTCGGGGCCTACATGGGGCTGGCGGGCGCCGGGGTGGCCGCGGTGGCGGCGCCGGAGCGCCTGATGAACACCTTGCTGTTCGTCGACCTGCCGCGGGTGCTGTCCGATGGACTGCCCGCCATGTTGGCCGCGCTGATCTGAGAGGATACCGATGATGTCATCCGACATCCGTCGCAGAATGGAGCACCCGGCCGAACGCCTGCGGCGGGGATGCGTGTTCCGGATGGAGGTGCTGCGGTGAGCGGATCGTCCACACGTCTGCTGGGCGAACGGGCTTCCCGCTCGCTGCTGACCGCGTGGAAGCCCGCGCCCGATGGCCCGTCATGGGCGCCATGGGCCTGGACCGCGGTGCTGAACACCGTGATCGCGACCCTGTTGACGCTGTTCGTCCCGCAGACCGGAGGCTTCGGGTCGAACCTGCTGGTGAGCCAGACGATCGGGCTGACGATACACGCCATGTTCTGGACGCTGGGCCGCGGCCTGCGCTTCGACATGTTCATGCTGCCGGCGGCGCTGCGCATCGCCTACGTGCTGTCCGTGGTGCTGGCCGGAAGCTGGCTCGGCTACGCTGCGGCCGCCTGGTGGCGCCTCGGCGACTGGAATCGCCTCGTCGAGCACATGATGCAGGCTTCGGGTTTTCTGGTCGTGATTCCGCTCTTCTGGGCGGCCGCCACGATGGCGGTGCTCGGATTCGTGAATCGCCTGCGCGGCCGGCAACTGGCGCACGAGCGCGAGCGCAGCGCCCGCGCGGCAGCCGAGCGCGAGGCGATCTCGGCACGGCTGCAACTGCTCAATGCCCAGATCGAGCCGCATTTCCTGTACAACACGCTGGCCAGCGTCATAGCGTTGATCCCGCCGGATGCGCCGGACGCCCGGCGGCTGATCGATGCGTTGACCGCCTACCTGCGCGCATCGTCTCGCAACATGGCGCGCCCCCTGGTGGCCCTGGCCGACGAGCTGGACTCGGTGCGCGGCTATCTGGACGTGATGCAGCTTCGCCTCGGCGGCCGCCTGCGCGTGCGCTACGCGGTGCCGGCCGGGGCGGATGCGGTGCGGGTACCGCCCGCCGCGTTGCAGACCCTGGTCGAGAACGCGATCAAGCATGGCATCGAGCCGAGCCCGGCGGGCGGCGAGATCACAGTGTCGGCCAGCCCGGGGCGCAACGGCTGGGTGCTGGAGGTCGGGGACTCCGGCGCTGGTCTGGGCGATGCGCCGGCAAGCGGCGGCGGCGCCGGGCTGGCGAACCTGGCCGAGCGGCTTCGCCTTGCGCTCGGACCGGATGCGACGCTGACGCTGGAATCGCGCAGGGCCGGCGGTACCGTGGCCCGCATCGTCCTGCCGGCGGGCGAGGGCAAGGCCCTCGACGCGGGGCCGGATCGATGAACGGCCCGAAAGGCCCGGGCGCGGCGGCGACGCCGCGCGCGATCCTCGCCGAGGACGAGCCCCTGCTGGCGGCCGCTCTCGAGCGGATGCTTCGCAAGGCCTGGCCGCAGCTCGTCGTCGAGCGCGTAGTGCACGACGGGGGCGCCGCGCTGGAGGCGATCGCGAGCCTGCGGCCCGATGTCGCATTCCTGGACATCCGCATGCCGGTCCTCGGCGGGCTCGACGTGGCCGGCGAGCTGGCGCGCGGTGCGCCTCCCCGGCCGGAGGTCGTGTTCGTCACGGCCTACGAGCAGTACGCGATCGACGCTTTCGAGGCCGCCGCGGTCGACTACCTGCTCAAGCCGGTCGGCGAGGAGCGCCTCGCCCGCTGCGTCGAGCGCCTGCGCGCGCGCCTGGCGGCCGGCCATGCCGAGCCCGGGCCTGCCTACCCCGACTTGCCGGCATTGCTGGCCCAGTTGCAGGACGGCTTGCGCGCGAACGGCCCGGTGCGGCCCGGGATGCGTTTCCTGAGGGCGAGCATCGGCGACGTGACCCGCCAGATTCCGGTCGGCGAGGTGCTCTACTTCGAGGCGCGCGACAAGTACGTCTCGATCGTGACCCGCGAGACCACCGCGCTCATCCGCATGCCGCTCTCCGAGCTGCTGGCCGGGCTGGATCCGGAGCAATTCGCGCAGATCCACCGCTCCACCATCGTGCGGCTCGATGCGATCGACACGATCCGTCGCGACCTCGCCGGCCGGCTCTGGGTGCATCTCCATGAACGGCTGGCCGGCCGCGAGGTGAGGCTTCCCGTCAGCCGGCAGTTCGCGGCACGGTTCCGAGGGATGTGACTATTTCAGCGTTCGCTCGAGGGCGTAGAGCGATTCGAGCGATTCGCGCTCGCGCACCAGCTGCGCCCGGTCGCCGTCGACCATGACCTCGGCGGCCCGGCCCCGCGAGTTGTAGTTCGAGCTCATCACCATCGCATAGGCGCCGGCGGACTCGAAGGCGAGCAGGTCGCCGGGCTCGACGCAGAGCATCCGCTCCCGGGCGAGCCAGTCGCCGGACTCGCAGACCGGACCGACGATGTCATGGGGCAGCGTTGCGCCCGCGCGCGGCCGTACCGGCACCACGCCATGCCAGGCGTCGTACAGGCTCGGGCGGATCAGGTCGTTCATGGCGGCGTCGACGATCGCGAAGCGGCGCTCGCCGGTGTCCTTGATGTACTCGACCCGGGTGAGCAGCAGGCCCGCGTTGCCGACCAGCGCGCGGCCGAACTCGAACATGATCTCGTAGCGCCCGGCCTCGAAGCGCGAGTCGAGGCGCTCGAAGATCGCCTGCATCAGCGCCTGCCGCGAAGGCGGGTCTTCGTCGCGGTAGCGCACGCCGAGGCCGCCGCCGAGGTCGATGTGGCGCAACTCGATGCCGTCGGCCCGCAACTCGTCGACGAGGTCGGCGACCCGGTCGGCCGCCGCGAGGAAGGGGGCGATCTCGGTGATCTGGGATCCGATGTGGCAGTCGATGCCCACCACGTCGATGCCGGGCAGGCCGGCGGCCCGGCGATAGGTGGCGCGGGCCCGGCCATGGGCGATGCCGAACTTGTTCTGCCGCAGGCCGGTCGATATGTACGGGTGGGTGCGGGCATCGACATCGGGGTTGACCCGCAACGACACCGCCGCCCGGCGCCCGAGCGCCTGCGCCACCTCGGAGAGCCGCTCGAGCTCGGAGTCGGATTCGACGTTGAAGCAGCCGACGCCCGCCTCGAGCGCCTCGCGCATCTCGGCGGCCGACTTGCCGACGCCCGAGAACACCACCCGGGCCGGGTCGCCGCCGACGGCCAGCACGCGTCGCAATTCGCCCGCCGACACGATGTCGAAACCGGCTCCTTCGCGGGCGAGCAGGTCGACGACGGCGAGATTGGAGTTCGCCTTCAGCGCGTAGCAGATCGTCACGCGCCGCCCGGCGCAGGCTTTCGCGAATTCCCGGTAGGCGTTGCGGATGGCGCTGGCCGAGTACACGAAGGTCGGGGTGCCGTAGCGCTCGGCGATATCGGCGAGCCTGACGGCTTCGGCGAACAGTTCGCCATTGCGATGGTCATACCACGGCATCGGGGAGGCTCCCAGGAAACGATGAGGACGAACGATCCGCAGGGCCGGGCGCCTGGGCAGGCACCGGCCAGCCGGGCATGCTCAGCGCCGGCTGTCGCCCTGGTCGGGAATCGGCATCTCGGGCACCGTCGACGGCGCCGGCCCCGGCGGTGGCGGCAGGTAGAGCGGGCCCCGCATTCCGCAACCACCGAGGGTCAGGGCGACGAGCACGAGGACTGCCAGGACCAGGGCTGGGTGGCCGCGCGTGATCATTTGCGAGGCAGTCTAGCATGCGCCCGTGCCGCTTCATCGCGCATGCGACGGGCCCTGGCGGCGGCGTTCACGGGCTTCGTTCAGAAGAGCTGGTCGCGGATCTGGTCGGCGTTCTCGCCGGAGGCCACGCCGCCTTCCATGAGGCCGACGGTCGCGATGCCCTGGCCGGGACGAGTCTCGCTGTAGTACCAGTCGGCACCGATCTGGACGATGCCGCCGGGCGGCTCCGGGTCGACCTGCGGCTTGTCGGTCAGGGCGGTCCGCATGTAGTCGACCCAGATCGGCAGGGCGAGGCCGCCGCCGGTCTCGCGATTGCCCAGCTTGCGCGGCTGGTCGAAGCCCACCCAGGCGACCGCGGCGATGTCGTGCTGATAGCCGGCGAACCAGGCGTCGTGGGAATCGTTCGTGGTGCCGGTCTTGCCGGCAAGGTCGTTGCGCTTGAGCGCGGTCCGGGCGCGTGTCGCGGTTCCGTAGCGGACCACGTCGCGCAGCATGCTGTCCATGATGAAGGCGTTGCGCGGATCGATCGTCCGGTTATGGGGGTCGCCGGCCTGGCGGGGGCGGGCAGCCGCAAGAACCTCTCCGGCCGAATTGGTGATCTTCGAGACGATGTACGGCTCGACCCGATAGCCGCCGTTGGCGAAGGTCGAGAAGCCGCCGGCCATCTGCCAGGGGGTGACCGCCCCGGCGCCCAGCGCCATCGTCAGGTAGGCGGGATGGCGCGTCGCCTCGAAGCCGAAGCGGCTGACGTAGTCCTGCGCATAGTCGGGGCCGATCTGCTGCAGGATCCGGATCGAGACCATGTTCTTGGAGCGCGCCAGGCCCTCGGCCATCGTCATCGGCCCTTCGAACTTGCCGTCGTAGTTCTTGGGCTCCCACAGGTCGCCGCCGGTAAGGGCGGGGTCGATCGAGAAGGGGGCGTCGTTGACGATCGTGCTGACCATGAAGCCCTTCTCGAGGGCGGCCGAGTAGATGAAGGGCTTGAACGACGAGCCGGGCTGACGCCAGGCCTGGGTGACGCGATTGAACTTGTTGCGCTCGAAGTCGTAGCCCCCCACCAGGGCGCGTACCGAGCCGTCGGCGGTGTTGACCGCGACGAAGGCCGCCTGGACCTGCGGCAGCTGCGAGATCCGCCAGCCGTCCCGTTCCTCGACGATGCGCACCAGCGCACCCGGCTGCAGACGGGTGGCCGCCGGCGCCTTGGCGCCGAGGGCGCGCTTGACGAAGGCGAGGCCCTTGCCGGTGATCTCGATCGGGGGGGAGCCGTCGCCGCGGCTGACCGTCACCGATTTTTCCGATGCGGCGGTCACGACGGCGGGGTGGAACTCGTTGATGCGTCCGGCCTCCTCGACCGCCGCCTCGATCGCGGCCCGCGTGCCCTCGGGGTCGGCGGGCAGCCTGACGTAGGATTCCGGGCCCCGGTAGCCGTGCTTGGTGTCGTAGTCGATGACTCCCTTGCGCAGGGCTTCGCGCGCGGCCATCTGGTCGCGGGTGTCGATCGTGGTGTAGACCCGCAGCCCGGCGGTATAGGCGTCGCCCTCGAACATCGCCTGGGTGAGCTGGCGGGCGAGCTCGGCGACATAGGGAGCGAGCCCGTTGTCGTCGTCCGGACCGCCGCTGCGCTCGGTCGCGTACTTGAGCGGGGTGTCGAGCGCGTCCCGGTACTGCTCCTCGGTCAGGAAGTTGTTCTCCCGCATGCGCCGCAGGATGTAGCGCTGGCGCTCGGTGGCCCGCTGCGGATTGACGAAGGGGTTGTAGCGAGACGGTGCCTTCGGCAGGCCGGCGAGCATCGCGGCCTCGGCGGGGTTGAGCTCGTCGAGGGTCTTGTCGAAATAGGTCCGGGCCGCCGCTGCGAAGCCATAGGCCCGTTTACCGAGGAATATCTGGTTGAGGTAAAGCTCGAGGATCTCGTTCTTGGTCAGCGTGTCCTCGATGCGCAGGGCGAGCAGCGCCTCGGTGATCTTGCGGGTGTAGGTGCGTTCCGGGGACAGGAAGAACTCGCGGGCGAGCTGCATCGTCAGGGTGCTGGATCCCTGGGTGATGCCGCCGGCCGACAGGTTGGCCAGCAGGGCGCGCGCGACGCCCACGGGATCGACGCCGCCGTGCTCGAAGAAGCGCGCGTCCTCGGCCGCCAGGACCGCGTTCTTCATGACCGCGGGCACGTCCTCGATGCGCACGAAGGTGCGGCGCTCCTCGCCGAACTCGCCGATCAGCTTGCCGTCGGCCGAATAGACCCGCATCGGGATCTGCGGCCGGTAGTCGAGCAGGGCGTCGAGCTGCGGCAGCCGGTCGTTGGTGAGGAGCACCGCGAGGGCGGCGAGCAGCGCACCGCTGATCAGGGCGGTGATCGGGATCGCGACCAGGACGGCGAGAAGTCGCGCGACGCTGAAGCCGCGCTGGGTTCTCGCGGTGTTGCGCGCAGAGCGCATCAAGGGCATTTCGCTTCGGGTTCCTGACAGCCGTCGATACGTCTGTCGGACGGATGCCACCGATTATACGGGCCGACCGACGCCGGGGCCGCGCTTGGTCGTAGGCTCGCGACAAGTGATCCACAGCGCCCGGTTCTTGAACGCCGAAATGCTTGCATGTCAAGGGAACTGGTTGCTAGCATTTAAAGCTAATTGTAAGAATGTGCTGTAAATCACTATATTTTAACAGTATTTGCTTCTCAAATCGCGTCCGGCGACCCCGGATTCCGTACTGAAGCAGGGGCTGAATGGCACTGATGCTACCCAGTTTTTTCCGACGCTCGATCCCGCCACTGGTCGGGGTCGACCTGAGCGCCTCGAGCGTGAAGGTGGTTGAGCTCGGAACCGGCGCGAAGACCGCCATGAAGCTCGAGCGCTATGCGATCGAGCCGGTCGAGCGAGGGGCAATCGTCGACGGCACCATCGAGAAGCCGGAGGCCGTGGCCGACGCGCTGTCGAAGGCGTTGCGTCGCGCGAAGTCCAAGGCCCGCGAGGTCGCCATGGCGCTGCCCTCGTCGGCGGTGATCACCAAGAAGATCATGCTGCCGGCCGGCCTGCGCGAAGAGGACTACGAGTTCCAGGTCGAGTCCGAGGCAAGCCAGTACATCCCGTTCCCGATCGACGAGGTCAACATCGACTTCCAGATCATCGGGCCTTCGGCGAACTCCGAGGAAGAGGTCGATGTCCTGCTGGCCGCGTCGCGCAAGGAGAAGGTCGAGGACTGTGTGGCGGTCGCCGAGATGGCGGGCGTCAAGCCGGTGGTGATCGACGTCGAGCCCTACGCGATCCGCGCCTCGGTCGACTACGTCAACTCCTTCCTGCCCAACAACGGCCAGGGCCAGATCATCGCGGTGGCGATGGTCGGGCAGAGCTCGACCTACCTCACGATCGTGCTCAACGGCCAGACGATCTTCGAGCGAGAGCAGTCCTTCGGCGGCAACCAGCTCACCCAGGACATCATGCGCCTCTACGGGCTCGGCCCGGAGGAGGCCGAATCGAAGAAGCGCGCCGGCGAGCTCCCCGACGGCTACGAGGAGGAGCTGCTGCGGCCCTTCGTCGGCCAGGGCGCGACCGACATCGGCCGGGCCCTGCAGTTCTTCTTCACCTCGACGCCGTACACCCGCGTCGACCAGATCTTCCTTGCCGGTGGTTCATCGGTGGTGCCGGGGCTTGCCGAGGCGGTCGCCGAGCGCACCCAGGTGCCGACCGAGCTCTTCAGCCCGTTCCAGGGGATGGAGATCGCCGGCAACCTCCGCGAACGGCAGCTGCGCAGCGATGCGCCGGCCCTGCTGGTCGCGACCGGCCTTGCCATGCGGCGGTTCGACCCATGATCCGTATCAACCTGCTTCCTCATCGCGAGGCGCGCCGCGAGCGGCGCAAGCGCGACTTCGTCGCCCTCGGCGCGATGGTCGCCATGGCCGGCGCGGCGGTGGCCATGGCCGTCGGCTTCGGGATCAACTCGCAGATCGACGCGCAGGACCGGCGCAACCAGTTCATCGCCGCCGAGAACGCCAAGCTCGACGAGCAGATCCGCGAGATCGCGACGCTGCGCGCCGAGATCGACGCGCTCAAGGCGCGCCAGCAGGCGGTCGAGGAACTGCAGAGCAACCGGACGATCCCGGTGCATCTGCTCGACGAGCTGGTGCACAACACGCCCGAAGGCATCTACCTGAAATCGGTCAGCCAGACCGAGCGCAGGCTGGCGATGGTCGGCTACGCCCAGACGAACGAGCGGGTCGCCGAGCTGCTGCGCAACCTGGCCGGACGCACCGAATGGCTGGAGAAGCCCGAGCTCACCGAGATCAAGGCGGTGGACCTCAAGCCCAGGGCCGGCAGCGGCAAGGACGCGGAGCAGCGCCGGATCTACGAGTTCTCGCTCAATGCCGTCGTGCGCTCGCTCACCGATCCGGACAAGGGAGGCGCGCCGGCCACGGTGGCCGGCGGCGGAGCGACACCGGCCGCCCAGGTGGCGAGGAACTGACATGGCGCTCAAGACCAAGATCGACATCGACTTCGATGGCATCAAGGAGCAGTTCGTCGGGCTCAACGGCCGGCATCCCGGCCTGTGGCCGAGCCTGCCGAAGTCGCTCCTGCTCGCCGGCATCTTCACGCTGATCGTCGTCTTCGCCTACTTCTTCTACTGGCAGGGCCTGGTCGAGGAGCTCGACGCCGGCCGTGCCCGGGAAGTCCAGCTGAAGGACCAGTACCGCGACAAGATGCGCCAGGCGGTCAACCTCGAAGTCCTGCGCAAGCAGAAGGAGCAGGTCGCCCAGTACGTCGGCCAGCTCGAGAAGCAGTTGCCGAGCAAGGCCGAGATGGACGCGCTGCTCTCGGACATCAACCAGGCGGGCGTCGGGCGCGGCCTGCAGTTCGAGCTCTTCAAGCCCGGCCAGGTGCTGGTCAAGGAGTACTACGCGGAGCTGCCGATCGACATCCGGCTCGCAGGCAACTACCACGACCTGGGCGCCTTCACGAGCGACATCTCGAATCTCGCCCGGATCGTCACGCTCGAGAACATGAAGATCGAGGAGAACGAGAAGACCGGCCGGCTGGCGATGCAGGCCGTCGCCAAGACCTACCGGTATCTCGACCAGGAAGAGATTGCCGAACAGCGGCGCCAGGCGGCCGCGGCGGCTCAGGCGAAGGCGGGGGGCCGGAAGTGAGCAAGCATTCGATCATGCGGCTGGCGGCGGTGCTCGTTGCGGTCACCGCGCTCGGCGGCTGCGCCGAGGACCACGGCGAGCTGGTCACCTGGATGCAGGAGGTGCGCAACACGACGCAGCCGATCCGCACCACGGTTCCCGAGCCCAAGCATTTCCCGCCGTTTCGCTACGCGGCCGAGGAGGAGATCGATCCGTTCTCGCGCAAGAAGCTCGCCGCCGCCTTCGAGCGGCTGATGGAGTCGCCCCGCAGCGGGCTGGCGCCCGACATGAAGCGGGCACGCGAGCTTCTCGAGAGCTTCCCGCTCGAGCAGATCCGGATGGTCGGCCATATCCGCAATGCGCGCACGAACTCCGCCTTGCTGCAGGTCGACAACGTGGTCTACCAGGCGACGGTCGGCAATCATGCCGGACAGAATCATGGTCGAATCACGAGTATCAAGGAAAACGAGGTCGTACTGACCGAACTGGTGCTGGACGCAGCCGGCGATTGGACGAGGCGGGAATCGTCGCTCCGGCTTCAGGAGACTCAACAATGAAAGTGATGCCGGGGGCATGGCGCCGCGTCGGGTTCGCCGCGGTTTGCCGGGGGATGTTCGCGAGCGTCGGTGCGGCGGCTGTCGTCGCGACGATTGCCACGGTCGTGCCGCAGGTGGCGCGCGCCGAATCCAACGCGATCGAGTCGATCACGAGCACCCGACAAGGGGATGCGACCTACCTGCGGATCACGATGTCGAAGCCGCCGGCCAATCCGCCGGCCGGTTTCACGATCGCCAATCCGCCGCGGATCGCGCTCGACTTCGCCGACACCGCCAACGATTCCGGGCGCAGCAGCTACGAGCTGAGCCAGGGCGACGTGCGCAAGGTGAACATCGTCACCGCCGCCAACCGCTCGCGGCTGGTGCTGAGCCTCAAGCGGCAGGTGGGCTACAAGACCGAGATCGAGGGCCGCGACGTGCTGGTCACCCTCGAGCCGGTGCCGACGGCGGCCGCCACCGCCGCGAAGCCCGCCACGTACAGCTTCGCCAAGCCGGAGCCCCAGATCGGCAAGGTCGTCCATGCGCTGCGCGACATCGATTTCCGTCGCGGCGCGGACGGCGCGGGCCGCGTGCTGGTCGAGCTCTCGGACAGCAACGTCGGTGTCGACATCCGCCAGCAGGGCCAGACGATCATCGTCGACTTCCAGAACGCTCGGCTGCCGGACAACCTGGTGCGCCGTCTCGATGTCGGCGACTTCGGCACCCCAGTGCGCGTGGTGCGCTCGATGCAGCGCCCGGAGGGCTCGCGCCTGGTGATCGAGCCGAACGGCCTGTGGGAGCACAACGCCTACCAGAGCGACAACCAGTTCGTCCTCGAGGTCAAGCCGGTCAAGGAAGACCCGACCCGGCTCACCCAGGGTTCGGGTGACGGCTACCGCGGCGAGCGCCTGTCGCTCAACTTCCAGAGCGTCGATGTCCGGGCCCTGCTGCAGGTCATCGCCGACTTCACCAACCTGAACATCGTCACCAGCGATTCTGTCCAGGGTTCGCTCACCCTGCGGCTGAAGGACGTGCCCTGGGACCAGGCGCTCGACATCGTCATGCAGTCGAAGGGCCTGGACATGCGCAAGAACGGCAACGTGCTGCTGATCGCGCCCCAGGAGGAGCTCGCCGCCAAGGAGAAGCTCGATCTCGAGGCGCGCCAGCAGATCGCCGACATCGAGCCGCTGCGCACCGAGACCTTCCAGCTGAACTACCAGAAGGCCGAGAACCTGCAGAAGCTGCTCGCGAGCGAGAACCAGCGGGTGCTCTCCAAGCGCGGCAGCGTCGTGATCGACCAGCGGACCAACAAGCTGTTCGTGCAGGACATCGCGGCGCGGCTCGAGGACGTGCGCAAGCTGATCAACCAGATCGACATCCCGGTGCGCCAGGTGCTGATCGAAGCGCGCATCGTCGAGGCCGACGACCGCTTCTCGCGCAACCTCGGCGTCAAGCTCGGCTACAACGACCTGCGCTCGACCATCTACCGGACCACCTCGATCACCGATCCGGTGACCGGCGCGGCCACCGCGCTCAACGTGCCGGTCTACGGGGCCGGCTCGCGGGTTCCCGGCGGCTACGCCACGGTATCGGGCAACCTGAGCGGTGCGGCCGACCTGTCCTCCCAGATGGGCTCGGGCCTCGACGGCCTGAACGCGGTCGGCATCGGTCAGGCCACCGCGATCGACAACACTAACTTCGTCAACCTGCCGGCGGCCGCGATCGGCGGTGCCGCCCCGGCGAGCTTCGCGATCAGCCTGTTCGGCTCGAGCCTGACCCGCTTCCTGAACCTCGAGGTCTCCGCGCTCGAGGCGGACCAGCGCGGCAAGGTGGTTTCGTCGCCGCGGGTGCTGACCGCCGATCAGGGCAAGGCGATCATCGAGCAGGGTACCGAGCTGCCCTACCAGGAGTCGACCTCCAGCGGCGCGACCGCGGTGACCTTCCGCAAGGCGAACCTGAAGCTCGAGGTGACCCCGCAGATCACCCCGGAAGGCAACGTCATCCTCGAGGTCGAGGTCAACCGCGACGCGGTCGGGATCCAGACTTCCGCGGGCTTCGCGATCGACACCCGGCGGGTGCAGACCCAGGTGCTGGTCGAGAACGGCGGCACCGTCGTGATCGGCGGCATCTACGAGCAGATCGAGCGCAACCAGACCAACAAGGTGCCGTTCCTGGGCGACCTGCCGATCATCGGCAACGCCTTCAAGAACAACTCCCGCACCAACGACCGGACCGAGCTGCTCGTGTTCCTGACCCCGCGCGTGGTCACCGACACGGCGCTCGCCCGCTAAGGCGCGACTCCTCCTCCCAGATACGGAACTCGACAAAATGACAACCAGTCCCGCTGGCTTCGGCTCCCGATCGATCGCCGCCTGGCTGCTGGCCCTTCTGATGTTCCTCGCCCTGGCCGCCTGCGGCGGTTCGGGCGCGGGCGCCGGTGGTGGCGGCGACCTCGGTGGCGGCCAGGCGCAGTCGCTCACCCTGATCTCGGACACCAACGAGCTCGACTCCGACGGCAGCGACGTCGCGACGATCACCGCGGTGGTCAAGGATGCGGGCAACCGGGCGCTAGCCAACCAGGCGGTGGACTTCACCACCCAGGACCCCCACGCCACCCTGCAGATCAGCAGTGGGCGTACCGATGCCTCGGGCAAGGCGACGGCACTGCTGTCGACCACCGATCCGCAAGCCCGGACGATCACCGTGCGTGCGGTCGTGCAGGGCAGCGGGATCGAGGGCACCCGCAACGTCCAGGTCGCGGGTAGTGCGATCACGATCAACGGGCCGCAGACCGTCGCGTTCAACGTGCCGAGCGTCTATACGGTGGCGCTGCGCGATTCGGCGAGCAATCCGGTGCCCAATGTGCCGGTGACGCTGGCTTCGGCTGCCGGCAACACGATCGCGACCTCGCCGACGGTCACCAACTCGCTCGGCCAGGCCAGTTTCACCGTCACCGGCGGCGTCGGCGGCGCGGATACCCTGACCGCCAGCGCACTCGGCGTCAGTGCGACCCGGACGATCGCCGTATCCGGCACCCAGCTCGAGTTCGTCGGCCCGGCGGCCGATGGTGCCGAGCTTTCGGTGGGTGCTTCCCATCCGATGCGGGTCAGGCTGCGGGCCAACGGCTCGCCCGTTGCCGGCGAGACGATCGGGTTCACAGCCACCCGCGGAACCCTCAGCGCCGCCAGCGCTGTCACCGACGGCAACGGCGAAGCGGTGGTGAACGTGAGTGCGAACACTGCCGGCTACGCCTCGATCATCGCCACCGAGCCGGGCAACGCGACCGCCACCCGGGCCGTCGAGTTCGTCGCGCTCGTGCCGGCCAAGTTGTCCCTGCAGGCAAGCCCGACGGTCGTCGGCGTCAACCTGTCGCCGTCCGGTACCAATAGCAGCCAGCTGACCGCGGTGGTCCGCGATGCCGACGACAATCCGGTCAAGAACGTGCGGGTCAACTTCAGCTCGGTCGCCGACCCGTCCAACGGCCGGATCGAGCCGGGCTTCGCGATCACCGACAGCGCCGGTGCCGCCACCTCGTCCTTCATCCCGGGCGCCAGCACCACCGGACCGGACGGTGTGGTGCTCCAGGCGGTGGTACACGGCGCGGCTGTGCCTGCTGCCCAGGCGAGACTCACCGCCGCCCGCCAGGAACTCTCGGTGGTGATCGGCACCGGCAATACGATCGAAGAGCCGGACTCCACCACCTACCGCATGCCCTGGACGGCACTGGTCACCGATTCGAGCGGCGCCCCGGTCAGCAACGCCGTGGTCACGGTGCAGCTCGAGCCCCTCGGTTTCCGCACCGGCTTCTGGGAAACCGGCGGCAGCGGCTCGGGCTGGACCCAGAAGGTCGAAGCCACTTGCGCCAGCGAGGACGTCAACCGCAACGGCCTGTTCGATGCCGGCGAGGACATCACGATCCCGAACATCGGCACCATCGGCCGGCTGGATCCGGGTCAGGTCGCTGCCGCGGCGGTCACCTCGACCGGCAAGGTGACCGACGCCTTCGGCGAGGCGAAGATCTCGATCAACTATCCGCAGGGCTACGGCGCCTGGGTGTACTACCGCCTGCGGGTCTCGATCAATGCGCCCTCCGGCACCGAAGGCGCTGCGGTTGCCGACTTCTGGCTGCCGGTGCTCGCCGCCGACATCCAGAGCGCCGACATCAGCCCGCCGGGAGACCAGTCGCCGCTCGGTCCCTTCGGCACCGGGGTCGGCTGCCCGGCGCTGTAAGCCTCGCGTCGGGTAAGCTTGGGGCCGGCCGCTGTGCCGGCCCTTTGCTTTTTTGCGACCCGAAACCCGCCGTCATCGTGAGCCAGGATTCCACCGAGGGCACCGCAAGCCCCGCCACCGGCCGCCTCGAGCGCCCGATCTTCCTCGTCGGCATGCCCGGCGCGGGCAAGTCCACGGTCGGTCGGCGGCTGGCGCGGCTCCTCGAGTGCGAGTTCATCGACATCGACCGCGAGCTGGAGCGTCGCTGCGGCGTGCCGGTGGAGACGATCTTCGATCTGGAGGGCGAGCCCGGCTTCCGGCGCCGCGAGTCGAAGCTGCTCGCCGAGCTTGCCGCGATGCGCGACGTGGTGGTCGCCACCGGCGGCGGGGCGGTGCTCGATCCCGACAACCGCCGTACCATGCGCGAGTCGGCGCTCGTGATCTATCTGGATGCCTCGATCGGCGAGCTCTGGCACCGGCTGCGTAACGACAAGGTCCGCCCTTTGCTGCAGACGGCCGATCCCCGGGCCACCCTGGAGCGGCTGATGGCGGCGCGGGTGCCGCTCTACGAGGAGGTTGCGCATCACCGGATGCGCAGCACCCGGCACTCGGCCGAGCGGATGGCGGCCGAGATCCACGCCTGGCTCGAATCGGGCGGGAACGGAACCGCTCCATGAGCGTCGACGGGGGTGGCGATGGACCAGGGCTCGACTTCGACCGGAATGACCATGCTTCGTGAAATCGAGGTCGCGCTGGGCGACCGCAGCTATCCGATCCTGATCGGCGAGAACCTGCTCGATGCGCGTTGCGCGCCGCTGTGCGCGCTCGCCGAGGGGCGGCAGGTGGCGATCGTCACCAATCCGACGGTGGCGGGCCGCTATCTCGCGCCGCTGCGCGCCCAGGTCGAGCCGGTCGCCGCCGGGCTCGTCGAGGTGCTGCTGCCCGATGGCGAGCAGTACAAGACCTGGGAATCGCTCAACAAGGTCTTCGATGCGCTGCTCGAGGCCCGCTTCGATCGCCGCAGCCTGGTGATCGCGCTCGGCGGGGGCGTGATCGGGGATACGGCGGGCTTCGCGGCGGCGGTCTACCAGCGCGGGATCGACTTCGTCCAGGTGCCGACGACCTTGCTCGCCCAGGTCGATTCCTCGGTCGGCGGCAAGACCGCGATCAACCATCCCGCCGGCAAGAACATGATCGGCGCATTCCACCAGCCGCGCCTGGTGCTCGCCGATGTCGGCACCCTGCGCAGCCTTCCGGCGCGAGAGATCGCCGCGGGCCTGGCCGAGATGCTCAAGCATGGCGCCATCACCGATCCCGCCTATCTCGGGGAGCTCGAGCGCGACATGGCGCGGCTCACCGCCTGCGAGCCCGCCGCGATGATCCCGGCGGTGGCCCGCTCCTGCGAGATCAAGGCGGCGGTCGTGGCCGCCGACGAACGCGAAGGCGGCCTGCGCGCGATCCTGAACTTCGGCCATACCTTCGGCCATGCGATCGAGGCCGGCCTCGGCTACGGACAGTGGCTGCACGGCGAGGCGGTCGGCGCTGGCATGGTGATGGCCGCCGAGCTCTCGGCCCGGCTCGGCATGCTGGCGGCATCCGACCGCGACCGGCTCGTCGCGGCGATCGCGGCGGCGGGCCTGCCGGTCACCGGCCCGGCCTGGCCGGTGGCGCGCTACCTCGAGCTGATGCAGGTCGACAAGAAGGCCGAGCAGGGGGTGCCGAAGTTCGTCCTGCTCGAGGGTCTTGGCCGGGCCGTGGTGCGTCGTGTTCCGGAAGCGGACGTGGCCGCGAGCATCGCGGCGCGGATCGGCTGACCCGTCATGGCCGAGCGCGCGCCCTGGGCCGCCGACCCCGGCCGCAGCCGTGGCCGGCGCCATCCCGAGGAGCCCGCCGTCGGCCGCAGCGACTTCCAGCGTGACCGGGACCGCATCGTCCATTCCACCGCGTTTCGCCGGCTCGAGTACAAGACCCAGGTCTTCGTCAACCACGAAGGCGATCTCTTCCGGACCCGCCTGACCCATTCGATCGAGGTCGCCCAGATCGCCCGTTCGATCGCCCGCCGGCTCGGCCTCGACGAGGACCTGGTCGAAGCGGTCGCGCTCGCCCATGACCTCGGCCATACCCCCTTCGGGCATGCCGGCCAGGACGAGCTGAACGCCTGCATGAAGGAGTGGGGCGGCTTCGAGCACAACCTGCAGTCGCTGCGGGTGGTCGACGAGCTCGAGCAGCAGTACGCCGCCTTCGATGGGCTCAACCTCTGCTTCGAGACCCGCGAGGGCATCCTCAAGCATTGCTCGCGCCGGCGCGCCGCCGGGCTGGGCGAGGTCGGCCGCCGCTTCATCGAGGGCGGCCAGCCCCTGCTCGAGGCCCAGCTCGCCAACCTCGCCGACGAGATCGCCTACAACAACCACGACATCGACGACGGGCTGCGCTCGGGCCTGCTCGAGCTCGAGCAACTCGAGACCGTCGACCTGTTCGCCCGCCAGGCCGGCCAGGTGCGGGCCGCCCATCCCGGGCTCGGGGGCCGCCGCTTCGTCCACGAGACCATCCGGCGGATCATCGACGAGCTCGTGACCGACCTGCTCGACGAGACGCGGGCGCGGATCGCCCACCATGCGCCCGACGGGCCCGATGCGGTGCGCGCCTGTCCGCCTCTGCTGGGTTTCTCCCCGGAGATGCGCCGGCGGGCCGACGAGCTCAAGCGCTTCCTGCACGAGAACCTGTACCGCCATTACCGGGTCCTGCGGATGACCGGCAAGGCGCGCCGGGTGATCCGCCAGCTCTTCGATGCCTATCTCGACGATCCGCGGCTGCTGCCGCCAGAGCACCGCGAGCGGGCGCGCGAGGATGCGCCGCGCGCCATCGCCGACTACGTCGCCGGCATGACCGATCGCTACGCGATCAAGGAGCACCGGCGGCTTTTCTCCTTCGATATCGAGAGCTGAAAGCAGGCCGGAAAGCATCGTCCGGAGGGCCCGAATTCCTGCTTTGCGCTGCGGCGCACTTGCGGTATAGTCATACGCTACCCCGATTTTCGCTGCATTGCGGCATCGTTCGGCCAGAACGCATCGCAGGACCCCTTGTGGGCGCTCGCTTCGGTTGCGACTGGCCTTGCCCCATGCACCACCGCAGCCTGGATCAGCGGTCGCACCTGCCATGCGGCCCCCAGGCCGCCAGCCGTCCGGAGCGACTAATGGACAAAGCATCGAGCCCCTCCCAGGCCCGCGGCCTGTACGACCCCGCGAACGAGCACGACGCTTGCGGCGTCGGCTTCGTAGCCCACATCAAGGGCCGCAAGAGCCACAAGATCATCGAGCAGGGCCTGCAGATCCTGTGCAACCTCGACCATCGCGGAGCGGTCGGCGCCGACCCCCTGATGGGCGACGGCGCCGGGCTGCTGGCCCAGATCCCGGACCAGTACTTCCGCGAGGACATGGCCCGCCAGGGGGTCAAGCTGCCGCCGGCCGGCGAGTACGGGGTCGGGATGATCTTCCTGCCCAAGGAGAACGCTTCGCGGCTCGCCTGCGAGCAGCAGCTCGAGCGGGCGGTGCGGGCGGAAGGGCAGATCGTGCTCGGCTGGCGGGACGTCCCCGTCGACAGCGAGATGCCGATGTCGCCGCGGGTGCGGGCCAAGCAGCCCACGATCCGGCAGATCTTCATCGGGCGCGGCCCCGACGTCATGGTCACCGACGCCCTCGAGCGCAAGCTCTACGTGATCCGCAAGCGCGCCAGCCACAACATCCAGGCGCTGCGGCTCAAGCACGGCAGCGAGTACTACGTGGTCTCGATGTCGGCGCGCACCATCATCTACAAGGGCCTGCTGCTCTGCGGCCAGGTCGGCGTCTACTACAAGGACCTCCAGGATCCGCGCTTCGTGTCGGCGCTGGCGCTCGTCCACCAGCGCTTCTCGACCAACACCTTCCCGGAGTGGCCGCTCGCCCACCCCTACCGGATGGTCGCGCACAACGGCGAGATCAACACGGTCAAGGGCAACTTCAACTGGCTCCGGGCGCGCGAGGGCGTGATGTCCTCGCCGGTGCTCGGCGACGACCTGCGCAAGCTCTACCCGATCGTCTATCAGGGCCAGTCCGACACGGCCACCTTCGACAACTGCCTCGAGCTCCTGGTGATGGCGGGCTATCCGCTCGCCCACGCGGTCATGATGATGATCCCGGAGGCCTGGGAGCAGCATGCCCAGATGGATCCGAAGCGGCGCGCGTTCTACGAGTTCCATGCGGCGATGATGGAGCCCTGGGATGGCCCCGCGGCGATCGCCTTCACCGACGGGCGCCAGATCGGCGCCACCCTCGATCGCAACGGCCTGCGGCCGGCGCGCTACTGCGTGACCGAGGACGACACCGTGATCATGGCGTCGGAGGCGGGCGTCCTGCCGATTCCCGAGAGCCGGATCGTCAAGAAGTGGCGCCTGCAGCCGGGCAAGATGTTCCTGATCGACCTCGACCAGGGGCGGATCATCGACGACCGGGAGCTCAAGGACCAGCTCGCCAACAGCAAGCCCTTCCGTGAGTGGATCGAGTCGGTGCGCATCCGCATCGACCAGATCGAGATCGATCCGCGCGAGGCCGGGTCGGCCACCCGGCCGCTCATCCCGGACGGCTCGCTCCTCGACCGGCAGCAGGCCGCCGGCTACACGCAGGAAGACATCAAGTTCCTGATCATGCCGATGACCGAGCAGGGCCAGGAGGCGGTCGGGTCGATGGGCAACGATGCGCCGCTGGCCGTTCTCTCGGAGCGCAGCAAGCCGTTCTACCACTACTTCCGGCAGTTGTTCGCCCAGGTCACCAATCCGCCGATCGACCCGATCCGCGAGGAGCTGGTGATGTCGCTCGTGTCCTTCGTGGGCCCGAAGCCGAACCTGCTCGACCTGAACAACGTCAATCCGCCGATCCGCCTCGAGTTGCAGCAGCCGGTGCTCGACTTCGAGGACATGGCCAAGATCCGCAACATCGAGCTCTACACCGACAACAAGTTCAAGTCCTACGAGCTCGACGTGTCCTATCCGATCGAATGGGGCTGCGAGGGCATCGAGGCGCGGCTCGCGTCGCTCGCCTCCGAGGCCGAGGACGCGGTGCGCTCGGGCTTCAACATCCTGATCGTCACCGACCGGGCGATGGATGCGCAGCGGGTCGCCATCCCGACGCTGCTCGCCATGAGCGCGATCCACCAGCACCTGGTCGACAAGGGCCTGCGCACCAGCACGGGCCTGGTCGTCGAGACAGCCTCGGCGCGCGAGATCCATCATTTCGCGGTGCTCGCCGGTTACGGTGCCGAGGCGATCCACCCCTATCTGGCGCTGGAGACGATCGCCGACCATTACCGGGACATGCCGACCGACCTCGGCCCCGAGAAGGCGATCAGGAACTACATCAAGGCGATCGGCAAGGGTCTCATGAAGGTCATGTCCAAGATGGGCATCTCCACCTACATGAGCTATTGCGGCGCCCAGATCTTCGAGGCGGTCGGCCTCTCCAGCGAGCTGGTCGGCAAGTACTTCACCGGCACCGCGTCGAACGTCGAGGGCATCTCGGTGTTCGAGGTCGCCGAGGAGGCGATCCGCCGCCATCGCGCCGCCTGGGGCGACGATCCGGTGCTCGCCAACATGCTCGACGCCGGCGGCGAGTACGCCTACCGGATCCGCGGCGAGCACCACATGTGGACGCCCGACTCGATCGCGAAGCTGCAGCACTCGACGCGTCGCAACAGCTACTCGACGTACAAGGAATACGCCCGGCTGATCAACGAGCAGACCGAGCGGTTCATGACGCTGCGCGGGCTGTTCGAGTTCCGCACCGAGGCCTGCGCCCCGGTGCCCCTCGAGGAAGTGGAGCCGGCCGCCGAGATCGTCAAGCGCTTCGCGACCGGCGCGATGTCGATGGGCTCGATCTCGACCGAGGCGCATACCACCCTCGCGATCGCCATGAACCGGATCGGCGGCAAGTCGAACACCGGCGAGGGCGGCGAGGATCCACGCCGCTATGTCGACGAGCTCCGGGAGGGTCGCTCGACGGTGAACGACGGCGACACCCTGGCCAGCGTGATCGGCGATGACCGGGTCGTTGCCGACGTGCCGCTGCGCGCCGGCGATTCGCTGCGCTCGCGCATCAAGCAGGTGGCTTCGGGCCGCTTCGGCGTGACCACCGAGTACCTGTCCTCGGCCGACCAGATCCAGATCAAGATGGCGCAGGGCGCGAAGCCCGGCGAGGGCGGCCAGCTGCCGGGCCACAAGGTTTCCGAGTACATCGGCATGCTGCGCTACTCGGTGCCGGGCGTCGGGCTGATCTCGCCGCCGCCGCACCACGACATCTACTCGATCGAGGATCTCGCCCAGCTGATCCACGACCTGAAGAACGCGAACCCCCGCGCCTCGGTCTCGGTCAAGCTGGTCTCCGAGGTCGGTGTCGGCACCGTGGCGGCCGGGGTCGCCAAGGCCAAGGCCGACCACGTCGTGATCGCCGGCCACGACGGCGGCACCGGCGCCTCGCCGCTGTCGTCGATCAAGCATGCCGGCACGCCCTGGGAGCTCGGCCTGGCCGAGACCCAGCAGACCCTGGTGCTGAACGGCCTGCGCAGCCGCATCGTGGTGCAGGCCGACGGCCAGATGAAGACCGGTCGCGACGTCGTCATCGGCGCGCTGCTGGGCGCCGACGAGTTCGGCTTCGCGACCGCGCCGCTGGTCGTCGAAGGCTGCATCATGATGCGCAAGTGCCATCTCAACACCTGCCCGGTGGGGGTGGCGACCCAGGATCCGGTGCTGCGCCGCAAGTTCCAGGGCAAGCCCGAGCATGTGGTCAACTTCTTCTTCTTCGTCGCCGAGGAGATCCGCGAGCTGATGGCGCGGCTGGGCTTCCGGCGCTTCGAGGACATGATCGGGCGCGCCGACCTGCTCGACATGCGCCGCGGCATCGAGCACTGGAAGGCGAAGGGGCTCGATTTCTCGCGGGTGCTCCATGTTCCGCAGGTGGACGACGACACGAGCCGCCACCAGACCGAGGAGCAGGACCACGGCCTGGACCGCGCGCTCGACGTGCGCCTGATAGAGCAGGCCCGGCCGGCGCTCGAGCGCGGCGAGAAGGTTTCCTTCATCTCGCCGATCAGCAACGTCAACCGGACCGTCGGCACCATGCTCGCGGGCGAGGTCGCGCGCCGCTACGGCCATGCCGGCCTGCCGCCCGACACCATCCACATCCAGCTCAACGGCACCGCCGGCCAGAGCTTCGGCGCCTTCGCCACCCGCGGGATGTCGCTCGACCTCGTCGGCGAGGCGAACGACTACGTCGGCAAGGGCCTCTCCGGTGGCCGGCTGGTGGTCCGGCCGACCAACGATTTCCTCGGCAACGCGGCAGAGAACATCATCGTCGGCAACACCGTGATGTACGGCGCGATCGAGGGCGAGGCCTATTTCTCCGGCGTCGCCGGCGAGCGCTTCTGCGTGCGCAACTCCGGAGCGACCGCCGTCGTCGAGGGCACCGGCGACCACTGCTGCGAGTACATGACCGGCGGCACCGTGGTGGTGCTCGGCGCGACGGGGCGCAACCTCGCCGCGGGGATGTCGGGCGGAATCGCCTATGTCTACGATCCGCATGGCCAGTTGCGCGAGAACTGCAACATGGCGTCGGTCTCCCTGGAGCCGGTGCTCTCGACGGCCGAGCAGCTCGTCAAGACCGATCCGGCGAGCTGGCATCACGGCGAATGCGACGAGATCATCCTCAAGGGCCTGATCGAGAACCACTTCAGGCTCACCGGCAGCGACCGGGCGCGGGAGATCCTCGGCGACTGGGACGGCGCGCGCGAGCGTTTCGTCAAGGTCTTCCCCCATGAGTACCGGCGCGCGCTGGGCGAGCTGCATGCGGCACGGCAGCGTACCCAGCAGGAAGGCGCGCAGGTCTGAACCGATACGGATTGAGTGAGAACCATGGGCAAAGTCACCGGATTCCTCGAGTACGAACGGCTCGCCGAAGCCAGCGAGTCGGCGCACGAGCGCGTCAAGCACTATCGCGAGTTCGTCGTCCGCCTGCCCGACGGCGAGGCGGCCCAGCAGGGCGCGCGCTGCATGGACTGCGGCATCCCGTTCTGCCAGACCGGCTGCCCGGTCAACAACATCATTCCGGACTGGAACGACCTGGTCTACCGGGGTGACTGGCTGCAGGCGATCGAGGTCCTGCATTCGACCAACAACTTCCCCGAGTTCACCGGCCGCATCTGCCCCGCGCCCTGCGAGGCGGCCTGCACCCTGAACATCAACGACAACCCGGTCGGCATCAAGTCGATCGAGCACGCGATCATCGACAAGGCCTGGGAGAACGGCTGGGTACGTCCCCTGCCGGCGACGCAGCGCACCGGCCGCAAGGTCGCGGTGGTGGGTTCGGGCCCGGCGGGGCTCGCCTGCGCCCAGCAGCTCGCGCGGGCCGGGCACGATGTCACCGTGTTCGAGAAGAACGATCGTATCGGGGGCCTGCTGCGCTATGGCATCCCCGATTTCAAGATGGAGAAGTCGCACATCGACCGCCGCATCGAGCAGATGCGCGCCGAGGGCGTCGAGTTCCGCGCCGGGGTGCTGATCGCGGCCGATGACGACATCGGCCCGGTCAACAACCTGTCGAGCGAACGGATCTCCCCGGAGCAGCTCAGGAGCGACTTCGATGCCGTCGTGCTCGCGGGCGGCGCCGAGCAGCCGCGCGACCTGCCGGTCCCGGGACGGGAGCTCGACGGGGTGCACTTCGCGATGGAGTTCCTGCCCCAGCAGAACCGGCGGGTGGCGGGCGACCAGGTGCCGAAGCAGATCCTCGCCACCGGCAAGCGGGTCGTGGTGATCGGCGGCGGGGACACCGGGTCGGACTGCGTCGGCACCAGCAACCGCCAGGGCGCGGCCTCGGTGACCCAGTTCGAGCTGATGCCCAAGCCGCCCGTGCAGGAGGACCGCGCGCTCACCTGGCCGTACTGGCCGCTCAAGCTGCGCACCTCCTCCTCGCACGAGGAAGGCTGCGATCGCGACTGGGCGGTCACCACCAAGTCGTTCAAGGACGACGGCAAGGGTCGGGTCTGCGCGATCGTCGCGACCCGGGTCGAATGGACCCGCGACGAGGCGAGCGGCCAGATGCGCATGACCGAGGTGCCGGGCGCCGAGTTCGAGATCCCGGCCGACCTGGTGCTGTTCGCGATGGGCTTCGTGTCGCCGGTGGCCAAGGTGATCGAGGGTTTCGGAGCGGCGCTCGATGCGCGGGGCAATGCCCGGGCGAGCACCGACGGCGAAGGCTGCTATCGCACCAGCGTCGACGGCGTGTTCGCCGCCGGCGACATGCGTCGCGGCCAGTCGCTGGTCGTCTGGGCGATCCGCGAGGGTCGCCAGTGCGCCCGCGAGGTCGATGCTTTCCTGATGGGCTCCAGCACCCTCCCGAGATAAGCCTGGAGTTCGCGCGCGCCGGCCCGTCCGAGGGCGCGGCGCGTCGCCGATCGATTCGTCGCTTCGCGCACTTGGTGCTAGCCTTGCCGGATGGTTCGACATGTCGGGCGCGCCAGGACGCGTCCGCGCACGAGGAGATCCGATGGCCGACCAAGCCCTGCACCACCTGAGCGCCGCCGAGATGTCGGCCGGCTTCGCCGATCGCACGCTTTCGCCGGTCGACGTGACCGAGGCGGTCCTTGCCCGGCTGGAGGCCTGGGAGCCGAAGCTCAACGCGATGTACCTGGTGTTCGCCGACGAGGCGCGCGCCGCCGCCGAGCGGTCCGAGGACCGCTGGCAGGCCGGCAATCCGCTGTCGCCTCTCGACGGCGTGCCGATCACCCTCAAGGAGAATCTCTACACCCGCGGCCATCCGGCGCCGCTCGGCACCGCGGCCACCGCGCTCGAGCCCAAGGCCGATGACTCGCCCGTGGCGGCGCGTGTGCGCGAGGGCGGCTGCGTGCTGATCGGCAAGACCACGATGCCGGACTTCGGCATGCTGTCCGCGGGCGTGTCGTCGATCCATGGCATCACCCGCAATCCCTGGCGGCTCGATCGCAACACTTCCGGATCCTCGTCGGGGGCGGCGGCGGCCGCGGCAGCGTCCTACGGCCCGCTGCACGTGGGCACCGACATCGGCGGCTCGGTGAGGCTGCCGGCGACCCACTGCGGGCTCTTCTCGCTCAAGCCCAGCCTCGGTCGGATGCCGATCGATCCGCCGTACATGGGACGGACGGCCGGCCCGATGACGCGCAGCGTGCGCGATGCGGCGATGCTGATGGAGCTGGTCACCCGCCCCGACGTGCGCGACTTCATGAGCCTGCCGTATCAGCCGGTCGACTACGCCGCGGCGCTCGAGGGGCTGTCGGCTCGCGGCCTGCGCATCGGCCTGCTGCTCGACATGGGTTGCGGCCTGCCGTTGGACCCGGCGGTGCGCGCCGCCTGCGAGGCCGCCGCCGCTGCCCTGCAGGACAACGGCGCCGTGGTCGAGCCGATGAAGAGCTTCATGACCGCGGAGATGTTCGATTCGGTCCTGCGCTTCTTCGAGGCCCGTTCCTTCCTCGACGTCGACGCGATGCCCGAGGCCACCCGGGCGAAGATCCTGCCCTTCATCGTGCAATGGTGCAGCCACCGGGCGCGCGGGTTCACCGGCTCGCAGGTGATGGCCGCCTACACCGGGGTGGTCGCGATGCGCGAGGCCGCGGTGCGCGCCACCTCGGCCTACGATTTCGTGATCTCGCCGACCTCGCCGGTCCTGCCCTATGCGGCCGAGCTGCCGGCGCCGAGCAACGATCCCGAGAACGCCCTGCCGCACATCGCGTTCACCGTCGCCTACAACATGAGCGAGCAGCCCGCCGCTTCGGTCAACTGGACGCATACCGACGATGGCCTGCCGATCGGCGTGCAGCTCGTCGGTGCGCGCTTCGACGACCTCGGCGTGATGCGGCTTGCCCGCCTCGTCGAGCAGTTGCGCCCCGCCCAGCGGGCCTGGCCCGAACCGGAGACCACCCGATGAACGCGCCCCTGCCGGCCGACCGGCTCTCGATGCGGCTCGAGGACCGCTACACCACCGAGGAAGGCTGGGTCTATCTCACCGGGATGCAGGCCCTGGTCCGCCTGCCGATCCAGCAGCGCATGCGCGATGCCGCCGCCGGCCTGTCGACCGGCGGCTACGTTTCGGGCTATCGCGGCTCGCCGCTGGGTCGCTACGACATGGAGATGTGGCAGGCGCAGCCCCTGCTCGAGAAATACCGCATCGTGTTTCGCGCCGGCGTCAACGAGGATCTCGCCGCGACCGCGATCTGGGGTGCCCAGTACGTCGGGGTCTTCCCCGGCGCCCAGGTCGACGGGGTGTTCGGCATCTGGTACGGCAAGGGGCCGGGCGTCGATCGCTCGGGCGACGTGCTGCGCCATGCGAATCTCGCCGGCACCTCGCCCGCGGGCGGGGTGCTCGCGCTGGCCGGCGACGACCACGGCGCGAAGTCCTCCACCGTCGCCAACTATTCCGACCTGAACTTCGTGGCGGCGGGCATCCCGCTGTTCGCGCCGTCCAATGCGCAGGAGGTGCTCGACTATGGCCTGCACGGCATCGCGCTGTCGCGCTTCGCCGGCTGCTGGAGCGCCATGAAGCTGGTCACCGACGTCGTCGAGGGCGGCGGCTCGGTGCGGGTCGCACCCGACTGGCCGCCGATCGTCAGGCCCGAGGGCCTGACGATGCCCGAGGGCGGGGTCCACACCCGGCCCTTCGACATGGCCCTGCCCCAGGAGGACCGGCTCTATCACCACAAGCTGTATCTCGCGCTCGGCTACATCCGCGCCAACGATCTCAACCGGGTCGTGTTCGACGGGCATCCGGCGCGCATCGGCGTCGTCGCCGCCGGCAAGGCCTGGCAGGATGTCCGCCAGGCGCTCGCGTCGCTCGGCATCGACGAGGCGAGGGCGACCGCGCTGGGCGTGCGCCTGCTGAAGGTCGGCGTGGTCTGGCCGCTCGACCCCGAGATCGTCCGGCGCTTCGCCGACGGCCTCGAGACGCTCGTCGTCGTCGAGGAGAAGCGCCCCTTGCTCGAGGACCAGATCCGCGCCGTGCTCTACGGCAGCGAGCGGCCGCCGCGCATCGTCGGCAAGTTCGCCGACGGCGTGGTGTTCGACCCGGTGCGTGGCGATGCGGTGTTTCCGAACGCCGGCGAGATCTCGCCCGCGCTGGTTGCCCGGGTCATCGCGCGAGTGCTGATCCAGGCCGATCCGGGCGTGGCGCTCGCCACGCCGGCGATCGGGGCGCATGCGGAAGGTCCGCCAGCGCCGCCGCGGCTGCCGAACTTCTGCTCGGGCTGCCCGCACAGCCGCTCGACGAAGGTGCCCGAAGGCAGCCGCGCGCTCGCCGGGATCGGCTGCCACACCATCGCGATGCTCAACGACCCGATGAAGACGACGACGGTCTCGCACATGGGCGGCGAGGGCGCGATGTGGCTCGGCCAGCAGCCCTTCACCGACGAGCGGCACGTCTTCGCCAACATGGGCGACGGCACCTATTTCCACTCGGGCTTCCTCGCGATCCGCGCCGCGGTCGCCGCCGGTGTGCCGATCACCTACAAGCTGCTCTACAACGGCTTCGTGTCGATGACCGGCGGGCAGCCGGTCGACGGCGACCTCGGCGTCGAGCGGGTGTTGGGCGAACTCCAGGCCGAAGGCGTGGGCAAGCTCGCGCTGGTCACCGACGATCCCGACAAGTACAAGGACATCCGCCTGCCCGAGGGGGTGCCGGTCCATCATCGCGATGCGCTGGATGCGGTGCAGCGGGAGTTCCGCGAATACCCCGGCGTGTCGGTGATCGTGTTCGAGCAACCCTGCGCCACCGAGAGGCGCCGGCTGCGCAAGCGCGGCCGCATGCCCGATCCGCCCAGGCGCACCTACATCAACAGCGCGGTGTGCGAGGGCTGCGGCGACTGCGGTACCGTATCGAATTGCCTGTCGGTCGAGCCGCTCGAGACGCCGCTCGGGCGCAAGCGGCGCATCAACCAGTCGAGCTGCAACAAGGACTTCTCCTGCACCGAGGGCTTCTGCCCGAGCTTCGTCACCATCCATGGCGGCGAGCTGCGTCGCCGTCGCGACGAAGATGCCGCCACCGGTACGGCGCCGATCGACGAATCCGTCTTCGACGGCCTGCCCGATCCGGCGCCCGAGCGGCTCGACCGCTCATGGTCCATCCTCGTCACCGGCATCGGCGGCACCGGCGTGGTGACCATCGGCCAGACCGTCGCGGTCGCCGCCCATCTCGACGGCCTGTACAGCTCGAACCTCGACGTGACCGGGCTTGCCCAGAAGTACGGCGCGGTGCATTCGCATGTGAAGATCGCGCCCGATGCGGCGATGCTGCATGCCACCCGCATCGCCGACGGTGAAGCCGATACCCTCATCGGCTGCGACCTGATCGTTTCGGCCGGCGCCGAGACGCTCGGCCGGCTGCGCCCGGGCCGCAGCGGCGGAGTGCTGTGCACCGACATGGTCCCGACCGCCGAGTTCGCCCGCAATCCCGACTGGAACGCCGATGCGGCGGCGCTCGCCGGCCGGGTCGCCGCCGCGCTCGGCGAGCGCCAGCGCCTGTTCGACGCCCAGGCGATGGCGCGGATCCTGATGGGCGATGCGATCGCCGCCAACATGATCCTGCTCGGCGCCGCCTGGCAGCTCGGCCTGGTGCCGGTATCGGCGGTCGCGCTGGACCGGGCGATCGAGCTGAACGGCGTCGCCGTCGACTTCAACCGCCACGCCTTCCTCTGGGGCCGGCGGGCGGCGCACGACCCGCAGCGGGTGCGTGCCCTGGTCGACGCCCATACGCCGGCCCAGGTGATCCGCTTCGATCCGCAGCGCGTGGAACGGCTCGACGAGCTGCTCGCCGATCGCGAGCAGCGCCTGCGGGAATACGGCGGCCGGGGCCTGGCGAAGCGCTATCGCCGGCGGGTCGAGGCGGTGCGCGATGCGGAAAGCGCCGCCGGGCTCGGCGAGAAGCTCGCCTGCACGGTGGCGCGCTACCTCTACAAGCTGATGGCGGCCAAGGATGAATGGGAGGTGATGCGCCTCTTCGCCAGCCCGGCGTTCCGGGAGGAGCTGGAGGCGACGTTCGAAGGCGAGTGGAAACCGCATTTCCATCTCGCCGGCGGCCCCTTCGGCAAGCGCGACGATTCAGGCAAGCTCGCCAAGCGCGAGGTGGGGCCCTGGGTGTGGCCGCTGATGCGCATCGGCGCGAAGCTGCGCTTCCTGCGCGGCAGCTTCCTCGATCCGTTCCGGGGCAGCGCGGAGCGGGCGCTGCACCAGCGCCTGCTCGTGGAGTACGAAGCCGACCTCGACCTGATCCTCGCGAAGCTCGATGCCGCGACCCATGCCGACGCGCTGGCGCTCGCTGCCCTACCCGAGAGGATCCGTGGCTATGGCCATGTGCGCGAGGCGCATGTGGAGCGCGTCGCGTCGCGGCGGGCGGAGCTGATCGCCGCGATCGGGACGGGGGGCGAGGTGCGGGCGCGGGAGGCGGCCTGAGGGACGACCATCCGGTGATATCGACTCGAGCCCGCGCCTTGGACAGGAGGCGCAGGTGCATGCCCGACCCTGTGCAACCGCATGGAGGAGACTCTTGAAGCTGCGCGCCCTTGCTGCTCTGCTGTTCGTCGCCGCGTTCACCGGCTGTGCGACGCACCTCTCGTACATCCCACCGGCCCCTGGCGTCGCTCTGCAACAGAGCTCGAAAGTGGGGTTGCTCGTCGCACTGGATTCCACGGCGAAGCATGTTCATGTCGGAACCACTGTCTTCAACAATTTCACACGGGACTGGCAGCTGCCGTTCGATCTCGCGGCGCATGCGGGTGAATCGTTCGCTGGCAGATTGCGGGCCAGCGGGTTCAAGGTCGTCAGACTCGATCCGGCCGTGGTCCCGCCACGGGAGGTCGATGCGCTGATCGTCCCCGAGTGGGGCGAATGGCAGGAGAATCCCGAGCAGGCGGCGATCCTCAGGTCTCTCAAGGACGAACAGGGGCTGGCTGCGCTAGTCGTCGTCCATGGCGAGCGGATCCGTCGAGACCCGGCGTGTGCAGGGGGGCCATGCTCTGAGTTCGTCAACTTGCCGACTGGGCTCTATACGCGAAGCTATCTCACCATGAGGAATTTCAAGCCCGTCCAGGGAATGAAGTTCAAGGCTGTGGCGGATATCGAAACTCGAGTGTTCCTTCTCTCGCCACCGGCCGATCTTTCCGTCTACGAGCCGTTTGCCGGCGTGGCGCGGAATCGGGTGATCGATGCGTTCGTTCATCCCGCGGACTACAGGAACATGAGCTCCGAAGAGCTCCAGCCCGTGGCCGACTGGATACGGACCTATGTCGACAGGATGGCGGAGGAGACTGCGGTGGTGCTTGCCGGGCGGTGACCTCGGGGAGCTGTGCTCATGGTTCGTCGTTTGCCGGACTGCGTTCGTCGGCGGGGTTCCGGGCTGTGGATTGCAGTCGATCGGCTTAGGCCGAATGCGAAGTGGACGTCCCATTGCAAGGGATGACACTCTGACGCCTGGAGCAGGCGCAGGCATCCGGCGGAAAGCGCGGGGTCGACATCTGCCTGCCCTCCGGCAACTCTCCTGTAACGTCGAAATATGCACTTGATGGAATAGTGCATAAAGGGAATAATGCCCGGTACATGGGATGTCGAGTACACCGACGAGCTGGGTGAATGGTGGGCCGATCTGACCGAAGCCGAACAGGAGTCCATCGACTCATCGGTTCGGCTTCTCGAAGAGAAAGGACCGAATCTCGGGTTTCGCATCGAGACTTTGAGAGACGAAGGACAGATCGATGGCTAGAAAGTTCAGCGAATTGCGCGCCGGGATGTCACCGGAGGCTCAGGCTCGCGCTGCCGCTCGAGCCGAGGCCATGCTCCTGGAAATGCAACTGCAGGAGCTTCGCAAGTCCAGGAAGATGACGCAGGTCGAAGTCGCCAGGGCCATGAGCGTGGAGCAGGCGGCTGTCTCGAAGCTGGAGCGCCGCGACGACATGTATCTCAGCACCTTGCGGGATTACATCAGGGCGCTTGGCGGCGAGCTGAAGCTGGTGGCGTCGTTCCCCGATGCCGACATCGAGGTGCATCCGTTCGAGTGAGGAAAGTGACGCTGACGCCGCGATCGCGGCGATCGATCGGAAGAGCACGAGCGGATCATCGCGGGAAGGCAGGAAGCCGCGGCGCTGCCAGAACAGGGCGGCCGCCTCGTCGACGGCGTTGACCACCAGCGCCCTGCCGCCGATCAGTCCGGCTTGGCGGGGCGCTCCACCATCGCGATGGAACGGTCGCGTGCATTCTTCTGCACCTGCTCCGCGGTTGCTCTGGCCAGGCCGCCTGGAAGCAGGCCATAGGAGAAGCTTCCATCAGGCGCACGGCGGATGTCCGGGCCGGGCCAGATGAAGCGGTTGATCTCGGTGGTGATGATCCATTGACGCTCGGCGTCGAGCTTGAGACGCGCCTTCGTGCGGCCTGGCAGCTCGATCGCACGCTCGGGATCCTGGGGTGGGCTGTGCGTGATCGGGCAGATGAACACCTCGGTCAGCTTCTCCGCGTTCAGCCGGCGGTGAACGACAACGCACGGGCGATCTTTCAGCCCTTCTTCCTGGCCGCGCCGCGCCTCGCTATGCCAGAGATAGGCGTGACGGATGACCTGGCCGACCTCCGGGGGCGCGCTCGCGGCCATCCCTCAGGGCTGGAGTTCGTCGTTGAACTGCTCGGCTTCGGCCGGAATGGCGACCGAGCCCAGCTCGGCGACCACATCCTCGGGCAGCTCCGAGACGTGCATGGCGACCTGCTCGAAGCTCTTGAGGCGGGCGTATTCATGCGCCGAGAGAAGCACCACGTCATCGCGGCCGTGGCTCGTGACCATGACCGGCTTGCGCTGTGCCAGGCTACGCAGACGCCCGAACTGTCGCTGCAATTCCGCAGCGGTTACTTTTTCCATCGGGATCCTCCGTTGTTCAAGCTTGCTTGTACGTAATATACGCATTTTGCGTATTTTCAGTCGCGGCGCCTGCCGGATGCTGCGCTACCGCTGGGCTGATGATGAGGTGGCCCCCTGCTTCCTGGCCTCGGCAAGCGACGCCGCGATGATGGCGATCGATCGGAACAGCACGAGCGGATCATCGCGGGAAGGCAGGAAGCCGCGGCGCTGCCAGAACAGGGCGGCCGCCTCGTCGACAGCGTTGACCACCAGCGCCCTGCCGCCGATCAGTCCGGCCGCCTGCACGCTGCGCTCCAGCGCGTGCCTGACGAGGCCGGTGCCGATTCCGCGACCGGCCCAGGCGGTATCGGTCGCGAGCTGACCGAGCAGCAGGCAGGGCACCGGATCGGGGGGCTGGCCGGTGCGGATCGACCGTGGCATGACGGAGGGCACCACGGCTGTCGGCGCCAGTCCGTAGTAGCCGACCACGCGGCCCGCCTCGTGCACCACTATGACGACGGTGAAGCCCTTCTGCTGGTTGGACAGTGCACGAGCCTTCAACCAGCGATCGAGCACCGGATTGCCGCAGGAGAAGTCGGAAAGGCCATGGGCCTCGTTCAGCGGCTCCGGGGCCGATACGGTTTCGCCTTCGACCGCATGACCGCGTTGGGGCGCCTTGTCGTGCTCAGGCACTGTCTTCGGCGCCCCGCCTTGCCCTGCGGTCGAATGCGAGACCGTATGCAAGGGCCATGGACTACCGCTGCGAGGTCTCGTCGGCCTCCCAGGGTGCGGGTCGCCGGGCAAGCTCCACCATCTCGGGCACCGGGGCGGCGGGTGCGGAGACCGCCTCCATGAAGGCTGTGAAACCTTCGGGGCTCATGCGGACCAGCCCGTGCTCCATCACCACTTCCTCCGCCGCGCGCACGGCGGCTTCGCGCACGAAGTCGGTTCGGGAACGGCCACGCAGGCTGGCGGCGCGGTCGATCATCGCGACATCGGCCTCGGGCAGGCGCATCGAGATCGGGTACTCCTTGCGGTCGGCGACAGTGGCCATGGCGAACCTCCTTCGCCGGATATCATGGGGCGTTGTATTGAAAAACACAATACATCATTCGACCTAGGCTTCGGCCGTATGGCGGGTGGCGGCTTCGACCGGACCTTCAGCCTTCCGCCAGCCATCGCCTCGCGATCGCCGCCATGTCCGGCGGATTCGCGGTATCGACCTCGATCGTGAGTGTCCGCTCGCTCTCGCGAAGCGCCTCGTGGCTGGCTAGCTGTCCCTCGAGGACGGCGGTGTCGGCTTCCGATGCATCGTCGCGGCGAAGACTGCGCTCGCGTACCCGTCGGCGCAGCAGGCCGGGATCGGCGCGGCAGTGCAGGATCGTGAACGGCACTCGCAGCTCCTGCGCCAGCGCCCGGAAGTCGTCGCGCTCCTGCGCCCGCAGGAAAGCGGCATCGACGATCACCGGGTAGCCCGCGCGCAGCACCGCATGTGCCGTCTCGCGCAGGCTGGTGTAGGTGCGGCGGGTCGCCTCGGGTCCGTAGACCTCGCCTGTTCTCGACGAGGAGGATTCGAGCGCGCCGAGCCCGAAGAGGCGCTTGCGCTCGACATCGGAGCGCAGGCGGATCGCGCCGGCCTGCTCCAGCAATCCCGCCGAGACGAAGCTCTTGCCGGATCCGGACAGCCCATGGGTGATGAGCAGGCGCGGGTCGGCCTCCTTCGCCAGGGTCTGCGCCAGGCCGAGATAGTCCGGAGCCCCGGTCGCGCCGGGACTGTCGCCCTGGGCTTCGCGGATACCCGCGACGAGCGCGCGCACCAGCGCTCGATGCACCTCGTAGTAGCGCAGCATCGCCAGCCCGGCATGGTCGCCGCTGGCCTCGAGCCAGCGATCGAGGAAGCGGTACGCGAGATCGCGCCGGCCGTGCGCCTTCAGGTCCATGGTGATGAACGCGATGTCGCACTGCACGTCGATCCAGCGCAGGCCCGGATCGAACTCGATGCAGTCGAAGGCGGTCACGTCGTCCTCGAGCACCACCAGGTTCGACAGATGCAGGTCGCCGTGGCCTTCGCGTACCCGGCCGCCGACCCTGCGCGCCTCGAAGCAGGGTGTCAGCGCCGCTGCACTGGTTTCGCACCATGCCCGCAGCCCGTCGGCGCGCGGCGCCTGCGGCTGGGATTCGATGCCCGCCAGCACGTCGAGGGTGGTGGCGCGCACGAGCGCGGCGCTGCCGAAGTCCGAGTCCGCGGCGGCCGCGGGCGCCGCAGCCTGGAAGGCGGCCAGGCGCGCGGCCAGCCGGTCGATCGCCTCCGGTTCGAGCCGGCCCGCCGCCAGCCTTTCGGAGAGCAGCGATCCGGCTGGGAACTGCTTCATGCGCAGGACGTACTCGATGGGATCGCCCCCGTCGTCGTCATCGGCGCCCAGCCGCGGCGAGGCGATGCTGCCGCGCACCGGCACCACGTCCAGGTAGATCGATGGCGCGAGCCGCCGGTTCAGCCGCAGTTCCTCCTCGCAACAGTGGCGGCGCACCTCGATGCGGCGGAAGTCGAGAAAGCCGAGCTGCACCGGCTTCTTGATCTTCCAGGCGTGCTCGCCATCGAGCAGGATCCACGAGATATGAGTCTCGATGCGTTGCACCGGCCGCCCGCAGATCGACTCCAGCCGGGACCGCAGTGCCTCGACCAGCAGGGTGGAGGCGTCGGGAGGGACGGCGGGAGATGTGGGCACGACGATACGCGAGGCGGGCGGTCCGGATTCTTCAATCATAGACGTTGCCTCGTGGTGATTCGCCTTCGCGGGGCGATCCGGCCGGTGCCGGCCGCGACATTCGGCAATCGCATCAGCATCGTCGAAGTTCTTCGTTGTGGCGAGCGCGGACCAAGGGCAGAGTCCGCGACTCGGCGGGGTTCCCGTGTAACGGAGTGTTTCGATGAACAATAAGGTCCTATGCCTTGCCGTCGCCCTCACGGGCATGGCGGGCACCGCTTCGGCTCAGGAAGTCGATCGCCAGGCCCGGGCCTGGGCTGCCACCTGTGCGGCCTGCCACGGCGCCGCGGGCGACGGAATTCCGGCGATCACGGGGCGGGACGCCGAGCAGATCCACCGGACGCTGCTCGAGTTCAGGAACGGGCAGCGTCCTGCCGCCACGGTGATGCACCAGCACGCCAAGGGCTATACCGATGACGAGCTCGGGCGCATCGCGCGGGCCTACGTCCAGGCTTCCGGCACGGGGAAACAGGGGGACAAGCGATGAATCGGAACAGACGCCTGATTCTCGGCGCCAGCCTGGCCGGCGCGTCGCTTGCGGTCACCGGATGCGCCAGCGTGCCCGGCCGCCAGCCGGTCGCGCGGGTGGTCGTCATCGGCGGCGGCTACGGTGGCGCCACGGCAGCCAAGTACATCCGCCAGTGGGAACCCCGGATCGAGGTGACCCTCGTCGAGCGCAACGAGGTTTTCATCTCCTGCCCGATCAGCAATCTCGTGCTGGGCGGGGTGAAGAATCTCGGGGACATCACGGTGCCCTACTCGGGGCTGGCCCGCCATGGCGTGAAGGTGGTGCGCGACGAGGCCACCGCGATCGATCTCGAGCGCAAGCAGGTGCGTCTCGCCCGCGGCGATGCGCTGCCCTACGATCGCCTGATCGTCGCGCCCGGCATCGACTTCGATACGGCACCGGGGCTCGCCGCGGCCCAGGCGAACGGCCAGGCGTTGCACGCCTGGAAGGCCGGCCCGCAGACCGTCGCGCTGCGCCGCCAGCTCGAGGCGCTGCCCGATGGCGGCGTGTTCGCGATCAGCATTCCCAAGGCGCCGTACCGCTGCCCGCCCGGGCCCTACGAGCGGGCCAGCGTGGTCGCCGACTATTTCCGGAAGGCGAAGCCGCGATCCAGGGTCCTGATCCTCGACGCCAATCCGGACATCACCTCGAAGAAGGGCCTGTTCCTGAGCGCGTGGAACGAGCTGTACAAGGGCATCATCGAGTACCGCCCCAACAGCGAGCTGGTCGAGTTCGACGCTTCCCGCAATGTGGCGGTACTGCAGGTCGAGGATGTCAAGGCCGACCTGTTCAACATCATTCCGCCGCAGAAGGCGGGCACGATCGCGCGGCCCTTCGTCAGCGTGAACGATCGCTGGGTGGGGGTGGACTACCGGACCTTCGAATCCGACAAGGTCTCGGGCGTGCACGTGATCGGCGATGCCACCGCGTCGGCGCCGGGCATGCCCAAGAGCGGCTTCATGGCCAACAATCATGCCAAGGTGGCGGCCGATTCCGTGATCGCCCTGCTCACCGGCAAACCGGTCAACGAGTCGCCGATCCTCACCAACACCTGCTACAGCTTCGTCTCCCATACGGCGGCGATGCATGTCGCCAGCGTACACAAATGGGATGCCGGGCAGAAGACCGTGGTGCCGGTCCAGGGGGCAGGGGGTCTGTCGAAGACCCATACCGAGCTCGAAGGCAAGTACGCACTGAGCTGGGCGCGCAACATCTGGGCCGACAGCCTCGGTTGAACTTGGGAACATGGACGATCCGCCAGGCACCGGCGGATCGTCCACGGGTTTTCAGGCCGCTGGCCGGGCCCGGTAGATGTTCCAGCCCACCATGCGGGCGACGGCCTCGCCGCGCTGGTTCAGGAGTTCCTGCTCGAGGCGCACCAGACCGCGGTCGGGCTTCGATGCCGAGCGACGGGTCTCCAGTACCTTGATCCGGCCGCGCAGGACGTCCCCGGGCCGCACCGGGGCGAGCCAGCGCAGCTCGTCCAGGCCCGGCGATCCCATGCTGGCGACCTCCGAGACGAAACCGTCGGCGAGCAGGCGCATCATGATCGAGCCGGTCATCCAGCCGCTCGCGATCAGGCCTCCGTAGGCCGATTGCTTCGCCGCTTCCGGGTCGACATGGAAGGGCTGGGGATCGTAGCGCTTCCCGAACTCGATGATCTCCTCCTCGGTGACCGGGTACTCGGCCAGCTCGATCACCTCGCCTGCCTCATAATCCTCGAACCAGCGCTGCTTGTACGGAACGGTGCTCACGAAAGGCTCCTCGGGTGTGTCGATGGCCATCAGTATGAATCGAATCCTCGCGATGGGCGCCGCGTGGCGCCAAGCGCCGGGCCGGCGATGAGCGACGAGATCCGCATCGACAAGTGGCTCTGGGCGGCGCGCTTCTACAAGACTCGCGCGCTGGCGCAGACGGCGATCGAGAACGGCCGGGTCACGATCGACGGCCAGCGGGTCAAGCCGGCGCGCGTGGTGCGCATCGGCGATACCATCGGCCTGCGGGCCGGCGACCAGGATCGCAGCGTCCTCGTGCGCGCCCTGTCGGCGGTGCGCGGACCGGCGCCGGTCGCCCAGGCGCTCTACGAGGAGACCGCCGAATCGGTGGCCCGCCGCGAGCGGATTGCGGCCGAGCGCCGCCTTCACGTCGAGCCGGCCCGCGCGATCGCTCACGGCCGGCCGACCAAGCACGAGCGCAGGGAGCTCGAGCGTTTCCGGAAGGGGGAAGGATGACAAGGCCCGTGGTTCTCGTCACCGGTGGATCCCGCGGCATCGGCGCGGCGCTCGCGCGACGCCTGGTGGACGACGGCTGGCATGTGGTGATCGGCTATCGGGCGCGCAGCGACGCCGCCGACGCCCTGGTTGCCTCGCTCGACGGCAATGCGACCGCGCTGGCGGGCGACGTGGCGAGCGAGACCGATGTCCTGCGCATGTTCGCCGCGCTCGACGGGAAGTTCGGCCGGCTAGATGCGCTCGTCAACAATGCCGGTATCGTGGCGCCCGCGATGCGGGTGGCCGACATGCCGGCCGAACGCATCGAACGGATCTTCGCCACCAACGTGCTGGGTTCCTTCTACTGCGCCCGGGAGGCGGTGCGGCGCATGTCGACCGCGCATGGCGGTCGCGGCGGCTCGATCGTCAACGTCTCCTCGGCGGCGGCGCGGCTCGGCGCTCCCAACGAATACATCGACTATGCGGCCTCGAAGGGCGCGATCGATACCATGACCATCGGTCTGTCGAAGGAAGTCGCCGCCGAGGACATCCGGGTCAATGCGGTGCGGCCCGGCCTGATCGAGACCGAGATCCATGCGAGCGGTGGCGCCCCCGACCGGATCGAGCGGCTCGCGGGCACGGTGCCGATGCAGCGCGGCGGCACGGCCGACGAGGTCGCGGCCCTGATCGCGTGGCTGCTCTCGGCGCAGGCATCCTACGTCACCGGCGCCATCGTCGACGTCTCCGGCGGCCGGTAGCGGGCAGCCCCTCGCGAACCGTTGCGGGGCTGCAGGCTACCGCTTCGTGTCGCCGATGCGACGGCGATCGTGTATAAAAAGCCGGAGACGAATACCCTTGTGGGCGCCAGCTCCGGCAAGCAAACGCCGCTCGCGCGGCGTGAGCTCCCTCACTTTTCGGCGGATCGTGCCAGACGGTCCGCGCATGTCCTGTCAGTTCTCAGGCTAGCTTCCGGTCCTGCAGGACGCCTTGATCAGGATTAATTCGGCTTCGCTTTCCTGTCGGCTCACTGCGTCGGCGTGAGGAACGGCGCCGCCAGCGGCTCGCCCTGGAGCCGGCCCCAGGTCCACGCCAGCAGCTCGCGCACGTCGCCGCGCTCGCCTTCGTGCAGGGATGCCGGCAGCACCCGCAGCGCGGAGCGCCGCTCGGCGACCACGAAGTTGAAGGTGTAGTACGGCTCGTAGCCCATGCGCAGGTCGGTCACGCGCAGGCGGCCGGTTTGCTCGCTCAGCTTGTAGAAGCCGCCGCTGAAGGCGGCGATGCGGCGTACCCCGTCGATGTCCAGCAGTTCCGGCGCCAGCGCCGCCCCGCCGTCGAAGCGCCGGAAGGTGATCCCCGACCCGTCGTCGAGCAGCGAGCGATAGCCTTCGTGGTAGTCGCCGGTGCTACCCATCGCGACGATGCGCCACAGCACGGTGTTGAACGCCGTGGGCGTGACCAGCAGTCGTCGCGCCTCGATGCCCTGCTCTACCAGCGCCGCGCGCGCGATGCGCTCGACCTGCTGCTGCGCTGCCACGCTCCAGGCGAGGTAGGTGCAGGACAGCAGCAGCCCGGCGGTGTTCAGGGCGTGTCCGCGCCGCGAGCCGCGCGTCAGCAGCACCGCCAGCACGCCTGCCAGCAGCGGCAGGGTGTACAGCGGATCGATGATGAAGATGCTGCCCATGCCGTAGGGCCGGTCGGTCCACGGCAGCGCGAGCTGGGTGCCGTAGACCGTCATCGCATCGAGCAGGGCATGGGTCACGAGCACCAGCCACAAGGCCAGCCACCAGCGGCGCCAGTGGCCCCACTCGCCCTGCAGCCGGGCCACCAGGGCGGCAAAGGGCAGCGAGAACAGGGTCAGCCAGAAGGGTGCATGCGTCTCGGCGCGGTGCAGCACCATGTTGAGGATGGGGTCGCCATGGTCGATGAAGACATCGAGATCGGGCAGGGTGCCCGCCATGCCGCCCCACAGCGCGGCTTTCCAGGGCGCGGTGCGGCGGCCCATCGTGGCCACGCACACGGCGGCACCGAGCGTGATCTGGGTCAGGGAATCCATGGGCACTCTCAAGGAAACGCCGGGCCGTCCCAAGTTTCCTTGACCCCCGCGGGGGGCGGGCTGGGCGCAGCCCGGCCCTGGGGGCACTCAGAACGGCGGGTTCTTCACCGTCGTTTTCCGGGCCAGCATCTTACTGCGGATCAGCGGCTCGAGCCCCGCATCAGCAGCCAGGTCAGGCCGCTCGATAGCGAGAACAGCACCCAGAACAGCAGGAAGCCCACGGTGTAGGCGCCTTCGCGACTGTCCGCCAGCCTGATGCCGATGAGCGTCAGCTCCTCCGGGTCCACCATGGAGAAGAACACGCCCTCGGCGAGGATCGCCACGAGGAAGGAAGGCCAGAGCACCTGCATCAGGAAGCGCCCGGCCGAGCTCCCCTCGGCCGGCTTCATCGGTCGCCTCCCGTGCGCGCTGCGCTCCTCGCATCGATCCGCCAGCCCGATGCGCTGGCGTCGACCGGCGCCGCGAGCCGCCAGTCGCCGGCCGGGCTCTCGAGATGGGCGGTCCAGCGACCCGCCTGCGGCAGCGTCTCCCCGATCGCGACGTAGTGGCCGGCCCCGAGAGCTCGCAGGTCGAGGTCGCGATCCTCTTCGGCGCGGGTCGCGTGCACGAGGCGCAGCACGATGCCGGCAGGCCAGTCGATCGCCGCGTCGGCCCGCAGGGACAGGCGCACGCCGTCCGGCGCGCGATCGACCGTCGCGACCAGGCCCAGCTCGGTGGCGCGCTGGTCGCGGGCGATCGTCCGGTTGATCGCCCGGCCTTCACGGTAGTAGTCGTCCACCACCAGCGAATCCGCTGAGCTGACCGCCAGCCAGATGGTGATCAGGCTGCCGACCACGGCGCTGGCTGGCAGCGAGATCAGCATCCAGGGCCAGAACTGACGCCACCAGGGGGCTTGCTCGGACATCGGGACTTCCATCTTTGCCGGCACTCCTTCGTCGCGGCCCTAGCGGGCCTGAAACGGGACGTAGAACGTCGCCTTCTCGTTTACCGAGACATCCGGATCGTCGAGATCGGTGACGCCGAAATATATCGTGTGCGTACCCGGCTCGCCGGCGTCGGGCAGGATCCTGACCCTGACCGGCACCATCCGGTTGCCGGCGGCCTCGACGTCGAACTCCGTCTGCGAATCGATGAAGACCGTCTCGATGCCGCTCACCGAGAGGACGTAGCTGCGCGGCTCCTCGGTGGAGTTGACGACCTGCAGCCGGTAGACGTTCTCGATCATGCCGTCGTCGACCTCACGCCCGAGGGTGCCGCGGTCCCGGATCACGTCGAGCTTGAGCGGGGTGCGTGTCGCCATGTGCGCGACGAGCGCGATCGTCGCCGCCAGCAGGACGGCGGTATAGACCAGCACCCGCGGCCGGACCACTCGTCGCCAGAGCTGTGCCCGGCTCCACCTGTTCTGCGTCCCGTTCTCGGTATCGTAGCGAATCAGCCCGGGCGGGTAGCTCATCTTGCCCATGACCGCGTCGCAGGCGTCGATGCAGGCGGCGCAGCCGATGCATTCCGCCTGCAGGCCCTCGCGGATGTCGATCCCGGTCGGGCAGACTTCCACGCACAGGCCGCAGTCGATGCAGGAGCCCAGGCCCAGGACCGATGGGTCCGCCTTGCGCGAGCGCGAGCCGCGCGGTTCGCCGCGCCCGGCGTCGTAGGTGATGATCAGCGTATCGCGGTCGAACATCACCCCCTGGAAGCGGGCGTACGGGCACATGTACTTGCAGACCTGCTCGCGCATGAAACCGGCGTTGCCGTAGGTGGCGAAGCCGTAGAACAGGATCCAGAAAGTCTGCCAGGGGCCGAGCGCGGCCGTCGCCACCAGGCCGCCGAGCTCCAGGATCGGCGTGAAGTAGCCGACGAAGGTGAAGCCGGTCCAGAGCGAGAACAGGATCCAGACGCCGTGCTTGGCCGCCTTGAGGCCGAGCTTGCGCGCGGACATCGGCGCCGCGTCGAGCTTCATCCGCTTGAAGCGGTCGCCCTCGATGCGCCGTTCGATCCACAGGAAGATCTCGGTGTACACCGTCTGGGGGCAGGCGTAGCCGCACCACAGCCGGCCGGCGATGGTGGTGAACAGGAACAGCGACATCGCCGAGATCACCAGCAGGCCGGTCAGGTAGATGAAGTCCTGCGGATGGAGGACCAGCCCGAAGATGAAGAAGCGCCGGCTCTCGAGGTCGAACAGCACCGCCTGGCGCCCGTTCCATTGCAGCCAGGGCAGGCCGTAGAAGACGAGCTGGGTGAGCCAGACCATCACCCAGCGCCAGCCGGCGAACCAGCCGGTCACCGCGCGAGGGTAGACCTTGCGGCGCAGTTCGTAGAGATCGACGGCGTCGCCGCCGGTGGCGGCGGCTGCCGCCTTTCGCGGGGACTTCATGGCCGCCTACCCGTGCTCGCGGTCGCCGGTTCCCCGGCGATCATGAATAAAAGGCCGGAGTCGATACCCGCTGGGTTGGCAGCTCCGGCAAGCAAACGCCGCTTGCGCGGCGTGAGCTCCCTCACCTTCTCGGGGCAGTGTTCGACAGTCCCCATACATAAGCGGTCAGCAGATGGATCTTGCCGTCGCCGAGCAGATCGCCGAACGGCGGCATCTGGTTCGTGCGCCCGTTGTTGATCGAGTCCATGACGGCCGCGAGCGAGCCGCTGTACAGCCAGGTCCGGTCGGTCAGGTTCGGTGCACCCAGCAGCGGGTTGCCCTTGCCTTCGGCGCCATGGCAGGCGGTGCAGGCGTCGAAGCCGTCGCGGCCGAGTTCCGCCTTGACGGGATCGTGGGCGCTGCCCGACAGGCGCAGCACGTGGTGCGCCACCTGCTCCACGTTCGCCCCGCCGCCGATCGCCGCGGCCATCGGCGGCATGATCCCGGTGCGCCCGTTGGCGATCGATTCGCGGATCGTGTCGGGATCGCCGCCCCAGAGCCAGTCACGGTCGGTGAGGTTCGGGAATCCCCGGCTGCCGCGGGCGTCCGACCCGTGGCATTGCACGCAGTAGGTCAGGAAAAGGCGCTCGCCCATGTCGCGCGCCCTCGGGTCGGCCGCCACGGCCGGGATGTCCTGCGCGAGATAGCCGTCGAAGAGCGGATCGATCCGCGCATTGGTGCGCTCGACCTCGCTCTCGTACTGGCCGACCTGGGTCCAGCCGAGGACGCCCTTGAAGCTGCCGAGCCCCGGGTAGAGGACGAGATAGACGAGCGCGAAGACGCAGGTGATGTAGAACAGGTACAGCCACCAGCGCGGCAGCGGGTTGTTCAGCTCGCTCAGGTCGCCGTCCCAGACATGGCCCGTGGTATCGATCTTCTCGCCGGGCTTGCGCTTCCTGGACATGAGCATGGCGAGCAGGACGCAGGCGATGATCGACACCAGGGTGACCACCGCGATGTAGATGCTCCAGCCCGGATGGGTGAAATCGGCCATTTCCCTCGACTCCTCGTTATCGCGGGGGATGTTGCGTTCTGTAACCCGGACCCGCTCCGCGGCGCTCGGCTTCGGCGCTGCGGCGGTCCATTTCCTCGTCGGCGAAGGGCAGGTTCGCCGCCTCGTCGAAGCGCTTGCGGCGGCCGCGCCCGTAGGCGAACCACACGATTCCCAGGAACACGATCAGGCTGACGGCGGCGATGATGCCGCGCAGCGTGCCCGCATCCATCACTTCACCCCGCTCACGCTGGTGCCGAGGCTCTGGAGATAGGCGATCAGCGCGTCGAGCTCCGACTTGCCCGCGAGCTCCTGCGGCGCCTGCGCGATCTCCTCGTCGGTGTACGGATGGCCCAGCGCCCGCAGCGCCTCGAGCTTGCGCACGATGGTGCCGTTGTCGGCCCTGGCTGTGGCGAGGAAGGGGTAGCCGGGCATGTTCGATTCGGGTACCACGTCACGCGGATTGATCAGGTGGATCCGGTGCCACTCGTCCGTATAGCGACCCCCGACCCGGGCGAGGTCCGGCCCGGTGCGCTTGCTGCCCCACTGGAAGGGGCGGTCGTAGACGAACTCGCCGGCGACCGAGTAGTGGCCGTAGCGTTCGGTTTCGGCGCGAAACGGCCGGACCATCTGCGAATGGCAGCCGTAGCAGCCTTCCCGGATGTAGATGTCGCGACCGGTCTGCTGCAGGGCCGTATAGGGGCGCAGCCCGGCCACCGGCTCGGTGGTGGACTTCTGGAAGTACAGCGGGACGATCTCGACCAGACCGCCGACGCTGACCACCGCGATGACCAGCACGATCAGCAGGCCGATGTTCTTCTCGATGAGTTCGTGGCTCAGCTTCATGTTCTCGTTCCTTGGCGTGCGCGCTCAGAACCTGTGAATGAATCGGGCGTGGAGGGTTCTTTCACAGGTTCTCAACCGTGGGCCGGAGCGAGCGCCGGAATCGGCGCGTCCTCGGCGCGTCCCAGGCGGATCGTCCGCAGCATGTTGTAGAGCATGATCACCATCCCGCTCAGGTACAGGATGCCGCCGCACAGCCGGATCACGTAGTAGGGCATCGTCGCCTTGACCGACTCGACGAAGGCGTAGGTGAGGGTGCCGTCGTCGTTGGTGGCCCGCCACATCAGGCCCTGCATCACGCCGGCGATCCACATCGAGGCGATGTAGAGCACGATGCCGATCGTCGCGATCCAGAAGTGCAGCTCGATGAGCCGCTTGCTGTACATCTCGGTGCGCCCGAACAGGCGCGGCAGCAGGTAGTAGGTCGAGCCGATCGTGATCAGGCCCACCCAGCCCAGCGCCCCGGAGTGCACATGGCCCACGGTCCAGTCGGTGTAGTGCGAGAGCGCGTTGACCGTCTTGATCGACATCATCGGACCTTCGAAGGTCGACATGCCGTAGAAGGACAGGGAGACGATCAGGAACTTGAGGATCGGATCCTCGCGCAGCTTGTACCAGGCGCCCGACAGGGTCATGATCCCGTTGATCATCCCGCCCCAGGACGGCGCGAGCAGGATCAGGGAGAAGACCATCCCGATGCTCTGCGCCCAGTCGGGCAGGGCGGTGTAGTGCAGATGGTGCGGGCCGGCCCACATGTAGGTGAAGACCAGCGCCCAGAAGTGCACGACCGACAGGCGGTAGGAGTAGACCGGGCGTCCGGCCTGCTTCGGGATGAAGTAGTACATCATCCCGAGAAAGCCCGTGGTCAGGAAGAAGCCCACCGCATTGTGGCCGTACCACCACTGGACCATCGCGTCCTGGACGCCGGCGTAGGCCGAGTACGATTTCCATGCCGTCACCGGCAGGGCCGCGCTGTTGACGATGTGCAGGATCGCGATCGTCAGGATGTAGCCGCCGAAGAACCAGTTGGCGACGTAGATGTGCGGCGTGCGGCGCTTGATGATCGTGCCGAAGAAGACGATCGCGTAGGCCACCCAGAC
>JAMLIN010000022.1 GCA_023954135.1 Burkholderiaceae bacterium | reverse complement strand
CCGGCGGGCGAAGCCCGACGCTCTCTAGTCGACGATGAACAGCTTCGCCCCGGTATTCGTCCTGGACCTGTGCGGCTCGGCGTTGTCCGCGACCTGGTAGCTCGTGCCCGGCTTCAGGACGAACCGCCTGCCGTCCTGGAGCTCGGTCTCGAGCTCCCCTTCCAGGCACAACAGGATATGGCCTTTCACGCACCAATGGTCGGCGAGATACCCCGGCGAGTACTCGACCATCCGGACCCGGATGCCGCCGAAGTTCCGGGTCCGCCAGTACGCGACGCCGGACTCGCCCGGATGCACGGTCTTCTCGACGTCCTGCCAGTCGGTGGTTCCGAAAGGGATGTCCTGCATGTTCATTGGATGCCTCAGGGCGGTATGAATCCGTCGTCAGGCATCCGACGACGCCCAGAGCAGCTGGAACTCGAGTTCCTGCTGGCCACCGCTGCGCTCATGCTCGATGTTGAACTCCGCGCTGGCCGGAATGCGCAGCCGCTCGCCCGCCACCTGGATCGTGAAGGCCTGCTCCGACTCGATGGCGTCGGCCAACCGGCGGAGCTTGGCGACGAACTGGGAGCGGCTGTAGCTCTTGGTGAGATCACGGTCGGACATGGGGAGCTCCTCTCTGCATGAGAATCAGGTGGCGATTCCAGGGCCGCACGGGATCTCGGCATAGATCTCGATGACGTTGCCATCCGGATCTCGAAAGAACAGCGTGCGGTGCCCAAAAGAACGGTCCGTCGGGCCCAAAATGAGCTCGACACCACGCTCACGGAGAGTCGCCGCGCACAGATCCACTTCATCGGGTGCGACGCGAAAGGCGAGTTGCAGCGAAAGAACGCCGACCGGCAGAACCGGATCGTCGAAAAGCCCACCGGGCTCGGCGATCGCGACGAGGCTCGACCCGACGCGAAACTCGACCCACTTGGGGCTGAGCTTGCGATGAAGCGGGAAACCCAGCGTCGTCTCGTAGAACTCGCACATTGCAGTCATCCGCCTTGCAAAGATGACCGCGTAGTCAAGGTTTCGAATCGGTAGTTTTGGGTCCATCGGCTCGAATTTATCCTCAGGCCGCGTGCCGCGAAACGGCACCGAGCAGGGACGCGGCCAGAAGAACGAAGGTCGGAAGAACGGTCAGCAGGAATCCCAGGGCTCGTCTGGCCGGATCCGCCATGTACGAGCGCCGGTAGAGGATCCGGCCGATCAGGTAGACAACGCCGATGCCGGCGACGATTCCGTTCGGCCAGTACAGGCTGGCGATCAGCAGGGCCGGCAAGAAGGCGACCAGCTGTTCGAGCGTGTTCATGTGTACCCGGAAGGCCCGCTCGAAAAGCTCGTGTCCGGATGTGGCGGGTGCCTTGATCCCGTATGTTCCCCTGGCGCGGCCGACCTGGATGCCGAACGCGAAGAACTGCAGGATCGCCAGCACGGCAACGATGTGTACGTAGTTCATGGCCGTCCTGTCACGCCGAGACGGCTCAGCCGACCGGCACCGTGGCCCGCATCGACGCCCGTTCGGAGAATTGCTCGTACCAGGCGGCGAGCGCGGCCCGGTCGGTGCGCCAGCCGATGTCGGGGAACCGGAAGTCGAGGTAGCCGAGCAGGCAGCCGACGGTGATCGCGCCGAGGTCGGGCTTCGCGGTTTCGGCAGGGGAATCGCCGATCTGGCGATCGAGCAGATCGACGCTGCGAATGATCTTGGCGCGCTGGCCGGCCAGCCAGTCGTCCCAGCGCAGAGCCTCCGGCCTCAGGGCCTGCTCGTAGCGCATCAGGAGCGCCGCATCGAGGGCGCCGTCCGCCAGCGCCTGGGTGGTGAGCACCCGCCAGCGCGCCGGGCCGCTGGCCGGCAGCATGAGGCCTCCACCCAGGCTGTCGAGGTACTCGCAGATCACCGGGCTGTCGAAAAGCCAGTTGCCGTCATCATCCTGGAGAGCGGGCACCTTGCTGAGCGGATTGGCGGCCTCGAGCTCGGGCACCCGGTTGAGCACGCTGGGCGAGGCGGCGACCTTCTCGATCCGGTTCTCGAGACCGTGCTCGATCGCGACGACCATGCACTTGCGGACATAGGGCGAACTCGGCGAATGGAACAGCTTCATGGATGTCTCCTCGTTGGCTCGCCCCGATGCTACCCTCAACCGCCGGCCGATGCGCCACCACCCGCAATCGCGCTGACCGGGCGGGGCCATCGGCCCGCCGTCGCTTTTCGGGAATCCCGCCATGAAGATGCTGAAGGCCCTGCTCGGACTGCTGGTCGTGCTCGCGATCGCCGCGATCGCGGGCTGGTTCAGCCTCGACAAGGAAACCCGGGGGCTGCTGGCCACCCTGCCGACCAACGCCGACGTGCTGTTCTGGAACCAGGCCCAGCGCGATGCGGCGTTCCGCGCCCTCGACCGGCTGCCGGTGCTGGCGAAATCGCGGGTGATCCCGGCAGGCGGCTCGCCCCGGCCATTGCCGCCGGGCCCGCCGCTCGAGCTGCCCATCGATGTAGGCGCTTACATGGCCGGTCAGCGCAGCTCGGCGCTGCTCGTCCTGCACGATGGCAAGCTCCGGCTGGAGCGCTACGGGCTGGACTTCGACGCCGACGGCCGCTGGACCAGCTTTTCGGTAGCCAAGTCGATCACCGCCACCCTCGTGGGCGCCGCGCTGCGCGATGGGCATATCCGCAGCATGGACGACAAGGTGAGCGATTACCTCGCCGACATGAAGGGTTCGGCCTACGACGACGTCACCATCCGCCAGCTGCTGACGATGACCTCGGGCGTGCAGTGGGACGAGAACTACGACGATCCCGAATCCGACGTGGCGCGCTTCAACGGCCACAAGCCGGAGGCCGGCGTCGACGCCCTGGTGAGCTATCTGCGCCGGCTCGAGCGCGAGGCGCCTGCGGGCACCCGCTGGAACTACAGCACCGGCGAGACCAACCTCGTGGGCGTGCTCGTCGGCGAAGCCACCGGCAAGCCCCTGTCGACCTACCTGTCGGAGAAGATCTGGATCCCGGCCGGCATGGAGCAGGATGCAACATGGATCCTCAGCCGCACGGGCCGGGAGATCAGCGGCTGCTGCATCCAGGCAGCCGCCCGCGACTTCGCCCGCTTCGGCCAGTTCATCCTGGAAGGCGCCCGGGTGGACGGCCAGAGCATCGTGCCCGACGGCTGGCTGGCCGAGGCCACGACCCGGCAGGCCGACATCGGCAGGCCGGGTCGCGGCTACGGCTACCAGTGGTGGACCTTCGACGACGGCAGCTTCGCCGGGCGCGGCATCTTCGGCCAGGGCCTCTTCATCGACCCGGCGCGCCGGATCGTGATCGCCTCGAACGCCAACTGGAGCGGCGGAGCGCGCGACCCGGTCGCCGACCAGGCACGCGACGACTTCTACCGGGCGGTGCAGGCGGCAGTGGACGCGGAAAGCGCACGGCGCTGAGGCCGCCCCTCTCGCCGCGGCGAGGCGAGTCGAGGGAACCGACCCATCCGCACTCGCAACCAGCGGTCGTAGTGGGCGATCAGCACTACTACGCGAGGTGTCATTCGCGATCCGGCTCCATGTCGTTACACCATGCGTTGTGCGGCCTGGACCGTGCGTGCAGGAGGGGATCGTCATGCTTCGATACGTCCGCCTCTTCGTCAGCGCCTCGGCGATCATGCTGCTCTCGGCTTGCCATACGGTCGACACCGAAGTCGATGCGGTCGACGCAAACCCGGGCGATGGCATCTGCGCGCGAGCCCCGATACCGGGCCAGGCGTCGACGGGGCTTTGCTCCCTGCGCGCCGCCATCATGGAATCCAACGCCGGTTTCCTGAAGGCGACGATCACCATTCCCCCCGGAACCTACCGGCTCGATCTGCCCATCGCCTCCGGCGGCGGGGTGCTGCCGATCACTGGAAGCGTTAAGCTGCAGGGCTCGGGTGCCGCCTCGACGATCGTCGAGCAGACCGTCGGCGATGCGGTGATCCATGTCCAGGGCGGCTCCGGCGTCGAGATCAACCTCCTGACGATCCAGGGCGGTAGTTCCCAGGCCGGCGGCGGCATCCGCGTCACGGCCGGCACGGTCGAGATGGAAGACCTCGTCGTGCGGGACAACTTCGGCCACACCGGCGGCGGCGGTCTGGTGATCGAAGCAGGCAGCATCGTACGGATACGTCGCGCAACGATCGCCGACAACATGGCCACCGGCGCCTTCGGAGGCGGAATCTGGAACCAGGGCGAGCTGTGGGTCTACGACTCGACGATCAGCGGCAACGATTCCAACCGGGCGGGCGGCATCCGCAACAGCGGCAACATGAACCTGAGGAACGTCACGGTGAGCGGCAACACCGCCCACTCTCCGGAGGCCGGCGTGGGCGGGCTCTCGCAGAACGGATTCGCCGTGCTCAACAACGTGACCATCACCGACAACACGGGTGTCGGGAACCTGGCGGGTTCGTTTCGCGGCGGCGGCATCCAGACGACGGCAGGTAATCTGACGGTGATGAAGAACAGCATCGTCGCCGGCAACGACGGCGGCACCGGGCCGGACGATTGTGTCGGCGAGCTCGCGCCGGACAGCAGGCACAACCTGATCGGCGATGCCAGCGAATGCGTCATAGCCGGCTCCCTCTCCACCTACCAGATCGGCGTCGACCCGGGCCTGGGATCGCTGGCGAACAATGGCGGCCCGACGCGGACGCACATGCCGCTCGCCGGCAGCCCCGCGCGCGACAGCGCCTACGAATTCCCCCCGCCCGCGGCCAATGCCTGCGAGGCGAGCGACCAGCGCGGCGTACCACGGCCCCAGGGCGCCGGTGCCTGCGACCTCGGCGCGGTGGAGTACACGCCCGCGAACACCTTCGTGACCGGCCTCGTCCTCGTCGATGCCGCGGCCGATGTCGACCTTCAGCCGCTGCACAACGACGATGTACCGAGGCTGGGGCTGCTGCCTTCATCGCTGTCGATACGCGCGGTCGTCACGGGCCCGACGGGGAGCGTGCGCTTCGACCACGACGGGATCGAGCAGATCGAGAACGTCGCGCCGTACAGCCTCGGCGGCGACACGTCCGGCAACTACTGGCCCGTCGCGCTGTCCGCCGGCGAGCACACGCTGCGCGCGACGCCGTATTCCGGGCCCGATGGCACCGGAGCAGCGGGCGGAGCCGTCGCGATCAGGTTCTCGGTCATCGGCAATTCGCCCTGAACGGCGCCCGCCCCTCGTCGAAGGCAAGGGCGATGGCATGCGGGACCGGGGCGACCACGAGCCGCATTGACGAGCGTTTCCGCGCCGCCTAGATTCGCATCGTCGACACCACCCCTCACACCCGCCATGCCCTCGCACCGCCCCGCCCGCCCGGCTCTGGCGCGCCTGCGCCAGATGGCCCGCATGGACCTGCAAGGGCCGCAACTCGTCGAGCCGGTGCTGCAGACGCTGCACCAGCTGGTCGGGTTCGACGCCGGCGGCTACGTGTACCCCGGCTCCGACGGGGTGCTGCAGGCCCACATGGAAGCTCCGGAGCTGAATGCGCGGGTGCCCGACTACTTCGACCCGCGCATCCTGCGCAGCGAGCGCGAGTTGTTCCACCGCAGCCTGAGCCGCTTCGACGAAGCGGTGCATCACGAGCACGGGCCGCAGATGCTGGAGCAGTTGCTCAAGGTGCCCTACGCCGAGTTGCTGCGCAGCGATTTCTACAACGTGGTGCTGCGCCCCGCGGGGGTGGCGACCTGGGCCAGCCTGGTGTTGCGCACCCAGCAAGGCCAGGGGATCGGCACGCTCATCCTGTACCGCGGCACCGGCTCGCCGCCGTTCCGGCGCGAGGAACTCGATACGCTGGCGCCGCTGGAGGCCAGCCTGGCACACATGCTGAAGCCGGGTGCGCTGCCGACGGGCGACAGAGAGGTCCAGGGCAGCGGCCTGATCATCGTCACGGCGAAGGGCCGGGTGCAATGGATCTCGCCCGAGGCCGGGACGCTCATGCAGCAGGCCTTCGGCTGGCGCTGGCGCAGCTCCGCGGACGCGCTCCCCGCGACCGTGCGCACCCTGCTTCGGAAGCTGGAACCCGGGCAGCCCGGGGAGCGGCCGCCCCCGCCGCGGACGGACCTGTGCAACGCGCAGGGCTGGTTCTCCCTGAGCGCGACGCCCATGACCGCCGCCACGGGGAAGCGGCAGGTCGTGGCCCTGCAGGTCACGCGGCATGTGGCGCGCGGGGCGCGCCTGCTGTCGGCGCTGCGGGCGCTCGACCTGCCGCAACGCCAGCACGAGCTGGCCTGGTGGCTAGCGCGCGGCCTGTCCGAAGCGCAGATCGCCGAGCGCATGTGCATCAGCGCCAACACCGTGGTCTACCATCGGCGCCAGCTCTACAACCGGCTGGGCGTGCAGGACCGGCGGGAGCTGATGCGCCGTCTGGATCGGGGCTGATCCGGCCCGGACACGCAAGCGTCGGCAGCGCCTTCACCGGCGCGCTTTCTGCCGCGCGCGTAACAGATCCACGTTGGCGCGCTGCTCCGGCGTGAAGCCCTCGGGCGCCTGGGCTCCGGGCGCCTTCTCCACCGCGAGCGCCATGCCCGCGTGCAGCGCCGCCAGCGCGGCGGTGACGTATTCGCGACTGGTGAGCTTGTGTCGAGCCAGCGCGGCGCGCACGCGGGGGTGGGCGTCCATCTTGCGGGCGATGTCGTCGACGGACTCGGCATCCTCGTCGTCATCGTTCTGCGCCTCGACGTCGGGCAGATCCTTCAGCTCCGCCGCCACCGCTTCCATGCGGTCGAGCAGTTCGGAGGTGAGCCGGAACGTCGCGGGGTCAGTGCCTCCGGTCGCCCAGGCGCCGGGATGGGTGTCGAGAAAAGCCAGGGCGAACAGGGCAAGCGCGCCGGTGATGAATCGCAGCATGGTGAATGTCCTCGAGGAAACGGGAATCGACAGCGACCCCAACGCATCGCGGCCAACCCGGGCAGGCATCAGGACTGGAAGCCGAAGGGCGTGCCTTCGGACACCACATCAACCCTGTGCCCGGGAACCCAACCGTCTGCGCGTCGGGGGATCAAGCCCCGAGAGTCTGGTCATGCACCGCCCGTTGCGCCCCACCCCGGAGGGGTAGTTTCATGCACTGAAGTTCCCGATCCGCAGTTCGGCAAGCATCGCTCTCCGATTGCCGCGATCGGGGATGTCGTGTCCCGCTCGGTTCGGTATCGCGATCAGTCTTCCGCATCGAAGGCGGGGTCACCCAGGAGTACGCAGCCGCCCGCGCCCAGTCGCCGGAGTTCCTCGAGCCCATGTTCGATGAGGGCCCGGCCGATGCCCTGCCCCTGCAGCGCCGGGAGGACCGACACCGGGCCGAGACCGTGCCAGCCCGAGGATCCATCGCCGACGCGCACGGGAGAGAAGGCGATGTGGCCGACGATCCGGCCATCCTCCTCTGCCACCAGCGAGACCGACAGTGCGCCGGCCTTGCGCAAGGCCGCGACGATGAAGTGCTCCGTCTGCCGGCTGTGGGGATGGGAGGCGAACGCCAGGCGCGTGACCTCGCCGATCGCGTCTTCGTCGCCGGGGCGTTCGGGGCGGATCGTCGGATTCATTCCACCGCCTCAGGAGATGGCTTCCGCCGCGAACAGGAGAAAAGGCGGCCGATCCCTCTCACGGGCCCACTCCGGATGCTCGTCGATCTGCCTGGCATCGGGCCCCCATTCGATCAGCCGGGTCAGCCGGAATCCGTTGTCGACAAGGGCATTGACGTAGGTTCCTATCGTCCGGTGGTACTTGATGACGCCGTCGGCGAACCAGTTCCGCGTCCGCAAGCCCTCTTCGAGATAACTGTCGAGAGGCCAGACCGGACGACCATCGCGCTCGAGCCATTCGTCATGGCGCGGAGCCGAGAATATCGGATGCTCCACCGTCGCGACCAGCCGGCCTGCGTCGCGCAGCTTCGAGCGGATCGTCCGGCAGAGACCGGGGAAGTCCTCGACGTAGTGGAAGGCCAGGGCGCTGTAGACCAGGTCGAAATCCCGCTCGGCGATATCGAGTCGCGCCATGTCGCCGATGCGGAACTCCACGGCCGGGTGTTGCGCCAGCTCGCGCGCCCGCCGGAGCATCCGCTCCGAGAGGTCGATGCCGATCACCTGCTGCGCCCCCTGCTCGGCCGCCCACCGATCGAAGGCACCGAACCCGCAGCCGAGGTCCAGGATGTGCGCACCGCGCAGCTCGGGCAGCATCGCGCGGACCGCTTCCCACTCCGGTGCGCCGTGCAGCCCGTGCAAGGACCGTGGCAGTCGGGAATAGCCGTCGAAGAACCCGGGGTCGTCGTAGATGTTCTGCGGCATGTCGGTTTGCTCGGGCCGGGGCGATCCGAAGTGGCGCCAGCTCGAATGATCCGTCAGGATCTCCCACGAGGATCGACTTCGATGTCGAAGTGCATCACATCCTCGCGCGTGCCGAGCTTCGTATAGAGCGCAACGGCGGGATCGTCGCCGTAATCCGCCTGGACGTATATGACGTAGGCGCCCAATCCGGAGGCGATCTCCCCGAGCGCCTCGATGAGGCCGGTTGCGATTCCTCGCCTTCTATGTTCTTCCGCCACGGCAAGATCGTAGATATAGACCTCGCTTCGCTCCTGCTCGAACTTCCGCAACACATATGCAGCCAGGCCGCCGACCGCGCTTTCGCCATCGAACGCGGCAATGGCGATGAAAGTCTCGCTGTCCAGCAGCGTCCCCAGATACGGCGAGCCCGGCTGGTTCGCAGTGAACGTCTCGATCTCGCCGAATGCCCTGCCCAGGACGGCCAGCATTGCGCGCATCTCGGCGATGTCGGCCGAACCAAGCCGGCGAATCGAGATCGAGCTGGTCATATGGTCGATGACCTCCTGGCCATACATCCATCAACAGGATTCGGCCGGCCCCCGAGGCTGATCACCCCAGCGAGCTGTCAGGCCGAGCCTTCCTCTTTCTCGCGTTTCTGCTTCTCCACCCCCTTCATGATGACGAAGAAGACAGCGGAAACGATCGCTATGACGAGGCCACCGAAGAAAAGATGAGCCGATGGGAGCAGGATCCCTCCGATCAGGAAGAGAGCGGCCGGTATGGCGAAGAAGACGATGAACAGGATCGTGAACATGGACCCTCCGATGATCGAACCCCGACATCATGAAGACGCGCACTTCCTGACTGTATCCCATGTACGGGTCGTCACGTTCTTGCCGAACGTCTTCTCGATGAGCGTCATGAAGACGGGACCACGATCGCTCGCAACATAGACCGTGAACACCTCGCTGCCTCTTGCGGCCAGGATGCTGGCGCCGCCGGACTCGACGGGCAGCGAAAGCGCTCCCTCGTGAGGCCGGCTCAGGAAGGTCACGACCCGCTTCGCCCTTGGCGGGATGCGGAATCCGGCATAGGGATCCGTCTCGAGCAGGGCAAGCAGGTGCTCGGTGGTGCGCACGACGACCGGAAAGCTCCGGGAAAGATGTCGTGCCATGCCGGATTCGATGCTCTCGATCAGGGCGGGCTGCGACACCTCGGGCCCCGTGAAGACCACGTTGCCGCTGGACAGGACCGTCCTGACGTCGCTAAAGCCCAGCTTCTCGAAGCACGCCTTGAGATCCGCCATCCTGGCGTTCATCGGACTGACACCGCGAAGGAATGCGACGTAGTGAGGCATCTCGTCCATCACTCCAGGCTTTCGATTCGTGCCATGGTTTCGATGTTACCGGTCATGAATCGACCTCGCCCTACGCAGACCAGGGACTATCCGGAGGCTCTGGCGTCGCGCTCGTAACCTCCGGTCTTGGCGGCGTAGTAGATGCTCTGCTTGAGCAGTCGCGCCATGGTCTCCTCGTCCACCCAGGGATGTCGTTCGTGTATCAGGCGTGCAAAACCCTCGGCGTCGACCGATCTCGCGCCGTCCCGCAGCTGATCGTGCATGATCTCGTGACCCCACCTCATCGCGGCCTGGCATTCGTCGTTGATGATCGCCAGCTCGTCCGCCCCGAGATACCGGTGCCGCTCGTGAAGCCGGGTATTGATCGGGGAGAGCCAATCGTCGCCCCAGTCCATGGCCAGGGCGAGGCCTTCCCTGAGGAGCTCCTCGCGCGATGCGCGACGACGAAAGAGCCTGCGTAGCCACTCCATGGCGTCACCTGCGGGTCGTAGCAGTCACGGCAGCCTAGGCCGCCAGCTGAGTATATGGCGCCTTCCGGACGGCAAGCGGTCAGGCACCCTGGGCATCGGCATCGAGCAAGCGAGTGATCTCATGCTTCGTGACGAGAACGAACTCGATCACCCAGTCGGCACGCGAAGCCAGACGATCCTCCCCCTGCCCGAGATAGGCCTGCCGGGCCTCGAGGAGCACGGGCCGATGCGCGACCGGCAGACGCTCCATCGCCCAGTCGGCCGCGGCGTCCTTCGACACGATTCTTCCGGTAGCCGCGGTGCACCAGATGCGGGCCAGGGTCAGCACGACATTGCGTTCGTCGCCGGCCCAATCCGCAGGAGAATCCCAGAGTTTCAGGGTATCGGCCAGTGCCCCGAGCAGGTCGGCTTCAGGCACCGGATCGAACAACTCCTGGGCCGGCGGGCCTGCCAGGGCAATGCTGTGCTCCCTTGCCTTGGTCAACAGGATCGCCAGATCGGGGTCGACGATGGCGGGCTCGAAGCTCCCTGCGCGAATATCCTCGCGCAACCACTCACCGAACTGCAATTCCCGCCTGGCGGGATAGCGCCAGGGAACGATGTCATCGCGCACGACAACGGTGACTTCCAGGGCGTGCAGGGCCTCACTCCGACCGGGCTGCGCCGAGATCTCCAGCAGATCGCGCATCAGGACCTGTCGCAGGGGTTCGTCGAGCCGGTCGGTCACGGTGACCAGCAGATCGATGTCGCTGAACGGCTTGAGCCCGCCATCGACCGCGGAGCCGTACAGGTGCACCGCCAGCAGTGTCGGTGCCAGATGGCGTTCGATGACTTCGAGCATCTGCGAGAGTTGTGCCGGTACTCCGTCGGGCACCGAACCGACCATGCCGGCTGCAAGCTCTCGACGCAGCCGGCATACGCGCTTGCCGGCCACCGTATTCATCCTGTCCACCCCACCTCTTGCCTCCACAGCGATTCCGCCGCCTTCTTCACAGCGTACTCCTCCGGCGATGGAAGCGGATCGGCCTGCGCTCTTGCAAGAGCTACCTCCAGGACCGGCAACCCCATCTCCTTTCGCCATGCGTCGAGCTGCGAAGGATCCTCCAGCTCATGGATGCGCGGGCCATCCGGCATGAGATCGAACTGTGTTCCGAAGCGCTGCGGCCGCCCCTCGAAGACGCGAATCCGGTCATCCATGTAGGCGAAGTGCCATCGAGGAACAAGTCCGAGGGAGTTCGCCTCTTCCAGCAACGATCGACAGCAACGCATGAACTCGGGCTCGCCGATGGCGTGCTGGGCGACGAGCCAGGCGGCTTCCGCACCATCGGGGCCGACGAGCCCCTCGGTCGGCCATCCATGCTCGCGGATCAGGGATCGGAGCTCCCGCGCATTGGCCCGATGAACCTCTTCCATCCTGGGGTGATAGCCGTCGAACAGACGGCCATCCGCGGCAAGCTCGGCACGCAACTGCTCATCGCGGGCTCGCATGGCCAGGAGTTGCTTGCGAACGATATCGAGCATCGATGGAGCGATCCCTGCGTTCGTTCGTTACCTGTCAGCCATCGCTGCGCTCGAACGCCAGACGGATACCCAGTGCGAAAAGCATCCCGCCACTGCAGCGATATAACCAGACCAGGAACCTCGGGTTCGATCTCAGCCAGCGCGACAGCAGGCCGGCGAACAGGCCAACCGGCCCCTTGACCAGGAATGTCAGGCCTGCGAAGCCCAGGCCGAGGGCAAGGACGGTCAGCGTCGGATGGCTGGCGCCCGGGGCGACGAACTGGGGCAGAAAGGCGAAGTAGAAGATCGCGATCTTCGGGTTCGACAGGTTGGACAAGGCGCCATCGAGGAACAGGCGTCCCATCGAGCGCGTGGAAGCGCCATGAACCGCAAGCTCATCGCCCGGCGTGCGCAAGAGGCCGATTGCCAGGTAGATCAGGTAAGCCGCTCCAGCCAGCTTCAGGGCGACGAAGAGGAACTCGGATGTTCGAAGGACAGCCCCGAGGCCGAGCGTGGCAAGTACCGTGTGTCCGACCAGCCCGATGCTTACGCCGGCGGCCGTGACGATGCCGGCTTTCGGACCTTGAGCGACGGAGCGGGACATGACCAGGATCATGTCCTGACCCGGGGTCGAGATGAGCACCAGAGACGCGATCGTGAAGATGAGCCAGGACGCTTCGAGCATGATCGGGTGATCCCGAGTGGCGACAAACGTTCGAGACGACGCAGTGTCGGACGGCAAGGACATGAGAGCATCATCTTGCCGCATATGACGCCAACGAGCGCATGCCTTCGGCCGGCACTTGCAGCCTCTCGAGCTTCCGATACGCCGCCGTCTGCCGCCTGCTCAATACATCGCCTGCACTGTGAACCGCAGCGTCCGCCCCCGCGCCGGGAACAGGTATTGCGCCCCCCAGTACTGGGTCGGGGCGTCGCGCCAGTAGCGGCGATCGAAGATGTTGTCGATGCCCACCCGCCAGATCGTGGCGGTGTTGCCGATCCGGCGACGCAGGGCGAGATCGGTATCGAACTGGGCCCAGGAACCGAGCTCGACCGAGCGGTCTGCGAAGACAGCCTTGCGGCCCGAGTACTGCACCTGGTTGCTCCAGGTCAGGCCGTCGATGCCCGGCACCCGCCAGTTCAGCCGGGCCGCCGCGGCGAGCGGCGCGGTGTTCGGCGTGCGTCCGCCGACCAGGCTCGGGTCGGGACTGCGCCGGATCTTCGCGTCGAGCCAGGTCGCCTGCACCTGGGCATCGAGCCGCGGGCTGATCCGCCCCGCCCAGCCGAGCTCGAGGCCGCGATGGCGGGCCTCGCGGGCGCCGGCCACGCGCAGCACGCTGCCGTCGGCCTGCTCGACGTCGTCGGCGAAGGGCTTGTCGATCTGGAACAGGGTGAGCGAAAAGAGGCCGCCGTTCTCGAGCTGCTGGCGCCAGCCGATCTCGACCTGGCGGCTGACGGTCGCTTCCAGCGCCTGGCCGTAGTTGACGTAGTCCTGCGGCCGGTTGGGTACCGATTCGGTCTCGACACCCTCGCCCGCCGACACGTAAGCGAAGCCGCGCGCCCCGACCTTCAGTCCGAGCGCCGCCCATGGGGTGGTGAAGCTCTGCTCGAGCGACAGGCCTTCAGTCCCGTCGGTGCGGATGCTGCTCTGCTCGATCCGGGTATGGCGCAGGCCCACCCAGAGGGAGAGTCGGTCGGTGAGCTGCATCGCGTCGTGGATGTGGATCTCGCGGCTGCGGGTATCGGCGTCGGTGTTGGTGTCGGCCATGGACGGGTCGGCCGGCAGCACCACCGGCTCGAACATGTTGCTCGTGCCGACCCAGTTGTAGGCCTGCAGGTCGGCCGGCCGCTCGCGATAGCGGTTCGCGGTGATGCCGATGCTCAGCTCATGGCGCACCGATCCGGTATGGACGGTGGTTTCGACGCTGGCATCGAGCACGTCCATCGTCCGCCGCTCGCCCTCGGTGCGGAAGTCGTAGAGATCGAAGTCGCCATTGCCGCAGAAGCCCGGATAGACATAGGCGGGCCCACTGCTGCAGCCATCGGGAAACGGCAGGCGGTCGTCGGTGGCAATGTGCTGGCGCTGCCAGCCGAGCTTCCAGCGCCAGGCGTCGAGGCGCTGCGAAAGACGCAGGGAGCCCACCGTCGAGCGGTTCTCGAAGGGCAGCGCCCAGGGCTGCGCGGCGAGATTGCGCGAGGGGTCGACCGGGGCCGGCAAGGTCTCGGCGAAGCCGTCTCCGTCGATATCGAGCAGGCCGAAGCCCGGCACGCTGGGCTGGCGGAAGCGATGGTGCTCGAACTCGGCCTCGAGCAACAGGCCGGCGGGCAGACGGGCGTCGAAGAAGCCGCTCACGAAGCGGCGCTGGCCGTCGGCGGCGTCGACGTCGGGCCGCAGCTGCTCGGCGGCAAGGTTGATCCGGTAGCCGATCACGCCGGTGTCGAGCCGGCCGCCGAAGTCGCCGTGCAGGCGGGTCGTGCCTCTCTCCGACAGGCCGAACTCGATCGCGCGCAGGTCCTCGTCGGTGGGGCGCTTCAATACGTGGTTGACGAGCCCGCCCGGTGCGGACGTGCCCGCCTGGATGCCGGACAGGCCCTTGAGAACCTCGATCCGCTCGCGGTTCTCGAGGGCGGCCGGCGCATGGTTGGAGATCGCCATGCCGTCGCGGCGATAGTTGCCGGCACCGTCGAGCAGGAAGCCGCGGATCTGCAGGCTCTCCGGATAGCCGACGGTGTTGTAGTGGTCATCGACCGAGGATTCGAGCCGGATCGCCTGCGACAGGTTGCGGGCGCCGCGCTCCTCGAGCGACTCGGCGTCGATCACCGAGATCGACTGCGGCGTCTGCCCCATCGGGGCGGCGTCGAAGCCGCCGACCGCAGTGGTCCTGCGGGCCGGCGCCGCGCGCGGATCCTCGCGTGAGGCATCGACCGTGACCGGCGCCAGCGTGGGCGTCTCGGTCCGGACGCCGGTCTGGGCATCGGCCGGGCCGGCGAGCGTGAACAGGCCCGCAAGCGCGAGCGACAAGGATGTAGCGGGATACGGGATTCTGGCCATCGAGGTGCTTCCTCTTCGATGGCAGGTCGGCGGCGGCATGGTGGTCGCCATACCTCGAGGCAACGAGGCGGGAGGCGATTCCTGTGCCGAAACGCTTCCCTGCGCAAGTCTTAACTCGATCAGGTTCCAAGGGTTTTTCTCACCCGTCCGCTGACGCGGACCCATGCAGCAAGGCACGGGATTTCTACGGGACCCCTAGCGTTCGAGCCTCCATCATAGCCCATACCGGGCAGGAAGCACCGCCCGCCGGCGGTGGTGCCGTCTCAAGATGAAAATGGCCCCCACGCTCCCCCACTCCGTGGAGTCGCTTCGGCCGCGCTCGCAGGCGCGGCCGGTCTCGCCGGCGCAAAGCAGTGCTTCGCGAATTCCCGGCTCGACCCCACCCAAGGGGGCGTTTTTCATCTTGGGGCGGCCCGGCGATGAAAAAAGGGGGCGCCTCGCGGCGCCCCCTCTCAAGGCGATTACCTTCAGCGCGCCTGCGTGCTGTGCGCGGCCGCGGGCGCCAGCGGCGACAGGCCGGCCGGGATCATCGGGCGCCGCGGCGAGGCCCCGATCGGCACCACGTTCGACGGCAGCGGACGAACCTTGGCCGGCGCCTTCTCGGTGCGCTCGGGCAGCAGCGACAGCACCTGGCAAAGCAGCGCGGCGAGATAGGGTGCGGCCAGCAGGCCGAGCACGCCCATCCACAGCAGCGACTCGACATGGTTGGGCAGTCGCGTCAGCGCCATGCCGACGGCGCAAGTCACGAGGCCCAGGAGCAGCATGGCCTCCTCGCGAACCGCGCCGAAGCTGCCGCCGGGCGTCACCTTGCTGCCCTTCTTCGTGATCTCGAACACGCCCGTCTTCTGGGCCAGGCCGGTGAAGACGCCGGTCGCGATCGCATGCGACAGGCCCATGCCCGAAAGCGCGGCGCCGAAGATCTCGCCGATCGAGCACGGCACCCGGCGCATGTAGAGCAGCGGCCCGATCACGACCTTGGCGACGACGAACACCGCGAGCGGCACCATGAAGAGCGTGATCGGCAGGCTGAAGTATTTCGGCGCGGCCATGATCCCGATGGTGTAGAACATCGCGGCCAAGGCGAACACCAGGTGCAGCGCGTCCCCGATCCAGGGCAGCCAGCCGGCGACGAAGTGATAGCGCTGGCCGCGGCGCAGCCGACCCGGACGCACCAGGTCGCGCCAGTGGGCCTTCATGATCTGCATCGCGCCCTGCGCCCAGCGCTTGCGCTGCTTGCGGAACGCGGCGAAGTCGTCGGGGGTCAGGCCGCGACCCATCACCCGGTCGATGTACACGGTACGCATGCCTTCCTTCATCAGGCGCAGGCCGAGCTCGCTGTCCTCGCAGATGCACCACTCGGACCAGCGACCGTGCCGCTCGAGCGATTCCGCCCGCACGAGGGTCATCGTGCCGTGCTGGATGATGGCGTCGCGCTCGTTGCGGTGGTGCATGCCGATCCTGAAGAAGCCGTCGTACTCCCAGTTCATCATGCGGCGGAAGAGCTGGCGACCCCATTCGCGGTGCGCCTGCGGGGCCTGGACCACACCGACCGACGGATCGGAAAAGTAACCCACGTAGCCGGAGAGCCAGTCGGGTTCGACCACATAGTCGGCATCGACCACCCCGATCACCTCGGCGCGCGGGTCGGTCTGGGACAGCGCGAAATTCAGCGCGCCAGCCTTGAAGCCCGGCCAGTTCTCGAGGTGGAAGAAGCGGAAGTTCCCGCCCAACCCCGCCATGAACGCCTCGACCGGCTTCCAGAGCGCCTCGTCACGGGTGTTGTTGTCGATGACGAGCACTTCGTAGTTGGCGTAGTCGAGCCCGCGCAGGCTCTCGATGGTGGCGATCACCATCTCGGGCGGTTCGTTGCAGCAGGCCAGATGGACCGAGACGAAGGGCTGGTGATGCGGGTCGGCGGCCGGCAGCGGCTCGAACTCGCGGCGCAGGTTGCCCTTCCAGAAAAGCTCCGCGAACTCGAAGGCATGCGAGAGCAGGATCCCCGCCATGATGGTGAGCGAGGGCACCAGCACCAGCAGCGCGATCCAGTCCACCGGGCGCAGGTAGTAGTCGAGGGGCAGTGCGACCAGCCAGACGACAAAGGAGGCAACGGCCTGGGCGATGAGGGCGAAAGCGACCCGGCTCACGATGCGCATCCGGGCGAAGGCGAGGCAGAACCACACCAGCGGGCCGAAGGCCAGCAGGCAGGCGAGCACGGCTTTGTCGTGCCAGCTCGGATCGGCGAAGAGCGGGCCGTCGAAACTGAACTTCTCGGTGCGATCGGCGTGGAGCATGCCCCAATAGCCACCGACCCGGCCCTCGTTCGCTGCCTTCCAGGGCTGGTCGACCGCTTCCATCAGGAAGTAGTCGATCGACGGGTCGTTCTGGACGCGCGCGAGGAACTCGCGCAGGAACTGCGCCTGCGCCGCAGGCGAGGTCGAAACGCCGTCGAAGCGGTCGCCCTGGCTGGGCCAGCCGATCTCGCCGATGACGATGTGCTTGTGCGGGAAGCGCTTGCGCATCTGCTCGAGGCGCTGCATGGCGTAGTCGACCGCGCCACCGTCGGCGGGCACGCCCTCCCAGTAGGGCAGCAGGTGGACCGTGATGTAGTCGACCGCGTCGACCAGCGAGGGATTACGCATCCAGACGTGCCACGGCTCGGCGGTCGACACCGGTACGCGCAGCTCGCGCCGCAGGGCGCGCAGCTGGTCCGTCAGCTCGGAGACCGTGAAGATGTTGTGCAGGATCGTCTCGTTGCCCGCGACCACACGCTCGACCGCGCCCGACTGCGCGGCCCTGATCACCGCCGTGATCTCCTTCTGGTTGTTGCCGAAGCGATGGTCCAGCCAGACCCCGGCGGTGAGCTTCAGGCCGTGGCGCTGCGCCAGCTCCGGGATCATCGGGAACTCGCCCGACGTGTACGTGCGGATCCGGTCGGTGTAGGTCGCGAGCAGCGCCATGTCGGCGTCGATGTCGGCCTCGCTCGGATAGCGTTCCGCGATCGGGCTGTCCCAGCGCCCGTAGGCGTTGTAGGCAAGGCCGTGTATCGGGCCTGTCGCCACGGGCGCCTCGATCGGTGGATTCAGGTACTGCCAGACACCCATGTTCGCCGCCCCGACCGCAAGCGCGATCGCGATCGCGGCGAACCATGCGCCGACCCGGGAACGCGCGTGCTGACGCCGGGGAATGACCGCAGAGACCTGCTGCATCTGAACCTCTCGCTTCGACCCGGAACCCGCCCGGGTGGTGAATCAACAAACCAGGCCGGCTGCGTTGTGCGCAACCGTCCTCCTTGCCCCCGGATCGTCGTGTCCGACGATCCGTCACCCCATCACGATTACTCGCCTTGCCGTCGGCGCCATTTGTGTCCTGCGCAGCGTCGTACGGTGATCGGTATCGCTCCATGCCACGAGATCCGGACGGTGCTTGTGCCGTCCGATTCCGATGTCATGGCGATCCGATGAAAAAATTCTAGGGGAAGTGTCGAGTCGCTGCCGGGGGCCGGAAAGAACGCGAACCGAGGTGCAAGCGACATGCCCAACGCTCTCCGGCGAGATCGATGAACTACCGGAAAGCCTTTGCTGGCGCGGGTTTTCGGGCGGCGCTCCGAAGCGGAACATGAAGCGCCGGTCACGAAATCAGTCGCCGCGGGCACGATTTACGCGACAATCCGGGGGCACGCGGCGAATCGCCGACATCAACTTCCCCCGGACCGCCACCGTCACGCCACAGGAATGCCCCGATTGGACGAGGACCGCCCCAGGACGAACCCGCCCGCAGCGCCGCTGTGGCGACGCATCGTCGCCATCGCGGCGCTTGCAGCCGTCGCCGTCGCGGTGCTCGCGACCCAGTACCTGTCCGGCCAGCCCCGGCAGGTGACCGAGGCCGACGAAGAGCGCATCGCCTGCATTTCGTACGCCCCCTTCCACAAGCCGGGCGAGACGCCCCTCGATCCACAGGCGCGGGTCGATCCCGACAGGATCCGCGACGACCTGAGGCGGCTGTCGGCGCGAACCTCCTGCGTACGCACCTATTCGGTCGCGCAAGGCCTGGACGCCGTGCCCGCGATCGCGCAGGAGCTCGGCATGCAGGTGCTTCTCGGCGCCTGGCTCGGCCGCATCGAGGCGGAGAACACCGCCGAGCTAGATCGCGCGATCGCGCTTGCCAACCGGCACGCCGGGGCGGTCCGGGCGCTGATCGTCGGCAACGAGGTGATGCTGCGCCGGGAGCTGCCGGCGCAGGCGCTCGCAGCCCACATGGAGCGAGCCCGGCGCGAGGCCGAGGTGCCGGTGACCTATGCCGACGTATGGGAATTCTGGCTGCGCCACGAGGAGCTGGCCGGGCACGCCGATTTCCTCACCATCCACATCCTGCCGTACTGGGAAGACGATCCGGTCGAGGTCGGTGCCGCCGTCGACCACGTCATCGAGATCGCGCAGGAGGTGCAGGCGCATTTCGATCGCCCCATCCTCATCGGCGAATCGGGCTGGCCGAGCAGGGGGCGGCAGCGCGAAGGCGCGGTGCCCTCGCTGGTCAACCAGGCCGAGTTCGTCCGCCGCTTCGTGAGCGCTGCCGATGCCGCGGGGCTCGACTACAACCTGATCGAGGCCTTCGACCAGCCCTGGAAGCGCGCGCTCGAAGGCGCGATGGGCGGCTACTGGGGAGTGCTGGATTCGCAGGCCGAGCCGAAGTTCCCCTGGCGCGGCCCGGTGGTGGAGAACGTCGACGCCGGCCATGGGCTGATCGCCGCGGCACTCGGGGCGATGCTCGGGCTGGCGCTGGCTCTGGCCACCCGGCTTGGCCCGGCGGGCGGCATCGGCGTGACGCTGCTGCTGACGCCGGCGGCAACGATGCTCGTCCGGCAGTGGGACTACATGCTGGCATGGAACCGCAGTCCGCTCGAATGGGCGATCAGCGGTGCCTGGATGCTCGCCGGCGTGATGCTGTGCCTGCTGGCCGCCCCGCGGCTCGGCCAGCGGCTCGACGGCCGGGCGATGCCGCGTCTGCCGGCGGCGGCACGGGGACTGGCCCCCGGCGTGCGCGACCGCTTCGTCGTGATCGGCCGGCTGATCGTGCTGACCGGCGCCTGCGCGATGGCGATCATGCTGGTCTTCGATGCGCGTTATCGCGGCTTTCCGCTGCCGCTCTACCTGATGCCCGGCGTCGCGCTGGCGCTGCTCGCCTGGTTGGGCGACCGCCCGCCTTCGTCGGCCGCCGAGGAACGGGTGCTGGCCCTGCTCCTTGGCGCGGCGAGCCTCGTGATCGCCGCCGCCGAAGGCCTGTCCAACGTGGAGGCCATGATCTATTGCGCGCTGAGCCTCGTGATCGCACTGGCCTGCTGGCCGCGACCCGTCATGGCCGTATCAGTGGCGCCCGGCCGCCCGAAGCCACTGATAGCCCCCTCGGGTGGGGTCGAGCCGGGGTTTCGCGAAGCACTGCCTCGCGCCGGCGAGACCGGCCGCGCCTGTGAGCGCGACCGAAGCGAGCGATAGCGAGCGTGGGGGCTGTTTCACTTCAGCGTCGGGCGAGCACCAGCAGCGACAGCACCAGCGCGGCGGCCGAGGGCTCGGCCGAATAGAGCACCAGGCCGGCGCCGGCCAGCGCAAGGGCGAGGCTCGCCACCGCGCGGCGGCGCAGGATCGCCGCCACGACCGCCACCAGCAGCGCGGCCCAGCCAATGCCCTGGCCGAGGAAGGCATGGACGAGCGCCGAGCGCGCCCCACACAGGCCCGACCATGGGTCGGGCTGGCAGGCGTGCGCGATGCTCTCGGGTTCCACGACGAAGTAGCGCAGCAAGGCCGCGACGAGCATCAGGAGCAGCGCCGGCCAGGCAGCCCGCAGGAACTCGGGCGCGCGGGCATGCGCCCGCAGCCGCGGAAGTGCCCGCTCAGGCATCGGGCGGCGCGACGAAGCCGCGGTACTCGCGCTCGAGCAGCTCGGCGAAGCGGATCGTGGTGAGATCGGCGAAGCGCGGGCCGACGATCTGCACCCCGACCGGCAGGCCGGCATAGCTTGAACCCGGAGCGGCGAGCGCGATCGGGGCAACCGTACCCGGCAGGAAGAAGGCGCAGGACAGGCCCGCCCAGAAGAGCTGCGTCGTGGTCGGCTGGCCGCGACCGTTGACGTCGATCATGCGCTCCCAGCGCTCGCCTTCCTGCAGGTGGGGGAAGGCGGGAGTAGCCGCCGTGGGACACAGCAGCACGTCCCAGTCCCGGAAGAACGCATCCCAGGCGGCCAGCATCTCGTAGCGGCGGCGATTGAGCCAGGCCCATTCGCGGTGACGCAGGGTCTGGGCCCGCAGCATGGTGGCTTCGTAGCCGCGGTCATCGGCGGCGAGCTCGCCGACCCGCGCAAGCTGGCGCTCGAAGGTGGCGTCGTCGATCGACCAGCCGGTCTCGGCGCGCAGCATCAGCACATAGAGCCGGTGCGCCTCGTCGAAATCGAAGTCCGGGCGAGCATCGAAGTCGACCCGCGCGCCCTGCTTCGCGAGGAAATCGCCGAGCTCGCGCAGCGGCGCCTGCACCGATTCGTCGACCTCCGCGGTCGGGTCGGACGTGACGATCGCGACCCGGAACTGCGACAGCCGTCCCTGGATGGCGGGCGGCAGGCGTACCGACCAGGCCGCGGCGTCGCGCGCCGTGGGCGCGGCGGTGAGCTCGAGCGCGAGGGCGAGGTCGCCGGCGCTGCGCGCGAGCGGACCCACCACGGCGATATCCTTGGGCACGATCTGGCCCGGCAGGCCATGGCCGTCCGAAGACACGACGCCGTAGGTCGGCTTGTGGCCGAACACGCCGCAGTAGTGCGCGGGATTGCGGATCGAGGCCCCGATGTCGCTGCCGTACTCGAGCGCCGAGAAGCCGGCCGCCAGCGCCGCCGCGCCACCCCCCGAGGAGCCGCCGGGAACGCGAGTCGGGTCCCAGGGATTGCAGGTGGTGCCGTAGACCGGATTGAAGCTCTGCCAGTCGGCGAGCGACACCGGCACGTTGGTCTTGCCGAAGACGACGGCGCCGGCGCCGCGCAGGCGACGCACGACATGGGAATCGGCGGCGGCGATGTTGCCGCGCATCTCGGGAAAGCCCCAGGTGGTCGGCAGGCCCTCGATGTCGAATGACTCCTTGACCGTCATGGGCACGCCGAACAGCGGCAGGGCCCGGTCCGGATGATCCGCGGGCAGGCGGTCGAGCTGCCTGGCCGCCTCGAGCGCCCGGTCGAAGTCGCGCACCACGACCGCGTTGATCCGGTCGTCGTGCTGGCGCACCCGCCCGATCGAGGCCTCGAGCGCCTCGACGCAGCCCAGGTGTCCGGCACGAATCGCCGCCGCCACGTCGCGCGCCGAACCATGGGGAAGTGCCGAAGATCCGCTGTCCGATGTGCTCACGTCGTCTCCCTGTCGATATCCTTCCCGCCGCCCGCGCCGACGGGCGCCCTACCCTGCGCCGGCGCCGCAGCAGCGCTTGTACTTGCGGCCGCTGCCGCAGGGGCAGGGGTCGTTGCGCCCCGGCGCCGGCGCGCCGCGCCGGATGGTCGCCGGCGCCGTCGCCCGACTGCGCGCCGGCTCGTAGTGATGGTAGAAGGCGAAGGCCGAGTCGATCATGTCCTCGAGCACCGCCTGGCGGTCGCCGTCGATCGGCGCGACCACTTCGTCGCTGGCGAGGTCGCGTTCCTCGGCGAGCATCTCGAAGGGTTCGAACCAGTCGGCGAGATCGGGGTCGTCGTCCAGATCCGTCCATTCGTCGGCCTGCGCATCGATACCGCGCAGGAAACCGATCGCCCAGAGATTGCCGGCCGATTCACCGGCTTCATCGCGCGCCATGACAGGCTCGAGGCCCTCCCCCGCATGCAGCGCCGCGACGATGGACAGGCGATGGCGGCGCAACAGGCCGGCAAGCTCCTGCCGCTGCGGCCCGGCCGCGGCCGGATCGCCGGAGGCGCCCGCATCGGGGCCATCGTCGGGATCGGCGCCGCAGGCGATCGCGAGCGCCGCTTCGTCCGGCAGCGGCCTGGGGCTGCAGGCCAGCGCGGTCAGGAAGCCGTCGAGCTCCTCGAGGACCATCGCGGCGTCGGGATCGATGGCCTCGAGCAGCGCATCGATGCGCGCGAGCTCGTCGTCCGAAAGCGGACGGGCCGGATTGGGTTTGCGCATCGCGGCAGTATATCGCCGGCGCCCTAGAGGCTGCGGCTGATCACCTCTTTCATGATCTCGCTGGTCCCCCCGTAGATGCGCTGAACCCGCGCATCGGCATAGGCGCGCGTGATCGGATACTCGAGCATGAAGCCGCTGCCGCCGTGCAATTGCAGGCATTCATCGATGATCTCGCACTGCGTGTCGGTGGCCCACAGCTTGGCCATCGCGGCGGTGACGGGATCGAGCCTGTTCTCGAGCACCTTGCCGAGGCATTCATCGATGAAGCTGCGCCCCACCCGGGCCTTGGTCCGGAGCTCGGCGAGCTTGAAGCGGGTGGTCTGGAAGTCGAACACGGTCTTGCCGAAGGCCTTGCGATTGCGCACGAAATCCAGCGTCCAGTCGATCGCGGCCTCGGCGCTGGCGACCGCGCGCAGCGCGATCATCATCCGCTCCCAGGGCAGCTCCTGCATCAGGTAGATGAAGCCCTCGCCTTCCTTGCCCAGCAGGTTCGAGGCCGGCACCCGGACCTCGTCGAAGAAGAGCTCCGAGGTGTCCTGGGCCTTGAGGCCCAGCTTCTTCAGGCGCCGGCCCTTGGAGAAACCCGGCATGCCCTCCTCGACGACGATCAGGCTGGTGCCCTTGGCGCCCTTGGTCGGGTCGGTCTTGACGACGACGATCACGAGATCGCTGTTGTAGCCGTTGGTGATGTAGGTCTTGGAGCCGTTGACCACATAGTGGTCGCCGTCGCGACGGGCGGTGGTGCGGATCGACTGCAGGTCGCTGCCGGCGCCAGGCTCGGTCATCGCGATCGCGCCGACGCGCTCGCCGCGGGCCATCGGCGGCAGCCAGCGATTCTTCTGCTCGTCGCTGGCGTAGCGCAGCAGGTAGTTGGAGACGATCTCGGAATGCAGCGAGAACCCCGGGCCCGTTGCGCCGGCGCGCGCGAACTCCTCGATCAGGATGGTGCTGTAGAGACGGTCGACCCCGGCCCCGCCGTATTCCTCGGGCATGCTCACGCACAACAGCCCGGCCGCGCCCGCCGCGAGCCATGCCGAGCGGTCGACGTAGCCCTGCTCCTCCCAGGCGTCGTGGTGGGGCATGATCTCGCGCTCGATGAACTTGCGCACGGTATCGCGGAACTGCTCGTGGTCGGCGGTGAACAGCGGGCGCTCGGCGCCGGTGGGCAGGGTATCGACTGTCATTTCTACTCCTCGGGATTTCTTGGCATCATTTCGGGAAGCCCGGGGGCCCGGCTCCGCCTGACTCCGAGTCTATCCGAAGCTCCGGATTACACCGTCATCCCGGCACGAGCGCTGCGGCCGGGTCAGTCCGAATCCCCCAATTTCCGAGAAGGGAGACAGAAATCATGGGCAACATGCTCGAGAACAAGGTCATCGTCGTCACCGGCGCCGGCAACGGCATCGGTCGCGACTTCGCGCTGGCGCTCGCCGCCGAGGGCGCCAGGGTCGTCGTCAACGACATCGGCGCGTCGCTTTCGGGCGAGGGCAACGATGCCGGCCCGGCGCAGAAGGTCGTCGACGAGATCCGCAAGGCGGGCGGCGAAGCGGTTGCCAGCACCGACAGCGTTTCCGACTGGCAGAGCGCCAACCGGATCATCGCGACCGCGCTCGACACCTTCGGGCGCATCGACGGCGTCATCAACAACGCCGGCATCCTGCGCGACCGGATGTTCTTCAAGACGAACGAGGAGGAATGGCGCTCGGTGATCGACGTCCACCTGAACGGCTCCTTCTTCGTCGCCCGCGCCGCGGCCAACCATTTCAAGGACCAGTCGAGCGGCTCCTATGTCCACATGACCTCGACCTCCGGGCTGATCGGCAACTTCGGCCAGGCCAACTATTCCGCCGCCAAGCTCGGCATCATCGGCCTGTCGAAATCCATCGCCCTCGACATGTCGCGCTTCAATGTCCGCTCGAACTGCATCGCCCCGTTCGCCTGGAGCCGCATGACCAGCTCGATCCCCGCCAACACCCCCGAGGAGAAGGAGCGGGTCGAGCGCATGAAGCGGATGGAGACGAACAAGATCGCCCCGCTCGCGGTCTTCCTGATGTCCGATCAGGCCAAGGACATCACCGCCCAGATCTTCGGCGTGCGGGCCAACGAGATCATGCTCTTCAACCACAACCGGCCGATCCGCACGGTGCATCGGGCCGAGGGCTGGACTCCGCAGACGGTGGCCGAGCACGCGATTCCGGCGATGCGCGCCAACTTCTTCGCCCTCGAGCGCTCCCCGGACGTGTTCTGCTGGGATCCCATCTGAGAACCTGTCTCGCCCTCGCCGGCCTTGCACTGATCGCCGGGCTCGTCGCGCCAGCGGCAAGCCCGGCGGCGGCCGATCTGCGCAGCCTCGCGCTGCAGGTCGACAACGACGAGTTCACCGGTCTCGACCCGCACGACCGCTGGTACTCGAGCGGCCTGCATGCGGCGGCCCTCTTCGACGTCGAGGAGGACGCCGCCGCACGGCGCCTGCTCGATGCCTGGTGCGGGCCCATCCGCTGCGCCCGCGATGGCGAACCCTTGAGCTTCGTCTCGATCGGGCAGAACATCTACACCCAGGCCAACCGGCGCCGCACGACGCCGCTGCCCGGCGACCGGCCGGTCGGCGCCTGGCTCTATCTGCGCGGCGGCGCCGTCATGGACGGCCCGGCACGCTACGACATGGTCGGCTTCGAGATCGGCCTCACCGGACCGGGAGCCCTCGGGCAGCGCGCCCAGAACACGGTGCACGACATCATCGGCGTTACCAGGGTACCGGGCTGGCGGCACCAGCTCAGGCCCCGTACCGGAGTGGCGCTGCTGGCCCAGTCGGCCCGGCGGATCCCGCTGGGCGAGCGGACCGACCTCGTGGCTGAAGGCAGGCTCCATCTCGGCAACCTGGACACGCATCTCGGCGCCGCCCTGGGGCTGCGCTTCGGGCAGGCGCTCGACGGCGCCCGCCTGCCGGCCGAAGCGAGCCACGCGGCGCCCGGCGTGCGCGGCCCCGCCGGCTGGCATGGCGTCGTAGGGATACGGGCTCGGGCGGTCGCCTTCGATGGCCTCGTCGAGGGCCCCGCCTACGGTTATTCGCCGACGGTGCGGGCCCGGCCCTTCGTGGCCGAAGGCTTCGCCGGTCTCGGGTACCGCTTCGCGCGGAATGCCGAAGTGATGTTCGTGCTGTCGCGGCGCTCGGCCGACTTCAGCGGCGCGAGCCTTGCGCCGGGCAGCTTCGCCGGCCACACGATCGGCATCATCCGGCTCGCCTGGCACTTCGATCACTGACCGACACCGGCTGATCGTCAACGGGTGCAAACGCTTACACCCAGGCTTGCATCCAGATGCAAGTGGGTGGTTACTACTCGATCCTCGAGAGCATTTCCACGGCAGATTCGATACGCTCCTCACCGAAGCCGGTGACCGGCGACCAGTCGATCCGGTGCGCATCGAGCAGCCCGACGAGCTGCCGGTGGATCCGGTCACGAGTTTCGGCGTCCATCCGCATGATGCCGTCGGCGACCCAGTCGATATCGGGCATGCACACCAGGGTTGCCGCATAGCCGCGCTGGCGCCCGATGGCGTCGGCAAGCAGGCTGTGGTCGTCGAAGCAGTCGGCGCTGTAGAGGGCGACCATCAGCGGGCTGGTGTCGCAGATTACCCAGCCCATTCCGCGCCCGGCGGCGGCCTCGACGGCCAGGTTTTCGCGCCGCGCCTGTTCGGCGGCGATGCCGGCCTGCTCGTCGGCCCGCGGCACCCGCCCGGCCCGATCGCAGAACTCGCGCAGGTACTCGGCAACGACGATGCCGCCCAGCCGATCGCCGAGGGCCAGCGCAAGGCTGGATTTCCCGGTCGACTCGGCACCGAGCAGCGCGACCCGGCGCGGCGCGTTCAGGCGTTCACCGCCCGGCCGCCGGCCGGGTTCAGCTGTCGCAGCCATCGGCGCCAGCCGATGCCGGCGAGCACGCAGAAGATCGCATAGAGGATCGCGGTCAGGTACAGGGACTTCCAGGCGAACAGCGCCGTGGCGACGATATTGACGCCCAGCCAGACCGGCCAGGCCTCGATGAGTTTACGCCCCATCAGCAGCGTCCCGAGGACGCTGCCCGCTGTCGGAAAGGCGTCGAACCAGGGCACATCGGAATCGGTGAAACGGGCAAGGCCGAGCCCGAGCAGACCCCATCCGGCCAGCCAGCCGGCGGCGACCAGTGGCCAGCGTCGGGAATCGAGGCGGGCGATGCGCAGACCGGCCGGATCCTCGGACGGCGCCAGCCCGCGGCCGCGATGGCCGTAGAGCCACTGGGTCCAGCCCCATATCGCCATCGCGGCGAAAAAGAGTTGCAGGCCCGCCTCGCCATAGAGACGGTAGACCTGGAAGAGCCAGCCGTAGAGCAGGCTGCTCGCAAAGGCGAGCGGCCAGGCCCAGTGAATCTCGAGGACCTCGAGGACGACGCAGGCGAGCGCCAGCCCGAAGGCCAGCAGCTCGAGGAAAGTGAGCGGATAGCCCCAGGCGACGACGACCGGATCGAGCACCGTCGCCCGGGCCTCTTCAGGTGGTGACGGCCGGTTCGGCGCGTCGAGTGGCCCGTACCATGAGCACCGCGATCGCGGTCAGCGCCAGTCCGCCCGCCGTCAGCTGGATGTGGCTGTACTGGATGTGCTCGCCGCCACCCGGCATGGCCAGCATGATGCCGCCGACGGCGAGCACCAGCCGGGCGAGCCAGCCGATCGGGCTGCGCCGGAAATCGCCCACTCCCCCGAGGTAGCCCTCGAGCGCGCAACCGGCCAGATAGACGCCGATGAACGCCGTGATGATCGCCCAGGCGATGTCACTGGTCGAACCGTTGAAGATCAGGGCCGGGTTGAGCACGAAGAGGAAAGGCACGATGTACATGGTCGCGCCGAGCTTGACCGAAGCGAAGCCGACCTTCATCGGCGCCGCTCCGGCGATGCCGGCGGCGACGAACGCGCCCAGCGCCACCGGCGGCGTGATGAAGGAGACCATGCCCCAGTACATCATGAACAGGTGCACCGCCAGGGGATTGAAGCCGGCGCTGATCAGCGAGGGCGCCAGCACGATCGCGAGGAAGATGTAGCAGGCGGTGATCGTCATCCCCATGCCGAAGATGAAGCTCGTGAGCGCGCCCATGACCAGCAGGACATAGACGTTGTTTCCGGCGAGGAACACCAGGTCGTTGGCGAGCGTGCCGGCCAGGCCGGTCACCGACAGCGCGCCGATGATCAGGCCCACGCCGGCGAGCAAGGCCGAGAGCTCGACCAGGGCGCTGCCGATGCCGACGAGCAGGTTGCCGAGCCGCTTCAGATCCAGGCGATCGCGCTTCGTGAACTGGTTGATCACGAGCAGCAGGGCGGTGGCGTAGAACGGAGCCATCGCCTCGCGTTGCAGCACCAGCAGCATGTAGATCAGCACGACGAAGACGAGGATGTAGTGCCAGCCTTCCGCGAAGGTCTCCCTGATCGAGGGCAGATCCTCGCGGGGCAGGCCGCGCAGACCATGGCGCGCGGCATAGCCGTCGATCTGCACGAACAGGCCGAAGTAGTAGAGCAGCGACGGAATCACGGCGGCGACGACGATCGCCGCATAGGGCATGCCGAGAAAGGATGCCATCACGAAAGCGGTCGCCCCCATCACCGGGGGCATCAGCACTCCGCCGGTCGATGCACAGGCCTCGACCCCGCCCGCGAAGGCTGGCTTGAAGCCGGTGCGTTTCATCGCCGGAATGGTGACCACCCCGGTGGTGAGCACGTTCGACACCACGCTGCCGCTGACCGAGCCCATCAGGCCGCTGGCGAAGATCGACACCTTCGCCGGACCGCCCCGGACGCCGCCGAACAGGGCGAACGCGATGTTGTTGAAGAAGCGGGCAGCACCGGTGAACTGCAGGGCGGCGCCGAACATCACGAAACCGATCACCAGCTCGCCGAAGGCCTGGGTCGGAATGCCGACCACGCCCTCCGAGCTCGCGAAGTGATACGCCGTGGTGGTCGGGATGTCCTGCGGGAAGCCCGAGATCGGACCGGGCATGACGCCGGCGACGATGGGATAGATGGAGAACAGGGTGACCACCACGAAGACCGCGGTGCCGCCGGCGCGCCGCAGCGCCTCGAGCAGCAGCACCCAGCCCACCGCCGCGATCCACACCACATGGGCAGGCGGGTTGTACTCCCAGCCCTGCTCGGCGATCCTCTGGCCATGCAGGGAGAAGAACATGAAGACGGAGAACAGGACGACGAACATCAGGGCGTCGTACCAGGGCACCCGGTCCCGCGGCGAGTTTCGCGTGGCGGGCATCAGGAGAAAGACCGCGCCGGACAGCAGGGCGCACAGGGCGTACAGGTAGGAATTGGCGAGGATCGCGCTGCCGGTCAGATGCAGGTTCAGCATCTGGTTGAGCGCGAGCAAGAGCGCGAGCGAGGTCAGCAGGATCAGCACCATCCGCCACGGACCCGACAGCTGTCGATAGCGCGATTCGGAAGCCTCGGCCTTGGCGAGTGCCGCCTTCGCCTTGGCCAGTTCAGCCTCGTCGGTCTCGTTCTTGACGGGTTCTGTCGTCATCTGAACATTCCAGCAGATGGACGCCGTATTCGCGCCTGGTTCGGGGGAAGAGAAAAGGATGGCCGAGAGACCGCGTCACTCACGAAAGAAACCGCGTCGTCGGGGACGACGCGGTCCGTCGGTCAGCCGCGGCGGTCCGTCGCCGGGATCACCAATCCTCGAGAACCACGACCATGCCGGCTGCGCGCAGCGCGCTGGCACGCGCCTTCTGCCAGGCCACCATGTGCGCCTTCTCGTCCAGGTTCTGCGACACCACCGACTTCCACGCCGCCGCCAGCACTTCCTGGCGCTTGATCAGCGCGTCGTTGTGCTTCTGGTGGGCATCGGTCCACAGGCCCTTTTCCTTGTAGAACCGGATCGCTCCCTCGTGATACGGCGCCACCCATGAGAGGTTCTGGTTCTCGAGCGCCCAGCCGACGTTGCCCGGTGCGGCGTCCTTGTACATCGGGAAGGTCTCGACCATCGCCTGCATCATGGCGTGAACATCGTCGGCCTTGCGATCATCGAGGGTATGCAGGATCGGATAGGGGTAGGCCGCGCTCTCCACGGGCTTGTCCTTCGAGAGCCCCGCACCCTGCGCCGCCTTGACCGGCACCATGTACGGCGCGACCGCCTGTACCCGCTTCCAGCCCTCGGCGTCCGATGCCGGCATCGTGGGATAGACGAGGCCCCTGGGGGATTTCTCCAGCGCGTAGGCCTTGCCGGAGACCGAGACCGAGAAGCCGGCGTCGACCTGATTGGCCACGATCGCGTCGAGCGAAGCGCCGTAGCCGCCGAACTCGACCTTCTGGACGTCGTTCCAGGTCAGGCCCGCGAAGGCGAGGATCGCGGTGAGGTTCTGGTTCAGCGCCGGCGCGCCGATCACCCAGGCTACCCGCTTGCCCTTGATGTCGGCCACCGTCTTCACCCCGGTGTCGGCCGCCACGATCATGGCGAGCGTCTGGTCGGAGATGTTGGTCATCAGCAGGCGGACCGGCGTCGGACCCCATTCCTTGCCACCGAACTCGTACATGCCTTCCTGCGCCATGTAGGAGCCGACGCCGTTGGCCACGAAGTCGAGCCTGTGGGTCTTGAGCGGCAGCAGCCGCGAGACGTCGTTCTTGCCCGGGATGATCCGCAGGTTGGTGCCGTACTTGTTCTTGAGCGCGGCGCCGATCGCCACCGCCTGGTTGTAGCCGCCCGAACCGACGTCGTAGGCGCTCCAGGCCAGGGTATCGGGCAGCTTCGGGTCGGCGGCGAGCGCCGGCTGGGCGACCAGTGTCACAGCGGCCAGCGTCGCGCCGATCGCGGCGAATCGTTTCTTCATGCAGATGTCTCCTTTTGGTCCGGCCGGGCCATCTCGGCCCGGCGCTCGTTCACATCCGAGGCGATATATCGGTGGGCGATGTTAGCACCCGCCTCGCCCCCTGTTGCAGTAGGGCATTCCCATAGCGCGGCATGCCTTCATGATCGCTCCGAGTGATGACGGAACGACCAGGACAGCCGCGCGGCCGGCAGCTCACCAGTCCTCGAGCACGACGCTCATGCCAGCACCTCGCAGGGCATCGGCACGCGCCTTCTGCCAGGCCGCCATGTGCGCATCGCCGTCGAGATTCTGCGCCTTCACCTTCTTCCAGGCCTCGGCCAGCACGTCCTGACGCCTGATCAGCGCATCATTGTGCTTCTGATGCGCCTCGGTCCAGACGCCCTTCTCCTTGTAGTAGCGGATCGCCCCTTCATGATAGGGGATCACCCACTCCAGGTTCTGACGCTCGAGCGCCCAGCCGTAGTTGCCCGGCGCGTTGTCCTTGTAGAGCGGATAGGCATCGACCATCGCCTGCATGATCGCGTGGACCTCGTCGGCATTACGGTCGGCCAGGGTGTGCAGGATCGGGTACGGATAGGAGTTCGTCTCGACCGGATTCTCCTGCGAGAGGCCGGCCCCGTCGGTTGCCGTCATCGGGATCATGAACGGGGCGATCGCCTGCATCCGCTTCCAGCCCTCGGTGTCGGATGCGGGCATGTGCAGGTAGGCGATGCCGCGCGGGGATTTCTCGAGCGCATAGGCCTTGCCCGCGACCGATACCGAGTAGCCGGCGTCGGACTGGTTGTTGACGATCGCATCGAGCGAAGCCGCATAGCCGCCGAACTCGACCTTCTGGACATCGTCCCAGGTCAGGCCCGCGAAAGCCAGCACCGCCGCGACGTTCTGGTTCAGCGCCGGGCCGCCGATGACCCATGAAATGCGCTTGCCCTTGAGATCGGCCGGCGTCCTGATCCCGGCATCGCCGGCGACGATCATGGCAGCCGCCTGGCGGGCGATGTTGGTCATGAGGATGCGCAGCGGCAGGGGCCCCCATTCCTTCGCCCCGAACTCGTACAGGCCTTCCTGCGCCATGTACGAGCCCGCACCGTTGGCCACGAAGTCGAGCTTGCCGGTCGTGAGCGGCAGCAGCCGCGAGACATCGTTCTTGCCCGGGATCACTCGCAGGTTGACGCCGTACTTGTTCTTGAACGCGGCGCCGATCGCCACCGCCTGGTTGTAGCCGCCCGAGCCGACGTCGTACGCGCTCCAGGCCAGGGTCTGCGGCAGCTTCGGGTCGGCGGCCAGCGCCGGCTGGGCGACGAACGATGCAGCGACGAGCGCCGCGCCGATCGCGGCAATGCGGATTTTCATCTGGGGTATACCTCCTTACGGTCAATGCCCGATGCTGCGCGGCGCTCATGCTGCGCCGCGCAGCACCCGGTCGACGATGTGGCCCATGACCCGGCTGCAGCAGGTCGATGGGCGCCGTATCACCAGTCCTCGAGCACCACGATCATGCCGGCCGCGCGCAGCGCGCTGGCGCGCGCCTTCTGCCAGGCCACCATGTGCGCCTTCTCGTCCAGGTTCTGCGACACCACCGACTTCCAGGCCGCCGCCAGCACCTCCTGGCGCTTGATCAGCGCGTCGTTGTGCTTCTGGTGGGCATCGGTCCACACGCCCTTCTCCTTGAAATAGCGGACCGCTCCCTCGTGATACGGGATCACCCATTCGAAGTTCTGGCGATCGAGCGCCAGGCCGTCGGCACCCGGCGCAGCGTCCTTGTACATCGAGTAGGCCTCGTCCATCGCCTGCACCACAGCGTGGACATCATCGGCCTTGCGATCGGCCATGGTATGCACGATCGGGTATGGATAGGTCGACGTCTCCACCGGCTTGTCCTTCGACATCCCGGCCCCGACGGTCCCCTGGACCGGGCTGAAGAAGGGCGCGATCGCCCGCACCCGCGCCCAGCCCTCGGCGTCCGATGCCGGCAATGTCGGATAGACGAGGCCGCGCGGCGACTGCTCGAGCGCGTAGGTCTTGCCGGCGACCGAGCCCGCGAAGCCGGCGTCGACCTGGTTGTTGACGATCGCGTCGAGCGAAGCGCCGTAGCCACCGAACTCGACCTTCTGGACATCGTTCCAGGTCAGGCCCGCGAAGGCGAGGATCGCGGTGACGTTCTGGTTGAGCGCCGGCGAGCCGATCACCCAGGCCACCCGCTTGCCCTTGAGGTCGGCCACCGTCTTCACCCCGGTATCGGCCGCCGCGATCATGGCAAGCCCCTGCGGCGAAACGCCGGTGAGCAGGACGCGCAACTGCAGCGGCCCCCACTCCTTCGCCCCGAACTCGTACAGGCCTTCCTGCGCCATGTAGGAGCCGACGCCGTTCATGACGATGTCGAGCCTGCCGGTCTTGAGCGGCAACAGCCGCGAGACGTCGTTCTTGCCCGGCATCACCCGCAGGTTGACGCCGTACTTGTTCTTGAACGCGGCGCCGATCGCCACCGCCTGGTTGTAGCCGCCCGAGCCGACATCGTAGGCGCTCCAGGCCATGGTCTCGGGAAGCTTGGGATCGGCGGCCAGTGCCGGCCGGGCGACGAGCGATGCAGCGGCGAGCGCGGCGCAGATCGCCGCAAGGCGAATCTTCATGGATGTCTCCTGTTGCAGGGGTTCGTTCTGCCAAGCAGAACGAATATTCTCTTTTAAAGCAGTATCCGGAAGGCCCGCAAGGGTGTCAAGGAATCGCACCGGGGCTTGCCGTCGACCGGGAAAGGGCACGGTTTCGCCGTGCCGCGTCATGGTAGCTCAGCATCGGTCCCGCGACCGGCATCGCATGGCTCGGCGATAATCGGGACATGCCGAAGATCCTGCTCGTCGACGACGACGATGAACTGCGCGAGATGCTCGCCGAGTATCTCGCCCGCGACGGCTTCGAGACGGCGACCGCCGCCGACGGCGACCGCGGGGCCGAGCTCGCCCTCGTCCCCGGCATCGACATGGTGGTGCTCGACGTCATGATGCCGGGCACCGACGGCATCGAGGCGCTGCGCCGCATCCGGGCGGCAAGCCAGATTCCGGTGCTGATGCTGACCGCCCGCGGCGACGACGTCGACCGTATCGTCGGGCTCGAGCTCGGAGCTGACGACTACGTGCCGAAACCCTGCACGCCGCGCGAGCTCGCCGCCCGTATCCGGGCGATCCTGCGGCGCAGCGACACGACCGGGCGCGATGTCATCACGGCCGGCGCACTGAGCCTGCACACCTCGCAGCGCCGCGCGACGTGGAACGACGCCCCGATCGACCTGACCGGCGCCGAGTTCGAGGTTCTCACCGTGCTCGCGCGTCACACTGGCGCGGTGGTCAGCAAGCAGCTGCTCTCGCGTGAGGCCCTGGGCCGCGAACCGGGCCGCTTCGACCGCAGCATCGACATGCATGTGAGCGGCATCCGCCAGAAGCTCGGCAGCCGCAGCGACGGCAGCTCCTGGATCCAGACGGTGCGCGGCCGCGGCTACCAGCTCGTGGTCGATTGATGGGCCGGCTCTTCTGGAAGATTCTCGCGGGGTTCTGGCTGGCGCTGCTCGCAGCGGCGATCGGCGTCGGCATCGGTGTGGCGCTCGAGCAGCAGGCGCGCTTCGACGAGCGCATGGCCGAGTACGAGGCATCGCCGCTCGCTACCGGCCCGTTCGTCCGCGCGCGCATCGCGGAGACCGCCGCCCTGCTGCGCCATGCCGGGCCGGAGATCACCTCGCGGGTGCTGGCCGAGCGCGGCTCGCGCACGGCACGCCGACCGGTGCTGGTGGTCGATGCCCGGGACCGCGAGCTGCTCGGGCGCAACGTTCCCGCGCAGGCGCTCGCTCAGGCACGAGCCGAGGCGGTCGATGATGGCGATGCGATCGGGGAAACCGGTGCGGCGGGCGACGGCGATGCGGGCGGCAGCACCGCGGTCCGCCTGACGCTTGCCGACGGCAGCGAATATCTTCTGTTCGCGACCACCGATCGCTCCTTCGGCCGGGGTCGCGGACCAGGACCGGGGCCCGGGCCGGGCGCCTGGTCGCCCTGGCTGCTGATCGGAGCCGGCCTCGCGGCCAGCCTCGCCTTTGCCGCCGGGCTGGCCTGGTACATGGCGCGACCGATCCGCCTGATGCGCAGCGCGGTGCGCCGGGTCGCCGGCGGCGACCTCGAGACGAGGATCGGCGCCCGGCTCGGCGCGCGGCGCGACGAGCTCGCCGAGCTCGGGCACGATTTCGACGCGATGACCGCGCAGCTGCAGGCGCTGATCGGCGCCCGGCAACGGCTGCTCCACGATGTCTCGCACGAGCTGCGCTCGCCGCTCGCCCGGCTACAGGCCGCGGTGGGGCTGGCGCAGCAGGATCCGGCGCGCGCCGGCGCGATGCTCGAGCGCATCGAGCGCGAGACCCGGCGGCTCGACGAGCTGGTCGGCGAGGTGCTCGCGCTCGCCCGGGCGGAGTCGGGCCGTGAAGCCGGTGCGCGCGCCCCGGTCGAGATCGACGAGCTGCTCGCCGACGTGGCCGACGACGCCCGCTTCGAGGCGCAGCCCATGGGCCGCTCGGTGATCCTCGCCAATGCGGCACCGGGCGTCACCATCCCCGGGCACGCCGAGCTGCTGCATCGTGCCTTCGACAACGTGGTGCGCAATGCGCTGCGCCATACTGCCGAAGGCAGCGCGGTGGAGATCGCCTCGCGGCGCCGCAACGATGTCATCGAGATCACCATCGACGATCGGGGCCCGGGCCTGCCGGCCAGCGAGCACGAGCGCATCTTCGAACCCTTCACCCGCGGTCCGATGGGTGACGACGGCAACGGCTTCGGGCTCGGGCTCGCGATCGCCCGGCGCGCGATCGAGGCCCATGGCGGGCGGATCACGGCGCGCAATCGCGAGGGTGGCGGCCTGTCGATGCGAATCGAGCTGCCGCTCGCGCCCTACGACGCGGGAGCCGCATGAGTTCGGCGATGCGCGCCCCGTCTACGCTCCGTCGAAGGCGAGTCGCAGCGCATCGCGATCGCGTCGCGCGATGGCGGACCCGATGCCCACCAGTTGCCGGAACAACGCCGGCGACAGCAGCCGCAGCATCGTGATGTAGATCGCCACACCGACCACGACCCCGGCCGCGAGCGCGACCGGCTGCGGCCAGGCCTCGGCGGCGAACGGCAGGAACAGCCAGACCGCGACGCCCATCACCAGGGCCGCGAGCGTCGGCACCACGCCTGCAAAGGCCTGGGTGCGCAGCGACAGTCCGCTCATCGCCCGGATCATCGGCGCGGCGACCGGCCAGACGAGATAGCCGCGCGCGAGCATCGCCAACCCCACCAGGGCCACGCCGAACGGTGCCGCAAGGCCGACGAGCACCAGGGTCAGCGCGATGCCGATCGCGGCGAGCAGCAGCTGCCAGTGAGCATATCCGCCGCCGCGCAGCACCGCTGCCTGCAGATTGCCCGTCGCATGACGCAGGCCGAGCAGCAGCAACGCTTCGGCCACCGGAACCGCCGCGATCCAGCCGTCGCCGAAAAACAGCGGGATCAGCACCTGGGCACAGGCGGCCAGGCCGATGAACAATGGCGCCGCCACGAGCGTGGTGGCGCGCAGCGCACCGGCGGTGATGCTCCGCAACGCGGCCCGATCCTCGCGGACCCGCGAGATGCCTGCGATCAGCACCTGGTAGACGGGCAGCGTCAGCACCCGGGTCGCCTCGGTGAACAGGCGCTGCGCCAGCGCGAAGAGCCCGACCCCCTCGGTGCCGAGCATGCGGCCGATGATGATCCGGGGCAGTTGCTGCTCGAGATAGCCCAGACCGTAGCTGCCCCAGGTATTGATGTTGTAGCCAGCCAGATCGCGCACATCGCCCGTCCCGAAGCGCCAGCCCGGCCGCCAGCGCGCCGCCGTAAAGGCGAGCGCCGCGTGCACGATACCGCGAACGATCTCCATCGCGACGAGGCTCCAGATACCCGCGCCGGCAAGCGCGAGGGCAATCCCGGTGACGCTCGCCGCCACCGCGGCGATCGACTCGGCGCCGGCCAGGGCGCGATAGCCGCCCGCCCGCATCAGCAGGGCTGTCGGCACGACGAGCAGCGCCGCGAGGACGATGCTCGCGCCGCGCCATGGCAGGACAGCCTCGAGATCGGGGCCGCCGTTGAGCAGAGCCGCCGCCGGCGCCGCACCGGCCGCGAGCGCGGCCCAGGCGAGCAGCCCCAGCACCAGCGGCAGCACGAAGCTCGCGTTGAGGTGGCCGGTGCGGACGGTCTTGCGCTGCACCAGGGTTTCGCTGGGACTCGCGGTCAGAAAGATGTCGGTCAGGCCGATGAATACCCACGACAGCGCGATCACACCGTAAGCGTCGGGGCCGACGATGCGGGCGATCAGAGCGAGGGCGACGAGGTTGATCGCGAACTGCGCCAGCTTGCCGGCGGCATTCCAGGCGGTACGGTCGACCAGCTGGCTCAGGCGAGGCATGTATCGAAACGATCGATGGAATGGCCGCCGACGCGCCCGCAGACCGCCATTGCATTCTCAGGACCCCGGCGTCGGGTCGGTTTCTCGAATCTCGTCGTCATTGCGCGCCGGGGGCAATCGTCGTGCCCGGAAAATCCCGCCGGCGCGGATGGTTCAAGGCGCCCGGCTGCCGTCGAAGATGTCGCGCAACGCATCCCGATCGCGGCGCGCGATCGCGCGCAAGATGCCGGCCAGCTGCCCGAACAGCGCCGGCGACAGCAGCCGCAGCATCGCGATGTAGATCGCGGCACCGAGGGCAACCGCCGCCGCGAGCGCGACCACCGGCGACCAGGCCCGGGCAGCTAGCGGCAGCAGCAGCCAGACCACCGCACCCATCGCCAGGGCCGCCAGCATCGGCACCATGCCGGCCAGCGCCTGGGCGCGCAGCGACAGCCCGCTCGCGGAGCGGACCATGGGGGCGACGATTGGCCAGACGAGGTAGCCGCGGGCGAGCATCGCCAGGCCGACCACGCCCACGCCGAGCGGAGCCGCGATGCCGACGAGCAGCAGCGTCAGCGAGACGCCGAACGCGGCGAGCAGCAGGTGCAGGTCGGCATGGCCGCCACCGCGCAGCACCGCTGCCTGCAAGGCGCCGACGGCGTGGCGAGGGCCGAGCAGCAGCAGGGCTTCGGCGACCGGGATCGCCGCGACCCAGCCGGCGCCGAAGAACAGCGGAACCAGCACCTGGGCGCACGCGGCCAGGCCGATGAACAGCGGCGCGGCGACCAGCGTGGTGGCGCGCAGCGCGCCGGCGGTGATGCCGCGCAAAGCGCGCCGGTTCGTTCGGACCCGCGCGACGCCGGCGACCAGCACCTGGTAGACGGGCAGCGTCAGCACCCGGGTCGCCTCGGTGAACAGGCGCTGCGCCAGCGCGAAGAGCCCGACCGCCTCGGTGTCGAGCATGCGGCCGATGATGATCCTCGGCAGCTGCTGCTCGAGATAGGCGAGGCCGTAGCTCGCCCAGGTGTTCAGGTTGTAGCCGGCGAGATCGCTCACGTCGCCCGGCCCGAATCGCCAGCCCGGCCGCCAGCGCGCCGCCGCGAAGGCGAGCGCCGCGTGCACGACGCCGCGAACGATCTCCATCACGACGAGGCTCCAGATGCCCGCGCCGGCAAGCGCGAGGGCGACCCCGGCGATGCTCGCCGCCACCGCGGCGATCGATTCGGCTGCCGCCAGGGCCCGAAAGGCCCCCTCGCGCATCAGCCGCGCCGTCGGCACGACGAGCAGCGCCGCGAGGACGATGCTCGCGCCGCGCCAGGGCAGGATCTCCTCGAGCTCGGCGCCGCCGTTGAGCAGGGCCGCGGCCGGCGCCGCACCGGCCGCGAGCGCGGCCCAGGCGAGCAGCGCCAGCGACAGCGGCAGCACGAAGCTCGCGTTCAGATGACCGTCGCGGACGCTTCCGCGCTGCACCAGGGTCTCGGTGGGGCTGGCGACCAGGAGGATGTCGGTCAGCCCGATGAATACCCACGACAGCGCGACCACGCCATAGGCCTGGGGCCCGACGATCCGGGCGATCAGGGCGAGCGCGACGACGTTGATCGCGAGTTGCGCCAGCTTGCCGGCGGCATTCCAGGCGGTGTGGTCGACCAGCTGGCTGGGACGGGGCATGGATCGGACGGCGGCCGGATGAGCCGGCGGCCGGCCTGAAATCGGACCGCCCGCCGACAGGCTTGCGAGGAGACCTCGCGTCAGCCGCCCTTCGCCCGCCGACGCTCGGCCCGGAAGGCCGCCATCGCCCGAGCCGGCTCGTCGGTCTCGTAGGCGCTGCCGAAGGCATCGATGCCGGCGCGCACCGCGTCGGAGAGCGGCACGTCCTCCCACTTGCTGATCAGCGCCTTCTGCAGGCGGATCGCCCGCGGCGTGGCCAGCAGCAGCGCATCGACCCATTCATCGACCGCGGCATCGAGCGCCTCGTCGGCCACCACGCGCTCGACCAGGCCCCAGCGCGCCGCCTCCTCGGCCTCGTAGACCTCGCCCAGCAGGAGCAGCTGGCGGGTCCGCCCCCAGCCGACCAGCCCGGGCAGCACCGCGGCCTCGACCACCGAGGGAATGCCCAGGCGCACTTCGGGCATGCCGAAGCGGGCCGACGCCGACGCGATGCGCAGGTCGCAGGAAGCGACCAGCTCGAGCCCGGCCCCCAGGGTGAAACCCTGGATCCGGGCGATCACCGGCACCGGCAGGCGACGCACCGCGTCGCAGCAGCGATGCACCCGGGTGATGAACTCGCGTCCGCCCGCCGGATCGTGGATCGCCCCCATCTCGTCGATGTCGGCACCGCCCACGAAGGCCTTCGGGCCGGCGCCGGTCAGCACGACGGCACGCAGATCCTCGTCGTTCGCGAGCTGCCCGAAGACCGCAACGAAGGCATCCATGAGCGCGGCGCTCATGGTGTTCAGGCGCCGCTCGTTGTTGATCGTGACGCGGGCGATCCGGCCTGCCTCGCCGCGTTGCTCGAATCGCAGCGTGACGAGCTGCCCCTGGTTCGAATCCATGTCCACTCCTCGACTTGCCCGTTGCCACCAGCGGCGGGCGCCCCGCAGTGTAGCGCCCTGGCGCGCGTTCGGTCCGGCGACGTGGCGCCGATCCCTGCCGGTTCATGGAGAACCGACGGCAGCTGCCGGCGATGCGTTCTATCATGGTCACGGAACAGTCGAGCCGCAGCAAGCCGGTTTCGCGAATGACGGAGAATCCGATGAACGACGTACTGCATACCATCGCGCCCGAGCGGATCCGCGAGCATGTCGGCGAGGCCGAATGGACGGCGCGAATCCAGCTTGCCGCGGTCTACCGCCTGCTGCACCGCTACGGCATGACGGACCTGATCTACAACCATGCCACGTTGCGGGTACCGGGCACCGAGCACATCCTCATCAACGCCTACGGCTACCTGTACAACGAGGTCTGCGCCTCCAACCTGCTGAAGATCGACCTCGACGGACGGGTGGTGCTGGCGCCCGAGGACCCCAACGGCTACGGCGTCAATGTCGCGGGCTACGTGATCCATTCGGCGGTGCACCGGGCCCGGCCCGACGTCGACTGCGTGATCCACACCCATACCCGCGCCGGCATGGCCGTTTCGGCAATGGCCGACGGCCTGCTGCCGCTGACCCAGACGGCGATGCGTTTCCACGGCCGGCTCGGCTACCACGACTACGAGAGCGTCGCGATCGACACCGAGGAGCAGGCCCGACTGCTTGCCGACCTCGGCGGCCACGATGCGATGATCCTGCGCAACCATGGTCTGCTCGCGGCCGGCCCGAGCGCGGCGCAGGCCTTCAACACCATGTACTGGCTCGAGATGGCCTGCAAGGCCCAGGTCGACGCGATGGCGGCCGGAGCCCGGCTGCATCTGCCGCCAGAGGCGATCCGCCGGAAGACCGCCCATCTCTACGACCCGAAGACGCGGCGTGCCTTCGGCGAGCTCGAGTGGCCGGCGATGCTGCGCGAGCTCGACCGGATCGACCCCGGGTACCGCAACTGAACGGAGGTCACCGATGTACGACATCGCCCGGACCCTCGTGCTGATCGATGACAGCACCCATGCGCGCGAAACGCTCGAGCTGGCGGCCGGCACCGCCGCCAGGTTCGATGCCCGGCTCACCGCCCTGTACACCGTCAGTCCGTTCGCGGGGACCTACCTGACGCCTGAGATCTCCGCCGCGGTCGTCGAGATCGCCCGCGAGCAGTTCGCGGCGGGCTGCGAGCGAACCCGCCAGATGGTCGAGGAGGTCGCGCGCCAAAGCGGCCAGGCCATCGACCTGATCGATCCGAACGGCGTACCGCAGGTCGACGTGATCCAGCGCTGCCGCTATGCGGACCTGGTCGTCGTCGGCCAGCGCGATCCCGCCGAGAACCCGAAGCCGCGCCCGAACATGTCGACCCGGCTGCTGCTGATGGCGGGCCGGCCGCTGCTGTTCATGCCCTACGCCGGGGGCTTCAGGGAATGCGGCAAGCGGATCCTGGTCGCCTGGTCCGACACCCGCGAGAGCGCCCGGGCGCTGCACGATGCCCTGCCCTGGATGAAGCGGGCGGAGCACGTGGAGATCGCCGCCTTCCGACCCGTCGATACCGATGTCGACGCCTCGCTCGACTCGGTGCTCGAGCTGCTCGAATCACATGGGATCGCGGCGACCGCCTCGCAGCATGCCGGCCCGAGCCCCACCATCACCGAGCGGCTGATCGCGCCGGCCTCGGTCGACGCCTCGATCGCCGAGATGCTGCTGTCGCTGGCCGCCGACCGCAACGCCGACCTGGTGGCGATGGGCGGCTACGGCCACTCGCGCGCCGTCGAGTTCGTGCTGGGCGGCGTTACCCGTACGGTGCTGCAGTCGATGACCGTGCCGGTGCTGATGTCGCACTGAACCCGGTCAACAGTCCGCCGGGCTGGGCGCGGGAGTCGGCGCGGGCGCCGGGCCGGGTTCGGGATCGGGTTTCGGCGCGGGGCCGGGCTCCGGGGCAGGCGCGGGACCCGGTTCGGGCGCGGGCGCGGGCGCGGGCCCGGGTTCCGGCGCGGGCGCGGGCCCAGGTTCCGGCGCCGGCGCAGGGCCCGGCTCCGGAGCAGGCGCGGGGCCGGGTTCCGGAGCGGGTGCGGGTGCGCCCTTCTGGGACGTCTTGAGCCGGTCGATCACGTTCTTCGTGATCCGGCACTCGACCGCGGGCGTTGCGCCGCCACAGGCGAAGAGGGCGAAGACCCAGTCGACCGTCGCGGCGTTGAAGACCTCGCCGCCGCCTGAATGCTCGTAGGCCACCATCGTGGTCCAGGCTCCCGGCACACCGGTGTAGTCGCTCTTGCCGACGCGGCGACGACCGTCCACCTCGGGGATGCCCGCCTCGTCGAGGTAGTTCGACCAGCCATCACCAAGCTGGAGCTGGGCGGTGGCGAGGATCTCGAGCCCGGCCGGCGCGCCATCGGTGGTGGTCGGAACCGGCACGCCGCCGGGCCCCCAGGTGAAGTCGGCACCGTCGGACTCGAAGCTGATGATCTCGTCCCCGGCGCCGAAGCCCGCGTCCTTCGCGAGCCCGGTACCAGCGAACGCCCAGTGTCCGGGCCGCTTGACGATGAAGTCGGGAACATCCCCGCCGATGAAATCCTCGCGCCAGCCGCCCCGGGCGTAGCCGGCACCGAAGAGCTTCACCTCGGGATCGGTCATGAACCAGTTGCCCTGATGCAGTTCCGGCGTGTTCTCGGCTCGCACGGGGTCGTTGCTCTTGTCGACGAGCATCCGGCCGCGCGGCAGGCCCGCGGACGGGTCCTCGAAGCGGATCTTCCACCACATGTTGTTGCCGGAGAAGAAGGCCGCATTGCCGCCGGCTTCGAGATGACGCTCGAGCTCCTGGCGCATCTCGGCTGACCAGTACTCGTCGTGCCCCACGGTCACGAAGAGGTCGTAGGGCTCGAGGATCCCCGGCTGATGATGCAGGTCGGTGTTGGCGATGAATTCGAGGTCGATGCCTTCGCCCTCATTCTGCGCCTGTGCCCATTCGATGAACTTCGGCATCCAGGCGGTGTACTTGTCGCGACTGTTGCCGGCGAAGGGACGCGACATCGAGAGCTTCTCGGCCTTCGTGTCACTCGACGAGTTGTACTCGTAGACGCTCTTGCCGCCCCAGGCGTTGTAGGCCTGGGCGGTGGTCATCGGTACCGAGACGACGATCTTCGAACCGGATCCGGGGTTCTTCGCACGCACCACGAAGTAGACCTCGTTGATGCCGTCGGCAGTCGAGAAGCTGGCACGGTACAAGCCGCTTTTCCAGTTCTCCGGAATCTGGAACGAGACGGTCTCCGGCCAGTTGCAGCAATCCTCCCAGCCGTTGTCCGGCACGCTGCGCGCGGCGACATTCGCCAGGTTCCATCCGTCCTGCTGCCAACTCGAGCCGAGGCGACTGAACTCGAACCAGACGTTCGCCGGGTCATCACCGATCACCGCCACATGGAAGCCGATCCTCTCGCCGGGCGCCACCGAGTCGCGATCCGCATAGGCGGCGGGATCGCCGGGTTGGCCGATGTTCTCGGAAACCTCCTTCGGGGCCGGATCGCCGGCCATCGGCGCGGAAGTCGCCGACGGGGGGCACATGCCGACCGTGTCCCCGCCGCCGCCCCCGCCGCAGGCAGCCAGAAGCGATGCGATCAGCAGCGAGGTCGACTTGGGTCGGAGCATGATGTGGCCTTGCAGACAGCGGTTGAGGAGCGAATCGCGACGCCGCGGGGCATTCGGTGCTGCTGTCGAGGCCAGGGGCGGATTGCGCAGCACGGAATATATCCGCGCGCAGAACAAGGGTGCGTGAACAATTCGACGAGTCGCACTCGGCGGTCCACAATCGGTCGATCCGGGCCGCCGGCCGGCCCACCAGAGAACAGGAAAAACGGGAGAACCCGCCTTGAAGACCGTCCTGATCGAACGCTACGGAGAGCCCGCCGAAGTCGTGCGCTGCGCCGAGGTGGCGCCGCCCGGCGCGCCCGGCCCGGGCGAGGTGCTGTTCGATGTCCTCGCCTTTCCGATCAATCCGGCCGACCTCTGGTTCTGCCGGGGCAGCTATCGCCTGCGCCCGCCCCTGCCGGCGACGCCCGGCGCCGAATGCCTCGGCCGGGTGGCGGCGGTGGGCCCCGGCGTCACCGATCTGGCGGTCGGCGACCACGTCATCAACCTGCTGCGCGAGAACTGGACCCAGCAGCGGCTGGTGCCGGCGACCGAGCTGGTACGGGTCCCGCCCGACATCGACCCGCTGCAGGCGGCGATGCTGCGGATCAACCCGCCGACGGCGGCGGTGCTGATCGATGACTTCGCCGAGCTCGCCCCCGGCGACTGGCTGGTCCAGAACACCGCGAACTCCTCGGTCGGGCGCTGGGTCGTCCGGCTCGCCGCCGAGCGGGGGCTGCGCACCGTGAACATCGTGCGGCGTCCCGAATCGGGCGAGGCCCTGCGGGCCCTGGGGGCCGATGCCTGCGTGGTCGACGGGCCGGACCTCGCCGCCCGCGTCGCCGAAGCCACCGGCAATACGCCCATCAGGCTCGGGATCGATGCGCTCGGCGGCACCGGCACCGGGCGGCTGGCGGGCTGCATCGCCGATGACGCGACCCTGGTCACCTACGGTTCCATGAGCGGCGAGGATCCGGTGATTCCCCGCGGCGAGCTGATCTACCGGGGCATCCACCTGACCGGCTGCATGCTCGGGCGCCGGCTCGCGAAACGCGATGCGGCGGCGGTGCGCGACCTCTATGCCCGGCTTGCCGCGATGCTGGCCGAGCAGCGGATCACGCTCCCGGTGCGGGCGGTCTACCCGATCGAGGAGATCGCGCGAGCGGTCGCCCATGCGGACGAAGGCGCCCGCGAAGGCAAGATCCTGGTCACGCCGAACGGCCCGGTCGCATCCGGCGGCGACACGCCGCGTTGAACCGGAACGCCCCATGCAGGCCACCGCTCGCTTCGGCCCCAGCCGCAGGCGCGGCCGTGCGGGTCAGCGACGCACTTCGCAGGCGGAGACGGGATCGGCGGTGGAATACTCCGGCCGGCCATAGAGCGCGGCGGAATTGTTCGGCCGGCGCGGCGCCTGGGCGAGCCACTCCTTGATGCTGTTGCCCCTGCCATAGGCATGCAGCGGCGCAGGCTCGTTTCCGGCGTTCGCGTCGATCCGCAGGCGGATGTGGCCATCCGCCCGCTTTCCCTCGACGGTCCAGCCGGGCGCATCGGCCCGGACAGTGAAGTCGCCCCGCTCGACCGGCAGGGGTTCGCGCGGCGTCTCGAACATCGGCTGCAGCGTTTCGGCGTAGTAAGCAACCACCAGCGAGCGCAGCGACCAGAGGCAGCTGGCCGGCCCGGAGTAGCCGTCGAGCAGGGCTTTGTCGTCCGCGCAGACGCCCTGGGTGATCCGGCCCTGCTCGACCGCCCCGCGGGCGACGTAGTACGACCAGGTGGCATCGAGCGCGCGCATCGCCTCACCGGGCGAGATCCGCTCGGGCGCGACCAGCGAGGCGGCCACGACCGGCGCCGGCAGGGCGAGCCGGTAGCACAGGCTGCGGCCCATGATCGGCACCCCTCGCGGCCCGAGGAGATGCCGGAAGAACTCGGCGAACTCGACCAGCCGGGGACGGATTCCCCCGGGATCCCAGGCCGGATCGATCCGGTCGATCCAGAACAGGGCGTAGTGGATGCCCCAGGCGTTGTAGTAGTCGAAGCCCTTGGGCACGTCGTAGTACCAGCCATCCCCTCGGTAGAGGGTGACGAAACGCTCGTAGCCGGTGCGCGAGCGCTCCCGCGCCTGGTTGCTCGAGCCCCCGAGGGCATCGACCACCCGTTCGACCAGGATCGGGAACAGCTGCCAGTTGCCCTGGAAGACATGCGGCGCCGCGGCCGAGCGCAACCAGTCGAGCACCCGGCCGCGCTGCGCCTCGTCGAGCATGGGCCAGATCCGCTCGCGCGCGAGCCAGAGGCCGAGCGCGATGTCGGCCGCCTCGACGATGCGCTGGTCGAAGCGCCCCGGCTCGCCCCAGTAGCCGGGGTGTTGCGGATCGGTGCCCGCCGCCAGGCCGTCGCGCAGCGCGACGGAAATCGACACGGCGCCGTCGGCCGTCGCGATGCCGTCCTCGCCGCCGGCGGCGAGCCAGGCCCCGGCGAAGGGCAGGATCCGGGCGAAGGCCTCGATCGCGTCGACGCGACGGCCATGCCAGCTCGGCTCGCCCGGGTAGAAGGCCAGCGACGGAGAATCCCCCCGATACGCGAGGAAGCCTTCTAGCAGATGGCCAGCCACCAGGTCGTAGGGGGCACGGCCCAGGCTGGGCCCGGCGGCGGCGAAACCCTGCCGGATCGCGGCGATCGGGTGGGCATCCATCTGGCGGGCGACGGCACGCTCGCCGAAGCCCTCGACCGCGCTCTTTCCGCGCAGCCAGACACCGCCGGCGATCGCGACGGCAAGCGCTCCGATCAGGGCGAGGACGAGCAGGACGAGGAGCCAGCGCGGCAGGCGAAAGCTCATGACCGCACCTCGCCACGGACATGCAGGGCGCCGTGCTGCTCGCCGTCGCGGGCCAGGCTGCCGGCGAGATGGTCTGCGAGGCGCAGCGCGAGCTGCACGATGGTCAGCGTCGGGTTCGCGAAGCCGGCGCTCGGGAACACCGAGGAGCCGCCGACGTAGAGATTGCCCATGCCGTGCACCCGGCAGTCGGGATCGACCACGCCCAGGCGCGGATCCCGGCTCATCCGGGTGCCGCCCATGTGATGGTTGCCACCGATCTCGTCGTCCTCGGGGAAATCCTCGAGACCGTCGAGCCAGCGCTCGAGACGCAAACGCCCGATGCCGCGCGCCGCCAGCTCGGCGCCGAGCATGCCGGCCGCGATGCGCGGCGTGCGGCGATCGAAGTCCTCGAGCTGCCAGTGCAGGTCGGTGCGCGGGATGCCGAAGGCGTCGACCCGGTCGCCCAGCACCACCCGGTTGTAGGGCCGCGGCGGCTGCTCCCAGGACGCGCGCAACGACAGGCCGCAGAGCAGTCGCTTGCCGAAGCGGCGGAAGACCTTGTCGCTCAGGTCGGGGGCGACGCAGGCGAGCTCGGTGATCAGCTTGCGCGCCACGCCTTCCTTGGCGGGATGGATCCGCAGGCCGATGTCGAGGATGCCCTGCTCGCGCATCGCCGCAGCGGTCGGTGAGATGAACACGGTGCCCTGCTGGTCGAATTCGAAAGGGAAATCGTCCTCGAGCAGGATCTGGCCGAGCGTGAAATGAGGGTGCTCCATCCAGTAGCGGCCCAGCGCCGCCGGCTCGGGCACCACCCGTCCCCCGGACCGGGCGTTGGCCCAGAGCAGCAGGCGGCTGTTCTCGATGCCGCCGGCGCAAACCACGAAGCGCCGGGCGGCGACGCGCCGGTCGGCCCCGCCCGAATCGCGCACCCTCGCATGGACGATGCGTCCGCCATCGACGTCGAAGCCGGTGACGTAGCTGTCGAGCGCGACGTCGATGCGGTCGCTGCGGCGAAACTCCTCACCGTACTTGTAGCCGAAGTTGACCGGCGGTGAGTAGCGAAAGGGCACCTCGCGCAAGGCTTCGCCGAAGGGGACGTCCGGGCCGAATTCGGACAACTCGAGAATCCGCATGGCCTCGGGCAGCCAGGGCGCGAGGTCGGCGATGCCGATCGGCCACGCGGTATCGACGCCGTCGATCTTGTTCTCGAAATCCGCCGCATCGAGCGGCCGGCACCAGCCGCCCCAGTGGTTGGAGGCGCCCCCGAGCTGGCGCAGGCGGCTGACGGACAGGGGCAGCAGGGGCGGCGCCCCGTACAGCTCGCCTTCGTAGACCGCCTGCGACTTCTCGTCCCAGCTCTCGCGCCCGGCCTCGAGCAGAACGACCGAGAAGCCGGCACGGCCGAGCGCCAGGGCAACGGTCGCCCCGGCCGGCCCGGAGCCGATCACGCAGACGTCGTGGCGGCGGCTGCGGGAATCCAGCGCGCCGAGCGATTCGACCAGCATCAGGCGTCGTCCCGGCGCAGCAGCCAGCGCTCGCGCGGCACGACGCCGTCGGCCATGAAGGCGGCATCGGCCAGCCCCTGCCCGGATGAAGCATCCGTCGGCGCTCGCGGCGTGGCCGGGGAGCGGGCGGAGGCCGGTACCGAGCCGACGACGGCAAGCGCACCGAGCAGACGCCGCCGTCCGGCATGAGGCGGCGTGCTGGAGTTCTTCTTCATGAAGGGACGGAGCTGTTCGTGACGAGGGGAATCGGAGAAAGGATACGCGACGGTTTCCGCCTGCGAATATTGTTCCCGCTGATGGACGGAATGCGCCATACCGACACCCCGCCCTTCGTCGGGCCGATCGGCCCGGCCGACCGATGGTCGAGTGCACCGGTCTCTTTCGTACTCGCGCCGCGCGTCGGCGTGAACGGAATATGCCCGCGCGGCGTGGCTTGTGCTAGCTTAGACGCGCGCCGGCTGGTCGGGCGGCGTTACACGATCAACAGGAAGGGAAGGGGATCATCCATGAGCAAATACGCCGAAGACGTCGCCAAGTTCACCAGCCCGGTCGACGAGGCGGCGGTGGACGCCATCGTCAAGTACTGCGGCATCGCGCTGCGCAACCGCGATTCATCGCTGGTTTCCGCATCCGACCAGGCCGAGCTCGACCGGGTGCGCGACGGTTTCGCGGCGAAGAAGCTCGGGCTCGGAGCCGAGGCCGCTGCCGCCGGAATCCAGCAGGTCTGCGAGAAGATGAAGGGCGACCGCTCGAAGGAGCGGGTAACTTTCTATTACCTGCTGGCGGAAGCAACCGGCACGCTCGGCAAGCTGAAGTAGGCCGCCCCGGCCGGGGCCGCGACCCGGACATGGCGCGGCGGCCACCCCGCTTCGGAGTGGCCGCCGCAGACCCGTGCCGAGCACGGGTGTGTGCGGGCCGTGCCCGCTCAGCCGGTGACTTCGATCGATTCGAGCAGGTCGCCGTCGGCGACGAGCCCTTCCTCGCGAAGCGCCCGCAGCACCCAGACCAGATCGAGCTCCCGGGTGACGGACCGATGGCGAACCCGGCAGGTGACGTGCTCGAAGCGGCCGCCCCGCAGCTCGTCGACCCAGGAAGCCCGTTCGATGATGTCGACGCCCGCGCCACGGATGCTGGCATCGCCGGGCAGGTCGATGCGGACGAGGATCTCGCGATGCGGCCCGCGCGCCGGGATGGCCGCGGCGCGCCCGGGGGAAAGACCGATGGTCACGGCGATGCGGGTCGACCCGCCCGGCAGCCCGGTGTCGAGCCAGGCGAGCGGCAGGCCCTCGACGGCGGCGAGAAGCTTCGGGTGCGCTATTGGATCTGAAAGAAGCGCGGCTTGCATCGTTGCGATTCGCTCCGGGTACTGAATGACAATCTAGACCCGACCGATCCGGTTGTCATCGGCACAATGCAGTAGAAAGAGGACCGATCTGCGCCCATGAGGAATCGAGATCGGCTGTAGCCGCCGAATTCTGCAATTTCCGGACCCGGGGACGGTTGCCGCCTGACCCGATCCGGGGCTTGCCGCGAAGCATCCACCCGCCTATGGTCGACACGCCGTTGCGTGCGCCATCGAACCGAGCTCCAGTGAGAGTCACTGACGACGAATACGACGAGATCGTTGCCCGCCTGTATGACGCCGGCGCCGGCCGGGTCGACTGGCGCAGCGCCTTCGCACCGCTGGCCGAACGTTTCCGGCTCCAGGCGGTCGCCCTGTTCGGCGTCGCAAGGGGCAGCCGGGATGCCCTGTTCGTCTGCGAAGGTGGCCTGTCCCGACAGGAGCGGCCGCTGGAATACCTGCGCGTCTACCATCGCATCGACCCGCACATCGGGCCGGCTCTCGCGCTTTCCCCGGAACCGGGCAACTGGCTCCATGGCCAGCATCGCTTCGATGACGAATTCGTCGCCCGGGATCCCTTCTACCAGGAGTTCCTGATGCCCCAGGGCGGACGTCACACGGCCTGCGCGAAGCTGCTGGAGGACGAGGACATGGCGGTGCTGCTGCTGATGCAGCGCGGCCAGGGCCAGCCGCCGCTGGCCGACCAGGATATCGCGCTGTTCGACAGGCTGCGGCGCCATCTGGCCTCGGCCGTGCGGCTGCAGCTCGAGCGGCCCGGCCGGCTCACCGCCGGCGTCTCCGGCGCCAGCGCGATCCTCGACCGGCTACGCCAGGCCCTCATGATCGCCGACGCGCAGATGAGGATCGTCTATCGCAATCCGGCGGCACAGCGCCTGCTCGCCCGAGCCAATGCGTTCAGCGAACGCAACGGCCATCTCGTCTGCCGCAACCGGGAGGACGAGTCCCGCCTGCGGGCCGCGGTCTGCGCCCTCACGGCCGGCACCGCCGCCCTGCCGCACGAGAGCCCGGCAAGCGCAGTGGTGCGCATCGTCGGCAACGGCTTCGTTCAACCCGTCATGGTGGTGGCCACGAGCCTGCAGCCGACGGGCGTGACCCTCACCCGCGCTTCGCCTGCGGACGCCCCGCCGACGCACGACGGTCCCGGGCTCGCCATCCTGCTGCTGCACGAGACGGCCCAGCGACGCCAGATCGACCCGGCGGTCATCGGTGAAGTCTTCCAGCTGACGCCGGCCGAAGCGGAAGTCGCGACCGGGCTTGCCGAAGGACTGTCGATCGAGGAGATCGCCGCGGCGCGCGGTGTCACCCTCGAGACGGTCCGGGCGCAGATCCGGGCGGTCTACGGCAAGACCGACGTGAGCTCACGCGCCGACCTGGTGCGGATGCTGCTCGGGATACCGGCCTTCGACCGACCCTGAAACGGTCCCGCATGAAACCGCGCCGGGCGACCGGGCCAGGATGCGAGCGCCGACCGGCCGATCATCGGCCAGCCTTCCGCTATTCTTCGCACGTCGCGTCGGCACCCCGTCCTCGCGCGCCCATCACGCCATCCGCGGAGGCCGCCCTTGTTTCGCGCATTCTTCCTGAACCGCCGCTGGTTCGCCTGGTCGATCGCCGGCAGCGCGCTGATTCTTTTCGCGACCTGGTACAAGGTCGAGCTCGACGTGGCCATCAACGAATGGTTCGGCGACTTCTACAACCTGATCCAGAAGGCCCTGGGGCAGGCCGGCAGCGTCACGATGGCCGAGTACGGCGAGAAGCTGCTGACCTTCGGGAAGATCGCCGGGCTGTACATCCTGATCGCGGTGGTGCTGGACTTCTTCATCAAGCACTACATCTTCCGCTGGCGCACCGCCATGAACGACTACTACATGGCGAACTGGCACAAGGTCCGCCACATCGAAGGCGCCTCGCAGCGGGTGCAGGAGGACACGATGCGGTTCGCCCGCATCATGGAAGGCCTGGGCGTGAGCCTGATGCGCAGCCTGATGACGCTCGCCGCCTTCCTGCCGATCCTCTGGACACTGTCGGCGCATGTCACCGAGCTGCCCTGGATCGGGCCGATCGAGCATTCGCTCGTGTTCGTCGCCCTGCTCTCGGCAAGCTTCGGCACGGTGCTGCTGGCGGCGGTGGGCATCAAGCTGCCGGGCCTGGAGTTCCAGAACCAGAAGGTCGAGGCCGCCTACCGCAAGGAGCTCGTCTATGGCGAGGACCATGCCGAGCGCGCCGACCCGGCGAGCGTCGACAGGCTGTACGCCGACGTGCGCACCAACTACTTCCGCCTGTTCTTCCACTACCTGTACTTCGACGTCGCGAAGTGGTCGTACCTGCAGTTCAGCGTGCTCTTTCCCTACATCGCGCTCGGGCCGACCCTGGTCGCCGGCGCCATCACCCTCGGGGTGATGCAGCAGATCGTGCGCGCCTTCGGCAAGGTCGAGGAATCGTTCCAGTACCTGGTGAACAGCTGGTCGACCATCGTCGAGCTGATGTCGGTCTACAAGCGCCTTCGCATGTTCGAATCGCAGATCCGGGCCGCCGATGCGGGGACAACGGCGACGGCAGGGCCGGTAGCGAGCTGAGGATCCCGATTCAGCGAGTGTCGAGCCGGCGCGAGAGATTGCCGCGCGCGGCGGCCTCGAGGCGGCCGCGGGCGATGTCCGTCAGGTAGATGCGCGGCCTGATGAGCATGGCGCGGATCGCGGCGATGCGACGGCGCCAGTAGATCGCATCGACTAGGTGCACGGATTCCGCCCGCAGGTCGTCCTCATGGGTGTCGAACAGGCGGGGCGGATCGGCCAGGCGGGCCCGGCCGATGTCGGCAAGCAGCCTCGCGTCGGCACTGCCGATGACGGCGCCTTCGCGGGTGGAGACGATCAGCTCGCGGACCAGCCGGATCCGATTGGTGTCGACGCCGAGACCCGCAAGGCCGATGCGGGCGAACTCGGCGCTGCGCGCCTCATTGTCGCAGCGCGACGGATCGAGAATCACGTAGCGCAGGCAGGTCGCGAAACCGACGGCGGCGGAATCCTCCGTGGCATGGCGCCACTCGTCGAGGCGGGCGAGCTCGCTGGCGAGCCGCTCGAGATTGTGGAAACTGCGCCGGGAATCCCCCAGACGCTCGATGATCGCATCGACCACCGGCGCCGGGTCGGCATCGACTTCCCAGGCCCGCAACCAGGCTCGCCAGCTCGCGAGGACCGAATCCCGGTCGAAGGCCGGCATAGGCGGGCGGGCGGGCTCCTGCGCGGCGCTCAGTGCCCGGCCCAGCGCCGACACCTCGGCCAGGGGCCGCGCCGACTGGCCCGGCGTTAGCCCGGCGTCGTCGAACCCGGTCTGGCCGTCGTCCGCCGGAGGCGCGATCCGCACCGGCTGGGTCAGGCGCAGGCTGCCGCCCCGCGCGAGCGCGGCATCGCGCGGACGCGGACGCTCCACGGACTGCGCATCATCGTCGGCAAGCTCGTCGATGGGCAGCTGCAGGAAGCTCGGGATCGGGCGGGCGGCAGCCATGTGTCCGGATGCGGGTTCGGGCGTGTTCGAGGGTCTCGACGATTCGGTTCAGGGAATATCCGCTGCAACGATAACCCGTCTGTTGCCCTCGCGCCAAGGACGCCGGCCCCATCGGTCGGGGCGGCGGCCCCGTCCGGCTGGATCGGTGGCGCCCGGCCGCCCGAATTCAGGCGGCGCGGGGCGCCAGCCTCGCCTCGCGGATCGGCAGGTTGAACAGGGCGGCAATCGTCGCGAGCACGGCGTCGGCGATCCACATCGCCTGATAGCTGCCGGTGCTGTCGACCGCGATCCCGCCCAGCCAGGCACCGAGGAATCCCCCGATCTGGTGAGTCAGCAAGGTGAGGCCGAAGAGGGTGGCGAGATAGCGCACCCCGAAGAGCTTGCCGACCAGACCGGCAGTGGGCGGCACGGTCGCGAGCCAGGTCAGGCCGAGGCCGGCGGCGAACACATAGAAGCCGAGCTCGGTCTTGGGCGAGGCCATGTAGATGAGGATGATCGCGGTACGCGAGAGATACATCCAGAAAAGCAGGTATTTCATGCGAAAGCGCGAGCCGAGCGCGCCGACACTGAGACTGCCGACGATGTTCGCCAGGCCGATGATCGCGATCGATATCCCCGAGACCGCGGTCGGCAGGTTGCATAGTGCAACCTCGCCCGGCAGGTGGGTGAGCAGGAAGGAGATATGGAAGCCGCAGGTGAAGAAGCCCGCATGCAGGCAGAGATAGCTGCGGTCGCGCATCGCGACCCTCACCTGCTCGCGCAGGCTGCCCCGCACCATCGCGCCGGTCTCGAGCGCGGGCGCCGCGACCGGCGCATTGGCCGTCCCGGGCTTCGGACGCAGGCGCAGCGCGAGCGGCAGGGTCAGCAGGGCGGCCACCGCCAGCATGTACATCGCGTTGATCCAGCCAGCGAGCGCGATCGCCCTCTCGGTCAGCGGAGCGAAGAGGAACTGGCCGAAGGAACCGCCGGCATTGATGAAGCCGGCCGCCCAGGAACGCTGCTCGGCGGGCAGGCGCTGCGAGGCCGCGCCGATCAGGATGGAGAAGCTGCCCGCCCCGGCGCCGGCCGACATCAGCAGGCCCATCGAGAAGATCAGGCCCCATTCGGTCGTCATGAGCGGGGTGAGCACGAAGCCGAGGGCGAGCATCACCCCGCCGGCAATCATCACCGACACAGACCCCCAGCGATCGGCGAGCGCACCGAAGATCGGCTGCGAGGCCCCCCAGACGAACTGGCCGACCGCCATCGCGAAGCTGATGCCGACCACGCCGATGCCGGTGGCGGTGTTGATCGGCGACAGGAACAGGCCGGTCACCTGGCGGGTGCCCATGGTCAGGACCATGATCGCCGCCGCCGGCAGCAGGATGCCCCAGAGTGCCGCGCGCCGGGCGGCTTCTTCGGTGTTCACTTGTTCATGCTCCAGGCGTATCGGTTCGCCGCAATCTGGACGGCTTCAGGCCGGATGAGCCGCCACCTGGAGCCTGCGCCAGCGTCGCTGGCGCAGCAGCAGGAAGAGGACGATCGAGCCATTGAGGAGATTCCAGCCGATGCCGTTGACGAAAGCCGCTTCGTAGCTGCCGGTCAGGTCGAATATCTTGCCCGAGAGCCAGCCGCCGAGCGCCATCCCGACCAGGGTGGCGGTCAGGGACAGGCCCACCCGGATCCCGGCTTCGCGCGAGTCGAAGAATTCGCGCACGATGATCGCGTAGGCGGGCACGATCCCGCCCTGCACCAGCCCGAAGAGCGCCGAGATGATGTAGAGCGAGGCAAGGGAATCGAAGGGCAGGAACAGCATCAGCGACAGGCCTTGCAGCACCGAGCCGAGCAGCAGGGTGCGCAGCCCCCCGATGCGATCGCAGATCACGCCGGAAACCAGCCGGCTGACGATGCCGCAGGCGAGCATCAGCGCCAGCATCCGGGCCCCGGCGGCGGTACCGTAGCCGAGGTCGCCACAGTAGGCGACGATGTGCACCTGCGGCATCGACATCGCCACGCAGCAGGCCACACCGGCGACCAGCAGCAGGGTCTGCAGGCTGCCGCTCGAGATCCCGAGCAGCTCGCGCGGCGAACGCTCGCGGGGACGGAACACCGGCACGCCGGTACCGGATGCCGCCGGCGTCGACGGCGCCGGAACGGACTCGGCCGTCGCTGGCGGACGGCGCAGCACGAGGGTCGCCAGCGGCAGCATCGTGAGCAGGGTGAACAGGGCGAAGCCGGAGTAGGTGGCGCGCCAGCCATAGGTGGCGGAGAAGTGCTGCATGATCGGCGGCCAGATCGCGCCGGCGATGTAGTTGCCGCTGGCCACGATCGCCACCGCGATTCCGCGGCGACGCTCGAACCAGAAGGAGATGTCGGCAACCAGCGGCGCGAAGGTCGCCGAGCTGCCCGCCAGGCCGAGCAGCAGGCCGTGCGCGATCGCGAAGCTCATCAGGCTGCCGGCCTGGGCCGCGATCCAGTAGCCGGAGGACAGCCCGAAGACACCGATCAGCACCGGCCAGAACACCCCGAAACGATCGGCGAGCCGACCCATCAGGATGCCGCCGAAGCCGAAGCCGAGCATCGTCAGGGTATAGGGCAGCGAGGCGCCCGCGCGATCGATGCCGAACTCCTCCTGCACCATCGGCAGGACGACGACAACGATGTACATCGCGCCGGACCCGATCGTCATCAGGCCGACGGCGGCGATCAGCCGCAGGACGGAATAGGGCATGGGTTGGTGCCGGGTTCTCCGCGCCCGCGGTTTCGTTTTCGTTCAGGAGCCGGGGCCACGGGCCGGCCGAGGATAGCACCGCCCCGGGAACCCTGCTCGCGCCGGGGCGAGCCCGTCATCTCCAGAAGGTCGGCTGCCAATCGATCTCGTCGCCGCCGCGCTCGATCACGCTTCCCGGCGGTTTCGCCTCTCGGTCGAGCAGATGCCAGCGCAGGACCGGCGGGACCATGCCGGCGCCGATACCGATCTCGAGCATGAAGCGACGCTCGCCGAGGGCGGCGGCCCGCAGCGCCCGCTCGCTCAGGCGACCGCGCAGCGCGAAAACATGCGGCCCCTGTCGTGAGGCGGGATCGCGTCGCCTCGCGGCGGCCTCGTCGAACCACCAGCTGACGCTCGCCCGCTCCGGGATGCGGATGCCGTTGTCCGGCAGATAGGCTGCGCCATAGCCGCGCCAGCCGAGGGAGCCGGCGGTCCAGGGATTCTTGCGCGAAGCAGCGGCGAGCAGGAAGCCCGTATCGGCATCGCGCAGCTCGACACCGTAGATCCAGCGCCCGCCGTTCGCGTTCCAGGTGGCATAGGCTGCCTTGTCGCCCGCCGCCGGGGCGGGGATGGCGACCTGCGACGGGCCGGCGGCGGCGGCGGCGGCAGGCAGTGCGCCGGACAGACAGGCGAGCGACACGCTTGCGACCGCGACGCCGGCGAGGGGGAACACCGTCCGCGAGCGCGCCACGGGCCCCGCATGGTGCCTCGATCCGGTCGATCGAGTACGGTAGCGCATGACGTCCTCAGGAGATGTCGTCCCGGGGCGCGGTCTGCGCATCGGCAGGCTCGTCGCCGCCATCGTCGAGGCTCCCGCCGGCGCCACCATCGGCGCCGGTCTCGATCGCGAGGCCGAGCTCCTCGCGCAGCCAGCGGGCATAGGCGACGAGGTCGACCTCTCCCACGCGGCCGGGCCGCGGAACCGCGTCGGGAACGACGAACTCGGCGACCCGCCCGGCGCTCATGCCTTCGGCGATCGACTCGCGGCTCGGCTGCGCCGGTGCCGCCGGCTCGTGCGGCAGGTCTTCGGTCAGCGGATGCGTACGCGATGCCGCGTGGTAGCGCACCTCACGATCGGCTGCCGGATCGGGATCGTAGAAAAGAAAGGACGAGGTCTCGTCGTGCAGCACCGGCACGTCGATGCGTCGATGCTCCGGCGGCAGCGGAAGGAAGGCGACTCCCTGGGCGGCGGCCTGCTCGCGCATCCAGAGCAATGCAATGTCGGAGAGGTCGCCGCCGTCGCAGGCAGCGGGGTCGATGCAGGCGTAGCCACCGCCGACGTCCGCATGCGCGCCGAGCAGCGACACCTCGACGCGGTTGCTCGCCAGGCCGCGGGCATCGGCCGACCCGAAGATGGACTCGAGCGGAAACGCCCGTCGGTGCTCGTTGGCGGCGATGAGGCTGGCGGCGTGGCCGACCGCCTCGGGAATGCCGAGCTCGAAGTTGCCGACATGGGTGCTCAGCACGGTATCGAACAGCCCGAGGAAGCGGATGTCGATCGAGACGCAGCCGCCGTCGACGAGCTCGCGGTAGTAGCCGTTGTCGCGCCGGCGCAGGACCCGGTTGGCGAAATCGCGCGCCGCGGCGGCCCCGCGCGAGAAGCCGACGATGTCGATGTCGAACTGCAGGGGCGATCCGGGACCGATGGTGGCGCCTGCATCGAGGTAGTAGCCGAGTCGCTCGCGGACGTAGGCATCGAGGCGCTCGAGCTGCAGGTCGATCCGGGCCTGGAGCTCGATGGCGAGCGCGCCGCCGACGACGGCGTTGTCGCGCATGCCGCCCGTCGTCCCCACCCCAGGCACATAGAAGCTGAGCTCGTCGATCTGCGCCTGGCGGTCGTATTCGTCGTAGCTGTCGTACTGCCGGGACATCAGCCAGACATTGGTGAGCGACGCGGGCGTGTTGCCAGTGCCGTCGAAGGCAAAGAGCACCAGCCCGAGCGGATCGGCGCCGGCGACGGGATCCCCGGCCGCGTAGGCGTATGCGTCGCCACCGCCCGCGACGCCGAGCGGATCCGGCTCGAGATAGCGGAAGGAGAGGGGGTCGTAGCTGCGCTGGTAGTTGTCGGAGAAGCCGGTCTCGGCATCGGCGACCTGGCCGGGCAGCCGCAGCGGCTGGCGCAGCGCGCCCCGCTCCGAGACGAGGCTGCCGAAGGCGCTGATTCGGCCCGACCAGACCGGCTCGCCACCGGCGTCGGTGATCATCGCCGGCGTACCGAGATGGTCGCCGAGGACGAAGTGCAGCCGAGGCGCGGCGTCCGGCGCATGGTCGAGAAAGCCGATGACCCGCCCCTGCCAGTGCAGCCAGGTGCGCCGCAGGCGCCCGGCGCCGTCGGTTTCGGCGAAAAGCTGCCGGCGATGGTAGAGATAGCCGTGGCGTTCGCCATCGGCCTCGCGGACGGCTCGCTCGCCGAGCGCGTTGTAGCGATAGCGGGCAAGCACGCGTCCACCGGCAGCTGCGCTCCGGATCCGGCGTTCGGGGCCGTAGTCGAGACGCATCCCGCGATGCCGGATCGACAGCCCCGCCGTGGCCGGGGCGCCCGCGGCGGCGATCCGCCGGGTGCGTCCATCGAGATCGCGATGGCCGAGCGGATCTCCGGCAGGCCCCCAGGCGAAATACTCCACGCTCCGAGCTCCGCCATCGGCATGGCGCTGGTCGACCAGCAGGCGACCGCGCCGGTCCCAGGCGAAGCGACGGCTGTCGGTAGCCGAATCGATGCCCGCGAGCCTGCCGTCTCCCCGCCAGGAGAAACGCCAGCGCGGGTAGCGTGGGTGACCGGACCAGACAAGCATCGCCAGCCGGCCGTCGACGCCGAAGGTGCGGCGCTGGATGGTCCGGCCGCCGAGCCGGAAGGAATCGATGCGACCGGCCCCGTACCGCGCCTGATCGACCAGGACCTGCTCGACGCCCCCGGGCGGGGTCCAGTACAGGGCAAGGGGCCGGCCCCGCGCATCGTATTCGTGGCGCAGCCGGCTGCCGTCGGGAAGCCGGCGGGTCGACAGCCGCCCCTCGGGGTCATAGGTGAAGGACTGGCGATGACGACCACCGAGCAGGCGATGCTCGATCATGAGCAGTCGCCCGGCGGCGTCGTATTGCGCGCGACTCGTCTGTACCGGATGATCGATGCGGACCGCATGCTCGCCCCGCCACCCGATCCGGCTCGCGACCCGCTCATCGCCCCGCGCCCTCAGGACCTCCACCGGGCGCCCGGCGGCATCGCGCCGGAAGCGCCACCGGGTGCCGTCCTGCCAGGCGATGCCAGCGAGCCGATCGAGGCCGTCGTGCTCGTAGCGGATCGTGCCGACCCTGGGATACTCGCTGCGGACTAGGCGCCCGAGGTCGTCGTAGTGCTCCCGGGTGATGCGGCCGGCCGCATCGATGCGGACCCGTTCGCCATGTCCCGAGAGGACGAGCGTGGCGGGCAGCATGTCCGGACTCGCGCGGGAACGCGCAAAGCCGGCGGGCGACATCCCCTGGAAGGACCCAGCCGTCGCCGGCTTCGCCGCATGACGAGGAATCCGCTCGGGAAGCGGTGTCCCGGCCGCGTCGCGCCGGATTCTGCGCGAGGCATCGCCGGGCCCTTCGACACCGACGAGCCAGCCGCGTGCGTCGTAGCGCAGTGCGACAGTAGCGAGCACTCGCTGTGGATCGTCGGGATCGAGCCGGTCGATCGCCGCGAGCCGCCCGGCGAGGGCGCCCTCCCCCTCGGGGTGATGGCGCAGCCGGATGCGCCGCGCCACCGCTTCGCCGTCGGGCGTGAACCCGGCCTCGTCGATCGCGATGATCCGCCCCTCGGCATCGGCATCGATCCGGACGCTTCGCCGGCGACCGGGTGCGACGCTCACCCGGGTCAGTTCGGCAGGCATTGCCGCAAGCGGCGCACCGGCATCGCGGTACCGACGGGTCTCGACCGGAAATTCCTTCGCAGCATCGACGAGGCCCGCCGCGCCGGCGGCCTGCTCGATGGCGACCAGCCTGCCGTCATCGTCGTGCCGATAGCGTAGCTTGCCGTCGGCGACCAGCCAGCCCCTCGCATTCCATTCCCAGCCGCCGGCGGGCGGGCAGCTCCGGCAGGCCGTACCACTGGCGGCGACCAGCCGGGCAATCCGAGCCGGCCCGACCCGTCGCCAGGCATAGCGAGCCTCGCCGCGCGGACCCCGCACCCGCGTGCTGCCGCCTTCATCGTTCGCGTCGACCGTGTAGTCGAGCCGGAGCTCGTCCGTGGCCGGCTCCCCGGCCGCGAGCGATCGCACGACGCGACCGTCGGCATCGTAGGCGAAGCGGCTGCGAAAGCCTTCCACCGGACCGGCGCCGGTCAGGCGATGCGGGCCGGCGGGATCCTCGTACCAGTAGCGCTCCAGGCCACCGTCGGGCACCCGGGCCGAGACGAGCCTGCCGCGGGTGTCGAACCCGAACACGACGCGGCCGAACTCCGGCACCGTGACGGCGACGAGCCGCCCTGCCCGCCAGCGCAACAGCATGCGCCGTCCGCCACGGTCGCGCACCTCGGCGAGTTGCCCGGCAGCGTAGCGCAGGACGAGACGATCACCGTTGAGCGAATCGATCCGTACCAGCCGGCCACCGGCATCGAAGCCGATGCGCCGGCCGTTCGGCCAGCGCCATTGCCAGCCGCCGCCGGCGAGTGCGACGACGATGCCGGCGGCGGGCCGCTCCGCGACGAAACGATCATCGGCGGCGCGCTCGAAACGGATGCGGCGGCCATCGGCCTGGAGGATCTGCAGGCGCGGCCGCCGGCCGCCGCGAAACGCCAGCCGGGTGTCGAAGCCATGGCGCCAGCCCGGCCCGAGGCCGCGATCGTCCGGACCGCCGACGAAATGCCGGCTGAAGACGAAGGGCAGGCCCGGCTCGAGCGCGAACACGCGGGCAAGATCGCCGCCGGCACCGGGCAGACGCGAGATGTCGGCAAGAGCGATGTCGACCCGCCGCTCGTACTTGGCGCCGGTGGCGAGGTCGACCGGGTTGCCGATGCCGAGTGCCGGCCCGTCCGACGGCAGGCTGGCCGGCTCGGACCGTTCACAGGAGAGAATCTCGCCAGCGACGCCCGGTGCGCCATCGGCGGGCGAGCAGGGTTGGGCGGACAGGCTCGCCGGCAGGACGATGAGCAGGGCCAGCAGGCCGGCAAGCAGGCGCCGTCGACACGAACGGGCGAAAAAGCCGGCGATGGCGGAGCGGGAATCCATGCGCCAACCGTAAGCCCGCGCACGGAGGCGAACAATTGGACGGATCGCCTAGGCTGCCTGCCCGACGACGGCTCGTCGAGACGGAAATCGGACCGGCCTCGAGAGAATCAATGATGGCACGTCGGAAAAGACTGGCGACAATCTTCCTGCCGCGAGAAACGATCTCGCCGGGCGTTCACCGCAGCAGGTAAGCCGGAGGATCCCATGAAGACACTGCAATTCTGGCTCGAGTATGGAAGCACGTATTCCTATCTGAGTGTTGCTCGCATCGGTAGCCTCGCCAGTGCCCGAGACATCGAGATCGAGTGGTGTCCCTTCTATCTCCTGCCCATCTTCACGAAGCTCGGCATGAACTACGGGCCGTTCCTGCCGTATCCGAACAAGATGGAATACATGTGGCGGGATATCGAGCGCCGCGCCCAGCGACTCAGCCTTCCTTACCGGAAGCCTTCGGCCTACCCGATCGACTCCCTGCCGACGGCTCGCATCGCCTGCATCGCGAGCACGGAAGGCTGGTGCCAGGCGTTCACCGAGGAAGTCTTCAGGCTGCACTGGACCGAAGGCAAGCTGATCGGTACCGACGAGAACCTGGACACGGTGCTCGTCGCCCTGGGTCACGATCCCGCCGCCATGCGCGCACGCGCGCAGATGCCAGAGACCAAGGATGCCCTCAGGCGGCAAACGGAACGAGCGGAAGCGCTGAAGATATTCGGGTCACCGTCCTTCGTGGTTGGCGACGAGCTGTTCTGGGGAGACGACAGGCTAGAGGAAGCAATCGACTGGGCATCCGGGCACTGATTCCACCCGTGACGAGCCGCTCCTTCGAAACAATCGGTTCAATCCATCGGGCGATCCAGAAAGTCCGCCGGACCGAGTATCTCGATCCCGTGAAAGGGATGCAGTTCGAGGAGATCCCGGTCTCCCGTCAGGATCAGGCGCGCTTCGCCGCTGAGCGCCACGTCGAGGAACTTGTCGTCCGCGGGATCCCTGCATGCGGCGATCGTCCGGGTGATCGAGACTATCCGGACGATGCCGCCGAGAAGGCGCAGGAAATGCTGCCTGTCCTCGCGCGTGACGTATCGGTCGAACCGGCCGCGGGAGAGAACCTCGCTCAACTCCGCCAGCGTCGCCTCCGACATCAGCGCGATGCCCCAGGACAGCCCGCGATCCACGGCCCTGGCCGCCGCTCCATTGGGCATGAGCAGGCGACTGACCCAGAGATTGGTGTCGATCACCAGCCTGTGGTCAGTCCTCACGGTTCAGCAGCCCTTGCAGCACCTCCTCGGTCATGCCGGCCTCCTGCGCCTTCGCACCGACGCGATCGCAAAAACGCTGGAACTCGGCCACGTTCAGATTGACCAGACGCTCGTACTCGTCCATCGACATCACCACGGCCACATCCCGTTTCTGGCGCTGGATGACGACCGGCTCGCGCCGGGCTGCCTCGATGATCTCTGCCAGGCCTTGCCGGGCTTCACTCGCACTGACGGTACGCATGCTCGCCCCTTCCGTACAATTTGTACTTATTGTACATATAAGGCGATTGAACCGATATCGCAAGGACCGATTCAGAACGTCTTGTACGGCAGGAACTTGCCGCTCAGCACGACCTTCACCCGGTCGCCCTTCGGATCGGCCTCGCGCTGGATGTCCATCGAGAAGTCGATCGCGCTCATGATGCCGTCGCCGAATTCCTCGTGGATCAGCTCCTTCATCGTCGTCCCGTAGACGCTGACGACCTCGTACAGGCGGTAGATCAGCGGGTCGGTGGGGATGGCGGTCGACAGCGAGCCCTTGCAGGGAACCGCCTGCAGCAGCAGAACCGCGTCCTCGGGCAGATCGAACAGGGCGCCGACCGCCTCGGCCTGCGGCTTCGTCATCTGCATCTGCCCGAGACAGGCGGCGGTGACCCATTCCTTCGACTGGCCGACCTTCTCCGCGACGTGGGCCCATGTCAGGCCGAACTTCACGCGGCGAAACAGGATCAGGTCGGTGACGTCGTCACGCTTCATCGGCAGATCGGCTCCGGATTTCGTCATGATGTTCGCTCTCCAGTTGCATGCGGGTTGTCTTGCGGAAACGTCCGGGCACACTCGCGCCGCGGACCACGGATTCAGCGCAGGTTCACCACCTTCACGGCGGCCTGCATCGCGTCGCCATCCTCGCCATCCTCGCCGGCCAGGGCGGCCGGCGCGCCGGCATCCGTCGCATCGATGCCCGGCCTGACGACGGGCGGATGCTTCGGATCGTGCCCGGCGCTCTGCTCCGGATCCTGGTAGGTCCGCGAGCGCTCGACCAGGAAGTCGATCAGGTGGTTGCGGATGCGGTAGTACTGCGGGTCGTGATGCATCGTGTGACGGCTGCGATCGCGCGACATGGTGTTCTCGACGATCTCGGCGATCACCGCCCGCGGTCCGTTCGACATCAGGACGATCCGGTCGGCGAGCAGGATCGCCTCGTCGACATCGTGCGTGATCATGAACACCGTCTGCTGGGTGGCGCGAACGATCTTCACCAGCTCGTCCTGGATCGTGCCGCGGGTGAGCGCATCGAGCGCGCCGAAAGGCTCGTCGAGCAGCAGCATCTTGGGCTGGATCGCGAAGGCCCGCGCAATGCCGACCCGCTGCTTCATGCCACCCGAGAGCTCGCTGGGCTTGCGGTCCTCGGCGCCGGCCAGGCCGACCATCGCGATGAACTCCCGGCAGTGCGCGCGGACCTTCTCGCGCGACCACTGCGGCCAGCGCGAACGCACGCCGAAGGCAACGTTGCTCATCACGCTCAGCCAGGGCATCAGCGCATGGTTCTGGAACACCACGCCGCGGTCCAGGCTCGGACCCGACACCTCGCGACCATCCATGATGATGACGCCGCCCGACGGCGCCTCCAGCCCGGCCAGCGCGTTGAGCACCGTCGTCTTGCCGCAGCCCGAGTGGCCGATCACGCAGACGAACTCGCCCTTCTCGATCTGGAAGTTGACATCCTCGAACACCACGGTGTCCGGACGCGATCCCGCGCCGCGAAAGATCTTCTGCAGGCCCTGAATCTCGAGGAAGGCCATGGCTTCACTCCACGTAGGTGACCAGCTTCGCGAGCGCCGCGAGCAGCTGGTCCAGGATCATGCCGACCAGGCCGATCGCCAGGATGCCGGTGACGATGTTGGCGATCGACAGGTTGTTCCACTCGTTCCAGACGAAGTAGCCGATGCCGGTGCCGCCGACCAGCATCTCGGCGGCCACGATCACCAGCCAGGCGATGCCGATCGATATCCGCATGCCGGTGAGGATCGTGGGCGCTGCGGCCGGCAGGATCACGGTGAACGCCTTGCGCAGCGGCCCCACTTCCAGCGTGCGTGCGACGTTGAGCCAGTCGCGCCGCACCGAGGCGATGCCGAAGGCGGTGTTGACCAGCATCGGCCACATCGAGCAGATGAAGATGACGAACACGGCCGAGACATTGGCGTCCTTCAGGGTGAAGAGCGCGAGCGGCATCCAGGCCAGCGGCGAGATCGGCTTGAGCACCTGGATGAAGGGATCGAGCGCCCGATAGAGCAAGGGCGACATCCCGATCAGGAAGCCCAGAGGAATCGCCACCAGCGCCGCCAGCGAGAAGCCGAGCAGCACCCGGCCGATCGAGTAGGCGAGCTGCAGGCCGATGCCCTTGTCGTTCGGGCCCGCGTCGTAGAAGGGATTGGCGAGATGCTCGACGATCTTCGCGCCGACCTCGCCCGGGCCGGGCAGCGAGCTCTGGCCGCCGCTCGCCGCAGCGGCGCCGACGAGCTTCGCGTACTCGTCATCGACGACCTGGACGCCGCCACCGGAACCGGTGGCGAAGGACCAGATCGCGATGAAGAGCGCCAGCAACAGTACCGACAGGGCGAGCGAGCGCAGGCGGGGCGACTCGACCATGACTCAGGACCTCCGGATCGCGAAGCTCTCGACGTACTCCGCGGGCGCCGACGGATCGAACTTCCTGCCCATGACGGAGAAGGTCTTCGATGTCTGCGTCGGCGGCTCCAGGCCGGCCTCCTTCATCAGCCGGGCGGCGTCGGTGGCGAGGAAGACCTCGCGAGCGACCTTCTGGTAGTCGACGTCGCCCTTGATCTGGCCCCAGCGCTTCATCTGCGTGAGGATCCAGACGGCGAACGAATGCCAGGGGAAGGGATCGAAGTCGATCCGGTTCGGGTCGCGCTTCACATTGCCCAGGCCGTCGGCGTAGGTGCCGGTCAGTACCTGCTCGACGACCGTGACCGGCTGATTGAGGTAGCTCGCCGGTGCGATCGCCGCGGCGATCTCCTTGCGGTTCTCGGGCTTGTGGGCATAGGCGGCGGCATCGATGATCGCCCGGAG
>JAMLIN010000021.1 GCA_023954135.1 Burkholderiaceae bacterium | reverse complement strand
CTCGGTCGTCGGCCAGCTCGCGAAGCGCAAGGGCTGCCGGGTGGTCGGCATTGCGGGCGGCGCGGAGAAATGCCGCATCGTGACCGAGGAGTACGGCTTCGATGCCTGCGTGGACTACAAGGCCGGCCGCCTGAAGGAGGACCTGAAGGCGGCAACCCCGGACGGCATCGACGGCAACTTCGAGAACGTCGGCGGCGAGGTCTTCGATGCGATCCTGGCGCGCATGAACGCCTTCGGGCGGGTCGCCATCTGCGGCCTGATCTCGGGTTATTCAGGCGAAGCCATCCCCCTGCGCAATGTCCGCTCGATCCTGGTGAACCGGCTTCTGGTACGCGGATTCATCGTGTCCGACGACATGAGCTCCTGGCCGCCGGCGCTCGAGGAGCTCTCCGGGCTGGTCGGCAGCGGCCAGCTCAGCTACCGCGAAACCATCGCGGAGGGCATCGAGTCGGCGCCGGCGGCGTTCATCGGCCTCCTGGCCGGGCGTAACATCGGCAAGCAGCTGGTCCGGCTCGCCTGATCCGGGCAGGGGCGTATTTCGGTGCCGGCCCCGTGGCCGGCACTGTCGAAACAAGACGGAGACGAAGCATGAACGCACCCCAGAAATCGGTCCGCTCGCAGGTCAGCGCCGAGGAGTGGCAGCTGCGCTGCGATCTCGCAGCCTGCTATCGGCTGGTTGCGATGTACGGATGGGACGACCTCGTCTTCACTCATCTCTCGGCGCGTCTTCCGGGGCCGGAGCATCACTTCCTGATCAATCCCTACGGGATGATGTTCGAGGAGATCACCGCGAGCAGCCTGGTCAAGGTCGACATGGACTGCCGTCCGCTGTTGCCCACGCCCTATCCGGTGAATCCGGCCGGCTTCGTGATCCACAGCGCGATCCATCTCGGACGCGAGGACGTCGTCTGCGTCATGCACACCCATACGCCGGCCGGCGTCGCGGTCTCGGCGCAGCAGGAAGGCCTGCTGCCGATCTCCCAGCAGGCGAGCGTCGCCCTCGCATCGATCGCCTACCACGACTACGAGGGCATCGCGGTTCGCGACGATGAGAAGGTCCGCCTGCAGGCGGACCTCGGTACGGCGAGCGCCATGATCCTGCGCAACCATGGTCTGCTCACCGTCGGCTCGACGGTGGCCGATGCCTTCCTCGTCATGTTCACGCTGGAGCGGGCCTGCCAGATACAGGTGCTGGCCCAGTCGGGCGGAGCCGCGCTCACGCCGGTCGATCCGAGGGTGCTGGCCGGGGTGCGCGATGCGGTCCGCATCGTGGGCGCCGGCAAGACAGGCGGCGAGATCGCCTGGCCGGCCCTGCTGCGCAAGCTCGACCGGGTCAACCCCGGCTACGCCGACTGAAGGCGAGGCCCCGGTGAGAATCGAGGCAGGGCAGGTTGCCGTCATCACCGGGGCGGCCAGCGGGTTCGGGCGGGAGTTCGCGCGCCTCGGCGCGGCCCGGGGCCTGAAGCTGGTGCTGGCGGACATCGATGCCGCCGGCCTCGCCACGGTAGTGGACGAAATCTCGGCCACCGGCGCCGACGTGATCGGCGAGCGTGTCGACGTCAGCCGGGCGGAGGAGGTCGAGCGGCTTGCCGAGCTCGCCTTCGCCCACCATGGCCGGGTGAACCTGCTCTTCAACAACGCCGGGGTCGCGACCGGTGGGCTGATCTGGGAGCACGGCCTGAAGGACTGGGAGTGGCTGCTCGGGGTGAACGTCTGGAGCGTCATCCACGGGATCCGGTCCTTCGTGCCCCGGATGCTCGCGCAGGACGGGCCGGGTCACGTCGTCAGCACGGCGTCGGTGGCCGGACTGCTGTCGCCGCCACTGCTGGGCATCTACAACATGAGCAAGCATGCGGTGGTCGCCCTGGCCGAATCCCTCTACCAGGACATGCGCGGCCTCGATCGCCGGCTCGGTGTCAGCGTCCTGTGCCCGGCGTTCGTGCCGACCGGAATCGCCGACTCGGAGCGCAATCGTCCGGCCGAGCTCGACGACGGCGCCGAGCCGTCCGAGTCGATGAAGGCGTTCAAGGTGTCGTTCGATCAGGGGGTCCGGTCGGGCCGGCTCAGCGCGGGCGAGGTCGCCCGGATCACCTTCGAGGCGATCGAGGAAGACCGCTTCTACATCGTCACCCACCCCAAGATCATGCCGTCGATCCGGCAGCGGGGCGACGACATCGCGCGATTGCGCAACCCCAGTGATCCGTACGCCAACACGGAGACCGGCAAGCATGCCTGACGACACCCTCCCGGAGATCCGCAGCGGCAACTACGCCGACCTGGGCGAGGGCATTCGCCTGCACTACGCCAGCGCGGGCGAGCAAGGCGCGCCGCTGATGCTCTTCATGCACGGCTTCCCGGAGTTCTGGTACGCCTGGAAGGACTTCCTGCCGCACTATGGCCGGCACCGGTTCGCGGTCGCTCCGGATCTGCGCGGCTACAACCTGTCGTCGCGCCCCGCCGAGGTCGAGCAGTACCGGATCGGGCGCCTGATCGACGATATCGACAAGCTCATCAAGGCGCTCGGCTATCGCGACGCCATCGTCGTCGCGCACGACTGGGGCGGGGCGCTCGCATGGTCGGTGGCGATCAGCCGGCCGGAGCTGATCAGCCGGCTGGTCATGATGAACGCGCCGCATCCGATTCCGTTCGCGCGAGCGCTCGCCACCGATCCGGCGCAGCAGGCCGCCAGCCAGTACATGAACTGGCTGCGCCGCCCGGGTTCGGAAGACGCGCTCGCAGCCGACGATTTCACCCTGATGCAGAAGTTCCTGCGCGGCTTCTCGGGCGCCGACTGGCTCGACGGCCCGACCCTGGCCGCCTACAAGGAAGCCTGGGGGCAGCCGGGAGCGATCCGCGGCGGGGTGAACTGGTACCGCGCCTCGCCGATGTATCCGCCCACCGATGCCGATCCGGGCGCCGGCCGGCTCGAGTTGCGCGAGGAGGACTTCATCGTCCCGATGCCGACCCTGCTGATCTGGGGCGAGCAGGACCAGGCGCTGCTGCCCGTCCTGCTCGATGGCATCGAGCGGGTGGTGCCCGATCTGCGCATGGTCCGGATTCCGGATGCCACGCACTGGCTGGCGCACGAGAAGCCCGCTCAGATTCGCGCCGCGATCGACGAGTTTCTCGGCGATGCTCCCTGATGCGAGGATCCCGCGGTTGATCCGTCTCGCCGATGTCCCTTGACCCGAAGATCGCGCAGCTCATCGAGTGGACCCGGCGCGCGGCGCGCGGCAACTATTCGCAGATGAGCCCGCAGGCGGCGCGCGAGCACTACGCGCGTGCCGTCCTGACCCTGGACGTCGCGCCGGCACCGATGGTCGAGGTGCGCGACCACTGGATCGAGCTCGGCGATCGCAGTCTGCGCCTGCGCCAGTACGCCCCGCGACCCCTGTCGTGGGTCGATCCCCTGCCGGGTTTGCTGTACTTCCATGGCGGCGGTTTCACCATCGGTTCCGTCGAGACGCATGACCGGGTGTGCAGGGCGTTGGCCGCGGGTGCCGGCTGCCAGGTGCTGTCGCTCGACTACCGGCTCGCGCCCGAGCACCGGTTCCCCTCGGCGCACGACGATGCCTTCGCGAGCCTGGACTGGGTTCGCAACGAAGCCGCATCGCTCGGCCTCGATGCTGCCCGCCTCGCGGTGGGCGGGGACGGTGCCGGCGGCACCCTCGCGGCGGCCACGGCGCTGCACGCCCGGGATCGCGGCATCGGGCTCGCGCTGCAACTGCTGATCTATCCGGGCACGAGCGCCTGGCAGGACACCGAGTCGCACCGCCGGCTGGCCAATGGCTACCTGCTCGATGCCGAGGTGATCCAGTGGTTCTTCGGCAACTATCTGCGCGACGATGCCGATCGCGGCGACTGGCGATTCGCACCGATGCTGGCCGCGCCCGAGGGCGTGGCGCCGGCCTGGGTTGCGGTCGCGCAGTACGATCCGCTTCGCGACGAAGGCATCGAATTCGCCCGGCGGCTCGAGACCGCCGGCGTCGCGGTGGAGCTGGTCGAGTATCCGGGGATGATCCATGCCTTCTTCCAGCATGGCGGCTATGTGGCCACCGCCCGCCTCGCGCATGCGCAGGCGAGTGCCGCGCTGGCCCGGGCGCTCGGGACACGGTCCGCGAACTGATGCCCGCGGCCGCGGAAGTGTCGCAGCTTTCTGCTAAGGTCGCGATTTCCCGTGCCGTCGCAGGAGCTCCCGATGCCCGATTCCGTCAGTCACATCGATTCCGGCCCGATTCCGGATACTTCGCGCCGCCTCGTTCTCGGCATCGGATGCGCCACGTTCGCCCTGGTCGCGATGCCCTTGCGAGCTGCCGGCATCGGCCAGTCCGACGCCCTGGCAGCGGTGCGCGCCGCGCTCGAGAAGGGCGCCGATGCGGCCGTTGCACAGCTCGGTACCAGCGGCGGCTTCGCCAACGACCCGAAATGGCGCATTCCCCTGCCGGAGGCGCTGCGCAAGAGCGAGAAGCTGTTGCGGCTGGCCGGGCAGGGCGGTGCGCTCGATACGCTGGAAGCGACCATGAACGATGCCGCCGAACGCGCGGTGTCGCGAGCGAAGCCGCTGCTCTCGGCGGCGATCCGCGACATGCAGGTGTCGGACGCGCAACGGATCATCACCGGCGGGGACGATTCGGTGACCGCGTACTTCCGCGGGAAAACCGAGACGGGGCTCGACGCCGAGTTCCGGCCGGTGGTCAGCAGCCAGCTGCAGTCGCTCGGTGTCGCGAAGCAGTACGACGCGATCGCCGGGCGCGGCGCCAAGTTCGGCCTGGTGAAGGAGGACGCCGCCACGCTCGACGGCTACGTGACCGGCAAGGCGATCGATGCGGTCTACGCCATGATCGCCGAGAAGGAGCGCGCCATTCGCGCCGACCCGATCTCGGCCGGCAGCGATGTCCTCAAGAAGGTCTTCGGCTCGATCAGGTGATCGAGGCCTGGTGGATGCCGGTGATCGACGTATCGAGCACCTTGTTGAATTCCTCGTCGCTTTGCTGCGCCGAAAGGCCCTCGGTCAGTGCGCGCGAGAAGCTCGCGATCACGCCGTGGTTGGCGGCGAGCATCCGGTTGGCGTCCTCGCGCGAGTAGCCTCCCGACAGTGCCACCACGCGCAGGACCTTCGGGTGCTCGACCAGGTCCGCGTAGAAATCGGTCACCGAGGGCAGGGTGAGCTTCAGCATCACCTGCTGCTGCGCCCCGAGCGTGTCGAGCTGCTCGCGAATGGCCGCCTTGAGCAGCTGCTCGGCGCCTTCCTTGTCCGGCGCATGGATGTCGACCTCGGGCTCGATGATGGGCATGAGCCCGCCGGCCAGGATCTGCGCGCCGACCTCGAACTGCTGGGCGACGACATCGGCGATGCCCCGGGCGTCGGCACGCTTGATGACCGAGCGCATCTTGGTCCCGAAAACCCCTTTCTCCCGGGCGCGCGCCAGCAGGGCATCGAGCTCGGGCATCGGCTTCATCATCTGCGCGCCGTTCGCTTCGTCGGCCAGGCCCTTGTCGACCTTCAGGAACGGCACCACCTGCTTGGCGGACCAGAGGTAGTCGGCGCTGCCTCGACCCTCGATCTCGCGATCCATGGTCTGCTCGAACAGGATCGCCCCCAGGACCCGATCGCCGTTGAATGCCGGGCTGGTGATGATGCGCGTGCGCATCGCATGGATCAGGTCGAACATCTGCTGATCGCCCGAATAGGCTTCCTTCGGAATGCCGTAAAGGCTCAGCGCTTTCGGGGTGCTTCCGCCGCTCTGGTCGAGCGCGGCGATGAAGCCCTTGGCGGATTTGACCTTTTCGTACTGTTGAGAATTCATGGTGTAGCACTCTCTATCGAAGAAAACCGGATAACCCTCATTTTATTCATACTGCCCCCGAAGGTCCGTGAACCGGTTCCTCCTTTCAGCGGCCTGATCCGGCCGCAGGAGCCGCCCGGAAGCCGAAGCGCTCGTCGCGCTCACGATAGCCGGCGGCAGGGGCACCGGGCGTGTTCCATGATCGCTCGGTGAACCGGATCCGGCCGTCGCTCCTTGCCTCGACCAGGGTGGATGCCCGGGTGCCGTAGCCGCCGAACACGTCGGTGCCGCCATTGGGTGTGATGAAGGCGGTCGACAGGTAGCGTTCACGGGAGATGCCGACGCCCGACTCCGGCAGGAGGTGCTCGGGAGGAACGTCGCGATCGAGCAGGGCATCGAACAGGCGCTCATCCGGGGCGAGATCGGGCGCCATGCCGGCCGCGGTATCGGCCGGTGCCTCATCCGTGGACTCGCCCAAGGCGGCCGCCGCGGTGTCGGCGCCGCGTTGCCCGAGGCTCCGCGCGAGGCTCGCCTTGAGGCGCTCGACCTTGGGCCAGGGCGTGTCGAGCCGGTCGTTCGAGATCCCATAGAGGCCGGGAGCGAGCTCGCGCGCCTGGCCGACGTCGTTCACGTACCACGCGCGGGGCATCGGTGCGAGCTCGAACAGGATCAGGTTGAAGCCGCCGTAGTCGGCGCACTGCCGGGCGATCCGGCAGGCATAGTCGGCGATCGGCTCGTCGGCCTGCACGAAGTCGGCGACGAGGGTGCCGCGCGAGCGAGGTGCCTTGGCCGGCAGTCCGTTGCGGTGATTGGTGATCGCCGCGATGCGCCCACGGCGAGAAGCCGCCAGCCAGGTGCCGCCGGCGAGCTGGTCGCGGCCCCCGAATACATCCGGCGCATCCGCCCACCAGTGCGCCTGCTCGGTCGGGCGCGAGAAGTACTCGTCGCGGTTGCTGGCGAGCCGCAGGGAGGGGCCGCCCCGGTCGGCCAGGCCGAAGGCGAAGGCGATCAGGCACATGGTGCGTCGTCCCGGATGTCGAACACCTCGATGTGGGCGGCACCGTCGATCAGCCGGTCGAGCCCCGTCGAGGCGGCGCAATCGGCGCGCAGCGCAAGCAGGCCGGCCGTATCGGCCCCGCCGGGAAGCTCGTAGATCTCGAGCCAGGTGCGCTGCCCGGAGGCTTCCTGCCGGCGGTGGCCGAAGCGCGCCAGCGTGCCGGTGCCGAGGCGCTCCCGGATCAGTGTCCGGAGCGCGGCGAGCCCTGTGGCGACGCGGTCGTCATCGGCGGGGTCCGCCCGGAAATAGACGAAGACCACCGCGCCGGACATGGCTTGGCGACTCAACCGGCTGCCGCGGCGGTGTCCGGCACCGCATAGGGCAGCTCGCCGGCCACGAGCGGCTCGCCGGCCACCCGCAGGACGGCACCGGCCGCCGCCTGCATCCGGTACTCGACCAGCAGGGCGACGCCGTCCCCGGGCGCGGGCGCCGAGAGCACCACGCTGCCCACCGGCTCCTGCGCGCCATCGGCCAGGACCGGCGTGCCCGGTGCCCAGGCGGCCTCGTCGGGGGGGCGGCTGGCGAGGCTGGCCGCGAACATCCGTCGCTTGAGCTTGCCGAGATACTGGGTGCGGGCGACGACTTCCTGGCCCGGATAACAGCCCTTGCGAAAGCCCACACCGCCGACGAGCTCGTAGTTGATCATCTGCGGGACATAGGCTTCCCGGGTTGCCTCGGTGATCCTCGGTACGCCCGAGAGCACTTCGAGCCAGAGATCGACTTCGGCCGAGGCCGGCGCGAGCTGCTGGCCGAGCCGATCGGCCAGCGCGGCAGCCTGGTCGGCCGGCGCCGCGACCAGCCAGCGGCCGATGTTTCTGCCGCCGGCGGCGACCGGGGACAGGGCCAGCACGCAGGCTTCATCGCGCCAGACGGCGTGGCCCTCGGCCGGCGGCTCGAGGCCTGCTTGCGCGAGCGCGCCCGGCGCGGCATCGCCCCATACGCCGAGCACGGCGACGTCCTCGCCGCGGTCATGGATCTTCAGCTTCGCCCGCAGGACGTACATCGACAGGCGTTTCGCGGTCGCCTGCCGTACGTCCCGGCTCGTGAGCAGGCGGAATCCGGCGGGACGCCGCGCGAGCACGAAGGTCGCGAGCAGGCGGCCCTTCGGCGTGCAGTAGCCGCCGATCCCGACGCCGTCCGGGGCGATCGCGGCGACGTCGCTGGTCAGCTGGGCCTGCAGGAAGGCCTCGACGTCGGGACCGTCCGCGTCGATGCAGCCCCAGTGGGGCAGCAGGGCAAGGCTGCCGGCGGCGATCGTTTCGATATCCGGCGATCGGGTTGTCACGGGGATCCGTTCCATATCGCCGTTATTATAGGAAGTCCCCGGATTTCCCGACCCGCATGAAGCGATTGCTGCTGGCACTTGTCGTCGTCGTGGCCGCGCTTGCGGCGACCGCAGGGTGGCTGTGGTACCAGTACGGGCATGCGCCGATCGCGATCGCGAGCCCGCCGGCAACGGTGACGATCGCCAGGGGTTCGGGCGCCATCGCCATCGCCCGCCAGTTGCGCGAGGGCGGCGTCGATGTCGAGCCCCTGCTCCTGCGGGCCGCGCTGCGCGTGCGCGGAGATGATGGCCGGATGCAGGCCGGTACCTACCGGATCGAGGCCGGAACCACCCTCGAGCGCCTGCTCGACCGGCTCGTGGCCGGAGACGTCATCTTCGAGGAGATCCGCATCGGCGAAGGCTGGACCTTCCGCCAGCTGCGTGCCGCGATCGATGCCCATCCGGAGCTGGCGCATGATTCGCGCGATCTCACCGAGGCCGAGCTGCTGGCCCGCCTGAAACTGTCCCACGAGCATCCCGAAGGGCTGTTCTTCCCGAACACCTATCGCTTCGCTCGCGGCACGAGCGACTTCGAGGTTCTCGGCCAGGCAGCCGACCTGATGCGCCGGCACCTCGAGGCGGCCTGGGAGAGGCGGGTGCCCGACCTGCCCCTGACCAGCCCCTACGAACTGCTGATCCTCGCTTCCATCGTCGAGAAGGAGACCGGTCTCGAGGAGGACCGGCGCCGGGTTGCCGGGGTTTTCGTCAACCGGCTGCGGATCGGGATGATGCTCCAGAGCGACCCCACCACCATCTACGGCATGGGCGAGAGCTTCGACGGCAACCTGCGCCGGCGCGACCTGCGCACCGACACGCCCCACAACACCTACACTCGCGGCGGGCTGCCGCCCACTCCGATCGCGATGCCCGGCGAAGCGTCCCTGCTGGCCGCGGCCAATCCGGCCGAGTCCCGCGAGCTCTATTTCGTCTCCCGGGGCGACGGCAGCAGCCAGTTCTCCGAGACCCTCGATGCGCACAATCGGGCGGTGCGCGAGTTCCAGCTGCGCCGCCGCCCGGCGGCCGAAGGAGCATCCCGATGAGCGGCCGCTTCATCAGCTTCGAGGGTATCGACGGCGCCGGCAAGAGCACCCACCTGGAGTGGTACGCCGAGCGCCTGCGAGAGGCGGGCAGGGACGTCCTGCTCACCCGCGAACCCGGCGGCACCGGGCTCGCCGAAGCCCTGCGCGCCCTGCTGCTCGACGAGCCGATGGACGCCCAGACCGAGCTCCTCCTGATGTTCGCTGCTCGCCGGGATCATCTCGAGCGGCGGCTGCGGCCGGCGCTCGCTGCCGGCACCTGGGTCGTCTGTGACCGCTTCACCGATTCGACGCTCGCCTACCAGGGGGCAGGGCGCGGGGGCTCCGTCAAACGGATCCACGTGCTGGCAGACTGGGTCCATGGCGATCTCTGGCCCGACCGGACCTATCTCTTCGATCTGCCCGCCGAGGAAGCGCTGCGCCGCCGGACGCTGGCCCGGCCGGCCGACCGTTTCGAGGCGGAGGATCTCGCCTTCTTCGAACGGGTACGGGCAGGCTACCAGGCGCAGGCCGCCGCCGAGCCGGAGCGCTTCGTCGTGATCGACGCCGCCCAGGATATCGATCGAATCCGGTCGTTGTTGGCCGCCGATTGCGCCAGAATCCGATGAAATACCCTTGGCACCAGGCCGAGCTGCTGCGCCTGCTCGCCTCGCGCGACACGATGCACCATGCCCTGCTGATCGAAGGGCAGCCCGGCATCGGCAAGCAGGACTTCGCGCTGGCCACCGCCGCCGCGCTGCTGTGCGAGGCGCCGGGCGCCGATGGCAGGGCCTGCGGGGAATGCCTTGCCTGCGGCTGGTTCCGGGAGGGCAGTCATCCGGACTTCCGGTGGGTGCGCCCCGATGCCAACGATCCGAATTTCGAGGCCCGCAAGGACCGCAAGCCGAGCCGGCAGATCCGGATCGAGCAGATCCGCGCCATTGCCGGCTTCGTCAACATCGGCACCCACCGGGCGGGTCGCAAGATCATCCTGATCGAACCCGCCGAGGCGATGAACCCGGTGGCGGCCAACGCTCTGCTCAAGACGCTCGAGGAGCCGGCGGGAGACACCGTGTTCCTGCTCGTCTGCGGGCATCCGGATGCCTTGCCGGCCACGGTCCGGTCGCGCTGCCGCCGGCTCGCCCTGGCCACCCCGCAGGCGGCGCCCGCCGCCCGGTGGGTGGCGGACCAGGCCGGTATCGACATCGACACCGCCGCCGGCTGGATCACCGCCGCCGCCGGGGCGCCGTTGCACGCCCTGCGACTCGCCGAACCCACCGGAGCCGCCGCCCATCGGGACGTGCTGGCAACCCTGGCCGGCATTCCCGATATTGAGGTCGTGGAAGCGGCCGCGCGCCTGCTCCAGTTCGATGCCGATACCTGGATTCCCGTGGTCCGGGCCTGGGTCACCGATCTGGCGCGAGTGCTCGGCGGGGCGCCACCGCGGTTCCTGCCGGGCGAACATGCGCGGCTCGAGGCGCTGGCGACGAGAACCCGTCTCGATCGCGTGCTCCGCCTGGAAGCGGACATCGCGGCGACGGTCGTCGCATCCGAACAATCGCTGAATCAGCGGCTGCTCGCCGAAGGGGTCCTGCTTCGCTGCTGCGAGGCCTTCGAGCCCTGAATCGGGGGCCGTCCGAAGGGAAGAAGGCGCGCAGGTACCAGCCGGCGCCAGCCAGGCAAGCCGAGGACACCGATGAGCGAGCAGGCGAGCGAAATCTCACGACCCCTCGAGATCATGCGCGACGACAGCGAGGCGGGACCGCCGGCAGCGGCGGCACCCTCGCGCCCCGGCGTCATCCAGCTCGCGATCAAGGAGAAGACGGCGCTCCATGCCGCCTACATGCCGTTCGTCGCGGGCGGTGGCCTGTTCATTCCGACGACACGACCCGGGCGCCTGGGAGACGAGATCTACATCATCCTGTCGCTGATGGACGATCCGGCCAAGATACCCATCACCGGCAAGATCGTCTGGATCACGCCGGCCGGAACCCCCGGTCGCCAGCAGGGCATCGGCGTGCAGTTCAGCAATGACGACGCGGGCGGCCAGGCACGGGCGAAGATCGAGAACCAGATCGGCGGATCGCTCAGGTCGGTGCGCCAGACTCACACCATCTAGCGGCGCTCGGCCGGCGCGCGACGGCACGGCTACAATCGACGGCATCACCGCCACCCGCATGCGCAACGCGTCGGGTGTGGTTCCGATCGCCGCCTGCCGATGTTCGTCGATTCACACTGCCATCTCGATTTCCCCGAGCTCGCCGCCGACATCGACGGCATCCTCGAGCGCATGGCCGCCGCCGCGGTCGATGAGGCGCTGTGCGTCTCGGTCACCATGGCGGAGTTTCCCAGGGTGCTGGCGCTGGCCGAGCGCGACGAGCGTCTCTGGGCTTCGGTCGGGGTGCACCCCGACGGGCCGGCATCGGACGATCCGGCGCTCGAGCCCGATTGCGAGCGGCTGGTGGCGCTGGCCGATCATCCGAAGGTGCTCGCGATCGGCGAAACCGGACTCGACTACTACCGCCAGACCGGCGACGCGCCCTGGCAGCGCGAGCGCTTCCGCCAGCACATCCGGGCATCGCGGCGTACCGGCAAGCCGCTGATCATCCATACCCGCGCGGCCGCCGCCGATACGCTCGCGATCATGCGCGATGAAGGCGCCGATGCCGCCGGCGGGGTGATGCACTGCTTCACCGAAAGCTGGGAGACCGCTCGGGCCGCGATGGACCTGGGTTTCCACATCTCCTTCTCGGGCATCGTCACCTTCCGCAATGCCGCCGACCTGCGCGAGGTGGCCGCGAAAGTGCCCGACGACCTGATGCTGATCGAGACCGATTCCCCGTACCTCGCACCGGTGCCGCATCGCGGCAGGACCAACGAACCTTCCTATGTTCCGCATGTCGCCGCCTGCCTCGCCGAGGTCCGCGGGCAGAAGCTCGAACGGGTGGCGGAGGTAACGAGCGCGAACTTCCGCCGGCTGTTTCGCAAGGCCTGATCCGCATGCGCCGCATCCCGCCTTCGACACCCGATGTCCTGCGTCGCCTGGTGGTCGGCGGCATGGCCTTGCTGGCGGCCGGTCTTGCCCGCGCCGATGATCCGCGCATCGCGATGCTCGAGGCCATCCGGCTCGACGATGCCGATGCGGTCAGGCGCCTGCTCGCGAAATCGGTATCGCCCAACCTGCGTGAGAAGACCCATGGCCCGGCCATCGTGATGGCGGCTAGGCTCGATTCCTTCAAGTCGCTCGCCCTGCTGGCGGTGGCGCCGGGCGTCGATCTCGAGGCCACCGACGCGAGCGGGCAGACGGCGTTGATGATGGCGGCGATCAAGGGCCATGAACCGTCGGTGAAGCTGCTGCTCGATCGCGGGGCGAAGGTCGACAGCGATGGCTGGACCGCGCTGCACTACGCCGCGTCGCGCGGCCATGCCGAGGTCGCCCGGATGCTGATCCTGCGCGGCGCCAACCTCGATGCCCGCTCGGCCAACGGCACCACCCCGGTGATGCTGGCGGCGCGCAACGAGCACTTCAGCACCATGGAGTTGCTCGCCGACATGGGCGCCGACCTCACCGCGCGCAACGAGAACGGTTGGGGCGTCATCGAGTATCTCGAGGCACGCAAGGAGCATGCGCGGATTCCCGACATCCGCGAGCGCATCGCCCGGCGGCGGCGCTGACCTCCGAGCACCCGCCATTCCATCCGGACCCAGCATGAGCAACCCGTTGCCCGAACCGCGGCAGGGCCACCGTCGGGTCCTGCGCCTGGCGGTCCCGATCGTGCTGTCCAATCTGTCGGTGCCGCTGGTCGGACTCGTCGACACCGCGGTGATGGGACGCATGCCAGGCCCCCAGGGCATCGGCGCGGTCGCGCTCGGCGCCGTGATATTCAGCTTCGTGTATTGGGGTTTCGGCTTCCTGCGCATGGGGACGACCGGTCTCGTTGCCCGGGAGCAGGGCACCCGCGATCGCGAGGCGATGGCGATGGCGATCGGACGCAGCCTGGTGCTGGCGCTGGTACTGGGCCTGATGGTGATCCTGCTGCAGTGGCCCATCGCCAGGCTTGCCGTGATGCTCGCGCCGGCATCCAGCGAGGTCGAGGCCGGCATGCTCGAGTACTTCCGGATCCGGGTCTGGAGTGCGCCGGCGGTGCTCCTGCAGTACGTCCTGCTCGGGGTTTTCATCGGCATGCAGCGCACCGGCTATGCGCTTGTCACCCAGGTCCTGCTCAACGTCTGCAATGCGGCGCTGTCGATCCTCTTCGTGATCGTCTTCGGCTGGGGCGTGACCGGCATCGCCGTCTCGAGCCTGATCGCGGAGTATTTCGGCCTCGCGGTCGGGCTCTTCCTGCTCGCGAGGCTGCTGGCCCGGCGGGACATCCGCCTGTCGCTCGCGCCTTTGCGCGGGCTGGCCGCCTACCGGACGCTGGTCGCCGTCAACGGCAACATCTTCCTGCGCACCCTGTGCCTGATCGCCGCCTTCGCCTGGTTCCACGGCCAGGGAGCGAGCTTCGGTGACATGCCGCTCGCGGCCAACGCGATCCTGCTGCAGATGGTGAACCTGCTCGCCTACGGGCTGGACGGCTTCGCCCATGCCGCAGAGGCTCTGGTCGGGGAAGCGATCGGCGCGGGAGATCGCCAGGGCTATCGCTGGGCGCTGGGGGCGACGAGCATCTGGGCGGGCGGAACCGCACTCGTCTATGCCTTGCTCTACTTCGCCTTCGGTCCCTGGTTCATCGCGATGATGACCGACCTCGTCGAGTTGCGCGAAACCGCGGCCATCTACCTGCCGTGGGTCGTCGCCATGCCCCTGCTGGCGGTCTGGAGCTACCAGCTCGACGGCATCTTCATCGGCTCGCTGCGCACCCGGGAGATGCGCGACGGCATGGTCATCGCGTTCGTCGCCTTCCTTGCCGCCGTCTTCCTGCTGACGCCGGCCTGGGGCAACCACGGCCTCTGGGCGGCACTGGCGGTGTTCTTCGTGGCGCGCGCGCTGACGCTGCTCGTCTGCATGCGCCGGCGCGCGCCCGAATTCGAGGGCACGGCTTCCGCGTAGGGAGTCAGGACTTCCGGCCGCCCTCGAGCCTGCGGGCCACGCTCCAGCGGTGCACTTCGGACGGGCCGTCGTAGATCCGGAAGGCGCGGACATCGCGGAAGATGCGCTGCATCTCGGTGTCGTCGGTGACGCCGAGACCGCCCAGCACCTGCATCGAGCGGTCGACCACCCGCCAGTAGGCTTCCGAGCAGTGCACCTTCACCATGCTGCTCTCGCGGCTCGCGCGCTCACCCTGGTCGAGCATCCAGGCGGTGTGCCAGACGGCAAGGCGGGCGGTATGCAGGTCGATCTCGTTGTCGGCGAGCATGAAGCCCACGCCCTCGTGCCGGATGATCGGCTGGCCGAAGGCCTGGCGCTGGCTGGCGTACCCCGTGGCGATATCGTGCGCCCGGCGGGCCGCGCCCAGCCAGCGCATGCAGTGGGTGAGGCGGGCCGGCACCAGGCGCACCTGGGCATAGCGAAAGCCAGCGCCGACCTCGCCGAGGACGTCGTCGCGGGGGATGCGCACGTTCTCGAGCACCACTTCGGCATGGCCGCCGGTGAAGCTGGAATCCATGCTGTCGAGCAGGCGCTCGATCCGGAAGCCCCTGGCGGGCAGATCGGTCAGGAACATGGTGGCGCCGACATCCTTGCCGTCGACCAGGGTCCTGGCCATGATGATCGCGAAGGCGGCGCCTTCGGCGCCCGTGATCAGCCACTTGCGGCCGTTGATGACGAACTCGTCGCCCTCGGCCACCGCGGTGGTCTGCAGCGCCCCCGGATCGGCGCCGGCGCCCGGCGCGGGCTCGGTCATGCAGAAGCAGGAGCGGCCTTCACCCGCCGCCAGCGGCCTGAGCCACCGCTCCTGCTGCGCCGGCGTGGCGACGAGCGACATCAGGTGCATGTTGCCTTCGTCGGGCGCGGCGCAGTGCAGCGCCACCGGCCCGAGCATCGAATAGCCGGCTTCCTCGAAGACGATCGCGCGGCCGACATGGCCCAGGCCGAGGCCGCCCCAGCGCTCTTCCATGTGGGGAGCGAGCAGTCCGGCCGCGCGCGCCTTCGCGTTCAATTCCCGGCGAAGGTCGTCGGTGGGTCCGTGCACGGTACGGCGCGGATCCCGCTCGAAGGGGATGACCTCATCGCGGATGAACTCGCGGGTCCGGTCGCGCAGGGCGGATAGCTCGGGTGAAAGTGAGAAGTCCATCATGGGCACTCGCGGATGACGGGTCGCAGCCGGTGCGACACGATCGATGGATGGATGGCCGATCGGCAATGGGCCGGCGGGACTGCGAGCCGATTATTGCCGATCCCGCCGGGGCCCGACAAACCGGAGAGCAGTGCGCTCGCCCGTCGATCCCGAGGCTTCGGCCGGCCCGGTTTGCTCTGCGTCAATCCCGCCCTGCCGTCGTGGTCGGAGAATGGATCCATCGAAGAGGATGCGATCACGATGGACGAAGCCGATCTTCCCGCGGAGCAGGGCGATGTGCCGTATCGCGGCGACGAGGTGCTGCGCGGGCCGATCATGGCCGCGCTGCAGGAGGTCCACGACCCCGAGATCGGGATGTCGATCCTCGACGTCGGACTCGTCTACGAGGTGGCGGCCGACGCCGGCCGGGTCGACATCCGGATGACGATGACCTCGGCCGCCTGCCCGCTGGCCGACCAGATCATCGACGACATCGAGTTCCAGCTCGAGCAGGTTCTCCCCGAAGGCCGGCGGGTCGAGGTCGAGCTCTGCTGGGATCCCCCATGGTCGCCGGAGAAGATGTCCGAGCGCGGCCGCCGGCTGATGGGCTGGTGAGCGCGCCCGCCGGAGAGCAGGCGGCGCCCGGCCGGCGGGATGCCACTGGGCCGCGGGTGGCCGCGGCGACCGACAGGCAGGCGGCCCCGGTCTTCGTGCGCCTCGTGATGTTGCTGGCCGCGGCCGCCCTGCTGGCCGGGATCCTGGGCGGGCTGTTGCGCGCCGGGACGCTCGATGCCGAGCTGGCCGGCGTGCCGCCGCTCGGCGCGGCGCTCGTGGCCCATGCGGCGCTGATGATCTGCGCTTTCTTCGGCACGGTCATCGGCATCGAGCGGGCGGTCGCGCTCAAGCGGTCCTGGGCGTTTCTCGCACCGCTGCTTGCCGGCGCGGGCAGTATCGCGATCCTGCTCGGCGAACCGGTGGTGGCGCATGGGCTCTTTGCCGCTGCGGCGTCCGTCTTCGTCGTCGTCAGCATCGTCGTGGTCGCGAAGCAGCGGGCTGCCCATACCCTCCTGTTGCTCGTCGCCGCGCTCGCCTGGCTCATCGGCAACGGCCTGCAGCTGCTGCAGCCCGGCACCGCGGCAAGCATCGGCTGGTGGTTCGGCTTTCTCGTCGTCACGATCGCCGCCGAGCGCCTCGAGCTGACCCGGCTGATGCCGCGCCGCCCCGGTTCGGGCGCGATCCTGGTCGCCGGCATGACGGGGCTGATCGCGGGTGCGGCCTGGGCCATCGTCGCGCCAGGCTGGGGCGGGGCGCTCTTCGGGGCGTCCCTCGTGGTACTGGCCGGCTGGGGTCTCGCATTCGATATCGCTCGCCGGACCATCCTGATGACGGGCGCGAGCCGCTACATGGCCGCCTGCCTGCTGGCGGGCTACGGCTGGCTCGGCATCGGCGGACTCGCCTGGATCGCGACATCGCTCGGGCAGGCCCCGGCATACGACATGGCCGTGCACGCGATCGGCCTGGGCTTCGTCTTCGACATGGTGATGGCGCACGCGCTGGTGATCCTGCCGGCGGTCGCGAAGATACGCCTGGCATACCGGCCGGTGTTCTATCTCGGTTTCGGGCTGATGCAGGCTTCGCTGGCGCTGCGGCTTTTCGGCGCGCCGCTCGATCATTCGCTGCAGGCCGTGGGCTCCGCCCTCAATGCGGTGGCGATACTCGTGTTCGCGCTGACGATCGTCGGGGTTGCGCTGGCCACCCGGCGCGCGGGAATTCGTTGAGCCCTCAGCGGCGCGGCAGCGGGATGAGTTCGGTTTCTCCCGGCACCTGTGGAAAGCGGTCGTCCTCCCAGGCCTGCTTCGCTGACTCCAGGCGCTCGCGCGTACGGGCGCAGAAGTTCCACCAGACGATCCGGTCGCTCGCCAGCGGGTCGCCGCCGATGAGGACGAGCCTGGCCGGGGTGAGGGCGGTGAGCGACCTCACCGGGGATTCGCGCAGCTGGGCGAGACGCCCCGCCGGGATCCGGTGTCTGCCGATCTCGATCTCGCCTTCGGCCACATAGACAGCCCGCTCGGGATGATCCAGCGGTAGCGGAATCTCGTCGCCGGGACTGGCCTGGACATCGACGAGATGCAGACGTGAGTGCACCGGCACCGGCGAACGCTTGCCGAAGGCTTCGCCGGCCACCAGGATCATCCGGATCGCCCCGGAATCGATCGCCGGCAGCTCGTGGGCCGCATGATGGGCGAAGGACGGCGCGATCTCCTCCGATCCGTCGGGAAGCGCCACCCAGAACTGCAGGCCGTGCATGCGCGAGCCGTTGCCGCGCAGATCCGGCGGCGTGCGTTCCGAATGCACGATGCCGTGGCCCGCGGTCATCCAGTTGACTTCGCCCGGCTCGATGCGCTGGACCTCGCCGAGGCTGTCGCGATGCATGATCGCGCCGTCGAAGAGCCAGGTCAGCGTCGACAGGCCGATATGGGGGTGCGGCCGGACGTCGAGGGCAACGCCGGGATCCAGCGTCGCCGGACCCATGTGGTCGAGGAAGATGAAAGGACCGACGCGGGCAAGCTCGATCGAGGGCAGGACCCGGCGCACCGGAATGCCGCCGACATCGGCTTCGCGCGGAACGATGATGCGGGCGACTGGCCCATCATCGGGCATGGCTGCGTCTGGCATGGCGCGTTCCTCGGGAAGAGGCGGGGATCGTTCGATGACAGTATCCGTCAGGTGGCTCGGATGGGGTAGGCCGCACGAGCGCTTCGCGGAAGAACGGGGAGGATGCAGACTGCCAGGAATCAATGGGCAATCCGAGAGCTTGGCAAAGCAAGAGCCCGCCGATCTTCCTCGGCCGAGTCTTGACAAACCAAGTCTGTTCTCATCAGGATGAATCCTGCGATCAATAGTAATTTGCATGATTCAACAATAGAAGCTCCAGGACTCAGCATGACGGCGGACACGATAGATCACAGCACTCTTGCCGAACTGGCCGAGGCCGGCTCGGTGCGTGCCGTGCACGTCATCGGCCAGCCGGGAGGCTGGTCCTTGCGAGTGAAGTACGGCGCCGTCGAGCGGACACTTGCAGCACAGCGCAGCCGGCAGACACGGGTATTCCGGCGCATGGAAACCCTGGTCTCGTATCTCAAGGACGTCGGGATCGATCATTTTGTCGTAGACGCGGCCGACTACGAGGCCGAGGGCGGCAAGGCCCGCTTTCGGCCGGATCGCGCCGAAGCCATGCGCCGCGCCCATGAAGCCGCTGCGCATGACCGGTGGTTTCGGGAGCAGGTTGAGGAATCCATACGAGAAGCCGACGATCCGGCAACCGAGTGGGTTTCCCATGAGCTCGTCAAAGAAGACATGGCCCGTCAGAGGGCCGAACTTCTGGCGCGTATCAAGAACGGCAGCAAGTGAAGATCGTCTGGCTGCCGAAAGCTCGGGCCGATCGTTTTCATGTCATCGCTTACATTGCTAGAGAGAGCCCTCGTGCTGCCTTGAGTCAGCTGGAGGAGATCGAGCGGCAGAGCGATACGCTAGTGGATCATCCCGAAATCGGCCCCGGCGGACGCAGACGCGGCATGCGTGAGCTGGTTGTCAGTCGGACGCCGTTCATTCTCGTTTACCGCGTACGGCCGAGGGTGAAACGGATAGAGATTCTGCGGCTTCTCCACGGATCGCGGAAATGGCCGTAGCCTTGCAGGGTTTCAGGCCACCCTTGGCGATCTTCTCTTGATGGGACGTATCCAGAGGAAATGCGAGAGATGCGTATCGTGATTCAAAAGTGGGGAAGGAGCGCCGCCATTCGAATCCCTGCACACGCACTGATCGATGCTGGCATGCAGATCGGGCAGGTGCTTGAGCTTCGGGTCCGAACGGGCGGACTGGTGATCGAGCCGCCAACCGAAAGACTCGAAGACCTGCTGGCCAGGATGACGCCCGAGAATCTTCATTATCCGGCCCTGGATGGACACCCAGAAGGGCTCGAAGCCTGGTGATGAAAGGCTGAGCCGAGGAAGCGAATTCACACCATCAGGTCAGCAAGTGACTTCATATCATCGACCCACAGGTCCGGCTGATGGGGCGTCTCCCCGAAGGGCCGCCTGCGACGGTCGATGAAGGCACTGTGCATGCCGGCGGCCTTGGACCCCAGGCAATCGAAGGCATGGTTGGCGACGAACAGCACCTCGTCCATGCGCACGCCCATGATCTCCGCCGCCCTGGTATAAGTCGCGACATGGGGCTTGAACGAGTTCGCCTCGGCGACCGAGATCACCTTGTCGAAGGGAATGCGGTGCCAGGCTTTCGCCGCCTCCAGCATGTCCGGATCGCCGTTGGAAAGAACCACGATCTTGTAGCGTGTCTGCAGCCTGGCCAGCGCCTCGGGCACGTCGGGAAAGCACTCGAGCTTCTCGATGCAGCCGACTAGGTATTGCACTTCCTCCTTCGTGTACCGGATGCCGGCGCGGTCCATCGTGTAGGCGACGGCGCGCTGCCCGATCTCGCGATACGACGTGTGCTCCCGATGGAGGAGGGCGTCGATCATGGAATTCTCGAAGTGGGTACGGCGCCACCAGGTGACGAAGGAGTTCGGATTCCCGGTCCAGCCCTTTTTCTCGAGGAAGGGCGTGGCGATCGCGACCAGGCCCTTCTGCATGTCGACGACGGTGCCGTACTGGTCGAACATGACGACCTTGATCTTGTCCTTGAGAGCGTCTGCAGATGCCATGGAAGACTCCGAATGAAGGAAGAAGGTGGTGCTCGAGCTCCGGAGAATCTAGGCTCGGTATGCCGATAGGTCCAATGGATGATTGGAATGGCACCATCCACCGGGCAAATGATGGTTGCCGCTCCCGCATGAAGGGTCGACTGATATAGTTCCCCCCATCTTCATTGATCTCGTGAATGGTGAGAGCCTTGCGAATCAATCTCCGCTCGATCGACCTGAATCTCCTGGTCATGTTCGACGCCCTCATGGTCGAGCGCCATGTCACGCGCGCCGCAACACGGGCCGCCATGAGTCAGCCGGCCATGAGCAACGCGCTGGCGAGGCTGCGCGCGCTCTTCAGGGACGAGCTGCTGGTGCGCACCGCCCAGGGCATGGAGCCGACGCCGCGGGCCATCGAGCTCCAGGAATCCGTGCGCCGGATACTCCAGCAGGCCGAGCAGCTGCTGCACAGCGACGCGCTTTTCGATCCGGGCACGTCGGAGCGGACCTTCACGATCCGTATGTCGGACCTGGTCGGCTCGCTCCTGCTGCCGGAATGCATGGGTCGCCTTGCCGCCGTCGCACCCGGCATCTCGCTCGACGTCCTGCATATCTCACCCGAGCGTTCCGTTCGGGCGCTGGAGGAAGATCAACTCGATTTCGCCGTGAGCTTCGAGCTTTCGCACGGCCGTTCGATCCAGTCGGAATCGCTCCTGTCGGACCGGATGGTCTGCGCCATGCGCGAAGGGCATCCGCTCGCCACCGGACGCCTGACCCTCAAGCGATTTCTCGAAGCGCGCCATCTGCGCGTCGCCATGAGCCCCACGGACCTGCGTTTCGTCGACAGCAAGCTGGCAGCCCGAGGCCTCGCCCGCAAGATCGCGATCAGCGTGCCGCAGTGGCTCCTGGTTCCGGAGATGCTGCGGGAGACGGATTTCCTCGGCGTCGTCTCCGAGCGTTTCGGCGCGAAGCTGGCATCGCAGGGCATCGTCTGCCGGCGGTTGCCGTTCGAGTCGCCGGAGTTCGCATGGCGGATCTATTCGCAGCGTCGGCATGCGCACAGCAAGGCTCACGACTGGATGAAGCAAATGATCGTCGATGTAGCGGCGGCGTCGCGTCGATCTTGAAGTTGCATAATGTATATTATGTAAACTCCGCCGGCTGCTAAGCCGCATGTTTCCTAGTGGTGGTACAGGGCTTGAGCGCGAGATATTCGGCTTTGCTGAAGCGGCTGGCGTCAGGCGGCTTCCCACTCCGCCGATAGCGATTCGGCCTGCCTGAGGACCATTTCAGTCGCCTCTTCCTGGCGGTCCGGCGGATATTTGTACCGGCGAAGCAAGGTTTTCACCATGACCCGAAGCCTTGCGCGAACAGCCTCCCGTTTAGCCCAATCCACTGTGACGGACTTGCGCAGACCCTGCGTGAGCTCTACTGCAATTCTCTTGAGCGTGGTGTCGCCAAGCTGACGGACCGCGGATTCGTTGGTCGCGAGCGCGTCATAGAAAGCCAGCTCGTCCTGGTTCAGGCCCAGACTCTCGCCGCGCTGGGCCGCCTCCTGAAATTTCCTGGCCATCTCGATGAGTTCCTCGATGACCTGTGCGGTCTCGATGGCGCGGTTCCGGTACCGGGTCAGGCTCTGCTGTAGCAAGTCGGAGAACTTGGCGCTCTGGACGACATTGGTCTTGAAGCGGGCTTTGATTTCACCCTTCAGTAGCCGCTCCAGCAGTTCGACCGCCAGATTGCGCTCCTTCAGATGGCGAACGTCGTCTAGGAATTCGTCCGAGAGTACGCCGATGTCCGGCCGCTTCAGCCCAGCAGCCGAGAAGATGTCGATGACCTCGTCGCTGACCACGGCCCGGCTGATGATTTGCCGCAGCGCATGCTCCTTCTGCTCGTCGGTCAGCTTTTTCTGCGTACCTCCATGCTTGGTCAGTGCCGCCTTCACCGCCTGCAGGAAGGCCAGCTCGTCGCGGTAGGCCAGTGCTTCTTCTAGTGTGCAGCACAGTGCAAACGCCTTGGTGGCGGCCAGGACCGCATCGGCGAAGCGCTTCTTCCCGTCCTCGAGCCCGAGGACATGGTCGGCGACCGTCGGCAGAAGCTGCCAGGCCTTCGTTCGGAACTCGGCGTACTCGACCTCATGCAACATGCCGTGCAGCACGTCCATCTGTTGTTGCAGGACGGCCAGCGCCTCGTGTGCATCAATGGTCGGCTTGCCACGGCCCTGCGCCTGGGTGTAGTCGGCCAGGGCTGCCTTCAGCTCGTTAGCGATGCCGATGTAGTCCACCACCAGACCGCCGGGCTTGTCCCTGAAGACCCGGTTGACCCTCGCAATGGCCTGCATCAGGTTGTGGCCACGCATCGGCTTGTCGACATACATCGTGTGCAGGCAAGGCGCGTCAAAGCCGGTAAGCCACATGTCGCGCACGATGACGAGCCTGAATGGGTCGGCCGGGTTCTTGAACCGTTTTTCCAGATTCTCGCGAGTTTTCTTGGGATAGATGTGAGGCTTCAGCAAGGCCTTGTCCGAAGCCGAGCCGGTCATCACCACCTTGATGACGCCCTGCATCGGGTCGTCGCTGTGCCAGTCCGGGCGCAGGGCGACGATGGCATCGTAGAGGTGAACGCAGACGTCCCGGCTCATCGCCACCACCATCGCCTTGCCGTCCATGACGGACAGGCGATTTTCGAAGTGCTCGACGATATCCGCTGCAACCTTGCGGATGCGCGGCGGCGCACCGACGAGTTGCTCCAGTGCTGCCCAGCGACGCAGCTTCGCAACCTTGGCGGCATCGCCCTCCTCGTCCTCGGTGAGCTCCTCGACTTCACTGTCGAGTGAGTCGATATCGGCCTCGGCCAGCTCGAGCCTGGCCAGCCGGCTTTCGTAGTAGATGGGGACGGTGGCGCCGTCGTGTACCGCCTGCTCGATGTCGTAGATATGAACGTAATCACCGAACACGGCCCGAGTATCGCGGTCGTTCAGACTTACCGGTGTGCCGGTGAACGCGACGAAGGTGGCCTCTGGCAGTGCGCTACGCAGGTGCTGGGCATAGCCGTAGCGAATCATGCTGCTACCCGTCGTCGGGGGCGGGCTTGGCGATGCACCCTCCTCTGCCGCCCGTAGCATGGCGGGCTCGTTGCCGGCAGCCTTCTTCTTCTCCTGCAGCACCCTGGCCTCGAAGCCATACTGGCTGCGGTGCGCCTCATCACAGATGACGACGATGTTCTGCCGTTCCGAGAGTACCGGGAACATGTCCTCGTCTTCACCCGGCGTGAACTTCTGGATGGTGGTGAAGATGATGCCACCCGAAGGGCGGTTACCCAGCAGTTCACGGAGTTTGGGTCGAGTTACGGCTCGCACCGGGGCCTCGCGCAGCATCTCGCTGGCGGCGACGAACACGCCAAAGAGCTGGTTGTCCAGGTCGTTGCGGTCGGTCACCACCACCAAGGTCGGGTTGCCCATGTCGGGGTGGGCCATCAGGGCATCGGCAAGGCAAGTCATCTCGATGCTCTTGCCCGCACCCTGCGTATGCCAGACCACCCCACCCTTGCGGGTGCCGCCGGGCGCCGAAGCCTGGAGCACGCTCTCGACCACCGCGCGGACCGCATGAAACTGGTGGTAGCCCGCAACCTTCTTGACCAGGTTCTCGTCATCTTCGAACAGGACGAAGTGCCGCAGGTACTCCAGCAGCAGCCCGCGCTGGAACAAGCCGAGCACCAGGGTTTCCAGCTCGCGCATCGCGCCCAGCGGGTCGGTGGCGACACCGTCGATGGTGCGCCAGGCCATGAAACGCTCGCGGTCGCTGGTCAGCGAACCCATCCGGGCCTGGATGCCGTCGCTGATGACCTGCAGCACGTTGGTGTTGAACAGGTCGGGAATGTCCTGCTGGTAGACCTGGAGCTGGTTCCAGGCGGCCCAGATGTCCGCATCCTCGTCGCCGGGGTTCTTCAGCTCGACGACGACCAATGGGAGTCCATTGACGAACAACACCACATCGGGCCGGCGCGTGAGCTTCGGCCCCTGCACACTGAACTGATTGACGGCTAGCCAGTGGTTGGCCTCGATGTCATCGAAATCGATGAGCCGAACCCGGTCGCCGCGCGTCTCGCCGTCCTTCTGGAACTCCACCGGCACGCCATCGACCAGCCAGCGGTGCATCTGGCGGTTGGCATTGACCAAGCCAGGGACGTTGGGGCTGAGCACGCGGCGCAGCGCATCGTCACGGGCGCCGGGCGGGATGTGCGGGTTCAGCCGCGCGATGGCGTCACGCAGGCGGCCGGACAGCACCACCTCGCGGTAGCCAGTCCGTTCGGACCCTGGGGTCTTGGCGTCGGGCGGGGAAATGTCGGGACCGTGGGTGGTGGACCAGCCCAGGCTGGCCAGCCATTTCAGCATGGCCTGTTCGACGGCGTCCTCGCTGACTCCCAGCGCTGCCTTCACGCCAAAGCCTCCATCAAGGCGGCATGGAAGACTCGAAAGCTTGCGGACCTGTTGCGCTCAGGCTCGATGTGCGCCGCGATGCTGCGCGCTGCCTCAATCTTCGGTAGGCCACCCTTGAAGTAGCCGCTTCGTTGCATCACGCGCTCGAAGGCTTCCCAGGTTCCGCCCGCAATGGCATCGGGGTCGCGCAGGCCCTGACGTTGCGGAACATGGATGGAGACACGCGGGTATTCGGTCTTCACCGCATCCCAATCGCCGAAGTACCAGGACTCCAGCTCCTCGATGGCGATGCGGTTCACCAGTTGCCAGGGCCCTGGGCCGACACGGCTGCGCGTAACCAGTCCAGCTCGTAAGGCCGCAGCTTCGAGTCTTCGTTTCAGCGCACGGCAGTCCTCGTCGTCGCGGTCGACCACGACGAACAACCGCCAGTCGGCGGGCAGCCACCTCACATAGCCACGCAGCCGCGCCTCCAGCTTGTCCAACAGGTCCGACTTGCCCTGGAAGGGGTGAACCTCGAACGTCCGATCCACGGGCAGCAGGCGCGGCAGCAAGCCCCGCAAGAACGCTTCCATCGACGGCTCTTCGACTAGAAACTCCAGATGAGTTGCCGCCATCTTCAACGCCCCGCAACCATTGGCCGGCTAGGCGCGCCCTGATTCACCAGCGGGTCACCGACACCGAGTTGCCCTTCCATCCAGAGATGGCCGAGCAGCGCACCCTGGTCGACGAACTCGGTCACGCCGGGCAGGTCGCAGGCACGGCGTGCCTGTGTGTAGCCCTGGTCGTCGCGCCACAGCACGCGCACCTCGTCCGGGCGCAAGCCGTTGAGAAAGAACGGCGAATGAGTTGTGACAAGAAGTTGGGTCGCCGCGACCGCCGCACGGCACTCTTCGGCCAGTTCGGGCAGCAGGCGCGGGTGCAGGTAGTTCTCGGGCTCCTCTATGCCGATGAAGGGCGGTGGTGCCGGATCGTGAAGCAGCATCAGGTAGGCCAGCATCTTCAGCGTGCCGTCGGAGGCGAAGCGTGCGAGCACAGGGTGGCTGAACGGCGCGTCCTTGATCTGCAGCAACAGGCGGCCATCGGGCATGGTCTCGGCCAGTACCCGCTCGATGCGCGGCACGCGGCGGCGCAAGACCTCGAAGATGTACTCGAGCCGGTTGGGATGTTGTTCGGCCAGATACTGGATGACGTTGGCCAGGTTGTCGCCGGTGCGAGTCAGGCGTTCCTGGGGCCCGGCTTCGGGTTGCCCGCGTGCGCTATCAGCCGACAGGTACGACACATACCAGCCGGTGATGAAGTCGCGTAGTGCTGCCACACGGGGATGCTCGGCGAATTGCCCCAACGCGTTGACAGCCAGCAGGTCAGGAGACTTCAGCGGCGACTCGACGCGATGGTCTTGTTCGTCAGGCTGCTCGCCGCTGATGGCACGCCCTTGTCCTTCACGGTAATCCAGAAATCGGAACGGCTGGCCACGACTGCCGCGCTTCCAGCGCAACCATTCCTCAACGACGACAGGACCCCTTGGGCGCTCGTCCACCGCAAGATGGTAGGTGATGAGGGGAAAGCCCGCCTCGCGATACTTGATTTCGATGGTCACCGGACCATCGGCGCCGCGCGTCTTGAGCTCCTTGGCTCGTCCGCGCTTGTCCCAGGCCCGGCGCAAGCCGAGCTCGAAGCATTCGGCCAGAAAGGCAAACACGTCGAACACGGTGGATTTGCCGCTGCCGTTGGGGCCGAGCAGTACGGTCAGTGGTGTCAGCTCCTTGAACTCCAGTTCGCGCAGGGCACGGAAGTTGTGGACCTTCAGGTACTCGATACGCGCCGGGGCGCGAGGGCGATTGGTGCCTCGGGTCATGCGATAGCCTCTTCGAGTTGGGCTTGGGCTTCGGGCAGGCGGAGCTTGCCGGAGATGAGGCGGGGGAGCAGCGTATCGCGCACGCTACTTAACGAGCGCATGGTCTGCTTGCTTGCGACGATGCGGTCGTACAATGGCTGCGCAACGGCACCGAACGCTCGACCGACTTCTTGGGTAGGGATGACTATGCGGAAGCGGTCGATGTCTGCCTTGCCCAAATGGATGACAGTAGTTGCCGTCTCTGTGGCTTCAACGTGGGCCAGTGGCGACGCAATCGCCGACCTAACGAAGGCTGCGGAGTGGCCATTCTTCGGGATGAACATGCATATTCGTTGATTCATCCATGCGACTTCGCCGCCCCACAGGTACGCGCGGAACTCTCCGTCCATGCCGACTACGATGTCGCCTGGCTGAATCTTGCAACCCTTCGGATGCGTCTCTGGGGTCCACACCCCCGGGGCCTCATCCTTCAAGTCTCGAATTCGCACAAGCGGCAGCCCGCCGCCCTCAGCGTTGAATAATTTGGACGAAAACGGAGCGCCATACCGTACGTCGGCGACTTTATAGATGTCGCCGGTGCACCACCCCTTCGGAATCAACCCCAGCGCCGATTCCTCGAACTCGCTGGGGAACAGCGCCGCCGTGGCGGCGTCCATGCCTTCGGGCTCGCGGCCCTCGGCCTTGGCACGCACCGGGTCGAAGTCGATGAACCAGCTCTTGAACAGAGCCCGGGCGATGGATTCGAGGGTGGCGTTGGTTTGGCGCAGGAGGTCGATGCGGTCATCGAGTGCCGCGAGCACGTCGGCGGCCATGGCTTGCATCGGCATTGGTGGGAACGGAATTTCCAGCCCGCGCAGAATGCCCAGATTGATGTGGGGAACGCCCGCAGCAACCGCATTGTTGTGCACCTGAGTGATGAAGTCAGGGGCAGTGCATGCGTAATAGACGTAGCGAGGGTCAGCTGCCGAGTGGTCGACCGTCAGCTTCATCTGGCTTTGGGACACGACATACAAGCCAAATGGCGTTGCGGGCACAACAGAAACTTGGCCCAGTGTGCCTCGCTGCGTGAAGACAATATCGCCAGGCTTGGCGGTATTGCTTCGGAGTTGTTCGGCTTTCGTTGCGGTCACGAAGACGAATTCGCCGGCGACCCAGCGACCCGAGAGGTTTTGCCCGCGAATCACGGGTACGCCAAACTCTACATAGTCCCGCGAAACAAGGTTGGAACCAAATGGCCCGGCTGCGATTGCATTTGAAACCGGCGCTGCTAAGCTGGCAAGCTTGACGCGGCGAACTTCAGACCGCATAGCCCATCGCCTCCAACTTCTCCCGAATCACCCCATCCAGCTCCGCCCCCTTCGCCATCTGCTCAGCCAGCTGCGCGGTCAGCCGTTCCATCTTCTCGTTGAACGCCTCGTCGTCGTCCTCGGTCGCTTCGGCGCCCACATAACGCCCCGGCGTCAGCACATGGCCGTGCTCGGCAATCTCGGCGAGCTTCACGGCGCGGCAGAAGCCGGGCACATCGGCATAGGGCTCGTCGGCACCGTCCTCGCCATCGGCGCGCCAGCGGTGCACTGTGGCGGCGACGCGTGCCACGTCCTCGTCGTCGAACACGCGGGTCACGCGTGAGTCCATGCGCCCGAGCTTGCGGGCGTCGATGAACAGCACTTCGCCACGCCGGTCGCGGCCCTTCGTGCTGCCCGGCACCGCTGCGCCACTCTTGTCCCTGGCCAGGAACCACAGGCAGGCCGGAATCTGTGTGTTGAAGAAAAGCTGCGGTGGCAGTGCCACCATCACGTCGACGACATCGGCCTCGACCATCGCGCGGCGGATGGCGCCTTCGCTGTTCTGGTTGCTGCTCATGCTGCCGTTGGCCAGCACCACGCCGGCCTGGCCGCGCGGACCCAGGTGGTAGAGGATGTGCTGCAGCCAGGCGTAGTTGGCATTGCCGGCTGGCGGCGTGCCGTAAACCCAGCGCCGGTCGTCGGCGAGCCGCTCGCCGCCCCAGTCGCTGATGTTGAAGGGCGGGTTGGCCAGCACGTAGTCGGCACGCAGGTCCGGGTGCTGGTTGCGGTGGAAGGTGTCGGCCGGCTCCTTGCCAAGGTTTGCCGAGAACCCCCGGATGGCGAGGTTCATCGCCACCAGCCGCCAGGTGGTGGGGTTGGCTTCCTGGCCGTAGATGCTGATGTCGTCCGCCGTGCCGCCGTGGGCTTCGATGAACTTCTCGCTCTGCACGAACATGCCGCCGGAGCCGCAGCAGGGGTCATAGACGCGACCCTGGTGCGGCGCCAGCACTTCGACCAGCACCTTCACCACCGAGGCCGGCGTGTAGAACTGGCCGCCCTTCTTGCCTTCGGCGCTGGCGAACTGACCGAGGAAGTATTCGTAGACCTCGCCGAGCAGGTCCTTGGCGTGGTGGCCCGCTTTTCCGTCACCTGCGAAGCCGATGGTCGAAATCAGGTCGACCAGCTCGCCCAGGCGGCCTGGTTCGAGCTGGGTGCGGCCGAAGCGCTTGTCGAGGATGCCCTTGAGTTGCGGATTGTCGGCCTCGATGGCTTCCAGCGCGGCGTCGATGCGCACCCCGATGCTGGCCTGCTTGGCCTGGGCGCGGATGGCTTCCCAGCGCGCCGACTCCGGCACCCAGAACACGTTTGCCATGGTGTAGTAGTCGCGCTCCTCCAGCGCCTCGGCATGGTCCGCTGCGTCGGGCAGATGGAGGTCGCCGGCTTCGTCCTGGAAAGCGGCCAGCAGCTGGGCCCGGCGCTCATCGAACGCATCGCTGATGTACTTCAGGAAGATGAGGCCGAGAACGATGTGCTTGTACTCGGCGGCATCCATTGAGGAGCGCAGCTTGTCGGCCGCTGCCCATAGCGTCTTCTTCAGGTCCTGATTCACGTCCCCCGCCCCGTCTCGAACGCCGCATCCGGTGCTCGCAACGCGCGGCCGGTACGGAAAGCCTAGAGTATCCGACTATATCGCCTTGAAAAAAAAGGCTTATCGCGGAATCGTGTGGGTGCAATCGAGCGTTTTCGGGTAGCGGCGGCCGGAAGCTGGCGATGACCTTGAGCGTCAGGTAGTTCTGGTCACGGTAGCCGCAGGCGCTGCGCTGGATGACCCGGATCTTATTGTTCAGGCCCGCCACCATTGAGCTTGCGTCGGCTCGGGAGTAGAATACTGTATATAAGAACAGTATCCGAGGCAGGCCATGGCCGATTCCAATCCTGCATGCCCTGATCCCGCATCCACCGCCCATGCAGCAAGCCCGCCCGCTTCCCTGCCTTTGCCGATCGCCGAACTCGAAGCGCAGATCACCGAACTGGCCGGCCATCTGAACGCCGCCAATCATCGCTGGCTGGTGCTGATCGCCGAGTTCGACCGGCGCGAGGGCTGGGCCGACGGCTCGACACGGTCGTGCGCGCACTGGCTGAGCTGGAAATGTGGGGTCGATCTGGGCGCCGCGCGCGAAAAGGTCCGGGTGGCGCGGGCGCTGGACGCGCTGCCGAAGATCTCGGCCGCGATGGCCGGCGGTGAGCTGAGTAACCGTGTGTCTTGTCAACCCCTATGAGTTGCCGGATCGAACTTTGTCCCGGTCTTGAGCATGGTGTTGAGGATGGTCAACATCTTACGGATGCAGGCCACCAGGGCGACCTTGTGGCACTTGCCGGCCGTGCGCAGTCGCGCGTAGAACGGGGCGATGACCGGGTTGGCGTGGCGGATGGCGGCCATCGCGGCCATGTAGAGCACGCGGCGCAGTTCGAAGCGCCCGCCGCGGATGCTGCGGCGTCCTCGATGCGTACCGCTGTCATTGGCAAACGGTGCCACCCCTACCAGGGCGCTGATCTGCTGGCGGTTCAGCCGTCCCAGCTCGGGGAGGTTGGCGATCAGGCAGGCCGCCGAGGTCGGGCCGATGCCGGGCATCGTGCGCAACAGCGCTGCGGTGGCCGCCTCGTGCTCGGCGATGTGCTCGGCCATCCGGCGCTCCAGATCGGCGATCTGGGCCTCGAGCGCCGCACACATCGCCCCCAGGCTGGCGCGCACCTTCGGATGCGCGCTCATCAGCCGCAGTCGCTCGGCCACCAGCATCGTCATCAGCTGCCGGCGCCGGCCTACCAGGGCATCCAGTTCGCGGCGCTCCTCGCTGGGCAGCGCCCGGACATGTCTGGCAAGCAACCGCGGGTCGTTGGCCAGCGCCGCCGCCATCTGCGCCAGTACCCGCGCGTCGATCGCATCGGTCTTGGCCAACGCCCCGATGCTCCTGGCGAAGTCGCGCGCCGCCCTGGGGTTGACCACCGCCACGGCGTAGCCCTCGGCCTGCAGCAGGCAGGCCACCTCCAGCTCCAGCCTCCCGGTGGCCTCGAGCACCACCAGGGACACCTCGCGGCCACTATTTCGCAGCATCTGCAGCAGCGCCGCGTGCCCTTCGGGATCGTTGCCAAACGTGTCCGTCTTGCCCACCGCGCCTATGCTCAGCTCCAACGTCGCCTTGGCGACGTCGATTCCCACTCCCATCATCTCGGTTCTGGACATCTGGTCCTCGCTTCCCTTGCTTGTACATACGAGCTCAGCATCAGGGCCGGCTCTCCAAACCGTTCGGGCTACAGGAAGACCAACACGGAAACCATGCGCCATCTACTCAGCTACGGGCTCACTCGCCCCAGCAAATACCAGGCTGCACGGTCCGGTCCACAGGCCTTCTCGGCCTCCGGACTCTACCGTGTCGGTCTGGGCTGAAGATACAAGCTATTCCAAGGTCCGGGCGCTGAGCCGGGTCGCAACGCCGGCGACCGAAGACACGCTGCTGATGATCGCGCTGCACGGCACGGCTGCGCACGTCGAGACGGTGGTGCGGCACTTTCGGCGCGCGCAGGAATCGATCGCGCTGGACCGGGAGGCCAGGCAGCTTGCCACCCGCAGCCTGCACTACCACTACGATGACGACGGCGCGCTGGTGCTGCAGGCGCGGCTGCCGGCCGAGGCCGGTGCGCTGCTGGTCAGGGCGCTGGACCAGGCAACGGCGGGTTGGCATCGTGATCGCCGTGATCGCGACGTTTCCGCGGAAACGTTGGCGGACGGGTCGGCGGCGCAATCGGGGATCGCTCCCGGAGGGAGCACCCCCGTGCCGACGCTGGGCCAGCGCCGCGCCGACGCGCTCGCGCAGTTCGCCGAAAGCTGGCTGGCCCATGGCGACCGGGCGCTGTCGGGCGGTGATCGGCAACAGATCATCGTGCACGTGGATGCCGGGACCCTGGCCGGCGCTGCCAATGACGACACTTCGGACGACGATGACAGGCCGGACGACGGCACGCTGCGGGAAGCGATGCCCGGGCGCTGCGAGCTCGAGGACGGCCCGGCGCTGGCGGCGGAGACTGCGAGGCGGCTCGCGTGCGATGCGAGCATCGTGCGCATCGTCGAGGATGGCCTGGGCCGGCCCCTGGACGTCGGCCGCAAGACCCGCAGCATCCCGCCGTCGATTCGCCGGGCACTGCAGTCGCGCGATGCGGGTTGCCGCTTTCCGGGCTGTACGCACACGCGCTTTCTGGACGGCCATCACATCCGGCACTGGGCCGATGGCGGCGCGACGCGGCTGTCCAATCTCGTCCTTCTGTGCCGCCACCATCATCGCCAGGTGCACGAGGGGCGGGTCGAGGTCCAGGTGCTCGATGATGGGGCGCTGCGTTTCAAGGGGCCGGACGGCCGCGCTTTCGAGGCGGCGCCGGGGACCAAGGGCGACAGCCGCGAGATCGTGCTGACACATCGGCGCGCAGGCCTGGCGATCGATGCCGGTACGGCGGTGACCCGCTGGGCTGGCGAACGGATGGACTACGGGATGGCAGTCGAGGGGCTACTGAGGCAGCAGGAACGAGGGGAAGCGGGAAGTCCTGCCCGTCCATGACGGCCTGAAGAAGGCGTTCCGCCGCCTGGAGAAGATCTTTCAGGTCGAAGAGGGCACTGCACAGGCCGATGAGCGCGATGTCCTGGTCACGCTCATCGAGGTCTACGGAAGGTATTCAGGCCCCGGCGCTACGACCAGTGCTCGATTCGGCCCACACGATTCCGCGATGAGCCTGTTCTTGAAACTTCCCATCTCCGCCAACACCTTGAAAGACAAGGCGAAATCGGGGGTTCGAAAGTCCTCGTCCCGGATGAGGGCCAGCCGGTTGGCGAAAGCGAGGTTGAGCACCCCTTTCTTCCGCTCTATTTCCCAGCAGGGACCCATTAGGCTGGCAGTAGGGCAAGAGCGAGACTGGGTGCACATTTTCCGCTATGCCAATGTGTATCCATTGGATACACTTGTCCGACCATGAGAAAAGACGTGGGCCTTCGGATTCGGGTGGAGCGCGAGCTTCGGGATCAATTCCTGGATGTCTGCCGTGACGACGAAAAGCCCGCCGCGCAGGTCATCCGGGAATTCATGCGCCAGTACGTCAAGGAGCACGAGAGCCGCCACGGTACAACGCGCTCCCGCGCTCGAAATCTCTCACGGGACGAGCCATGAGCAACGAAGCCGACACATGCCGCAAATTCGTGGTGCCGAAGCTCCAGGCGGCGGGGTGGGACAACGATCCTTGTTCCATCGCCGAGCAGCGGACCGTTACCGATGGCCGCGTCATCCCCGTCGGCAAGGGCTTCGTCCGCAAGCCCCCGAAACGGGTCGACTACCTCCTGCGCTACACCCGCGACTTTCCGCTCGCCGTGGTCGAGGCCAAGGCCAGCTACAAGTCGGCCGCTGATGCCGTCCAGCAGGCGCGGACCTATGCCGAAATGCTGGGCCTGAAGTTCGCCTACGCCACCAACGGCAAGGACATCATCGAGATCGACTACTTCCAGGGCACGGAAACCCGCATCCCGGACTTCCCCAAACCCGAAGACCTCTGGCAGCGATACCAGGCCGGAAGCCAGATCACAGCCCCCACACAGGTCGAGCACCTTCTTGCTCCCTACAACACCGTCGGCGGCAAGACACCGCGCTACTACCAGCAAATCGCCATCAACCGCACCGTCGAGGCGATCCTTGGGCAGAAGCGCCGCCTCCTGCTGACGATGGCGACCGGTACGGGCAAGACAACCGTGGCTTTTCAGATTTGCTGGAAGCTCTGGTCGAGCCGCTGGAACGCCACCGGCGAGCACCGCAAGCCCCGCATCCTCTTCCTCGCCGACCGCAACATCCTGATCGACGACCCTAAGGACAAGGACTTCAGTCCGTTCGGCGACGCCCGGCACAAGATCGAGTCCGGCGAAATCATCAAGAGCCGCGAAATGTATTTCGCCATCTATCAGGCGCTCGCCGAAGACGAGCGCCGCGCTGGATTGTTCCGCGACTACCCGCCGGACTTCTTCGACCTCGTGATCGTGGATGAATGTCACCGGGGCAGCGCCCGCGATGACAGCTCGTGGCGCGTCATACTGGAACATTTCAAGCCCGCCTATCAGCTCGGTATGACGGCGACGCCGCTGCGCGAAGAGAGCCGCGACACGTATCTCTACTTCGGCAACCCCCTCTACGAATACAGCCTCCGGCAAGGCATTGACGACGGCTTCCTCGCTCCCTACCGCGTGCATCGCGTGGTGACACAATGGGATGCAGCGGGCTGGAGGCCCTCAACTGACGAACGCGACCGCTACGGGCGGGCGATCCCGGACGACGAATACCAGACCAGGGACTTTGAGCGGGTGATCGCCCTGCGCGCCCGCACACAGGCGATAGCCCGCCATCTGACGGACTTCCTCAAGGCCAATGACCGTTTCGCCAAGACCATCGTCTTTTGCGTGGACCAGGAGCACGCCTCCGAAATGCGCGAAGCCCTCGTCAATCTCAACGCCGACCTTGTGGCGCAGCACCCCGACTACGTTTGCCGGGTGACGGCGGACGAGGGAGCCATCGGGCGCGGACATCTATCCAACTTCCAGGATCTTGAGAAGAAGACGCCCGTCATCCTGACCTCTTCGCAGCTCCTCACGACCGGCGTCGACGCGCCCACCTGCAAGAACATCGTCCTTGCCCGCATCGTCGGCTCCATGAGTGAGTTCAAGCAGATCATCGGGCGCGGCACGCGCCTGCGCGATGACTACGGCAAGCTCTGGTTCAACATTCTCGACTACACCGGGTCGGCGACCCGCATGTTCGCCGACCCGGAATTCGACGGTGACCCGGTGCTTGTCACCGAGGATCGAGTGGATGACGAAGGCAATACCACAGCGGCGACAGACACGGTCTTCAAGGTTGCGGAAGAGTTCGGAGTCTATGAACTAGGTGGAATCATCGAGCCGCCGGGCGATGAGGTGCCGCGCAAGTTCTACTTCGACGGCGGGCAGGTCGAGATCGTCGCCCACCTAGTGCATGAGCTCGACCCCAACGGACGCCAGCTTCGCGTCGTCCGCTACATCGATTACGCGGCGGAGAGCGTCCGCTCCCTTGCGCCTACTTCCGCCGACCTGCGCTCGCGCTGGTCGAACGCCACGCAGCGCGCCGAAATCATCGCGGCTTTGTCCGAGCGCGGTATCGACTTCGCGCTGCTGGCCGAACAGACCGGACAGCCTGAGGCCGACCCCTTTGACCTTCTCTGTCATCTCGCCTTCAACGCGCCGCTGCGCACCCGTCATGAGCGGGCGCAGCGGCTCAAATCCGAACGCAAGGATTACTTCGAGAAATTCTCCCCCGAAGCCCGTCAGATACTCGACGAGCTGCTGGAAAAGTATGCGGAGCACGGAGACGCTCAGTTCGTCCTGCCGGACGTGCTCAAGGTTCCGCCGATTTCAACCCACGGCCAGCCCGCCGAAATCATCAAGCTCTTCGGCGGCGCGGAACGACTCCGACAAGCCGTAAACGATCTGCAAGGACTCCTCTATGGCCAGGGCTAAGAAGAGCGCCAAAGCCGCCGCCCCGATGACCACCGCGCAGATGCTCGGGAGCCTCCTCAAGAGCGCCCGCGACATCATGCGCAAGGACAAGGGATTGAACGGCGACCTCGACCGCCTTCCGCTGCTCACGTGGATCATGTTCCTCAAGTTCCTCGACGATCTCGAACAGCAGCGCGAGGAAGAGGCCAAGCTCGCTGGCGAGAAGTTCAGGCCCGCCATCGGCAAGCCCTATCGCTGGCGCGACTGGGCCGCCGACGCTCAAGGCATCACCGGCGACGAGCTTCTCGCCTTCATCAACAATGATGAAGCCGTGAGGGCCGACGGCAAGAAGGGGGCAGGCCTGTTCGCGTACCTGCGCGGCCTCTCGAGCTCCAACGGCGACAACCGCCGCGACGTGATCGCCACCGTGTTCAAGGGCGTCGATAACCGCATGAAAAGCGGTTATCTGCTGCGCGACATCCTGAACAAAATCGGTGGAATTCATTTCACGTCCTCCGATGAGCTGCACACGCTGGGCGCGCTTTACGAATCCATGCTCCGCGAGATGCGCGACGCGGCGGGTGACTCCGGCGAGTTCTACACGCCCCGCGCCGTCGTGCGCTTCATGGTCGAAGTGACCGACCCCCGCCTTGGCGAAACCGTCCTCGATCCCGCCAGCGGCACCGGTGGTTTTCTGGTGGAGGCGTTCAGCCACCTCGAGAAGCAGGTCAAGACCGTCGCCGACCGCAAGAAGTTGCAGACCAGGACCATCACGGGCTGCGAGCCGAAATCGCTTCCCTATCTTCTTTGCCAGATGAACCTGCTGCTGCACGGACTCGACGCGCCGCAGATCGACCCCGGCAACGCGCTGCGTTTCAAGCTCTCCGAAATCGGCGAGAAGGAACGCGTCGATGTGATCCTCACGAACCCGCCCTTCGGTGGGGAGGAGGAGAAAGGGATTCAAGGAAATTTCCCCGAGGATCGCCAGACGTCGGAAACGGCGCTGCTGTTCCTGCAACTCATCATGCGCAAGCTCAAACGCCAGCCGACCGGCGTTGGCCGTCCGGCCCGCGCCGCCGTCGTCGTGCCGAACGGCACGCTGTTCGGCGATGGCGTTTGCGCCCGTATCAAGGAAGAGCTGCTCAAGGACTTCAACCTTCATACCGTCGTGCGGCTGCCGAACGGCGTCTTTGCGCCCTACACGAGCATTCCGACCAATATCCTGTTCTTCGACCGCTCCGGCCCGACGAAAGAAGTCTGGTATTACGAGCAGCCTTTGCCCGAAGGTCGGAAGAATTACACCAAGACTCAGCCCTTGCAGTTCGACGAGTTCAAGGACTGCATCGCATGGTGGGGCAAGCGCAAGGAGAATGACCAGGCATGGAAGGTTCCGGCCAAGGAGCTCCTCGACGCGAACTGCAATCTCGACCGGAAGAACCCAAACGGCAAGGTGAACTTCGAGCATCTGCCACCCGAGCAGCTTGCCGACGACATCTTGAAGAAGGAACTACGGATCGTTGAGCTGATGCGCGAGATCAAGGCGGCGCTGGGGTCGAGCGCATGAGTGCGGTACCTCGACTTGTTCCACTCAGAGAAGCCGCTGTGCCTGTAAGCCGGACGGTGATTCCGCTAGTGGGCCGAAGCTATCGCCAGCTTGGCGTGCGCCTTTGGGGGCAAGGAGCCTATGAACGCGAGCCTGTTGATGGGAGCCTGACGAAGTATCAGCAACTTTTTCGCGCGGAGCGCGGCGACATCGTAGTTAACAAGATTTGGGCGAGGAATGGCAGCGTCGCAGTGGTGGACGAAGCTCTATCGGGTTGTCACGGCTCGAACGAGTTCCCGATGTTCTCCCCTATACCTGAACGTCTTGACCCAAGATGGATGCATTGGGTAACGAAGACCCGTAACTTTTGGGCGCAATGCGAGCAGAAGTCACAAGGCACGAGCGGTCAGAATCGTATCAAGCCGGAGCGTTTTCTTGATGTGGAAATTCCCCTCCCGCCGCTCGACGAGCAGCGCCGCATCGTCGCGCGCATTGAAGAACTGGCTGCGAAGGTGGGGGAAGCGCGAGGGTTGCGGACTCAGGCCATGAAAGAGGTAGATGCTGTAAGGGCGTCAGCGACCAACGACCTTTTCTCCGATACCAACATGAAGGGTGTTCCAGTAATCGAACTGGAGCATATCGCCGAGATTCGCGCGGGCGTTACTCTTGGCCGCAAATTGATCGGAGAGACCATCCGGCTCCCCTATCTTCGCGTCGCCAACGTCCAGGACGGACGGCTCGATCTTCGAGTGCTAAAGGAAGTCGAGATATACCCGGATGAGCGCCAGAAATGGAGCTTGCGCCGTGGAGACCTGCTTCTCACGGAGGGCGGTGACTGGGACAAGCTCGGGCGCGGTACCGTTTGGCAGGACGAGGTTCCTGACTGCATCCACCAGAACCACATCTTCCGCGTGCGCGTAGACCAGACCAGATTTGATCCGTGGTACGTGTCGGCTCTCATGTCCTCGCCGCGTGGTAAAGAATTCTTCCAGGCGGCCTCCAAACAGACGACCAACCTGGCCTCCATCAATCAACGCCAGCTCAAGTCATTCCCGATCTTCGCCTTGCCGCTCGGAAGACAGCGCGCGATTCTCGCCGAACTGGAAACCTTGCAAGCCAAGGTCCAAGCGGTCGAGTCCATGCAAACCGAAACCGCCGGCGAACTGGACGCGATGCTTCCGGCCATTCTCAACAAGGCATTCAAGGGCGAGTTGTGAGCGCAGGAACGAAGAGCAACAGGGACAATGGCAAAGAAAGCAACCAAGACTGCCGCACCAGCCAAACCCGCTGTCATTCCTCTCCCTGACGCGGCGATCATTCTCCAGCTCACGATTGAGCGGTTTCGTGGCATCAAGGCGCTCAAGTGGAATCCCGCGCCGGGCCTCAACGTCATCCTCGGCGGCGGCGACGTGGGCAAGAGCACGATCCTCGATGCGATTGCGCTGCTGCTCAACCCGTCCAACGCCGCCGTCGTTTCCGAATCCGACTATCACTGCCGCGAGAGCAATCCCGGATTCACTATCCAGGCCGTCCTGTCGCTTCCGGCTTCGACGGAGATAAGCCAGCAGCAGAAATTCAACTGGCCGTGGGAATGGAACGGGAAAGAAGCTATCGCGCCGCTCGTCTCCGATGGAGAAAGCGACGACATCCCGACGCCAGAAGTTCCGGTGTACCGGTTCCAGGTCCGCGGCACGCCGGAAATGGAGCTGGTCTGGGAGATCGTTCAGCCCAACGATGATGTTGAGGTTCTGTCCGCCGCCGTCAGGCGTGCCATCGGCGTCGTCCGGCTTGGCAGCGACGACCGCAACGACCGCGACTTGCGGCTCGTTTACGGCTCGGCGCTCGACCGGCTCCTTGCCGATCAGGGTTTCAAGCCGAGGATCGGGAAGAAGATCGCCGAGATCAATCTCGGAGAGGAATTGAGCGATGACGCGAAGAAGTCGCTCCAGCGGCTCGACGACGCCTTGCGCGAGGGGCTGCTCCCCAGCGGATTGGAACTCGGCCTGACAAGCGCGCAGGGAATCTCCATCGGCGCGCTGATCGGTCTGCTCGCATCGAAGAAGCTGCCGGAGAATCCGGAAGCGACGGCGCTGCCGCTCGCCAGCTGGGGTGCGGGCACGCGGCGCATGGCGACGCTGCAAATCGCCGCCGCGACCCAGACCAGGACGCGGATTGCCGTCATCGACGAAGCGGAGCGCGGCCTCGAACCGTACCGCGTTCGGAAGCTTATCGAATCCCTGCAATCGGAATCGACGCAGACCTTCATCACGACTCACAGCGCCGTTGCCATCAACGCGGCGACCAACAGCACGCTCTGGTATCTCGACCCGAAAGGAAATATCGGCGAGCTTCCACAAGAAAAGATAAAGCGGCAACAGGAGCGCGATTCTGAGACGTTTCTTGCCCGACTTGCCGTCATCGCCGAAGGCCCGACGGAACTTGGCTTTGTTTCGTATTTCCTTGAGAAGGCGATCAAGGGAAGCCCGCGCGACCAGGGCATCCGTGTCTGCGACGGCCAGGGAACTCCGACTGTCCTCGGCCTTCTCGAAGCCATGAGCAATGGCGGCCTCAAATTCGCTGGCTTTGTTGATTTCACAACTGAGGACCCAGCCCGGTGGAAAGCGCTCAAGGAGAAGATGGGCGACTTGCTGTTTCAGTGGGAGTCCGGCAGCACGGAAGCAAGCGTTATCAAACTTGTCGAGGACGGCAAGCTCACGGAGCTGATTAAGGACGAGGACGGCGTCTACGACTCGGAGCGCCGGAAGACGCTCGCCGACCGATTGGGGATCGACGAAAAAAGCCTCGAAGCGATTGTCGCCAAGGGTGGGAGTAGTCTCCGTGCGGTCATCATCGCCGCCGCGAGCGGCAATCCAGAAGGCGCGCCGGATGGACAAGCGAAGACCTGGAAGAAGCACGGCAAGCAGTGGTTCAAATCCGTAGAGGGTGGACGAGAACTGGCGCAGAAGGCGGAGATCCTCGGCGTCTGGCCGCAGCTCAAACCCACGGTGATGCCGTTTATCAATGCCGTCCGCAACTTCGTCGGGCAGCCCGTGAGCGACGACCTTTGATCCATGAGCGATAAGGACAAGGACGTTGCCGCGCTGCTCGATTCCTCCGAACCCCTTGTCGTCATCGAGGCCCCCGCCGGATGCGGGAAGACGTATCAGGGCGCGAACTACGCGCGCCGCGCGGCGCTGGCATCGTCACGCGGACGGACGCTGATCCTGACGCACACGCATTCCGCCTGCGCGCAGTTTGCGAAGGAGACGAGTGCCGTCTCCGGCAAACTCGAAATCAAAACGATCGACTCGCTCGCCGTGCAAGCCGCCACGGTCTATCACAAATCCCTCGACCTTCCGCCTGATCCGTCCTCATGGGCGCGTCAGCAGGGCAACGATGGATTCAAGCAACTCGGCACGCGCGTCGCCAGTCTCCTCGAAGCGAAACCGATGATCGCTGCCGCGCTCGCGGACCGCTATCCCGTCATCATCGCCGACGAGCATCAGGACTCCCACGCCGATCAACACGGCATCGTCATGGCGTTACACAGAGCGGGTTCGCGTTTGCGGGTGTTCGGCGACCCCATGCAGGCGATCTACGGCAGAGGCAAGAAAGCCGTCGCGACGAGCCGGGAGCAATGGGATGCACTAAAATCCTCCGGCGTCTCGGACGTACTCAAGCATCCGCACCGCTGGCGCGACGGATCGCCCGATCTCGGAGACTGGATATTGCAGGCCCGCGAGAGCCTCAGGAGCGGCGGCCTCATAGACCTTTCCGGTAGTCTGCCGTCCGGCCTCAGCGTGATCGTAGCCGAGAATACGGCGCACAGCAGAACCGGCTACGGCCTGTCCCGTGACCACAGGCGTCCGGTCGATAGCATCGTCAATTCCGCCCAGAGCATCCTTGTTCTCAGCAGCCAGAACGCTACGGTCGATGCACTCAGGGCCTTCTGGAACCGCCGACTCCCAATCTGGGAAGGACATACTCGCGAGCCGCTCGGCAAGTTGGCCACGACTCTGACGCAGAAGGCCGGAGAGGCCCCTGCAGTGGCAGGCGCCGCTGTCGCCTTCATCGAAGAAGTCTGCAAGGGGTTCAGCCGCTCCAGTCACGGCGACCGATTCATCCAGGAGATCGCGGAAGGCTGCCAGAAAGCCGTGACGGGGAAGCCCGCGCTCATTCAGGAGCTGGCCCGTTACATTCTCGCCGAGCCGGACCATGAGGGCGTGGCGAAATGTCTGAAACGATTGGCGGAGCTGGTCGAAAACAAGACACCCGGATTTAAGGATGTCTGTATCGACCGCCGGAACGAGTTTCGCGATGCGATCAAGCTTGGAGACTTCGCCACGCCCGAAGACGGATTTGGCGAGATAAACCGTCGGCGTTCCTATGCGCGGCCAATGCCACCCTCGAAATCCATAACCACAATTCACAAGGCGAAGGGCCTCGAATGCGACAACGCGTTGCTTATCCCGTGCGATAAGGCCCATTTCCCAGACACGGATGCTGCAAGGTGCAGACTGTATGTGGCTCTCAGCCGCGCCCGCCGGTCCCTGACCCTCGTTGTATCCGCAGCATCGCCTAGCCCGTTGCTTAAGATCGGAAGGTTCTGACGCGGTTAGGGAAGGCTGGGTGACTGTCGAAGAGCGCCCGGCGTGGCGCCTCGTTCGTCTTCGCTCCGCTTCAAGGGAATTGCAGGAAGTGTGTTGAGAGGCACGATAGCGGCAGATCACGGCAGCCCGGCTGCCCGAAGCCACTGAGGCCTTGCAGGCCGCGGCGTTGCAGCACGCAACGCTTCTTCGGTCTGCAGCTCCAGCCCCGCGCGGGCAGGCCTGAAGCCGCAGACCGGAGCCCCCGCTGGGGGGCGGGGAGTGACTGTGAGCGTGGGGGCGTCGATTCAGAAGACGATGACGCCGCGGGCGTTCCGCCCCTTCTCGAGATCCTCGAAGGCCTGCGGGGCTTCGTCGATCGAATAGGTCCGGGTGACCAGCTCGTCGAGCTTGAGCCGGCCGCCCTTGTAGAGCGAGATCAGCCGGGGGAAGTCCTGGCGCGGACGGGCCGAGCCGAAGTAGCTGCCGGTGAGGGTCTTTTCCTCGAATGTGAGCTGGGCGGTGCGCACCGAGGTCTTGTGCGACATCGGCGCGACGCCGACGATCACCGCCGTCCCGCCCTTGGCGAGGCTGCCGTAGGCCTGTTCGGCGATCTCGCCGTGGCCGACGCACTCGAAGGCATAGTCGGCGCCGCCGTCGGTGAGCTTGCGCAGGGCCTTGACGACGTTCTCCTCCTGCGAGGCATCGATGGTGTGCGTCGCGCCCATCTGGCGGGCGAACTCGAGCTTGGCTGCGCTGGTGTCGACGGCGACCACCTGGCTGGCCCCGCAGACCGCGCAGCCCTGGATCGCCGACAGCCCGACGCCGCCGGCGCCGAACACGACGGTGCGCGAACCGGCCTCGACCCTCGCGGTATTGGCCGCCGCGCCGAATCCGGTCATCACGCCGCAGCCGATCAGTGCGGCCCGGTCGAGCGGCACATCGGGATCGATCTTGACGAGGTTGTCCTGGTGCAGGGTCTGGAACTGCGACATCGACCCGCAACCCGAGAAGATGTTGAGCGGCGTGCCCGCTGCGTCCCTGGTGCGTTGCGCGCCGCCGGGCAGCGTCACGAGGGTCTTGGCACCCTGGTCGCACAATTGCGGCCGGCCGGTCTGGCAGAAGCGGCAGCGGCCGCACATGCTGACGAAGGAGGTCAGCACATGGTCGCCGGGAGCGAGGCCGGTGACGCCTTCGCCGACTTCGGCGACGACGCCGGCTCCCTCGTGGCCGAGGATCAGGGGCAGGGGAAAGCCGATCGTGCCGTTGGTGGCCGAGAGATCGCTGTGGCAGACGCCGCAGGCCTTCATCTCGACGAGGACTTCGCCGGCCTGGGGCTTGTCGACGCTGATCGTCTCGACGACCACCGGCGCGTTGAGTTCACGGCAGACGACGGCTTTGGACTGGATGCTCATGGGGATACGTCTCCGGTTTCTGGGGTGTATGGCTCACTCGGGGTCGGCGGGAACGAAGCGCAAGGCGAGCCCGTTGTTGCAGAAGCGCAGGCCGGTCGGCGCGGGGCCGTCGTCGAAGACATGACCCTGGTGGCCGCCGCAGCGCCGGCAATGATATTCGGTGCGCGGGACCATCAGCTTGTGGTCGGTGCTGGTGCCCAGGGCGCCTTCGATCGGCGCATAGAAGCTCGGCCAGCCGGAACCGCTCTCGTACTTGGTCGCCGAGGTGAACAGCGCAGCCCCGCAGCCGGCGCACACGAACAGCCCGCGCCGCTTCTCGTGGTTCAGCTCGCTGCTGCCGGGCCTTTCGGTGGCTTCTTCGCGCAGCACCCGGTAGGTGTCGGGCGGCAGGATGCGCGCCCATTCCTGGGGGTTGCGTTCGATGCGCTCGTCCGGGTCGGGAAGTTCTTCTCCGGGAGGGAGGAACTCGCCGAGCTCCCGGGGATCGGTTTCGTGGTTCATGGCTGCCTCAGTGCGGTGACTGCTCCCGCCATGTTAACGCCGCCGTCTTCATGCGGGCCCGGAATCAGTGGGTGATGCCGGTGGCCACGAGGAACCGGGAAACCATGTTGTAGGCGGCGATCGTCGCGATCAGCTCGACGAGCTCGCGCCGCCCGAGCAGGGCCTCGATGCGGGCGAAGGTGGCATCCTCGACCTTCACGTTGCGGGTCATCTCGATCGTGAGTGCGATGGTGGCGGCATCGAGTGGCTCGAACAGCGCCCTATCGGCGGCGGCCGCATCCGGGTCGGCCGCGATCGCGTCGAGCTGCGCCTGGGTGCCGCCCTCGGCGAGATAGATCGGCGCATGGGCCGCGAGCTCGTAGCTCGCGTCATTGATGACGGCGACCGTGCACATCGCGAGCTCGCGCAGCCGCTTCGCCACGATGAACTCGTTGCGCACGCTGCCCATCATCGTGTTCCAGCCCGCCGCCAGCGGGGCGCTGTGCAGCAGCATCCGGTCGAGCTCCATCAGCTCGCCGCCGCGGCGGCGACGGATCGCGTCGACGACCTCCGCCGGCTCGGCGAGGTCCGCGGGCTGGTATGGGATACGGGGCATCGACTCTGTCTCCTGGTTCGGCTCGTCGGCGCCGATCGCGACGAGGGCTCGCCATGTTAGCAAGACGGCGCTGCGCAATCCCTGCGGGAAGCGCTGGCCGCGATCGTATCCGGCCCACGGGCCCGATGGTTTATGCTGGCGGACCATCCTGGCACGACCTGGCGCTCGCGCGCCGGCACGACCGACGTGAACTTCCTCCTGCTCTCCCTTCGACTGGCCTGGCGCGACTGGCGCGCCGGCGAACTGAACCTGCTGCTGGGCGCACTGGTGATCGCCGTGGCGGCGATCGCCTCGGTGGGATTCTTCGTCGACCGCATGGAGCTCGCGCTCGAGCGCCAGGCTTCGCATCTGCTGGGCGCCGATCTCGTGCTCGCCTCGGACCGCCCGGTCGACGCCAGCCCGATCGGGTCGGCGGCGGCCGGGGTCTCGATGACCCGGACCGTCGTCTTCCCGAGCATGGCGGCGGGTGCCGACGGTGTTCAGCTCGCTTCCGTCAAGGCGGTCGGGGAGGGCTATCCGTTGCGCGGCCGACTGCTGGTTCGCGACGGTCTCGGCGCCCGGGCCGATGTCGAGGCGACCGGGATCCCGGCGCCCGGCGAGGCCTGGCTGGATCCCCAGCTCGCCACCGCGCTCGGGCTCGACGTCGGCGACGAGGTCGAATTGGGCGAGCGGATGTTCCGGATCGGCCGGATCATCAGCGTCGAGACCGACCGCGGCACCGGTTTCGTGAACTTCGCGCCGCGCCTGATGATCGCCGAGGCCGACCTCGATTCCACCGGCCTGCTCGGTCCGGCAAGCCGCGCCAGCTGGAACCTTCTCGTCGCCGGCGAGCCCGCCCAGGTCGGCGCGGTGCGCGCGCGCCTGGAGGGTCGGCTGGAGCCCGGCCAGCGGCTGGAGACGGTCACCGATGGCCGGCCCGAGCTCTCCTCCACCCTGGCGCGGGCCGAGCAGTTCCTTGCGCTGGTGGCCCTGCTCACCGCGCTGATCGCGGCGGTGGCGGTGGCGCTCGGTGCCCGGCGCTTCGCCCAGCGCCACATCGACGGCTGCGCGGTGATGAAGGCTATCGGCCTGCCGCAGGGCCGGCTGCTGCGGGCCCTGGTCGCCGAACTGCTCTGGATCGCCCTCGTCGGCGGTCTGGCGGGCGCCGTCGTCGGCTGGTCGCTGCATTTCCTGCTGGTCTCGGCCGTCGCCTCCATGGTGGCGGTGCCGCTGCCGCCGGCCTCGGCCTGGCCGGCGCTGCGGGCGATCGCCGCATCGGTGGTGCTGCTCATCGGCTTCGGCGCCTGGCCCTTCGTGCGCCTTGCCGGCGTGCCCCCGATGCGGGTCCTGCGCCGCGAGCTGGGTCCGGTCGGCGGGCTCGCCTGGGTGGGCGCCGTGCTTGCGCTCGTCTGCTTCGCGGGGCTGATGCTCTGGTTCGCCGGGGACCGCCGCCTGGCGGCCTGGGCGCTTGCCGGCTTTGCCGCCGGAGGTGTCGTCTTCGTGCTGGCGGGGCTCTTCGCCGTGCGCATGGTGGGCCGGCTGCGCGGCCTGGCCGGGGCGATGCGCTCGCCGGCATGGCGACTCGCCTTCGCTTCCTGGTCGCGGCGGCGCGAGGCGTCGGTGGCGCAGGTGGTCGCGCTCGCGATCGGCCTGATGGCGCTGATGCTGCTCACCGTCACCCGCAGCGACCTCATCGAGGGCTGGCAGCGGGCGAGCCCCCCGGATGCGCCGAACCGCTTCGTCATCAACATCCAGCCCGAGCAGCGTGCCCGGGTCGGCGATCGCCTGGGCGAGGCCGGCATCGCCGACACGAACCTGTTCCCGATGGTGCGCGGCCGGCTCGTGACCATCAACGGCGCGCCCGTCCGGGCCGACGACTACGACGACGACAGGGCGCAGCGCCTGGTGCAGCGGGAGTTCAACCTCTCCTACATGGCCGAGCCGCCGTCGCACAACAAGGTCGTGGCGGGACGCTGGTTCGATCCGCAGGCGAACGAGGTCTCCTTCGAGGAGGGGATCATGGCCACCCTCCGGCTGAAAGTCGGCGACAAGGTCGGCTTCGACATCGCCGGACGCATCATCGAGGCCGATCTCACGAGCGCGCGCGTCGTCGCCTGGGATTCGATGCAGGTGAACTTCTTCGCCATCCTGTCGCCGGCGCTGCTCGGAGAGATGCCGCAGACCTGGATCACCGCCTACCACCAGCCCGAGACCGGCGAGCACGTCGACCGGGAACTGGTGCGCGAGATGCCGAACCTCACTGTCTTCGATGTCGGCAACATCCTGCGCCAGGTGCAGGACATGCTCGCGCAGGTGATCCGCGCGGTCCAGGTGCTCTTCGTGCTCACCCTGGTCGCGGGCATCGCGGTCCTGTACGGGGCGTTGGCCGTCTCGCGGGACGAGCGCCTGCGCGAGGCCGGGCTGATGCGCGCGCTGGGCGCATCGCGCCGCCAGCTGTCGGTCGCGCAACTGATCGAAATCGCCGCCTCGGGCGCGCTCGCCGGCCTGCTGGCGGCGATCGGCGCGCTCGTCGTCGGCTCGGTGCTCGCCGAACGGGTCTTCGATTTCGAGCTGAGCCTGCGCCTGTCCCTGCTGCCCCTGGGGGCGCTGGGCGGGGCCTTGTTGTCCCTGCTGGCGGGCTGGCTCGGCCTGCGGCATGTGCTCGATTCGCCGCCGATGACGGTGTTGCGCGATGCCTGAGGCCTGCGACGAAACACCCGATACCGATGCTCCCTTCGTCCGCCTTGGCGGCGAGGCCGGCGTGCGGGCCCTGGTCGATCGCTTCTACGACCTGATGGACGAGGACGCGCGCTTCGTTCGCCTGCGTTCGCTGCATCCGCCGCAACTCGCCGGCTCGCGCGACAAGCTCCACTGGTTCCTCTGCGGCTGGCTCGGCGGACCGGCTCTCTACGTGGAACGCCTCGGCCATCCGCGCCTGCGGGCGCGCCATCTGCCGTTCGCCATCGGCACGGTCGAGCGCGACCAGTGGCTGCTGTGCATGGCCGAGGCGATGGCGCACGAGGGGATCGAAGGCGAGTTCTTCGACCGCCTGCTCGGCTCGTTCTACAAGACCGCCGACTGGATGCGCAATCTGGGGAACCCGTGAACGGGCCAGCCACGCCCGCTCGTCACGCCAGACCGGCCCCGCTCATCGTTGCAAATGCTCGCCATGTCACCCGACATGGCTGCGCTTTGCGCCTCGATCGGAACCGCCCTGGCGCACCGCTCGGGCGCGTCCGGCCCATTCGCGGATTCCGAGGGGACCCGTGAACCGGGTTCGGGTTCGGCGGTTCAGTTGCTGGTGGCGGTCCAGGGCTGGGTTCCGCCCGGCGGCAGGCGGCACACGCGGGCGGCGAGATCGAAGTCGCCGCCGCGGGCCTTGCAGTCGACGAACGGGTCCACGCGGCCGGTGGGAAGGAGCGGGTCGAGCGGCTGCTGGCCGGCGGCCAGGGGCGCATCCTGCTTCGCGGCGCTGCGCTCGATCCGGTTGTCGGCCGGGGCCGGCACCCAGGCGCTCGCCTTCGCGGTGCCGGCAGGGCAGTTCCCGTTGGTGAACAGGACCTTGCCGTCGGCGCCGGTGCAGCGCCATGTGCCCTGTTCGGCGCTTGCGGCCGGCGGGGCGAGGGTGGCCAGCATCGCCCCGAGGCCGAGGGAAACGGCTAGGGCGAGCGAACGGAATTGGCGGGTCATCGTCGTGCTCCTTCTGGCTTGTCGCCCGATCCTGACGCCCCGGTGCGACGAAATCAAGCGCGAGCCATGCCGGATGCCCGCGGATTTCGTCCCTTCGTGATTTCCTTCCGGTCGCGATCCCGGTCGGCAGGCAAGGCCCGCGAGCAGGCCGTCGACAGACCCTACAATGACGGGTTTCCATGCACGGACCGGGCGTCGATTGTCGGACTGGATCGCCATGCTCGCGCAGGCCTGGTGGCTTTCGCCATTGCTCGGCCTGGTGGCCATTGCCCTGCTGCTGGCGCTCCTGCGGCGCCGGCCGTCCGATCCCCGCGCCGGCATCGAGGAGCTCGCCCGCCTGCTGGCGGCACGCAACGCCCAGGACCGGGAGGCGCGCGAGGAGGCGGCCGACAGGGCCCGGGCCGATCGGGCCGAGCTGGCCGATGCGACCGCCCGGATGTCGCGCCTGCTGGCCCAGCAGATGGCGAGCTTCGCGGATTCCCAGCATGGCCAGATCGATCGCTTCTCGGAACGGCTCGCGCAACTCGCCGATTCCAACGACAAGCGCCTCGCCGAGATCCGCGAAACCCTCGAACGCCAGCTCGCGGCGCTGACCCGGGACAATGCGGCCCGGCTCGAGCAGATGCGCGAAACCGTCGACGAGAAGCTGCAGTCGACCTTGCAGCGCCGGCTCGGCGAGACCTTCGACATGGTCGCGGCCCGGCTCGAGCAGGTCCACAAGGGCATGGGCGAGATGAACGCGCTGGCGGCCGACGTCGGCGATCTGCGGCGGGTGCTGGCGAACGTGCGCACGCGCGGCACCTGGGGCGAGATCCAGCTCGGTGCGCTTCTCGAGCAGATCCTGGTGCCCGATCAGTACGCCCGTAACGTCGAGGTGGTCGCCGGCAGCGGCGAGCGGGTGGAGTTCGCGATCCGGCTTCCCGGGCATGATCCGGCCAGCCCCGTCTGGCTGCCGATCGATGCGAAGTTTCCGCGCGAGGACTACGAGCGGCTGGGGGCGGCGCGCGACGAGGGGGATGCCGCGGCGGCGGCCGGCGCCGAGCGCCAGCTCGATGCCCGCCTGCGCCAGGAGGCGAAGACTATTCGCAGCAAGTATGTCGCGCCGCCCGCGACCACCGACTTCGCCCTGCTGTTCCTGCCGACCGAAGGCCTGTATGCCGAGGCGGTCCGCCGGCCCGGCCTGCTCGACGACCTCCAGCGCACCCACCGGGTGGTGGTGGCCGGCCCGAGCACCCTGGCGGCGATCCTCTCGAGCCTGCAGATGGGCTTCCGCACCCTGGCGATCGAGCAGCGCTCGAGCGAGGTATGGGAGCTGCTGGGTGCGGTCAAGTCCGAGTTCGGTCGCTTCGGCGATGCCCTGGCGAAGACCCGCGAGCAGATCGAGCGGGCCGCCAGCACGATCGGCAGCGCGGAAACCCGCAGCCGGGCGATCGAGCGGCGGCTGCGGAAGGTCGAATCCCTGCCCGATGCCGATTCCCGCCGGCATCTCGACGACGAGGACTCCGCCCAGGGGCGCTCCGAGGATCCCGGCTGAGCCAAATGCCCGGATTTTCGCGACCGGGAATTGCGTTTCGCAATCCGGAAAATCGTTCGGGCGTCGCACCATGATCATTTTTCATCGTGGTAGATTACTTTCCATAGTACGAAATATGCGTCTTAAGTATTTGATATAACGAATAAAATTGATATGTTGGAAATGTGAACAATTGCTGTTGCCACGCAACACGCAGGCGTAAGATTAGTCCCCATGTCGCGCCTGGCTGCGCACCGTTTTCCGCAGGACCCCATCCAAACCCAATCCCCATCCCTCTTGGAGATCCACTGATGTCGACACGCGAACAGGAAGCCCAGAAGCTTCAGAAAGAATGGTCCGAAAGCGCCCGCTGGCGCGGCGTCAAGCGCGGCTACACCGCCGAGGACGTGGTCCGGCTGCGCGGCTCGCTGCAGGTCGAGCACACCCTGGCGCGGCGCGGTTCCGAGAAGCTCTGGAAGCTGCTCCACGAGGAGCCCTTCGTCAATTCGCTCGGCGCGCTGACCGGCAACCAGGCGATGCAGCAGGTCAAGGCCGGCCTCAAGGCCATCTACCTCTCCGGCTGGCAGGTGGCGGGCGATGCCAATATCGCCGGCGAGATGTATCCCGACCAGTCGCTGTACCCGGCCAACTCGGTGCCCAACGTCGTTCGCCGCATCAACGCCGCGCTGACCCGGTCCGACCAGATCCAGTGGGTCGAGGGCAAGAACCCGGGTGACGACGGCTACATCGACTTCTTCGCCCCGATCGTGGCCGATGCCGAAGCCGGCTTCGGCGGCGTGCTGAACGCCTTCGAGCTCATGAAGGCGATGATCGACGCCGGCGCTTCGGGCGTGCACTTCGAGGACCAGCTCGCCTCGGTCAAGAAATGCGGCCACATGGGCGGCAAGGTGCTGGTTCCCACCCGCGAGAATGTCGCCAAGCTGATCGCGGCGCGCCTTGCGGCCGACGTGATGGGCGTGCCGACGATCCTGCTCGCCCGTACCGACGCCGAGGCGGCAGACCTCGTCACCTCGGACATCGACGACAACGACAAGCCGTTCCTCACCGGCGAGCGCACCGTCGAGGGCTTCTACCGCACCCGCAACGGCGTCGATCAGGCGATCTCGCGCGGCCTGGCGTACGCGCCGTATGCCGACCTGATCTGGTGCGAGACCGGCACGCCGGACCTGGCGTTCGCCAAGCAGTTCGCCGATGCGATCCACAAGCAGTTCCCGGGCAAGATGCTCGCGTACAACTGCTCGCCCTCGTTCAACTGGAAGAAGAACATCGACGAGTCGACCATCGCGAAATTCCAGCGCGAGCTGGGCGCCATGGGCTACAAGTTCCAGTTCATCACGCTGGCCGGCTTCCATGCGCTGAACTACTCGATGTTCAAGCTCGCGCACGGCTATGCCCGCAACCAGATGCCGGCCTTCGTCGAGCTCCAGGAAGCGGAGTTCGCCGCCGCCGAGATCGGCTTCACCGCGGTCAAGCACCAGCGGGAAGTCGGTACCGGCTACTTCGACGCCGTGACGACCACGGTCGAGAGCGAAGCCTCGACCGCGGCGCTCAAGGGCTCGACCGAAGAGGGCCAGTTCTGATCGCGCCGATGGCGTGATCATCAAGGAGATACGGAGAGAGGAAGGAGATCGGCTGCGCGCAGGCAACTCCTCGTGAAGCAGCCAGGAGCAGGGAACGCGGTCGGCCACAAGCCGGCCGCGTTCGTTTTGCGCGGACATCATCCGGGGGCAAACCGCTAAACTTCACCGGCAGGCGCCCGCCCCGGGCGCGCATCGATCAACGCAATGGAGACAGCATGAAAGCCGTACTTTGCAAGGCATGGGGTCCGCCCGAGAGCCTCGTCGTCGAGGAGATCGCCGACCCGGTACCCGGTCCCGGGCGCGTCCTGATAGGCGTCAAGGCCGCCGGAGTGAACTTCCCCGACACCCTGATCATCGAGAAGAAGTACCAGTTCGTTCCCGAACTGCCGTTCTCGCCCGGGGGCGAGGTCGCCGGCGTCGTGGAGGCGGTGGGCGAGGGCGTCACGGGAATCAAGGTCGGCGACCGGGTGATCGGAAGCATGGGCTGGGGCGGTTTCGCCGAGAAGGCGGTCGCCGAAGCCGGCCGGGTCATGCCGATCCCGGGCGACATGCCCTTCGACGTCGCATCGGCCTTCGTGCTCGCCTATGGCACCAGCCTGTACGCGCTCAAGGACCGCGCGAAGCTGCAGGCGGGCGAAACCCTGCTGGTGCTGGGCGCGGCGGGCGGGGTCGGCATCGCCGCCGTGGAGATCGGCAAGGCGATGGGTGCGAAGGTGATCGCGGCGGCATCGAGCGACGACAAGCTCGCGCTGTGCCGCGAGCGCGGCGCCGACGAGCTCATCAACTACGGCACCGAGGATCTGCGCGAGCGGATCAAGGCGCTCACCGGCGGCAAGGGCCCCGACGTGATCTACGATCCGGTCGGCGGCTCGATGACCGAGGCGGCGTTCCGCTCGATCGGCTGGGACGGCCGCCATCTCGTCATCGGCTTCGCCGCCGGCGACATTCCGAAGCTGCCGCTCAACCTCGCGCTGCTGAAGAGCGGTTCGCTCATGGGCGTGTTCTGGGGCGGCTTCCTGCGCCGCGATGCGAAGGTCACCGCGCAGCACCTGAAGGATCTCTTCGCGCTCTACACCTCGGGCAAGGTGAAGCCGCCCGTGACGAAGAGCTATTCGCTCGAGCAGGCCGGCCAGGCGCTGCTCGACCTGTCCGGACGCAAGGTCAAGGGCAAGGTCGTGGTGGTGCCGGGCTGAACCCGGTGCGCGCGCTGCCGCCAGCGGGCCGCAGCGCGCGCAGTACGACGAGGGCGGCCGGCGTTCATCGACCGGCAATGGGGTGAGGCGGACATCAGGGCATGGCGGATTCCGGGCCGTTCAGGGTCGGATGGAGAAGCTCGCCCTGCCGGGCGTTCGGACGGGCTCGGCGAGGCGGGCGAAGTCGCAGAGCAACGACCGGGTCCTTCGTGGATCGATGATCTCCTCGACCCAGAATTTCTCGGCGGATCTGAACGGCGACTTCATGTTGTGCAGTCGCGTCTCGATCTCCTTGAGCTTCGCCTGCGGATCCTCCGCACTCTCGATCTCGGCGCGGTAGGCCGCTTCGACCCCGCCCTCGAGCGGCAATGAACCCCAGGAGGCGGACACCCACGCGTATCGCAGTGACAACCGACCGGCCGGCTGATGGGCCGCTCCGGCCACACCGTAGGCATTGCGAATGATGATCGTGCACCACGGCGTCGTCGTCTGATTCAAGGCTGCCATCGCACGAACGCCATGACGAATCGTCGCGGACTTCTCCGCGTCCAGGCCGATCAGGAAGCCCGGGCAGTCACACAGATAGACGACGGGAAGATGGAAAGTCTCGGCGAGGTCGACATACCGGACGACCTTCTGACAGGTATCCGCCGTCCAGGATCCTCCGTAGTGGTGGGGATCGCTGGCGAGCAGCAACACCGCGCGTCCGTCCAGCCGTGCGAGGCCGGCAATGATCGATCTCCCGAAATGCGGGCTCAATTCGAAGAACGAGCCCTTGTCGACCACGGACTCGATGATCGGCCGCATCTTGTAGACCCGTCGCCGATTGCGCGGAACGGCCGTCATCAGGCTCTCGTCACCGCGCTCGGGATCGTCGTCGCAGGCAATGGTCGGCGGCAGCTCGTGGACCGAGGCGGGCAGATAGGAGAGAAATCGCCTCGCACATTCAAAGGCTTCTTCTTCTGTCTCGGTCGCATGATCGACGCCACCGGCCCGGGTCTGAATTTCCCATCCGCCCAGTTCGGTCTTCGACAGCGGCTGGCCAAGCCTTGCGACAACGGGCGGTCCGGCCACGAACATGGCCGACTGCCTGGTCATGATCGAATAGTGAGTGGATGCGAGCCTGGCCGCGCCCAAGCCCGCAACGGAACCCAGCCCGAGTCCGACCACCGGCACATGCGCGAGATTCTCGGTCATGTAGTAGAAGCCGTTGGTTCCTCCGACGCCCCCCGGCAGGTTGGTGGCGCCGCGGGTTTCGATCGTCTTGACGGATCCGCCGCCTCCGGACCCCTCGATCAGGCGGATGATGGGGATGCGAAACGCATTCGCGGTCTGCTCGGCCATGAGCGGCTTGGCTGAAATGGCGGCATCGGCCGATCCGCCGCGCACGGTGAAATCGTCACCGACGATCACGACAGGTCGTCCGTCGATCTTCGCGCGTCCGAATACACAGTTCGCAGGGGTCAGCGTCCCGAGGGTCCCGTCGGTCTCGTACTCGCCAACCCCCGAGATCGTCCCCGTTTCGACGAAACTGCCGGCGTCGGCGATATTCTCGATCCGTTCGCGAACGGTCAATCGTCCGGAATCGTGCTGCCGCTTGACCTTGTCCGCCCCGCCCATCTCCCGCGCCAGCTCGACGCGACGTGCCAGTTCATCCAGTTCCGGTTGCCAACTCATGCGATCTCTCCGTTTCTTCAAATCACGCCACGCTACTCGCCCGGTTGCCAGTTCAGCGGCGTTCGATAGCCCTGAAGCGATCGCTGCGATGAGCTGTCGACCGATCGTCGCGCCTTCTGCCTGGCCGACCTGACGCGGTGCATGTCCGGGAAGTATCGCCTATAAACCGATTCATCAACTTTTCTTGCCAGGCCATCGTGCACGCGGGCCGCGTCTTCCGCGAAGCGGGATCGAGCAAGGAATCCGCGGCATGTCCACCATCAGCCCTAGTCCGGCTACGACCGCTGGAGGATCGCGATCCGCCCGGCTCGCGAGCAACATGAAGCTTCGATCACCCCTTCATCGACGGAGCTTCAGATGCACAGGATCCACGCCGCCCGCGGCCAGGGCATGACCGAATACGTCGTCATCGTCGCGCTGATCGCGGTTGCCGCGATCGGCACATACACCCTTCTCGGCCAGACCTTGCGCAACCAGACCGCCGGCCTCGCGATGGAGGTTTCGGGGCAGGACGCCCAGACCGCCATCGGCCAGGCGCAGACCAGCGCCAACACCTCGCAGACCAACGCCGACCAGCGCAAGGGTCTCGACAACTACGAACTCGGCAACCACTGATCCGCGGCGCCGGACCGGGGCGATCCCATGGCATTCTCGATCCGCAGGCAGCGTGGTCAGGCGCTGGCGCTCGCCCTGGTGCTGGCGCTGCTCGGTTCCGCGGGGCTGTTCCACATGTTCCGCACCGGGCAGACCCTCGCGCACAAGACCCGCCTGCTGAACGCGGCCGATGCCGCCGCCTACGGGGCGGCGGTATGGCGGGCCCGTGTGCTGAACTTCAACGCCTATGCCAACCGCGCGATCATCGCCCAGGAGGTCGCGGTCGCACAGGCACTGACCCTGCAGTCCTGGTCCCGGCACTTCGAGCAGTTCAGTCGCAACGCCGCGCGCATGGCCCGGGTCTATCCGCCGCTGGCGGCCGTGTTCGAGACGCTCGCCGAAACGTCCTCGGTTGCCCGCGAGCTCGCCGACACGACCGCCGCGCTCGAGATCCGCCTGCGTGCCGCACCGGATACGGGCTACAAGGAGCTGCTCCAGGCGAGCCAGGAACTGCTTGTCCTGTCCGCGGGCGTGTTCGGCTCATCCGCCGTCGCCAACGAGATCGCCCGCGAGAACGATCGCGGGTTCTTCGCGTTCGCCCTGCCGGACGCGGGCGCCTTCAACCGCTTTACCCGCCGCTACGAGTCCGACGCGGACCGTGAACGCTTGCGCGACCTCGTCGTGCGCTCTCTCGACGACTTCACTCGCGGCCCTCGCGAGACCGATCTCGTCCTCTGGGGTCTGCCGGCAAGCTGCGTGCTCTCGCTCAACGCGCCCTCGGCCTGGTTCCAGATGTACCGCAAGCGCGGCGGCACCGCGCTCGCGCCGGGGCTCGACCGCTGGGAGGCGGTCGACACCGCGTCCATCCACGACAACCGGCGTCGCGGCTTCCTCGGCCGGCGCTGCAGCCGCGTCGAGCTCCTGCCGCTGGGCTGGGGGGCTGCCGAAGCATCCTTCGACGGCCCGCTGGGTCGGAGTGTGGCCCAGCCCGGTGGCGTGGCGATCAATCCGGCCGCTCTTGAGTTCGCCGAATCGATGCTCGACGAATCCCGCGGCGCGTCGTTGCCTGGCGAAGCGCCGCTCGCCATCGAAGGCGACTATGCCGGCATCGCAAGGGTGCGCGAGCTCGCCTACGAGAGCCTCGATTCGCAGCGTTTCCCCGGCAGCCGGGTTGCGGTGCTCGCCCGTGTCGAGGCTGCTCGTCTGGCTCGCAATCCAGCGATCGACGAACCGGCGGGCCGCCTGCGCCCGCCAGGGGCGTACGCCGGCTCCCGCCTCTGGGCGCTCGCCGCGGCCGAGGCGCACTTCGTCCGCCCGCCGGCCGATCCTCGGCGCGAGGAGTACGCGAGTCTCTACAACCCCTACTGGCAGGCGCGCCTGGTCACGCCTTCCCTTGCCGAGCGCCTTGCGGCGGAATCCCATGTCGAATGACGCGTTGCGGCGACGGCCATGCGGTCAGGCTCTGGTCGAGGCGCTCGTCGGGATGGCCCTGCTGGCCACGCTCGGCATGCTCGTCGTGTTGCTCGGCAAGTACCAGTCCATCGCAGGATCGGCGATCGTTGCGTCACGGTCGCTGGCTTTCGGCTGCGCCGTCATGCCCGGTGGATGCGCGGGCGGAGCGGTTCCGGAAAGCCTTCTGCACTCGATTCGCGATGCACAGTTCGGACCGGGCAGCGATCAACCCGCGTCGGCGACTCGCGCGCTCTGGCACGACCGCGGTGGCGCACCGATGCTCGATCGGTTCAACGGCCTCGCGGCCCGGATCGATACGCCACGCTTCGATGCCGGGCAATCGCTTGCCGGTAGCCAGCGCCTCTCGGGCATTCCCGACCCGGCCGACATCATCGCCGGGCTCGCCGGGCCGGGGCGCTTCGGGCTCGACATCGCGGACGGCATACGCAACGCGCATGTCGAAGTGGCGGTGCAGCCGGATCGGCCAACCGGCCGAATCGATGAATCGCTCATGGGCATGGCCTTGCTGCCGCGGGCCAATACCGCGGTGCTCGGCGATACATGGTCCGCGGCGGGGCCGTACGGTGGCGACGACTCCGTCGAGGCTCGCGTCGATCGTGGCCGCCGGCTCGCACCGGCGATCGAAGCCGGTATCGTCGCCGGCTACGCTCCGGCGCGCGGCCTGCTGCTGCTGGCGGACCTGCTCGGCCTAGAGTCCGGCACCGATGCGTTCCGGCCGGGCGAGATCGACGTCGACCTCGTGCCCTCCGACCGCCTCGCGCCATGAAACGAGCTCGTCCGCATGCCGTTCTCGGGGCGGCTCTGGTGGCCGCCTCCTCGGTGCCCTGGCCAGGCGCTCACGGCAGCGCCGTTTCGGATCCCGAACCGGCCTGGGAGTTGCTGGTTCCGGCTGGCCGGCTCGGCCGTTTCGGTCTGCGAGTCGAGCGCGCCGAGTTCATGGGTCCGGTTTCGCGGGCCGCCGCCCGGATCACCGAGGCGTGGGGCGAGGAACCCTGGCTGGTGCTCGGTGGTGGCGATGAAGCGGCACCGAGGCTGTCGCGGCTCGGTCCGGACGGAATCGAGACCGTGACCCTGCGAACGGGCGCGAACGGGCGGGTCGAAGCACGCCGCAGCATGATCGAATGGCGCGCGTCATCGCCCGGCGGCCTGCCGACTCGGTCCGAGCCTGCCTTCGTCGCCGCCCTGGGGGCGCTCGGCGAGCCACTGCCGGGCTTTGCGAGCGTCGACCGGGGCGTCGAGAACCTGACCAGGGTCTGGTGGATTCCCGGTGACATCGGTGCGATCTCGAGCCGGGTGGCGCGTCTCGCGGCCGTGCGTGGCCTCTCGCCCCTGATCCGCTTCGAAGCGCCTGCCGATGCGCCCGAATCCCTGCGCGGAGGCCGCGTCCTCGCCTTCGGCGGCGCCGGCGTCGTCGCCGTCGTGACGTTCGCACGGCATGCCGGCGGTGTCGCCGTCGTCGTTCACTACCAGGAGCGCCGGCCATGAGCAATGCCAGGCCGTCCGAAGGTTCGACAGCGAACCTGCTCCCCGGCCGCGGGCAGTCGAGCGTCGAGTACCTGGTGATCCTCGCCTGCGTCGTGGGCGTGATGGTGGCGGTACCCGACGGCGCTCTCGACGACCTTCTCACCGCGCTCGCGCGCGCCTATTCACGTTTCACCGAAGGAGTCTCCCGACCATGAAACCGATCGACTGGTGGCGGCGCTTCCGGGTCCCGCTGTTGTGGGCCGGCGCACTCGGCTTCGGCCTGCTCGGTGCGAGCGGTGCGCGTAGCTACATCGCGGGCGAGCTCGATGCGGTACGCCGGCGCGCCGACATGAGCGGACAGCTCACCGAGGTGGTGGTCGCCAAGCGGAATCTCGCGCCCGGCGAGCGCATCGATGCCGAGACCATGGCGGTACGCAAGGTGGCCGCAAGCTACCTGCCGGCGGGTGCCGTGATTCCGGCGGAGTTTCCCGCCGTCGAAGGCGAGATGCTGCGCGTGGCGATGGTGGCGGGCGAGCCGCTCTTTGCCGCCGCTGTCGCGGATCGGGAGCGAGCTGGCCTGTCGAGCCGCATTCCGCCCGGAACCCGGGCGATGACGGTGGTCGTCGACGAGGTCAATTCGGTATCGGGCATGCTGCGGCCCGGCGACCGGATCGACCTGATGTTCTCGGTGCGGCCGCGCCCGGATGCCGGCCTGCCCGCCGGCGAGGTGGCGACGCCACTGATGTCCAACCTGCTGGTGCTGGCCACGGGGATGCGCACCCAGGTGGAGCCGGCGGCCGATGCGACTACCCGTTTCGGTGCGATCACCGTCGAGGTGACGCCGGAGCAGGCCCAGCGACTGATCCTCGCCCAGCGTAGCGGCCGCATCACCGCATTGCTTCGTCACCCCGACGACCGATCGCCCGCGGCCCGAGAGGCGCTCGACCTCGATGCATTGCTCGGGATCGCCCGCCGCGGGCGCCCCGAATCGCCGGAGATGATCGTCGGCGGGCGCGGGCCGATCGGGATGTACCCCTTGCCGTTGCCGGAGGCCAGCCTTTCGCCGCGGCAGGAGCGCCCGGCATCGCCGCCGGCCGTGCCGGCCGGGAGCCCCTCATGATCGCGAGCGTCCTGCGGATCCTCATCGCCTCGGGCGTCTTCCTGGCGGCTTCCATCGCGGGTGCGGTCGATTCTCCCGGCCCGGTCGTTCAGCCCTCCGGGCCGGCGCCGGTGGAACTGACCCTGGAGGTCGGCCAGGCACACCTGATCGAGGCGCCGGGGATACGCCGCATCGCGGTCGGCAACGGCAAGTCCATCCAGGCGACGGCGCTCGACAGGCGCCAGGTCCTCGTCCTGCCCGAGGCGCCGGGCCAGAGCAGCCTGCACCTGTGGCCGCGTCGAGGCCCGCCGCTCGCCTACCGGATCCGCGTCGTCTCGGCCGAGACGGGCCGGATGCTCGCCGGAGTGAAGGCCTTGCTGGGCGAGGAGGGGAACCTGCGCGTCGGGCTGGTGGGCGAGCGCATCGTCATCGAGGGAGAGCGGCCGAGCGTGGCGCAGGCCGCGCGCCTGCAGACGCTCGTCGAGACCTATCCGTCGCTGGTCAACATGGTCGGCGAAGCAGGGCGCGAGCGGATGATCGCGATGGATGTCCGGATGGTCGAGATCAAGCGCAGCGCGCTCGAGAACATCGGCATCCGCTGGGATCCCGGAGCGAACGGCCCGAGCTTCGGTGTGGTCGGCGATCTTCATCGCGGCTCCGCCTTCGACCCGGGCGGGGCGGCCGCCGGGGTCGGCCTGGAGACGGGTTCGGGTATCGCTCCCTTCTCGGCGCTGTTCGGCATCGCCACCTCGATCCGCTCGATGATCAACCTGCTGGAGCAGAGCGGCGATGCCGTCGTTCTCGCGGAGCCGAGGCTTTCCTGCCGCAGCGGCGCGACCGCGCGTTTCGTGGCGGGGGGCGAGTTGCCGATTCCGCAGGCGGGCAATCTCGGCGCGATCGATGTCCAGTTCAAGGAATACGGCGTCAAGTTCGACATCAGCCCGGTGGCCGGTTCCGATGGGCTGATCCGAGCCAAGGTGGCCACCGAGATCTCCTCGATCGATTTCGACGTCCACGTAAAGGACGTCCCCGGCCTGCTCAAGCGGCGTGCCGAGACGGAGGTTCGCCTGCGCGAGGGCGAGACCCTGATCATCGCGGGACTGCTGCGCCAGGATGCCTCCGGCAGCATCGACAAGGTGCCGGGACTCGGCGACGTCCCCGTGCTCGGCGCCCTGTTCCGGTCCCGGATGTACCGGGAGCAGCAGACCGATCTGGTCGTGTTCGTCACGCCGCGCTTCGTCGAGGATCCGGCGCTCGAGGCGCAGGCGCGGCGCGAGACGCTCGACTCCCGCATGGCGGCGGTCAGGGCGATGCTCGCCCGCGAGACGGCGACCGACAACTCTTCGGGAACTTCCGGGCAAGGCCATGCTGACGCTCTCGATTGACGCGGAAGGGGGCGTTGCGAGCGTCCATACGATCGATGCATTTCCGTGCCGGATCGGGCGGCATCGTGAGCATCCTCTGGTCCTGTCGAGCTGGCGGGTCGCGCGTACGCATGCCGAGATCCGGCGTACCGGCAAGCACTGCTCGATCGTCGACCTCGGCTCGCTGGGCGGCACTGCGGTGAACGGCGAACGAATAAACGAGTACGGGCCCCTGCTCGAGGGCGACGAGATCGCCATCGGCGGCTTCCTGATCCGGGTGCTTGCCACCGGATCGGGACGCAGCGATTCGAGCGCGGACCCGCATGGCGGGGCGCCCGCGAGCCTGGCGAGGCCCGTCCGGACGACCGCCGGCGACGATGCGCCGCTCGAGGCGAGGCGCCTGCTGCATCGCCGTCTGCTGGCGCAGATCGACCTGCGTCGCCAGGAGATTCGTCATCTCGATTCCGGCGAGCTGCGGGGCCGGCTGCGCGCGATCCTCCACGAGATCATTGTCGCCGACCCCTCCGTTGTGGGTGGCTCCGATCCCGAGCTCCTCGTCGACGCGCTGATCGACGAGGCCGTTGGCCTGGGCCCCCTCGAGGCATTGCTCGGCGACGAGACGGTCAGCGAGATCATGGTCAACGGAACCGATTCGGTGTATGTCGAGCGTGCCGGCATCCTGCGACGCTCGGAGCTGCGCTTCTCGAGCGATGATGCGATCCGCTCGGTGATCGACCGCATCGTTTCGCCCATCGGGCGGCGCATCGACGACGGGTCGCCCATGGTCGATGCGCGCCTTCCGGATGGCTCGCGCGTCAACGCGATCATCCCGCCCCTGGCGATCCGCGGGCCGGCGATCACGATTCGTCGCTTCAACGCCCGGGTTCTGGCCCCGGCCGACCTGATCCGTCTGGGGACCGCGTCGGTACCGATGCTCGACTTCCTCGGCGTCTGCGTACGAAACCGGCGCAACATCGTCGTCTCCGGCGGCACCGGCTCGGGCAAGACGACCTTGCTCAACGTCCTGTCGAACCTGATCGACGATGGCGAGCGGATCGTCACCATCGAGGACGCCGCCGAGCTGCGGCTGCACCACGACCATCTCGTCGCGCTCGAGTCGCGTCCCGCGAACACCGAGGGCAAGGGGCAGGTCGCCATCCGGGATCTCGTACGCAACGCCCTGCGCATGCGCCCGGATCGCATCATCGTCGGCGAGTGCCGGGGCGGGGAAGCGCTCGACATGCTCCAGGCCATGAACACCGGCCACGACGGCTCGTTGACCACCGTCCACGCGAACAGCCCGCGCGACGTCGTTGCCCGGCTCGAGGTCATGGTCCTGATGGCCGGTGTCGACATCCCGGTGCTGGCCATCCGCGAGCAGATCGCATCGGCCGTCGACATCGTCATCCAGCAGGCCCGCCGGTCGGACGGCGTGCGACGCATCACCGAGATCACCGAGATCACCGGCATCGAGAACGGACGCATCCAGATGCAGCCGATCTTCCGGCTGAATCAATCCCGCTCGGCCAGCGGCGGCGCCGAACCCGCCTTCACGGCATGCGGCCATGTCCCGAGCTTCTACGACGCGCTGGCCGATTCCGGTGTGGAGCTCGACTACACGTTGTTCCGGGAAGGGGCGGATTCATGAACGCCGGGATCATCGTATCGATCGCATTCGTCGCCGGCCTGGCCGGCTTCATGGCCGTCGCAAGCGTTCTGCCATCCCTGCTGGGGCGCTATCGCAGGCGTTTCTCGAGTGGCATCGATCGCGACCTGGGGCGGGCCTTCGTCTTCATCGATTCCGGACGCCTGCTGGTGGCCCATCTCGTCCTCGTGGCGGCCCTGACGACCCTGGCGGCGTGGTCGACCGCCGCGGCGGCGCCCGCTGTCGCCGTGGCGTTGGCGCTGGTCGCGCTGCCGAAGCTCGTGACGCTGCTCGTGCGTCGTCGTCGACGGCATCGGTTCCGCATGCAGGTGCCCGAGCTCATCGACCTGATCGCCGGCGGCCTGCGTGCCGGTCACGGTCTCGTCGCGGTCATCGCACAGGCCTCTCGACGGATGCAGCCACCGGCCAGCCAGGAGCTTGCCCTGATGCAGCGTGAGCAGCGCATGGGCGTGCGGCTGGACGATGCGCTCGCCGGCCTTGCACGGCGCATGCCGCTCGAGGAAACCGTGCTGCTGGTGACCGCATTGCGGCTCGGCGCCAGCACCGGCGGCGACATGGCGCAGACGCTCGAGGCGCTTGCCGGCGCGGTGCGCCGCAAGCTTGCCCTCGAAGGCAAGCTGCGGGCGCTTACCGCCCAGGGGCGTCTCCAGGCGTGGGTGATGGGATTGCTGCCCTTCGCGATGCTGGCCCTGCTCGCCCTGATCGAGCCGGCGATGCTCGACATGCTTCTCGGCACGAGCGCGGGTCTTGCGGTCTGCGCCTATGTGCTGGTGAGCGAGGCGATCGGGATCGTCGTGATCCGGCGCATCGTCACCGTCGATGTGTAGTGTCGTGAATCAGAAGTTCGCCGACGAAATCCGCCGAGATGGGCGCCATGCTGCGTTGCAAATCCTCGCGATACCTCGGGTATCGCTCCGGTTCGCGCCTTGCCTGACACCCATCTCGACAGATTTCTTTCTTCGCCAAATCTCTGACTCACGACACTAGGTATTCCGATGGAATGGCTCGAATCCCTCGTCGATGCGGCCAACATGCCGATCGCGCTGCTCGGGGCCTCGTGCGCCATGCTGGTCGCCGGGGTGAGGGCACTGTTCGTCGAATCCGCCGGTCGCGAGCGTGCCGCCGACCTGCCGCCCCCCGCCTGGCGGCACGTCTGGCGACTGGTCGGCATCGTATCGATCGCCTGCCGGCCACTGGTCGGTGCTGGCGCGCGCCGTCGCATCACGCGGCGGCTTCGTGCGGCCGGGCTCGAGTACGCGGTGCTGCCGGACGAATGGGTGGCCGCGAGCCTGTTGGCCGGTACTGGAGCCGTCCTGCTCGGGATGGCGACGGGGCTGGCCTCCGGGATCCCGGTGTTGCCTTGCGCGACGGCCATGGCAGTCGTCGGCCTGTCACTTCCGCAATGCGCCCTGGCCGACCGGATTCGCGAACGTCGACGCGCGATGTCGCGCCAGTTGCCCTTCCTGCTGGACCTGATCACGCTGGGGGTCCAATCCGGCCTCAATCCCGCGGCAGCGATCGCGCTGGCCGTCGCGCATGCCCCGGCCGGGGCGATGCGCGACGAGCTGGCGCGGGTGCTTCGCGACGTGCGCGCCGGGAGGCCGCGCAGCGAGGCGTTGAGGCTGCTCTCGGAGCGGACCTCGATCGACGGCGTGGCAAGCTTCGCCGCTGCGATGCTGAGCGCCGAACGCCAGGGTCTTGCCCTAGCGCCCTTGCTGCGGGCGCAAGCCGACCAGCGTCGCAACGAGCGCTTCCTGGAGGCCGAGAAGCGGGCGATGGAGGCGCCGGTCAAGCTGCTGCTGCCACTGGTGGCCTTCATCTTCCCCGGCACCTTCGCGGTGCTGCTGTTTCCGATCGGCATGCAGTTGCTCCGCCAGGGTCTCTTCTGATGCGCACCATGAATCTCCTCGTGGTGGCACCGGGCAGCACGGCGCGTCTGCGGGTGCTGTGCGCGGAGCGCTTCGCCGATCGACTGCGCGGACTGCTCGGTCGCGAGGCGCTCACCCGCCGGTACGGACTCTGGATCCGCCCATGCAATGCGGTCCATACCTTCGGGATGCGATTCCCGATCGATCTCGTGTTCGTCGATCGACACGGCCATGTTCTCGGAGTCGATGCGGGGCTCGTGCCCGGTCGGATTCGGTTTCGCCGCGGTGCCCACGGCGTCCTGGAGCTTGCCGCCGGAGCGGCCCGCCGGTTGCGGCTCGACCGGACCGGAGCCTGCCTCGTCCTGTCGGGAGAGCTTCGCTGATGTCGATCGCCGGCGCATCGGAAAGGCCGGGACGACGCCCGCATGGCCGGTTGTCGGTGAAGATCCATCCATGTCCGTGGCGTCGGGCCGGGCGCGGCGCGGCATCGGCGGAGTGGCTGGTGATGGCGCCGGCCCTGCTCGCGATCGGGTTCGGGGTGCTGCAATGGGCCTTGCTGCTGCATGGTCGCGCGAGCGTCGAGTACGCCGCGTTCCAGGGGGTGCGGGCTGGCGCCACCCGATACGCCGAGCCCACGGCGATCATCGAAGGCATCGCCATCGGGCTGATCCCCATCCGCGACGCCACGCTCGCGGCAACCCCGGTGAGCATCGGCGGGGCTGCCGCGCAGGCGATCCTCCAGGGCGAACTCGCCAGCGGCGTGGCTGCCTGGCGGCAGTTGCGGCCGACCGGGGAGGACTTCGACGACTGGGCAGTACCGGCGCGCGACGAAGAGGGGCGCCCGCTCGATGGCGTCCTCGAGATTCCCAACGACAACCTGCGTTTCCGGGGCAACGCGGTCGGGCCGGGCTCGGGTCGCAGTCTGGTCGAATCCAATCTGCTCGAGATCGAGCTCGTCTACGCCTGGCCGATGCGCGTACCTCTGATCGGAAGCCTCGCGGTGCGCTGGATGGAATGGTTCGATCGCTGCGCGGGGGCGGCCGAGCCGGCAACGGGGTACCGTTTCTGGGGCAGGGCGGACTGGCGGATCAGCGGTGGAGCGTGGCGCTGTCCCTACTACCGGGTGGGCGGCGTACCGCGCTGGCCTCTGCGCGTGACCGCGAGCGTCCGGATGCATTCGCCGGCAAGGCATGCCGGCAATTCGTCCGCGGCGGAGCCGGTGGCCGGCGTGCCGGCCGTGTCACGGTGGCCGGCCATGGAGACCGGCGAGGACGGGGCCTTCGGCGCAAACCCGGTCAGGCCGGCGGAGGAGCCGATCGTTGGCGAATACGAGACCCGACCTGAGGTCGATATCGACACTGAGCCGGGAGCGCCCGGCCGGGCCGGGATGCCCGAGACACCCGTCGCGAGCGGGCAAGCGGGTGCGCCGGCCGGGGCGCGGGAGGATGCCGGGCGGGTGGAGGCGCGCCCGGACGTCTCCCAGCCCGGCGAGTGCTTCTCAGGTCAGGCCGAAATGAATGTTGGCGACGAGGAAGCCCCGCTTGCTGCCGCAGTCGAAACGCTTGCCGCCGAAGCGGTAGCCGTACAGGCCCGGTGACTCGATCTGCCGGGCGAGGGCATCGGTGAGCTGGATCTCGCCCCCGGTGCCGGGTTCCTGGTTCTCGAGGGTCTCGAGCACGCTCGAGTGCAGGATGTAGCGGCCGACCACCGCATTGTTCGAGGGGGCCTGGTCGACGGGCGGTTTCTCGACGATGCCGCGCAGCTTCATCAGCTGGCCGTCGGTGGAGGAGGCATCGACGATACCGTACTTCGAGACATCGGCCTGCGGCACCTGCTCGACGGCGACCACCGAGGCCTGATGCTCGACGGCCACCGGCAGCATCTGCTTGAGCACGCCCTCGGGGTAGCCGTCGATCAGGTCGTCGGGCAGCAGCACCGCGAAGTACTCGTCGCGCCCGATCATCGGCGCGGCGCACAGCACCGCATGGCCCAGGCCGAGCGGCTGGGGCTGGCGCACGAAGAGCACCTTCACATGGGGCGGTATGATGTTGCGAACGAGCTCGAGCGCCTCGGTCTTGCCCTTGGCTTCCAGTTCGGCCTCGAGTTCCGGCGCCCGGTCGAAGTAGTCCTCGACCGCCCGCTTGGACCGACCCGTCACGAAGATCAGCGTGTCGCAGCCCGCCTCGATCGCTTCGTCGACCGCATACTGGATGATGGGCCGATCGACGATCGGCAGCATTTCCTTTGGGATAGACTTCGTGGCAGGCAGGAATCGGGTTCCCAGGCCCGCAACGGGAAAGACGGCTTTGCGCAGTTTCATTTGGCTGGCTGTGTCGGAGTTCGAGGGGCTTTCCATCACGCGGGTTCGAATCTAATGGGTTTGTCGGGCGATCGCCACCGTATGCAAGGCGGATGCCCGGTCGGCGCGACGAGCGGCACCAACCACGGATTCGAACGGAGCGCGAACGGTGCGGCGATGGCCGTTCGTCGCCTAGGGCCTGTTCACCCTGTGATCGTCCCCGCGTGAGCCCGAGAAAGGCGCGCAA
>JAMLIN010000020.1 GCA_023954135.1 Burkholderiaceae bacterium | reverse complement strand
GGGTCCGCCGGCGACATGTAGTAGCGGGCGTACAGCACCACCAGGATGCCGATGGCGGTGATGAGCAGCGAGAACGCCCAGGCGAGGCCATCCATGCGCAGGGCGAACTCGACGCCCTGCATCGGCATCCACTGGACAGCGAAACGCACGGGCTGCCCGGCACCGATCTGCCCGTACAGCGATATCGAGATCACCAGCGCGATGAACGCGATGAAGCCCGCCAGCCAGGCTTCCCGGTTGCGGGCATTGGCCGGAAGCAGCGCCGCGATCACGCTGCCCACGAACGGGGCGAGCACGATCATCAGCAGGAGAACCGAGTTCGACGGTGCCGGGTCTTGCATCGGTCAGGAGCGATCAGGACGGTTGGGTTGCGGGCGCAGCGACCGACAGGCGCCCGACAAGGCCGGTCCGCCGAATCACCAGTTTTTCGAGTTCCGCCACCAAGAATACCAAGAGCCCGGCCCCGGCGACCTTCATCCACTCCGAAGAATCGAGGGCGGCCGATCCGAACACCGCCTGCAGGGGCGGCAGATAGACGTAGCCGAGCTGCAGCAGCAGGCAGGCGAGGATCGCCACCAGGACGTAGCGATTGCCGGTCAGGCCATCGATCGTGGTGACCGGGGCAAAGATGAAACGGCTGTTCAGAAGATAGAACATCTCGGCCACGACGATGGCGCTCACCGCCATGGTGCGGGCGGTCTCGACCGGCTTGCCGGCGGCCAGCTCCATCAGGAACAGGCCGAGCGACCCGGCCATCATGAGGAGCGAAACCATCACGATCCGCCACGCGAAGAAGGGCGTGACCAGGGGTTCGCCCGGCGGCCGCGGACGCCTTCCCATGATGCCGGGCTCGGACGGCTCGAAGGCCAGCGCGAGCCCGAGGCAGCCGGAGGTCACCATGTTGATCCACAGGACCTGCGCCGGGGTCATCGGCAGGGCGAGCTCGAAGAGGATCGCGGCGATGACGACAAGCGCCTCCCCGCCGTTGGTCGGCAGCATGAAGAGGATGAACTTGCGGACATTGTCGTAGACCGCCCGCCCCTCGCGCACCGCCGCGGCGATGGTCGCGAAGTTGTCGTCGGCCAGGACCACGTCGGCGGCCTCCTTGGCCGCCTCGGTGCCCTTCAGACCCATGGCGATGCCGACATCGGCCCGCTTGAGCGCGGGCGAGTCGTTGACGCCGTCGCCGGTCATCGCCGCCACTTCTCCCCCCTCCTGGAGGGCCTGCACGAGCCGCAGCTTGTGCTCCGGACTGGCGCGGGCGAAGACATCGACCTCCATCGCCGTCCGGCGCAGGGTGACTTCGTCCATCATCGCGACCTCGGCGCCAGTGAAGGCCGGCTTGCCCACGCCGATCGCGAGCTGCGCGCCGATCGCGCGCGCCGTCTCGACGTGATCACCCGTGATCATCTTGACCCGGATGCCGGCCCGATGGCATTCGGCGACGGCCGCAACCGCCTCCTCCCGGGGCGGATCGATGATGCCGACCAGCGCCAGCATCGTGAACCCGCCGGCCACGTCATCGTCGATGAGCCGCTCGCCCACGGGAGCGGCGCGTCGGCAGGCGAGCGCCAGCAGGCGCAGGCCATGGGCCGCGGTATCGTTGGCCATGCGACGCCAGAAATCGACGTCGAGCGGCTCCTCGCCGTCCGGCCCGAGCTGGTCGGCGCACAGGTCGAGGACGCGCTCGGGCGCGCCCTTGACGAAGAGCCAGGCGTTGCCGTCCGGGTCGCGGTGGGCCGTCGCCATGAAGCGGCGCTGGGATTCGAACGGAATCGAATCGAGCCGGGGCCAATCCGCCTCGGCGACGGCGTGCTCGAGGCCGGCCTTGCGGCCGAGCACCAGCAAGGCTCCCTCGGTGGGATCGCCCTCCACCGTCCACCGGCCGGCGGCCTCGCGCAGGCGGCCGTCGTTGCACAGCACCCCGGCACGGATGGCCAGCGCCAGGGCCGGCATGTCGGCCGGGTTCACGGCGTCGGAGCCGACCCGCAGGCCGCCGACCGGCTCATAGCCCACTCCCTCGACCTCGACCAGCCGGTCGGCGCAGACGACTCGCTGGACCGTCATCTCGTTGCGGGTCAGGGTGCCGGTCTTGTCGGAGCAGATCACCGTCACCGAGCCCAGGGTCTCCACCGCCGGCAGACGGCGGACGATCGCATTGCGCCTCGCCATGCGCTGGACCCCCAGCGCGAGCGCCACGGTCATCAGGGCAGGCAGGCCCTCGGGGATCGCCGATGCCGCGAGGGCGACCGCCATCAGGAACATCTCGCCGGCCGGCAGCCCGCGCGCCAGGGTGCCGTACACATAGGTGGCCACGCACAGGGCGATGATCACGAAGGCGAGGAGCCGCCCGAAGCGATCGATCTGGCGCAGCATCGGCGTGGTCACGTTCTCGACCCCCGCCAGCAGGCGATTGATGCGCCCGAGCTCGGACGTGGCGCCAGTGGCCACCACGATCCCCTGCGCCGTGCCGTGCACCACCAGGGTGCCCGAATACGCCATCCCGAAACGGTCCCCGATCGGCGCGGCCTCGTCGACCGAATCGGTCGACTTCTCCGCCGGCAGCGATTCCCCGGTGAGGGCGGACTCGTCGACCCGCAACTCACGGGCCCCCACGAGTCGCATGTCGCCGGGCACCCGATCGCCCGAGGCGAGCAGCACCCGGTCGCCCGGCACCAGGTCGGCGGCGTCGATCTCCTGGCGTTCCCCGTCCCGCACCACCGTGGCGTGCGGCGCGAGCATGTTGCGGATCGCGTCGAGGGCGGCTTCGGCCTTGCCCTCCTGGATGAAGCCGATGATCACGTTGATCACCACCGCCGCGAACATCACCCCGGTATCGACCCAGTGGCCGAGGGTTGCGGTGATGACGCAGGCCCCGAGCATCACGTAGATGAGAATGCTGTTGAACTGCCTCAGCAGGCGCAGCAGTGCGCTCTGGCGCCGCGGCGGGGCGAGCCGGTTGGGCCCGTGACGCTCGAGGCGCTCGGCGGCCTCTTCCCGGGTGAGGCCGGCGGGACCGGACCGCAGCCTGGCCTCGGCCTGAGCCGGCGCGAGGGTATGCCACTGCGGTACCGGCATTGCCTGCCGGGTGCCGGGATTCGGGCCCTGGTCGCGAGTGGATTCGGTATCGGGCTTCGGAGACGGAGGATTCATCGGATGCGGATCGTGGGGTCTGGCGTCGCCCCGGAACCGGCCCGGCACGACGCGTGGTTGCTCGGCAGGCATCGCCTGCAGCGCGTCGACAGCCGGGATTGTCGCATCCGCCGCTTGCTAGAGCTTCTCCGTCTCCCCGGCCTTCGGATGCCAGGTCATGAGCCGCCGCTCGATGCGGCCGACGGCGGCATCGAGCAGGAGCGCGAAGGCCGTCAGCACGAGGATTCCCGCCATCACGGTGTTGATGTCGAAGGTGCCTTCCGCCTGCAGGATCAGGTAGCCCACTCCCTGGCTCGAGCCGAGATACTCGCCGACCACCGCTCCGACGAATGCCAGGCCGACCGAAGTGTGCAGCGAGCTGAACACCCAGCTCGTGGCGCTCGGGAGATAGACATGGCGCAGCAGTTGCCGGGCGCTCGCACCGAGCATCCGGGCATTGGCGAGCACTACCGGGCTGACCTCGCGAACCCCCTGGTACACGTTGAAGAACACGATGAAGAAGACCAGAGTCACGCCCAGCGCCACCTTCGAGCCCATGCCGAGGCCGAACCAGACCGCGAAGATCGGCGCGAGGATGATCCGCGGCATCGCGTTGGCCGCCTTGACGTACGGTTCGAGGATCGCCGACGCGGTCGGCGAGAGCGCCAGCCACAGGCCGCAGGCGAGTCCGGCGATCGCGCCGATCCCGAAGGCCATCACCGTCTCGGCGAGGGTCACCGCGAGATGCCGGTAGATGTCGGCATCGGTGACGAACCATGCCCAGATCCGCTCGAGCACCCGCAGCGGCTCGCCGAAGAAGAACGCCGCCTGGCGATCGTTGTCGAACATGAACGGCGGCACCAGCCCCGGCTTCGTCATCACGTGCCAGAACAGGAACACCAGGAGGAGCAGGCCGATCTGCCAGATGCGCAGCATCGCCCTGCCCGGTTTGCCGGATCTCGCCATGGCCAGCCTCAGGCGCGTGCCTGGAGTTGCTGTCGATAGCCCTCGAGGACCTCGTCGCGCAGCACCCGCCAGATCGCGGCATGCAGCTCGAGGAACCGGGGCGTCGACTTCACCTCGGCGACGTCGCGCGGGCGCGGAATGTCGATCGTGAATTCACCGATCGGATGCGAAGCGGGCCCGGCGCTGAGCACCACCACCCGGTCGCTCATCGCGATCGCTTCATCGAGGTCGTGCGTGATGAACAACACCGCCTTCCTCTTCGACTGCCAGAGCTCGAGCAGCTCGTTCTCCATCAGCTGCCGGGTCTGGATATCGAGGGCGGAGAACGGCTCGTCCATCAGGATGATGTCGGGGTCGAGCACCAGGGTCTGGGCAAGGCTCGTGCGCTTGCGCATGCCGCCCGACATCTGGTGGGGATAGCGGTCGCCGAATCCGCCGAGACCCACCCGGCGCAGCCAGGCATCGGCCCGCTCGCGCGCTTCGGCTTCCGGCACGCCCCTGAACTGCAGGCCGGCCAGCACATTGGCCTGGGCGGTACGCCAGGGCATCAGGCTGTCGGCCTGGAACATGTAGCCCGCCCGGCGATTGATGCCGGCGAGCCGCTCGCCGAATATCTCGACATCGCCCCGGCTCGGCTCGAGCAGGCCGGCCGCCACGTTGAGCAGGGTGCTCTTGCCGCACCCGGTCGGGCCGACGACGCTGACGAACTCGCCGGCGCCGACGGTCAGCCCCACGTCCGCGACCGCGGTATAGCGCTGCTCGGGCGCATCGGGACTGACGAAGGTACAGGCCACATCGCGCAGCCTGATGGCCGGCGCCTCCCCCTCAGCCATTCGGATAGGTAGCGTTGGCCTTGCGCACGAACTCGTTGGTGAAGATCGCCGCCAGGTCGACGCCGGCTGAGCCGATCTTCGGATCCACGCTCGCCAGCGCCCGCAAGGCGGTCTCGGGGCCGCGGGCCGGGAACACCCCGTCGGGAGACAGGGCCTGCTTCGCGGCGAGGAAGCCGTCGATGTAGGCGGCTCGGTCGCCGAGCAGATAGCTCTCGGGCACCACCTTGATGATGTCGCCGGGGCCGGCCTGCTGGATCCATTTGTCGGCTCGCACGATCGCATTGGCCAGCGCCTGCGTGGTTGCCGGGTTGCGATCGATGAAGCTCTGCGGGCAGTAGAGGCACCCCGCCGGCATCGGGCCGCCGAACACCTTCTCGGCCTCGGCCATGATGCGGGTATCGGTGACGATCTTCAGGTCGCCCGAGCGCTGCAGCAGGGTGATCACCGGATCGAGGTTGCTGATCGCGTCGATCTGGCCCGAGCGCATGGCCGCCACCGCCCCGTTGGAAGCGCCGACGCCGACGATGCTCACGTCCGAGGGCTTGAGGCCCGCCTTGGCCAGGACGAAGTTGACCATCACGTTGGTCGAGCTGCCCGGGGCCGTCACGCCGATCTTCCTACCCTTGAGATCGGCGATCGACTTGAAGCCGGACATGGTCTTCGGATTGACGCCGAGCACGATCTGGGGCGCGGCGCCCTGCAGCGCGAAGGCGCGCATCGGCTGGCCCTTGTAGTGCATGTTGATGGTGTGCTCGAAGGCGCCCGAGACCACGTCGGCACTGCCGCCCACCACCGCCTGCAGGGCGCGGGAGCCGCCGGCGAAATCGACGATCGAGAGATCGAGTCCTTCGTCCCGGAAGTAGCCCAGCTGCTCGGCGACCGTCAGGGGCAGATAGTAGAAGAGATTCTTGCCGCCGACCGCGATCGAGACCTTCGGCTTCTCGAGGGATCGAGCCAGGGCCGGGAACGGCAGGCTCGCCGCCGCCAGTCCCGTGGCGATGAATTCACGTCTTTTCATGTGGCATGGCCTCCTTCCTTCGTGCCCTGGCGCGGCCTCCCGGGATGACGGAGGACGTCGCGGAACATGAAGGATAGTGGCGCGCCCTCGCGCGGGCAACATCGGCGCGAGCAAGCGTCTCCCGGCGTGACGCCGCGTCGTCCTAGCGGTGTGTCGGGGAATCGGCCGCCGCACCCGGCGAGCCCGCTTCCGGGTCCTCGGCGTCGCCTCGCCGGATGCGCACGATGCGCAGGGCGTCGGGCTGGGCCACCAGGACGCAGGCCTTGCCGGTGCGTCGGCAGTGATCCTGTACCCGCCAGTACGCGCCATGGCTGAGGCAGCCGGTCTGGCAGATGACGAGGTCGGCGGCCCGCAGGCTGGCCTCGAGGCTGCCGAGATCCTCGCCGGGCACCCCCGTCGCCGGCCGCGTCATGGCCGGCGCGCCGGCCGCGAACGCCTGCCCGGCGGGCGCATCGCGCCGCTGCCAGCGCAGCCGCTCCCGCATGAGCTCCCGGATTCGTCCCAGAAGAGCATCCACCCGCCGGGCCAGGGCGAGCCGTCCCGGCAGCCCCGGAATGCTCTTCTCGAGCGCGTCGCGGTCCTCGCGGGCCCAGGCCAGAGCCGTATCGCGGACCACGACCCGCCCGCGCAGGCGCAGCGTCTGCGCCCGCAGCCGGGCGATCTCCTCGGCCTGTTCCCGCAATTGCTCGCTGCAGCGGATCTGGGCTCGGCCATAGTGGCGCAGCAGCGCATGATGCTCGCCGATCAACTGCTCGACATCGTATGCGGCGGTCGGTGTACCCATGGCAGCGTTTCTCGTCATCGGTGAACCCGGGGCAGCCATCTGCCTTGCTCGTGAAGCATTTTACTGCGAATGCTTCTCATTGTCGATAACAAGAGGAATGATCCCTGCCGCCGGCCCCATCCCGTCCGGCGCTCGAAGTCGGGAGCTCCAGGCGGAATCTCGGCTAGAAGGGCGACAGGCCCAGGGCGCTTCGAAAGCGGTTCTTGATGAACGGCCCGTCGCGCGGGGGCAACGCGCGCGGTACCTCGTCGGCGTTGACGAGGATCCGGGCGAAAGCCACACCGTCGCGTGCCGCGATGCGACGGGCGACCTCCTCGTGGCCCGCGAGCGTGTCGACCGCGAAGGCATCGGCGATGCCGAAACCCCTGGCCACGGCGACCAGGTCGGAGCCCAGGCCGGCGTGGCTGCGCTGCATGCCAGTCTCCCCATAGTGCCCGTTGTCCAGCACCACGATCGTGAGGTTCCGTGGCTGCTTGACGGCGATCGTGCCGAGGCTGCCGATGCCCATCAATTGCTCGCCGTCGCCGGTGACGACGACGACCGATCGGTCGGGCTGCGCAAGCGCCAGTCCGAGGCCGAGCGGGGCGGCCCCGCCCATTGCCCCCCAGAGATAGTAGTTGGTCTCGCGATCGCCGGCGGCGAACACATCGTAGGTGGGGGAGCCGAGCCCGCTCACCACCAGGGCTTCCGGCACCCGGGACAGCAGCTTCGAGACGAATTCGCGGCGGCCGACGCCCCGGACGGCCTTCGTTTCTCCGGTGCTCGTCTTGCTCATTGCTCGCGCTCCCATTCCTTGCGGCCGACGAGGTTCTGCCCGAGCAGCACCGCAACCTTTCCGCCGGCATCGAAGGCCGCATCGAACCCGGCCCGAACCACGTCCTCGACGTCCTCGGGACGCGACACCCGCAGTACCTGGATCCCCATCAGCTCGAGGGCGCCCCGGGTGGCCTTGCCCATGGGGCCCTGCCAGGGATTGAACTCGGCGTACTCGCCACGCATCGTCACCAGCGCGAAGAAGGGGAAATCCGCCGCCTGCAGGAGCGAGAACATGTTGATGCAGTTGCCCACGCCGCTGCTCTGCATCAACAGCACGGCGCGCTGGCCACCCAGCCATGCGCCGCAGGCGAGCGCCACTCCCTCTTCCTCGGTCGTCAGCACGACGTCCTCGATATCCGGATCGGCGATCGCGCTACGGATCAGGTGCGAGTGGCCGGCGTCGGGCACGTACGCGACCTGCCGCGTCCGGCCGGCCTTGAGCACTCTGAAGATGGCCGCGGGCCAGTCTGGGCTATTTGGGGATGAACGGGTCATGACGGGTCGCTGCAATGAACGGACCCGCCATGATATGCCGGTCTCGCCGTCCCGTTCAGCCCGCCTCGCGAAGCGTCCGGGCGGCCGCCACCATGTTGGCGAGCGCCGGAATCACCTCGCCCCACTGGCGCGTCTTGAGCCCGCAGTCCGGGTTGACCCAGAGCCTCTCGGCCGGGATGCGGCGGGCGGCCTTGCGCATCAGCTGCACGATGTGCTCCTGCGTCGGGATGTTGGGCGAGTGGATGTCGTACACCCCGGGGCCGATCTCGTTCGGGTAGCTGAAATCGTCGAAGGCATCGAGCAGCTCCATGTCCGAGCGCGAGGTCTCGATCGTGATGACGTCGGCGTCCATCCCGGCGATCGACGCGATGATGTCGTTGAACTCCGAATAGCACATGTGGGTGTGGATCTGCGTCTCGTCGCGCACGCCGTTGGCGGTGATGCGGAAGCACTCCACCGCCCAGTCCAGGTACTCCTGCCATTGCGAGCGTCGCAGCGGGAGCCCCTCACGCAAGGCCGCCTCATCGATCTGGATGATGTGCACTCCGGCGCGCTCGAGGTCGAGCACCTCCTCGCGGATGGCCAGCGCGAGCTGCCGGCACGATACCGAGCGCGGCTGGTCGTCGCGCACGAAGGACCAGTTGAGGATGGTGACCGGGCCCGTCAGCATGCCCTTCATCGGCTTGCCGGTCAGCGACTGGGCGTATTTGATCCATTCCACCGTCATCGCCTTCGGCCGGCTGATGTCGCCGAACAGGATCGGCGGCTTCACGCAGCGCGAGCCGTAGGACTGCACCCAGCCCAGCTGGCTGAAGGCATAGCCCTCGAGCTGCTCGCCGAAGTACTCGACCATGTCGTTGCGCTCGGCCTCGCCGTGCACCAGCACGTCCAGGCCCAGGGCCTCCTGCTCCCGCACCGAGCGGGTGATCTCGGCCTGCATCGCCACCCTGTAGGCCGTCTCGTCGATCTCGCCCGCCTTGAACTGGTTGCGGACCTTGCGGATCTCCGCCGTCTGCGGGAAGGAGCCGATGGTCGTGGTGGGAAACTTCGGCAGCTTCAGCAGCTCGGCCTGCCTCGCGGCGCGTTCGGCATAGGCATGCTGACGCTCACCCAGCGCTGCATCGACCCCGGCCAGGGCGGCCTTCACGGCCGGGTTGCTGACGCGTGGCGAGCTGCGGCGCGCCTCGATGGCGGCGCGGTTGGCCGAAAGCTCGGCCTTGACCGCATCCCGGCCCTGGTTCAGCGCGGCGGCGAGCACCCGCAGCTCGCCCAGCTTCTGCAGAGCGAACGCCAGCCAGGACGCGACCTCGGCATCCAGCTTCCGCTCGCTTTCCAGGTCCACCGGCACATGCAGCAGCGAGCACGAGGGCGCGATCCACAGGCGATCGCCGAGTCGCCCGGCCAGGGGCTCGAGCCAGTCGAGTGCGGCACCGAGATCGGTCTTCCAGATGTTGCGACCGTTGATGACACCGAGCGACAGCACCTTGTGCTCGGGCATCAGGTTGATGAGCGGCAGCACGCCCTGGCGGTCGTTGATCGCGTCGATGTGCAGGCCGGCCACGGGGAGGTTGGCCGCGAGCCAGGCGTTCTCCCGCAGCTCGCCGAAATAGCTGGCCAGCAGGATCTTGATGCGGCATGCCTTGAGCTGATGGTAGGCGGTATTGAAGGCATGGCGCCAGCCCTCGTCCAGCTCGGTCACCAGAAGCGGCTCGTCGATCTGCACCCATTCGACGCCCTCGGCGGCCAGCATGCCGAGCAGCTCGGCGTAGACCGGCAGCAGCCGCTCCAGCAGGGCCAGCCGGTTCGAGTCGTCCTTGGCCTTGCCGATGGCGAGATAGGTCACCGGCCCGATGATCACCGGCTTGGGCCTGACGCCCTGTCGGCGCGCCTCGTCGAGCTGGGACAGCAGGCGCGAGGCATCGAGCTCGAACGCCGTATCCGCATGGAACTCCGGCACGATGTAGTGGTAGTTGGTGTCGAACCACTTGGTCATCTCGCCGGCGGCCACGCCGCCGCAGCAGGCCGCATGGTCATCGCCCGACTGCGCGGAGCGTCCGCGGGCGACGCGGAAGTAGTTGTCCAGCACGTCCCCATGAAAGCCGCGCACACGCTCGGGCAGGTTGCCCAGCGTGAAGCTCATGTCGAGCACCTGGTCGTAGAAGGAGAAGTCGCCCACCGGCACGAGGTCGACGCCGGCCTGGTCCGCCCAGTGACGCTGGCGCAGCCGGGCGCCTACCGCCTCCAGCTCGTCGCGGGAGGACTGCCCCTTCCAGTACGACTCGAGCGCGAATTTCAGTTCCCGCTTCGCGCCGATGCGCGGAAAGCCGAGGTTGTGCGTGGTGACCATGGAAGCCGTGCGCCTGTTGCCTGAAAAATAGGCATCGTAGTTGTGTGCATCCATGAAGTAAAATGGTCATTTCTCACAGATGAATTATTTCCATTCATGAATTCATGATCGAAAGAATCCACCTGGCGATCGTTCGGGAAGTCGACCGGCAAGGCTCGCTGACCGCCGCCGCCGCCAGGCTCTGCCTGACCCAGTCGGCGCTGAGCCACTCGGTCCGCAAGCTCGAGGAGAAGCTCGGCACCGAGGTATGGGTCCGGGAAGGCCGCAGCCTGCGGCTCACCCAGGCAGGCCAGTACCTGCTCGCGGTTGCGAACCGCGTCCTGCCTCAGCTGGATCTGGCCGAAGAGCGCCTGCAGCAGTTCGCGCAGGGTGAGCGCGGCACCCTGCGGATCGGCATGGAATGCCACCCCTGCTACCAGTGGCTGCTGAAGGTGGTCTCGCCCTACCTCGCCGCCTGGCCGGACGTCGATGTGGACGTCAAGCAGAAGTTCCAGTTCGGCGGCATCGGGGCGCTGTTCGCCTACGAGATCGACCTGCTGGTGACGCCCGACCCGATGCCCAGGCCGGGCCTGCACTTCGAACCGGTCTTCGACTACGAGCAGGTGCTCGTCGTGAGCCGGCGACACCCGCTCGGGGGCCGAACCTGGGTCGAGCCGAGGCAACTGGTCCCCGAGACGCTGATCACCTATCCGGTGAGCATCGAGCGGCTGGACATCTACACCAGGTTCCTTATGCCCGCCAGCGTCACTCCGCGTCGCCACAAGACGATCGAGACCACCGACATCATGCTGCAGATGGTGGCCGGCGGACGCGGCGTCGCCGCCCTTCCCCGCTGGCTCGCCGAGGAATACGCCGACAGGATGGACATCGTGCCGCTACGCCTCGGGCGACAGGGCGTCGCCAAGCAGATCCACCTCGGCGTGCGCGAGGGCGATTTGCGCATCGACTACCTGCGCAGCTTCATGGAGATGGCCCGGCAGGACGAGGCCCGGTAGCCGACGGTCCTCTCATGCGAAGCCGGATCATCCGATGGCTGCGGGCGCTCCTGCTCTCGCAGCAAGGGCGAAGTTCCGGGGGGACACCCCGAACCAGCGCTTGAATGCCTGAGAGAACGTGGACAGGTCGGCGAAGCCGAGCCGTTCGGCGATCTCCGTGATCGACAGGCTGCCGTCCCTCAATCGCTCCTCGTCTTCGCGAGCTCGTGGTACTCCTTCATGAGCCCGGTCAGATGATCGACCATCGGCCCCTTGGTCAGCGCGATCATGACCTGGCAGTTGATCACCCGCTGGTCGTGCTCGAGCCAGATCGGCTCGAAGCCTCCGCCTCAGGGCAGGCCGGCATGAACGACATGGGAGCCGGGAACCGCGACGTCGAGCAGCGTCATCGGCGGCCAGCTCGCCATCTGGCTTCCGGTGTAGCCGTGATGTCGACGAGCTCCGCATGATTGGCCATCATGAGGGCGAGCCTGTCGCCCGGCCGCCGTCGCCCCAGCCGATCGGGCCCCCCTTGCCAGTGACCCGCGGGTTGCGCAGGTTCATCGTGGTTCGCCGGACGCGGTCGACGGTTCCCTCGATCGTCACGCGGGCCCCGGCCTGCGGCTTGCCTCTGCCGTCCCGGAAGGACGCGAACACCTGGAACCGCCGCCCGCTCCCATCGACCAGATTGATCGCATTGCCTACCGTGGGCGGATGCACCACGGTGCCGTTGACGCGGATCTTCCGGCCCTCCAGCATCTGCCGCATGCGCGATGAATCGGCGGCATTCATCGCCATCAACTCATCGACGGTGAATATGTGCGACCCGACGCTGCCTGCCGTGATGTGGGTTGGCCAGGAAGCGGCGGAGCCGGAGGTCGCGCCCCCCGATGTCCTCCCGCCCTCGCCCATCGATGATCGGATGCCCGCGGACCGGATCTGGTTGCCGAGCGAATTGACGACACCCTGGCCGTAGAGCTCGGCCATACCCATGTAGTCCTGTGCCGTCACGCCGCCAACGGACAGGAACAGCGCGACTCCCGCCATGAGCGTGCCCGGACGGCAGCGAATCAGCCGTTCTACGCAGTGCCGAAGCATGCCCGCATCCTCTTCATACCGCCATGCGTGGCGCCTTCGGGATTCTCGCCTCCTCGACGGGCATCGGGCAACGATACCCCTCGATGGTCGCGGACGGACCTCGCCCCTCGCGGGGCGAGGCCCTCGGGCTCACTTCAGAGCCACCTTCGGGAAATCGACCGGGACATCCAGGGCGACGTTGATGTAGTTGGTGAAGAGATTCAGCGCCACGTGCGCCATGATCTCGACGATCTGCTCGTCGCCGAAGCCGGCCTCGCGCAGGCTCGCGACATCGGCATCGCTGACCTGGGCGCGCTGCTCGACCACCTTCAGGGCGAACGCCAGTGCAGCCGCGGTCCTGGCATCGTCGGACCGGCCGACCTGGGCGGCGGACATCTCGGCCGAGGACGCGCCGGCCTTCTGGCCCAGCACGGTATGGGCCGCGAGGCAGTATTCGCAGCGATTCCGGTTGGCGATTGCAACGGCGATCTGCTCACCGAGCCGGGCACCCAGGGTGCCCTTGCCGAGCGCGCCGAAGGCGGCCCACATGCTCTGCAGGGCGGCCGGCGAGTTGGCCACGGCCTTGAACATGTTGGGCGTGGCGCCGAAGGCCTGGTCGATCTGGGCCAGCAGCGCCTGGCTGGCGGCGGGGGCGAGTCGGGTTTCGATGTTGACGCGGGACATGTCGATCTCCTGAAGAAAATCGGGTGGAGGGGAAGGACAGGCGGCGATGCCGCCCTACTTGTTGACCTTGCCGGGCAACGACAGGTCGCTGGATGCGACCTTGAACACGTCGACGACGCACAGCAGCGGGTTGTGCACACTGGCATTGACGCGCAGCGCGGCCGTCACGCCATCGAAGGCGCCCGCTTCCACGGGGCCGATGTCGTCGAAGGGCACGCGCACCTCGACCGTCTCGTTGCCGAAGGTCGGCGTCCAGCCGGGGCTGTCGATCAGGATGGGCAGGCCCGGCCAGGTCTTCGGCAAGCGCGGTTTCGCGCCCGCGGGAATGTCCACCACCTTCAGGGCACCCTGCCCACAGGCCTCATCGGGCTGCAGGACCACCCAGTGCGAGTGCCAGACGTCGCCGTCGTTGTCGAGCTTGCCGTCGCCGTTCTCGTCGAACAGCGGGGTGTCGTCGAAATCGGGGTGGGATGTGACCGCAAAAGCCAGGATGCCGGCCTTCGGCTCGAAACCGATCACCGCCGGATCGATGCTCGTCGGCCAGACATAGGAGAACACCGAGCTGCCCGCGAGCTGGCCGGATTTCGCCGGGCGGGTGGTACCGGCCTTGCCGGAGACGGCCATGTGGACGGTGGCGATGTTGCCTTCGGTGGAGATCCGGGTGTGGACGATGTCGAAAGGCGCCTTGACGGCCTCGCTGGCCCTGGTGGCCAGGCCGCCGTCATGGGCGCCGTGAGCGACGACGCCACCAGACCAGCCGGCCAGCAGGGATGCGAGGAGAACGGAGAGCTTCAGTGATTTCATGGTCTGCCCTTTTCAGTGGAATGCCTGGGTGAAGGCAGTATGGGCAGCCTCGCTGTATGATTGGACTCAATCGGTTCATCGAAAATACCAATTCGTACAGATGCAGGCCCTCGACCCCATCGATCGCCTTTCCGGTGTCCTCGAACGCTTCCGGGTGCACGCCCGGCTGCATTACTCGGGGCCGATGTGCGGGCTCGACCACTTCGACGCCTGCGAAGGGCATGGTTACCTGCATGTGCTGCGTCGCGGCCGGCTGGAGGTAAGCCATCCGGGTAGTCGCGAGGTGCCCGAATCGATGCGCTTCGACGAGCCGACGCTGCTGCTCTATCCACGCCCCTTCACGCATCGCTTCCACAACCCGCCATCGGAAGGCTCCGATTTCACCTGCGCCCGGCTGCACTTCGAAGGCGGCTCGTACAACCCGCTCGCGCGAGCCCTGCCTGCCTTGATCGCGTTGCCGCTGGCACGAGTCTCGGGCCTGGAGCTGGCGCTCGAGCTGCTGTTCTCCGAAACCGACCGGGTACGCTGCGGTCAGCGCCTGCTGGCCGACCGGATCTTCGAGGTGGTCGTGATCCAGCTGATGCGCTGGCTGCTCGACCATCCGCAGGAAGCCGGCGTGCGGCCCGGCTTCATCACCGGACTGTCCGACCCGCGCCTGGCGCGCGCGCTGGTCGCCATGCACGACGCCCCCGGCGAGCCCTGGTCGCTCGAGCGCATGGCCGAACGCGCCGGAATGTCACGCACGGCGTTCGCCAATACCTTCCGGGAAGTGGTGGGCCAGACGCCGGCCGACTACCTGAGCGACTGGCGCATGGCGCTGGCGCAGAGCCGGTTGCGCGAAGGCCGGCCGATCAAGATCCTCGCGGACGAGCTCGGCTACGCGAACCCGTCGGCACTGTCGCGTGCGTTCGCGGCCCGGGTCGGCATGTCCCCGCGCGACTGGCTGGCGAGGGCCTCGGCGGAACCGGACGACTGATACGGATTCGCCTTCAACCGTATAACCGCGTTGGGCCGCCTTGCCGTGCAAGCGCACTGTCTGCGGCTCCCCGCCTTGCTATGCGATCGAATGCGAACCCGTATGAGCGGCGAGCCGCCCCGAGAGGCGTTCAGTCCACCAGCGCCGAGTACACCAGTTGCCGCAGTTGGGTGCGGATGGGATGGGTGCTGGAAGGCAACAGCTGGGTCATGAAGATGCAGGTGATCTCCTCGGCCGGATCCACCCAGAACGCAGTGCTGGCCGCCCCGCCCCAGGCGTATTCGCCCGGGCTGCCCAGAGTGCCGGCGGCGATGGGGTCCTGCAGCACCGAAAAGCCCAGGCCGAAGCCCTGGCCGTCGAAGGCCACCTCGGCAAAGAGCGGAATGCCGAACTGCTTCAGGTCCTGGCCGCCCGGCAGGGAATTGGTCGTCATGTAGCGCAACGTGCGGCTGCCCAGGATGCGCTGGCCATCCAGCTCGCCGCCGCGCAACAGCATCTGCGTGAAGCGGTGATAGTCGGCGGTGGTGGACAGCAGGCCGCCGCCGCCGGAGAGGAAAGTGACCGGGCCGCGCACCATGTCGCCGAAATCGTCGTTGCGCACGGCCTTGCCCTCCTTGCCCGGGACGTACAGGGCGCCCAGGCGCTCCCCGAGGTCGTCGCGCAGGGCGAAGGCGGTGTCCTTCATGCCGAGCGGGCCGAAGATGCGCTCTTCCATGAACTGGTCCAGGCTCTGGCCCGAGACGACCTCCACCAGACGGCCCAACACGTCGGTGGACACGGAGTAGTTCCAGCGCGTGCCGGGGTCGAAGCGCAACGGCAGCCTGGCCCAGTCATCCACGCACTGTGCCAGCGTGTAGTCCCTGGGCACGCTCCATTCGTAGCCGGCGTTGCGGTAGATCTCGTCCTGCACGTGGATGTGGTGAAAGCCGTAGGTCAGGCCGGCGGTGTGGTTGAGCAGGTGCATGATGCGCATCGGCTCGGTGGCCGGCCGCGTCACCGGCTTGAGCGCCGGCCCGCCGGTGAGCACGCGCATCTGCGCGAACGCGGGCAGGTACCTGGCCACCGGATCGGTCAGCTCGAAACGGCCTTCCTCGTACAGCATCATGACCGCCACGGAGGTGATCGGCTTGGTCATCGAGTAGATGCGGAACACCGTATCGTCCTCGACAGGCAGCCTGCTCTCGATGTCCCGCCAGCCGTAGTTCTCACGGTAGGCGATCTCGCCCCGGCGGCTGACCTGCACCTGCCAGCCCGGCAGGCGGCCGTCATCGACATAGGCGGCGAAGTGACGGCCGATACGGGCCAGGCGGGAGGGATCGAAGCCGAGTTCGGGCATGGGAGACTCGCGAAGAAGTGGTGACCGGCCATATGGTAGAGCCTTTGACACCCTCCCCCGCCTGAAGGCGGAGGATTCCTACGGCGCTCAGGTGCGGCATTGAGCTGCCCCTGAGCCGCTTCGGTGGGTTCCTGCTGCTGGCGGCATTACCTCACCGCTCACTTCACAGGCGCAACGGGCGTGCCCCGCCCTGAGAACGTTGATCGCGCCGACCAGATCGGCGCTTTCCTCGAAGCTACAGCCCACACACTCGAACCGGGCTTGCGTCTGACGGTTGCCCGCCGACACATGGCCGCAACACGGGCAAGTCCGGCTCGTGTTCTGCGGCGGCACGGCAACGAGCCAGCCGCCGTTCCACGCCAGCTTGTAGTCCAGTTGCCTGCGAAACTCGAACCAACCCTGATCGAGGATGGATTTGTTCAAGCCGGACTTGGCCCGAACGTTCTTGCCCGGCTTCTCGGCACTGCCTGCCGCCGACCTGGACATGTTGCGCACCTGCAAGTCCTCGATACACACCATCGCGTGGTTTTGGCTGATCGTGGTCGTGGCCTTGTGCAGGTAGTCGCGGCGGGCGTTGCCGATCCGGGCATGAATGCGCTGGATGCGGGCTTTCGCCTTCTTCCAGTTGCCGCTGAACTTCACTTTGCGACTCATTGCCTGCTGCGCTTTGCGCAATGCAGTCTCATGCCGCTTGAAGCTGTTGAGCGGCGCGTAGAACGTGCCGTCCGAGAGGGTGGCGAAGCGGGCGATCCCCATGTCGATACCGACCGCGCCACCGTTGGGGATGGGCTGCTCGACCTCGCGTTCGGTTTGAAGGCTGACGAACCATTTGCCGCTGCTGCCCGACACCGTGACCTGTTTTACCTCGCCCAGCGCATCGCGGCTGTCGCGGTATCGCAGCCAGCCGAGCTTGGGTAGGAAGATGCGGCCATTGGTTTGATCGAGCTTGATCTGTTTGGGATCGGGATAGCGGAAACTATCGCCATGCCCCTTCTTCTTGAAGCGCGGGAAGTCGGCCCGCCTGGCGAAGAAGTTGGTGTAGGCCCGCTCCAGATCCTTGAGCGTCTGTTGCAGCGGGTGCGTCGGCGCATCGGCTAGCCACGGTGTTTCCGGCCCGTTGCGCCACTCGGTGAGCAACTTGCACAATCCGGCGTAACCGAGCTTCTTTTCGCCTTGCTCGTAGCGTTCCTTCTGCAACGCCAGCGCCTTGTTGAAAACGAATCGGCACGATCCGGCGAAACGGCGCATCTGGCGCTGCTGTTCGCACGTCGGCATCAGTTCGTACTTGAAGGCCTGGAGGCGTTTCATGCGGATAGCATAGTTTGGTCCATGAGCAACGACAACGATACCCGAGCATCCGCGAGAAGCTGTGGGGCGGTGCGCTGTGGTCGCCGTCCTACTTCGCCGGCAGTTGTGGCGATACGCCCATCGAGATCATCCGCCAGTACATCGAACAACAGCAGACGCCACACTGACCGCCCCAAGGGCGCCTACGGCGTCCGCGCTATCCTTCCCCGGCCTGAAGGCCAAGACTTGCCAAGCACCTGTCATGTCACGATTCGACAAGCCGCTTCGTCCACCCTTGATGCGGGTGCTTCGTTGCGCCCATCATCCGGGCGGAGGCCGGACACCATGACACCCGACCACGATCCCCCTGCCCTTGCCGATCGCGCGCTGCGATTCGACCGCGACCACGGGCGCAGCTTGCGCGCCCTCGCGTACCGGATGCTCGGCTCGCGGGCCGACGCCGAGGACATCGTCCAGGACGCGTGGCTGCGCTGGGCCGCGGTCGACGCGCAGCGGATCGAGAACGACAGGGCCTACCTGTCGCGGCTGGTGACCAATCTCTGCCTCGACAAGCTCGGTTCGGCTGCTGCCCGGCGCGAGCGCTACGTCGGCGTCTGGCTGCCCGAGCCGCTGATCGACGACGAAGCGAACGGCGACCGGCCGGCCGGCCCCGAAGCACAGGCCGAGCTCGCCCAGGACGTGTCGGTCGCCTTCATGCTCGCGCTCGAGCGCCTGTCGCCGCTGGAGCGGGCGGCCTTTCTTCTGCACGATGTATTCGACGAGGATTTCGACGAGATCGGCCTGCGTCTCGGGCGCAGCCCGGCCGCCTGCCGCCAGCTCGCCAGCCGCGCACGCCAGCGGGTCCGGGCCGATCGCCCGCGTCGCGTGGTCGGCGACGACGAGCACCGGCGCCTGTTCGACGCCTTCGGCGAAGCCGTCCGCAGCCTGGACGTCGACGCCCTGGCCCGGATCCTGGCCGACGATGCCGTCCTGATGACCGATGGCGGCGGCAAGGTCAGCGCGGTGCCGAGGCCGCTGCACGGCGGTCCGCTGGTCGCCAGGACGCTGATCGGCTTCGCCCGCTTGCCTTCGAGCGGCGGATGGCGCCTGCGGCCGGTGCGCATCAATGGCCTGCCGGGCTGCGTGGTCAGAAGCGGCAGGACCGGAGAGCTGATGCAGACCATCGCGCTCGCGCCGTCGGAAAGCCAGCCCGGCCGGATCGGCGCAATCTACATCCAGCGCAATCCGGACAAGTTGCGGATGGTGCGGGCCTGACGGATCGCCACGGGGCCGGTGGGCCGATGTCACGCCAGGCGATGCCGCGTCGTCCTGTCGGGGTGGACACGATCCGCACCCCTGATATCCATCCTCGACCAAGGAAGACGACATGACGATCACCGAATTCCGTCCCCGCCTGGATCTCTTCGAGCAGGCGCCCGAGATGATCAAGCGGCTCAGTGGCATCAGCCAGGCCATCGGTGCCAGCGGCGAGATCGACGAGACGCTGGCATTGCTCGTGGACGTGCGCGCCTCCCAGTTGAACGGCTGCGCGTTCTGCCTGGACATGCACGTCAAGCAGGCACGGATCCGCGGCGAGCGCGAGCTGCGCCTCCATCATGTGGCCGGCTGGCGGGAATCGCCGCTCTTCACCCCGCCGGAGCGCGCCGCACTGGCTTGGACCGAGGCACTCACCCGGCTCGAGGCCGACGGAGTGGCCGACGAGCTCTACGTGGCGGTTGGCGAGCATTTCAGCGAACGGGCACTGGTCTTCCTGACCCTGCGGGTGATGATGATCAACGGCTGGAACCGGCTCAACGTCGCATTCCGCACGGCGCCGGGCAGCCGGGACGAGGACTACGGGTTGGACAAGGCGGGGCTGGCCTGAGCCGGCGGCCGGTCGACCCCGACGCCGTCGGGCTCTCGGCCGGGCTCCCCGTATCGTGTTCCTCTGTCGGGACGTCTCGGCCTATGCTTTCACTTTCGGCTGAACCGCAAGACCGGCTTCCGGAAGGGGATCGCACCATGCTCGCAAGCAGCTTCACATCGGATCCCGTTCATCGGCGCGTGGTGCTGCGCCTGCTCGCGGGAAGCGCCCTGCTGCTCGGCGCCGGCCTCGCCTGGCAGAGGGACGCGGGCGCGGCATCCGAAGCCGTGAAGATCCCGCCCCCCACGCTCGATTCTCCCTCGAGCCGCGAGAGGCTGGAAAAGGCCATCTTCGCCGGCGGCTGCTTCTGGGGGGTGCAAGGGGTCTACCAGCACGTCAAGGGCGTGCAGCGCGCCGTGTCGGGCTACAGCGGCGGCACCGAACGGACCGCCACCTACGATCTCGTCAGTCGGGGCAGGACGGATCATGCGGAATCCGTCGAGATCACCTACGACCCGTCACAGGTCAGCTACGGCGCGCTGCTGCAGATATTCTTCTCGGTCGTGCACGATCCGACCCAGCTCGACCGCCAGGGGCCGGACATCGGCCGGCAGTACCGTTCGGCGATCTTCGCCACCAACCCGGAGCAGCTGAAGGTCGCCCGGGCCTACGTCGCCCAGCTCGATGCCGCGAAGCTCTTCGGCAAGCCCATCGTGACCCGGCTCGAGGCCGAACCGAGCTTCTTTCCCGCCGAGGCCTACCATCAGGACTACATGATCGAGAATCCGCGCAATCCGTATATCGTCTTCAACGACCTGCCCAAGGTGGAGAACCTCAGGCAGCTGTTCCCCGATCGCTACCGCAACGAGCCGGTTCTGGTGAAGGGGAGATGAACGTCGACGCCCCCGACATGCTGGACATGTCCGACGCCGAATCCAGGCGCCAGGCCTATGACCTGCTCGGCCGCCAGTGGCGGGCCCTGATCGCGGACGAGCGCGACCCGATCGCCAACATGGCGCAGTTCTCCGCCCTGGTCTTCCAGTGCGTGCCCGGTCTGAACTGGGCAGGGTTCTACCTGCTGCGCGGGGATAGCCTGGTGCTCGGGCCGTTCCAGGGCAAGGTCGCCTGCACCCGGATCCCTCTCGGTCGCGGCGTCTGCGGCACCTGCGCAGCCACCCGGCAGGTGCAGATCGTGCCCGACGTCCATGCCTATCCCGGCCACATCGCCTGCGACAGTGCCTCGAACGCCGAGCTCGTCCTGCCGCTGGTGGTCGACGGGCATCTGGTCGGCGTGTTCGACCTGGACAGCCCGCTGCATGGCCGTTTCGATGCCGACGACGCGAACGGATTGAGCGCGATGCTCGCGACACTGGTCGACGGAACGGCCTGGAGCCCGCCGCCATCGAAACCCGGTCGATAGCTTCAGCGCTCCATCCCTGCTCCCCTTCGGAGCCGCCATGCGGCTTCTCCTGTAGTCGTCCAGGCCGGTCCGTTGATCCCGGTCAGCTATGACATCGATAAAAACTATCAAATTACTTTATTCGAGAGATCTTCCTAGTATTGAGACACCCGCTTCCCAGCGGGATCCTTGACGAACCGCACCGGCAGGAGCCGCCATGACCAACGATGCCAGGAAATGCCCTGTTACCCAGCTGACGACCGATTTCGGAGCTCCCGTCCCCACCAATCGTGACAGCCTGACCGCCGGGCCGCGCGGCCCGCTGCTCGCCCAGGACGTGTGGCTGAACGAGAAGCTCGCCAACTTCGTACGGGAGATCGTCCCCGAGCGGCGGATGCACGCCAAGGGCTCGGGCGCCTTCGGCACCTTCACCGTGACGAAGGACATCACGAAATACACCCGCGCGAAGATCTTCAGCGAAGTGGGCAAGAAGACCGAGATGTTCGCCCGCTTCACCACCGTGGCCGGGGAGCGCGGCGCTGCCGATGCCGAGCGCGACATCCGCGGCTTCGCCCTCAAGTTCTACACGGAGGAAGGCAACTGGGACATGGTCGGCAACAACACGCCGGTGTTCTTCATCCGTGACCCGCGCCAGTTCCCCGACCTGAACAAGGCCGTCAAGCGCGACCCGCGCACCAACATGCGTAGCGCCACCAACAACTGGGACTACTGGACGCTGCTGCCCGAGGCGCTGCATCAGGTCACCATCGTGATGAGCGACCGCGGCATTCCCGCGAGCTACCGCCACATGCACGGCTTCGCTTCGCACACCTACAGCTTCTGGAATGCGAAAGGCGAACGCTTCTGGGTCAAGCTGCACTTCAAGACGCAGCAGGGCATCAGGAACCTGACCGACGCCGAGGCCGAGACGCTGGTCGGCAAGGACCGTGAAAGCCACCAGCGCGACCTGTACGAGGCCATCGAGCGCGGGGAGTTCCCCAGGTGGACCATGTACATCCAGGTCATGCCCGAGGCCGATGCCGAGAAGTACAGCCTGCACCCCTTCGACCTGACCAAGGTCTGGTACAAGGGCGACTATCCGCTGATCGAGGTCGGCGAGTTCGAGCTGAACCGGAACCCGGAGAACTTCTTCCTCGATGTCGAGCAGAGCGCCTTCTCGCCTTCCAACCTGGTGCCCGGCATCGGCGCGAGCCCCGACCGCATGCTGCAGGCGCGCCTGTTCAACTACGCCGACGCCCAGCGCTATCGCCTCGGCGTGAACCACCAGCAGATCCCGGTCAACAAGGCGCGCTGCCCGGTGCACAGCAACCACCGCGACGGCATGGGCCGGGTGGACGCCAACTACGGGGGGCTTCCGCACTACGAGCCCAACAGCTTCGGCCAGTGGCAGGGCCAACCCGAGTTCGAGGAGCCGCCGCTGCGGCTCACCGGCGAGGCGAAGCACTGGTCCTACCATCAGGACGACGACAACTACTTCGAGCAGCCGCGCAAGCTGTTCCGGCTGATGACGAAGGAGCAGCAGGAAGCCCTGTTCGGCAACACCGGCCGAGCCATGGGCGATGCGCCGGAGTTCATCAGGTTCCGGCACATTCGCAACTGCCATGCGGCCGACCCGGCCTACGGCGCAGGCGTAGCCAAGGCGCTGGGCATCGACCTCGAGAAGGCGCTGGCCTCGAAGAAGAACGATCCGATGTTCGGGAACCCGCTGGTGCCGCTGCCGGCCTGACAGGAACAGGCACGAGGAGAGGAAACCCCGCCGGCAGCGCCGGCGGGATTGGGAAAACTACCAGGCATCGGCAAGAAGGGTTTCGAGCTCCGCGGCGTCATGTACGCGGCGCGGATTGTCCCGCACGAACCAGTCGTCCATCGAAACCTCGGCCATGGCTGCCAGCGAGTCGCGCGTGACGCCGATATCCCGCAGCCGCGCGGGCAGGCCGAGCCGGCGCGACAGTGCGTGCAGGGCATCGACCAGCGAGTCCAGCGGCGACGCCCCACCGGTGTCGCGAAACCCCAGCGCTGCGGCCATCTTGCCCAGCCCCTGGCCGGCGGCCGGCGCATTGAAGCGCAGCACATGCGGCATCACGATGGCGTTGGCGATGCCGTTGTCCACATGGAAGCGCGCGCTGATCGCGTGCCCCAGCGGGATCGCAATGCCGGCGCCGGTATAGTCGGTGCCATGGCCGCAGAGGATGGCGGCCATCATGAGTTGTGCCCGGGTATCGGCACTGTCGTCATCGGACAGTGCCGGCAGGTGGGTCGACAGCAGCCGCAACGCATGCATGAGGAAGGCGTCCGACATCGGATCCCCACGAGTCGAGCACAGGCCCTCGATCGTCATGGCCAGCGTGTTGAGGCTCGAGCTCACCACCAGCTCGCGCGGTGGGGTGGCGATGAGCGCGGTGTCGACGAACACCGCATGGGCGCGGGTCTTGGGATCGAACAACGCCATGCGCCCGCCGTCGGCGGGGTCGAGCATCGCGCTGCCGGCCTTGACGATGGCGGTCGTGGGGGTGGTGGGAATCACCAGCTGCGGCAGCTTGGGCGCGTCGAGCCGTGGACTGCGCAGTCGGCCATCGCTGTCGCGCCCGGTACACAGGCTGTGGGCCGGGCCCGCTTCGGCCAGCAGGATGCTCGCCGCGCGCGCAGTGACGACGGCCGAGCCGCCGCCCAGCGCGATCACCGCATCCGCCTGCAGCTGCCGCAGCCGTTCCGCAGCCTCCTGCACGGCGGGCAGAGGGCTGTGGGCGCGCACCAGGGGCGCGATGTCCGCGCAGCGCGATCCCAGGGCCTCGCGCACGCGCTCCAGCACCCGGGTGTCGTGCCCCAGAGAAGCGCCGCACAGCACCAGGGCGCGCCGACAGCCGAGCCGCTCCAGCTCGGCAGGCAGAAACCGCAAGGCCTGCGCGCCATGGTGCAAGCGGAGCGCGGAGACGGGATGGCTAAAGTCGTGCATGGCGGTGTGCGGGTTACGTCGTTTTCGCAACGAGCTTGCGAGGCCCGGTCAGATCGAGCGCCCCGCGTTCTCCCAGAAAGGTTCACGCAGCTTTCGCTTGAAGATCTTTCCCGAGTCCTCCCGCGGCAGGTTCGTTCGAAACTCGATGACACGGGGCATCTTGTAGCCGGCGACGACGCCTCGCAGGAACTCCCGAACATCCCTCTCGGTAAGGTCGGCGTCCGGCTCCCGTTCGAGGATCGCGCATACGCTTTCACCGAACTCCTCGTCGGGAATGCCGAACACGGCGCAGTCGAAAATCCCGGGCATCGCGTGGAGTTGCGCCTCGATCTCGGCAGGATAGATGTTCACGCCACCGGAGATGATCATGTCGTTGGCCCGGTCGCACAGGTAGAGAAAGCCGTCCTCATCGAAGTAGCCGACGTCGCCCGATGCGATCAGACCCGACCGATCGGCCTTGCGGCGTTTCTCGTCGTCGCCATGGTAGGTGAAGTCGCCAAAGCCGTGAACACGGGCGGCCACCTCGCCGATCTCGCCGGTGGACAACCGCTTTCCGTCGGCCGCGAGGATGCGGATCTCGGTTTCCGGCATCATCGGGCGGCCGACCGTTCCCGGATGCGCGAGCCACTCCCGGGAGTTGCAGTACGTCAGGTTACCGATCTCCGTCGAACCGTAGTATTCGTTGATGATCGGCCCCCACCATTCGAGCATCGCCCGCTTCACCGCCGGTGAGCACGGAGCGGCGGCATGGGCAACGAAGCGCAGCGACGACAGGTCGTACCTGGCCCGCTCGGCATCGGAGAGCTTGAGCAACCTGTTGAACATGATCGGGACCATGGTCAGGTGCGTGATGCGATGGCGCTCGACGAGCCGCAGAAGCTCGATGGGGTCGAAGCGCGGCATGATGACGATATTGGCGCCGAGCCTGTACATGTAGTTGGCGTGGGCATTCGGGGCGGAATGGTAGATCGGGCCGACGATCGCGGTGGTGATGTCGCCCGGGCGATCGAGATAGTCCACCGCACCATGCGTGATGGAGCGCATGCGCGCGTGCACCTCGGCCTGTGATGGCGACGCCTGCGGCCGGCGAACACCCTTCGGCCGCCCGGTCGTGCCGGACGTGTAGATGATCGTGTTCGGCAGGTGGGCTGGCTGCTCCCTCGAGGCGGGGAATCCATCGCGCCAGACAGCCCAGTTCGTATCGCCGGGATCGACCTCGCACAGTTCCGGACCCAGCCCGTAAGCGCGGGCGATCTCGTCGCCGACGGGCACCACCAGCACATGCACCCCGGCAGGAACCGCCTCCTTCAATCTGGCGTGGAGGTCGGCATGGATGACCAGGGCCCTGGCGCCCGAGTCGCCAAGCAGATAGCTGAACTCCTCGACCGTGTAGTGCCAGTTGACGGCAACGGGATAGGCGCCGATGTGCCCGGCGCCCATGCCGGCCTCGAAGAACGGGACGTCGTTGCGCAGGCAGAGCGCCACCCCGTCCCCCGCCTCGACGCCGAGACTGCGAAAGCCTGCGGCCGCCTGGGAGATCCGTCGATCGATTTCCGCTTTCTCGAAGGTCTGGTCGCCAGCTATCACGATGCTCATGCAGTAGTCTCCTTGGTCTGAATGGTAAGCGGGATGGTCTGCATCCGGCCTCTCGAGATTCTTCGACGATTACCACCTCGCGAGCATACCTTCGGGCACGGATAGCCATCCAGATCGCCGCAGGGAATTGATTTATCCTTTTTTGTTTCATCGAATCGAAGCAGGCACATTCGATGGCAACACGACGACTTCCTCCGCTGCATGCCGTGCGCGCGTTCGAGGCGGCAGCTCGGCATCTCTCCATCACAAGGGCCGCGGAAGAGCTGCACGTCACGGCCGGGGCCATAAGCAAGCATGTGCGGGCCCTCGAGGCGCGCATGGGGACGGCGCTGTTCCTGCGTGGTCCGCGCGGCCTTACGCTGACCACCGCCGGCAGGGCCTTCGCGGATTCCGCCCGTGAGGCGCTCGACCAGCTGGCGGCTGCCGCCGACGGAATCAGGCTACGCCGCTTCAGGCGCCTGACGATCGGCGTCTACGGCTTCGTCGCTTCGCGCCTGCTGCTGCCGATGTGGCCGGATCTCCGGGTCGCGCATCCGGATCTGGAAGTCGACCTGCATACCAGCGCGAATCCGGTGGACCTGCTCCCTGGCCGGTACGATGCCGTCATCGCGGTCTCCGACGCTGAACCTCGAACCGGCCTGGTGACGCACCCCCTGCTGCCGATCGCGACCGTTCCCGTCTGCTCGCCGGGCATGATGATGAAGGGCCCCGTCGATTTCGCCTCGGTCCCGCTGCTCCACGCCCGGCCGCGTCCCGACGACTGGCGACGATGGCTCGATAGCGCCGGTTTTAACGATGTCCCGATACAGGGCGGAAGCTCTTTCGAGAGCTTGAGCCTGGCCCTCGAAGCCGCCGCCGCTGGCGCCGGCGTCGCGATCGCCATCGACGGCCTCCTCGCGACCGACCTCGAGAGCGGCCGACTCGTCCCGGCTCACCCGGCCGTCCGCCGGACGCGACGCCACTTCGTGCTCGCGTACGAACAGCATATGGCCGACGATCCGGCAGTGGCGGCTTTCGCCGGATGGCTCCTGGCGGCCAACGAGGCAAGGCCCACCGCCGCGTGAGTGGACACGGGCCAGGACCGGAATCGCCATCACCGCAAGCACGGATTGAGCGGCGCTCAACGCACCGGGTCCACAAGTCGTTTGCCTCGCCACCCGCCCTGGTCATACCCTGAGTGCTCATCGGACCGACAAAACCTCATCGGAGGCGACACACTCATGGACATGCATCTTGATCACGCCGGCCTGGGGGCCAGTCGGGAAGCCAGTCGGGAAGCCAGTGCGCGGCGTGCCGCAGCGCTCGCACCGACCTGCCGCGGGCTGAACTACTACTCCATCGACAAGAGCGTTCGCGATCTTCTTCCCCTTTACATGGACGCGACCTTGCTCACGCATCTCGAACCGCGTCTTTCAGAGCTCGGTGAGCTGGCGGGCAACAGGCTGCATGATCTCTCGGACCAGGCCGAACGCCATCCGCCGGTGCTGCACCCGCGCGACCCGTACGGCCGGGACGAGGAATGGGTCGAATACCATCCCGCCTACCGGGAGATGGAGAGCATCGCCTTCGGCCGGTTCGGAATGCATGCGATGTGCCACCGGGCTGGGGTCATGGGCTGGGAATCCCCGATGCCGCCCATCGCCAAGTACGTGTTCCATTACCTGTTCGCGCAGGCGGAATTCGGCCTCCTGTGTCCGGTCAACCTGACCGACAGCTCCTCCGAGCTGGTCCGTCGCTTCGCAACGGACGAGTTACGCAAGCGCTATCTCGATCGCATGTGGAGCCAGGATCCGGCCACCCTGCTCAAGTGCGCCCAGTTCATGACCGAGAAGATCGGCGGCTCGGACGCGGGTGCGGCCGAATTGGTCGCGGTTCGCGAGGGCGACCACTGGAGGCTATGGGGCGAGAAGTGGTTCTGCTCGAACGTCGATGCGGAGCTTTCCGTGCTGCTCGCGCGTCCCGAAGGAGCGCCGGCGGGCGGGCGCGGGCTCGGCCTGTTCCTGATGCCGAAAGTGCTTCCAGACGGACAGCGCAACTCGTACCGGATGATGCGGCTCAAGGAAAAGCTCGGCAGCCGCAGCATGGCAAGCGGCGAGATCGTGTTCGAGGGGGCCATCGCCTACCAGCTCGGAGAGCTCGACCAGGGCTTGAAGCACATGCTGGTGATGGTCAACTCGAGCCGCGTCTCGCATCTCGCCCGTGCCGCCGGGATGATGCGCCGCTGCCTCAACGAAGCGATGCTCGCCGCAACCCATCGGAACGCCTTCGGTCGCGCGATCATCGACCATCCGCTCATGCGCCGCCAGCTGCTGAAGCTGATGGTGCCCACCGAGCAGGCGCTGTCCGCCCTGCTGTACTCGGCGACGGCGCCGGAGAAGATCCTGCGCCTGCTCACCCCCATCGCCAAGTATCGGGCATGCCGCGACAACATCGCGGTCGCGACCGGTGCAATGGAAGCTCGCGGCGGCAACGGATACATCGAGGACTGGCCGAATGCCCGGCTGGTCCGGGATGCCCACCTGGGCCTGATCTGGGAAGGCACCAGCAACATCAACGCACTGGATGCGGTGCAGAGGGCCATCGGGAGGGCGAGCGCCCAGATGGCCTTGCGGGAGGATCTCGTCGCCCGACTGGAAAGCGCGACGAGCCTCCCCGGCCAGTATCGCATGCGGCTCTCCGCCGCAATCGACGACGCCGTCCGATTCGCGGAGGCCGTCGCCGCGCGGCCGGAGAACGAGCGCTTCTGCAGGATGGCTTCCGCCCGGCTCTATCACGCGATCACCGCTGCCATCCTGGCCTGCGAAGGTTCCCGGCTCGGGGCGAATGGCGGCGACGCCCGGCGCCTGGTGCTGTCGCGCTTCGTCCTGGAGCATCGCCTGGATGCACAAGCACCGACGAACCTGGATGGTCAACGCTGGGAAGAGGAAGCGATCGATCTTCTCCTCGCCGACCAGGCCGTACCCATCACCAGAGCCACATCGATCCTAGAGGCGTAGATCATGGATGCTCGATCGCAACGGGAGCTCGTCCGGCTGCTGGCAATGCTTCGCAAGGAGGGGCGTCAACAGAGCGGCCTGGATGCGCGCCTGGTCCCCGCGGACAAGGAGACCGCCTACCGCATCGCCCTCATGGTCGAGGAAGAGCTCGGCTGGGAAGTGGCCGGATGGAAGATCGCCGCCATGAAGCCCGCCCTGCAGAAAGAGCTGCGCACCGACTCGCCGATCTATGGCCGTGTCTACGCGCCGCTCGCGAAACAGAGCCCGATCACGCTCGACCATGCCCGTCAATGCAGCCCGATTCCGGAGGTCGAGTTCCAGGCCTTCCTCGGCTCCGATCTGCCGCCACGGAAGCGCCCTTACAGCATCGAGGAGGTGTCGGAGGCGGTCATCTCGTTGCATCCAGGCCTGGAGCTTGCGGAATGCCGCTTCGTTCACGATGCGGCGTTCCCTCCCTTGTCGGCCATCCTGGCGGACGGTGCAGGAAGCGGGACCATCGCGTACGGCCCGGCGATCGAGAGCTGGCGAGAGCGCAACATCGCGGATCAGGAGGTGGTGCTTCTCTGCAACGGGGTGCCCCGTCGGACCGGCACCGCTGCCGCAGCCATCGACCACCCGCTCGTACCGCTGACCTGGCTTGCGAACGAGTTATCGCGAACCGGCATCGGCCTGAAGGCCGGACAGGTAGTCAGCACCGGCACCTTGACAGGCATGTTGCGGCCCAGGGCGGGCGAGACCTTCGTCGCCGATTTCGGGCCCTTCGGTCGCGTTACCGCAGCATACGCCTAGGCAGCAGCGGGCGAGTGCTTTCGTTCAGGCACTCCTGCAGCAGGCAACGCCTCAACCTGCCCCCGGCAGCAGGCGCCGCAACGACTCGAAGAACAGGTCGGACTGCTCGCGCTCCCCCTGGACCTGCGCGGCCACCCGGGCCGCCAGCTCCGGGGCCACGGGCCGCAGCGGTCGCCCCGTCCCATGGGCGAGCACCTGGTGCATGCAGGCCCGTTCCAGGTAGTAGAGATCGTCGTAGGCATGGGCGATCGTGTGGCCGGTCACGATCACGCCGTGGTTGGCCAGGAACACGACGTCCCTGCCCGCGTTGTCGCCCGTCATGGTGCGTGCGATGCGCTCGCCTTCGGCATCGTCGAGCGCGAGGCCGTTGTACTCGGCATCGAGGGCGATGCGGCCCATGAATCGCATCGCATTCTGGCTCAGCGCGGGATCGGGCCCGACCGCGTCCGTCAGCGTGAGCGCGGTGGCGTAGGGCATGTGGGTGTGCAGCACGACCGCCCGCTGCGTCAGGCGGTGCACGGCGCCGTGGATGAACAGCGCCGTGGGCTCCACGCGATGACGACCGGCCAGCACGTTGCCCCGCACATCGATGAGCACGATGTCGTCCGGCCCGACCTCGCTCCAGTGCAGGCCGCGTGGATTGATCAGGTAACGGTCCTGCCCGCCCGGCAGCATCACGCTGAAATGGTTGCAGACGCCCTCTTCCAGCCGATGGTACGCGGCCGCGCGCAGCGCGAGCGCCAAGTCTTCACGCAAGCGGCGAACGGTGGGTTCGGCGTACTGCGTTTCGTCGTCACTGGCGTGTCGAAGGTATGTCATCGTCATCGGGCGACTCTTCGTGCGGGGATGAACGGCCGTGTGGAACGCGGCTCGATCGCTGATTCTCGCCGATTGCCGTGACATCGGGACAGTCGCTGCCGCCGTCCGGATGGCCGAATTCGAGAAACCGGCCGGCGTCGACCGTCAGAGCGGGCCCGGTTCATGCTGATTGGCTATCGGACCAGCGCTTGGTCGCTTTTCCAGAGTTCGTCATCGTCGCAGCAAAGAGGCAATCAGGAGAAGCCGGATGCGGCCCGGATCCCTCATAGTCACATTCATGTCCGCTCTGGCCTGCATATGGCCGGCGGCCGCGATAGCCCAGATGCCCTGGTTCGATGCCGGCCAGCAGGCGATGATCATCCATCAGGGCGACCTGCTCGAGCAGCAGACCGCGCCCAACCGCGGCGGCGGGGACGAGGAAAAAGCTCCCGGACGGCGGGATGCGCGGGAGTCCACCAGACCCGCCAAGCCACCCGCGAAGGCCACGTCGCCCGGCAAGGATGCTCCGGCAAGCCGATCCATCCCGGCCACACGCGGCAACCCTACTGCGAGTCTCGACTGTTCGATGGCAAAGGATCGGGAACGGCTCCGGCCCGAGTTCGAGCGGCGCGTGCGCGAGCATGGCGAGCAGGCCGCGGCCGCCTGGCTGCGAAAGGAGGCGGCCGAACTGGGCCGGCGTGCCGGCGAACGAGCGAAGGCCGGCCTGGGCTGCTGATCCGTCGCACCGGCCGCGCTGTTCACTCCCGCTCGGTGCTCAGCGCCCTTTCCAACGCCCATGTTTCCGGCATCGAAGGAGTGCGCAAACCCCTGACGCCGTCCCGCAGCCCCGGCGAACCAATGGTGGCGTTTCCGCCGTGCCTGCGCCGATGGTCGAACGGGTCGCGCCCTCACCTTGGCGGGTGTGTTAGGGTGCCGACGACGACAAGTGGGAGAAGAACAATAGGTGCCAAGATTCCGGAGATGAAACGCCAATCCTCGCCTCCCGGCTTTCCCCTTTTTTCCCATGCATTGCGCCGGGTCTTGCTGGCTTCTGTGATCGTTGCACTGCAGGGCTGCAGCGCATTGCGCGGCAACGGAGGCGAGCAAGCCCATGATGAAGAGAGCGCCGTGGAGGTTACCGAAGGCGAGCCGGTCTTCCAGGTGAAGGTCGTGAGCGAGGACCGCGGCATTGCCCGGCATCTGGAGCGCCACCTCGATCTGCAGCGGTACACACGGTTTCCCGATCTGCAGGCTACCGAGTTCAACCGCCTGCTGACCGAGGCCGACGCCAATGCACGCGACCTGCTCGCAGCACTGGGCTACTTCAACCCGGAATTGACGCTGCGCGTGGACGCCGCCGCGGAAGGAGCCGCGCCGCGCACCATCGTCATCGAAGTGGCGCCGGGTGAGCAGACCAGGGTGGCCGACCACTCGATCAGCTTTGCCGACCCGATGAACAGCGACCCGAAAGCGGCGGCGCAGCGCGCGCGCATCCAGCAGGCATGGTCGCTCAAGGAGGGCGGTGCCTTCACCGAGTCCGACTGGAACGCGGCCAAGAACGCCGGTCTGCGCGACCTCCAGAAAGAGCGCTACCCGACCGCGCGCATCGCCGACAGCCAGGCCGCCATCGATGCCGACCGGAACCGCGCCAGCCTGCGCGTGCACTACGACCCGGGCCCGCCCTACCGCTTCGGCGACATCAGGCTCAAGGGGGTGGAACGATACGACGCCGAGGGCATAAGGAACATCGTGCGCGTTCCCACCGGAGCGGAATACAGCGAGGAGGAACTGCTCGATGCCCAGCAGCGCCTGGCCGCCAGCGGCTATTTCGACTCGGCCTTTCTGATGCTGGATACCGAGGACAGCGACCCGGAGCATGCCACCGTCATCGCGCAGCTGCGTGAGGCCAGGTACCAGAAGGTGGTGTTCGGCGTCGGCCTGACCACCGACGCCGGGCCACGGGTGTCGATCGACCATGTGCACAACCAGCTCCGGCCGCTGGGCTGGCGCGCGGTCAGCCGTCTCTCTCTCGATGCCAAGAACCAGGCCGCCTCGACCATGTGGACGGACATGCCGAACCGCTCGGGCTGGGCATGGTTCCTGGGCGCGGGACTGGAGCGGGCCGAAGTGGGGGACTTCAAGTCCAACTCCCTGTCGCTGCAGGGCGGACGCACCAAGAGCGTGGGCCATATCGACCGGCGTTACTATCTGCAGTACGACATGAGCAAGGTCGTGGGTGGCGACGCACCCGGCAGCGCCTCCTCGCTGATGGCCAACTACGGCTGGACGGGGCGCTACTTCAACGACAAGACCAACCCGACCGCCGGCTATGGCCTGGGCGCCGAGGCCGGCGTCGGTTTCACGCTGACGCCGCAGCGCGATCCGTTCCTGCGGGTGCGCCTGCATGGGCTGCAGTTCTGGCCTCTGGGCCAGCGCAACGAGATCGGGCGCCAGAGCCGCCTGGCGCTGCGCGGCGAGCTGGGCGCGGTGATGGCCGAGCGCAGCGCGCAACTGCCCTCGACCCTGCTGTTCCTGACGGGCGGCGACACCACTGTGCGCGGGTACGGCTACCGGAGCATCGGCACGCGCTCCATCGCCGACAAGCTCTACGGCGGCCGCTACATGGCGGTCACCAGCCTGGAATGGCAGCGTCCGATCACGCTGAGGGGCAACCAGACCGACTGGGAGCACACGCTGTTCATCGACGTGGGCTCGGTGTCCGACGACATCGACGACATGAGCATCCATACCGGCGTCGGCACGGGTATCCGCTGGAACAGCCCGGTCGGACCCATGCAGTTCGATGTGGCCTACGGCCTGAAGGACCGGCGGATCCGTCTGCATATGCGGCTGGGCTTCTCCTTCTGATGTTTCCGATGGAACCCGGCACTCCCTCGTTCGGCACTGCCGGGTTCGGACTTCGACCATGAACGATCGCACCCTGGCTATCACCTCCGATTCCCCCGAACCCCCTGCCCCCGGGACGCCGCGCTCGGGCTGGCGCTGGTTCAGGCGCCTGCTGTGGCTTCTGCTGGCGCTGTTGCTGATGCTCGCGCTGGCCCTGGGCGCCGTTCTCTGGTGGGCTTCCAGTGATGGATCCCTGCGGCAAGCCCTGCACCTGGCGCAGAAGTACCTGCCCGAAGGCCAGAGCCTGACCTATGAAGAGGCGAACGGCTCCATCACCGGCGGCGGCACCGTGCAGCGCCTGCAATGGGCCATGCCGGGCACCGACCTGGCCATCGAGCAGTTGCGGATCGACTGGAGCCTGTCCGAACTCCTGGGCCGTGCGCTCCATGTGCGCGCACTGCAGGCCGGGCGCATCCAAGTCAGGCTGAGCCCGCAGCCGGACCGGCCCGAGCCCCCCGGGGAACCCTTCGCCATGCCCGAGCAGTTGACCTTGCCGATACGGGTCACGCTGCCGGTGCAGGTGGAGCGCCTGGAGATCGAGACCGTGGCCGAGGATGGCAGCAGCGCCGTGCAGGCGGCGGACGACTTCGCCGCCCGGTACCGCTACGACGGCACCTGGCACGACCTGCAACTGACCGGCCTGCGCCACAGTCAGAGCCATGTCCGGGCGGATGTGAAGCTGAACGCCCACGATCTGGGTGTACGAGCGAAGATCGGCGCCTGGCTGAGCGATCCGGTGCCCGATGTGCCGCTGCGCCTGCAGGTGCTGCTGCAGGCCGATGGCACGCTGGCCGGAGGAGATGCCGCACACGTCGACCTGCGACTCGACGCGCAGGAGCACGGTGCCGATGCCGATGCGGCTGCAGTGATCGCCCGCCTGCTGCAGGACGTGACGGCAGGCGACACGCAGGCGGCGGATGGCCGACCGCCCGCTGCGATGCTTCATGGGCTGGCCACGCTGCACCCCTGGCGCGGCCAGCCGGTGCAGCAGGCACATGTGCGGCTGGGCCACCTGAACGCCCGGGCGTTCCATGCCGCGGCCCCGGTGACCGACCTGGACGGCCATATCGACATCGATCCGGATGACGCGCAGGGTGAGCAGGCGTCTTTGACGTCCGCGGCGTGGAAGCTGGCGGCCGAGATCCGGAATCGTGCGCCGGGCGCATGGGATGCCCAGCGTTTGCCGGTCGACAGCATCGAAGCCAGGGCCCGCTACGCGCCCGAACGCATCGATGTCGAGCAGGCCCGGGTGATGCTGCAAGGCGCCCGGCCGGCGGGTCGCATCGAGCTGCAGGGCTGGGTCCACCCGCAGCAACCGGACACGGCCGATCTGCAACTGGGCCTGCACGAACTGAATCTGCAGCCCTTGCTCGCCAGCCTGCCGGAAACCGCGATCACCGGCACGGCCTCGGTACATCCGCTCGATGCCGGCGCGGAGCCGTCCGGCGACCTGACGCAGGCACGATGGCAGATCGAAGCGGACATCCGCAACGCCGCCGCCGGCTTGATCGACAAGCAGCGGCTGCCGCTGTCGCAACTACTGGCCCGGGCCCGGATCACGCCCGAGCGCTGGACGGCCGAGACCGTGCAGGTGCACGTCGGCGATGGCCGCCTGCAGTTGCAGGGCCATTTCGAGCCGCAGACGCAGGCGCTCGATGTGCGCGGCGAGCTACGGCAGTTGCCGTTGGTGCAGATCCACGGTGAACTGGCGGCCCAGCGAGTGCCCGATCTGAGCGGCACGCTGGCCGCCAGCGGGCAACTGGACAGCGGTGTCGGCTTCGATGTGGACATCACCGGCCAGGGTACCGTCACGGGAGCAGGCGGCAGCCAACGCAGCCGCCTGGACGTGCGCGCCATCCAGGCCAGGGGCCACTGGTCGCCGCAACGGCTGGACCTCGAGCACATGCATCTCGATGCGTTCCAGGCCAGGGTCGATGCCCGCAAGCTGAACGTGGCGCTACCGGACGCCGAGCGCATCGAAGCTGTCGTCAAGGCCACCGCGCCCGGGCTCGACCTCGATGCCGATGTCGCCATGCGGCAAGCCAGCGGCGGCGGCAAGCTGACACTGAACGTGGCATCGGCCGAGCAACTGCTGGGCTGGTTGCGGTCCCTGCCGGTACTGGGCGAGGCGCTGCCGGCGCTGAAGGCCACAGGCGGCGCGCAGATCGCGGCCGACTGGCAAGGCGGCTGGCAGCAATGGCTCGATGGCCTGCAGGACCCCGCAGCGCATCCGGATCTGCGTCTGGACGCCCATGCCCGCAGCGCCGGCTTGCACGTCGAGCTGCCTGCCGCCGAGCCGGCCCGGGCGGCGGGTGCCGAAGGCGGCAAGGCGTCGTCCGCCACGGTGATCGACATGAAGAAGCTCGATGCGCAGGTGCGGGGTAATCTGGCCGCCGCCACGCTGGTGGCGCAGGGTGAGCTCACCGCCAACGGCACCCATGCCGTGCTCGCCACACGGGCGCAAACGGCGCAGACCGGTACCTCCGGCGCGCCGGTGTGGAACATCACGCTGCAGCAACTTGCGGCCGCGGCCACGCTGCCCGGCCAAAAGCAGCCCTGGCGCCTGGAGCTCGGCGAAGGACTCCAGGTCACGGCACAGACCGACCCTGCCCTGCGGATCACCACCACCGCGGGGCAGGCGACGCTCGCGCCGCCGGCGGGCGTGGCCAGGCCGGGCGAAGCGCTGGTGCTGCGCTGGGAGCCGGTGCACTTCTCGCAAGCGGCCGATGGGGCAACCCGCATCCAGTCGCGCGGCCAGCTCGGCGGCCTGGTGCCGGCCTGGGTCGATGCGCTGATGCCCGACAATCCGCCGCTCGAGGCGGCAGGCATCCGGTCGTCGCTGGTCCTCAGCGGCGACTGGGATGTCGACATGAGCGAGGCGCTGCGCGTGCAGGCATCCATCCGGCGCGACAACGGCGATCTCTGGCTGGGTGAGCCCAGTGCACAGGCCGCTGGCGCGGCCACCAGCGACAACACGCGCATCGAGGTGAACGACGGCACGCCCGCGCGCGGCGTGGCCGCCGGCATCAGGAAGCTGGAATTGCTGGTGCAATCCGACGGAGACGAGGTGCAGGCCCGGCTCGACTGGGACACCGAGCGAGCAGGCATCATCCAGGGCCAGGCGCAGACTCGCCTGGCGCGTCAGGCGGGTGGCTGGACGCTGCCGGACGATGCCCCGCTGGGTGGACAGCTGCGCGCGCAACTGCAGGATCTGGGCGTCTGGGGCAGCCTGGCGCCGCTGGGCTGGCGCATCACCGGGGCGCTGGACGCCGACGTCAAGCTCGCCGGCACCGTCCAGGCGCCGCAACTGCAAGGCCCGATCCGGGTGGATGGCCTGAACCTGCGCTCGGTGCTCGACGGTGTGGACCTGCACGATGGCCGCCTGCGCGCGAGGCTGGACGGCCATCGCCTCGACATCGAGGAGCTCGTGCTGCAAGGGGGGACCGGCAGCCATGCCTACGTGCGCGGCATGAGCGGCAACCGTACACCGGCGCCGGCCGAGCGTGGCCGGATGGCCGCCAGCGGCCACGTCGACTGGAGCGGCGTAGCCCATGCCACGGCGCAGGATTCCGGCATCGCGCTGGACGTGAACGCCCGACTGGAGGGCATGCAGGTGCTGGTGCGCAGCGACCGGCAGGTCAGCGTCAGTGGGGAGCTGTCGGCCGGCCTGACCGATGGTCGCCTGCGCGTGCGCGGCGACATCCATGTCGATCGCGCCTCGATCACGCTGCCCGAATCGGGCGCGCCGACCCTGGGCAGCGACGTGGTGGTCAAGCGCGCCAGCGACCAGAAGGCGAAAGCGGAGCAGGCCGAGGCCCAGGCTCGCGGCGAGCTGCGGACCGCCCGGCCCATGGATATGGAGGTCAAGCTGGACCTGGGGCGCGATTTCGCGCTACAGGGCTATGGCATCACCACGCGCCTGCAAGGCGAGCTGAACATTCGCAGCGTCGAGAGCGGCAACGACCCGGTCGGCATCGTCGGCGAGATCCGCACCGACGAAGGGCGCTTTCGCGCCTGGGGCCAGGCCTTGAACGTGGAGACCGGCGTCGTGCTGTTCAACGGCCCCTACAGCAACCCGTCGCTGAACCTGCTGGCCCTGCGTCCCAACATCGACGTGCGCGCGGGCGTACGCGTCACCGGTACCGCCCAGGCGCCTCGTGTGGCGCTGTACTCCGAGCCGCCACTGCCCGATGCCGAGACCCTGTCGTGGGTGGTGCTGGGGCGCGCGCCCGGCGCGGGTGGCGGCGACGGCAACGCCATGCAGCAGGCCGCCCTGGGCCTGCTGGCGGGCAACCTGGGCGAGAACCTGGGCTTCGACGAAGTGGGCCTGAGCGAGAGCGGCGTGTCGATCGGCAAGCGCCTGTCCGACCAGCTGTACGTCACGTACGAGGCCGGCATGGCCGGCGCGGCCAGCACGCTGTACATGTTCTACGACATCACGCGCCGCCTGACCGCGCGCGGTCAGACCGGCAGGACCAGCGCGGTGGACCTGATCTATACGATCACGTACGACTGAAACCCCTGCCGCCCGGCAGGCGCCGGCAGCCCGCCCCGACCTTCCCTGGGCTAGCATGCAGACCATGAACCGCCCGCTTCTCGCCACCGAGCTGCTCAACTCGCCGAAGCCCGTGGTCTCCGAGCGCTTCGCCGGCCACATAGCCCAGGAAGCCTATGGATTCTCGCCACAGGTCGTACCCCTGACAGGCGAGCGGGACTGCAACTTCCTGGCGACGTCGGCAAGGGGTACGAAATACGTCCTGAAGTTCGCGAATGGGTCGGAGCCCGAAGTGGAGACGCAGTTCCAGATCGCGCTGCTGCGCCATCTGGAGTCGCGGGGCGCGACGACAATGGCACCGAGGCACCTGGTCAGTGGCGACGGAAGCGACTACCTGGTCATGCGGGACGAGGCGGGCCGCGATTGCCAGGTTCGGTCCTACAGCTATCTGCACGGCATCACCGGGGTCAGGGCCGAAACATCGGCCGCGCACCGCCGATCGCTCGGTAGCGCGCTCGGCAGGTTCGACAAGGCGCTTCACGGCTTCGAGCATGCCGGCATGCAGCGGGATTTTCTCTGGAACCTCATGCAACTCGGGCAGCTGAAGCCACTGGTTCGCCATGTCGACGACCCGGTGCTGAGGGATATCGCCAGCAAGTTCATTGCGGCATTCGAGGCCAGCATCTCCCTGGCCCTGTCCGGCATGCGGCAGCAGGCCATCCACAACGACCTGAGCAAGAGCAACTATCTGGTGCAGGACTCGAACCACGACAGCATCGCCGGCATCCTGGATTTCGGCGACGTCGTGGTCGCGCCGCTGGTGTGCGACCCGGCCATCGCGGCGTCCTACCAGATGCCGGACGCCGGCGACCCGTTGGCGGCCATGGACGAGTTGCTGGAAGGCTACGCGGAGGAGATCCCGCTGACCGAGGACGAACGTCGTCATGTCCTGGACCTCGTTCTCGCGCGAGTCGTGCAACGCCTGGTACTCACCGAATGGCGAGCAGCGATGTTTCCCGAGAACCGCGACTACATCCTGCGCTACAACCCCGATGCGCGCCGACTGGCGATGCTGCTGGCTCCTCTCTGGCGCCGAATGTCGCCGCATGCATAGCGCGCGACACGCATCATTTCAGCCTGGACGTACCGTACCTCCACCCTGCACACACGATCACCGACATGAGCCCCGACGCCTACGCCGATTCCCTTGTCCGGCGCCGTACCGAAGTGCTGGGCCCCGCCTACCGCCATTTCTACGAGGAACCGCTGACACCGGTCCGGGCCGAGGATGTCTGGCTTTACGACGCCCAGGATCGCGCCTATCTGGACTGCTACAACAACGTGCCCTGTGTCGGGCACTGTCATCCGCGAGTGGTCCAGGCGCTGAGCGAGCAGGCAGGCAGGCTCAACACTCATACTCGCTACCTCCATGAGGGTGTCGTCGCTTACGCCGAAAGGCTGGCCAGCCTGTTCCCGCAGCCTCTGTCCAGAGTCGCGTTGACGTGCAGCGGCAGCGAGGCCAATGACCTGGCGCTACGCATCGCGCAGGCCGCCACGGGCCAGACGGGCCTGATCGTTACCGATTTCGCCTATCATGGCGTCACCCTGGCGCTGGCCGACATCTCCCCATCCCTGCGCCAGAGCAATGCGCCCCATGTGCGGCTGGTCCGGGCGCCCAAGCCCTTCGGACGGGCAACCGCGGCCGATGTCGCCGCCCGCTTCGTCGAGGACATCCAGGCAGCCGCTCGCGATCTCCAGGCCCGGGGCTTCGGCCTGTCGGCCATGATGGTGGACACCGTCTTCGCGAGCGACGGCATCTTCCCGGACCGCAACGGCGCGCTGTCCGCCGCGGCACAGGCGGTGCGAGAGGCCGGAGGGGTATTCATCGCCGACGAGGTGCAGGGCGGCTTCGGTCGAACCGGCGACTTCTGGTGGGCCTTTCAACGCGAGGCCGGGCTCGTCCCCGACATCGTCACCATGGGCAAGCCCATGGGCGCCGGGCATCCCATGGCAGGCCTGGTCATGCAGTCCCGGCTGGCCGAGAGCTTCGGCCGCGAACAGCGCTACTTCAATACTTTCGGCGGCAACACGGTGTCTGCCGCCGTCGGGCATGCGGTGCTGGACGTGATCGAGCAGGAAGGCCTTCGCGAGAGGGCTGCCGACGTGGGAGACTATCTGCGGCAAGGCCTGCATCGGCTGGCGCACGAGCACCCCGGCATCGGCGATGTGCGCGGCCTGGGCCTTTACATCGGCGTGGAGCTGGTGGACGCGACCCGGCATGGCACACCCGATCCGCAGCTGGCGGCGTTTCTCGTCAATGCCCTGCGTCGAGCCGGCGTGCTCATCAGCGTCTGCGGCCGTGACGCCAATGTGCTGAAGATCAGGCCGCCGCTATCCTTCCGGCGAGAGCATGCGGACATCTTCCTCGAGGCGATGGCCGATGCCCTGGCCGGCGCTGCCGCAAGGGCGCCGGCATGAGGCCGGCCGATCGGATTCTTCGACAGGCCGGGCGACGCGCCCCGCTTCAAGAGAGAGACTCATGACGGTGCGAAAGACGATGTTGCTGACCGGCGCAAGCCGGGGAATCGGCCATGCGACGGTCAAGCACTTCAACGCCGCCGGCTGGCGCGTGCTGACCGTATCGCGGCAGCCGTTCAATGCCAATTGCCCATGGCCGGAAGGTCGCGACAGCCACATCCAGCTCGACCTCACCGACATCGGCAGCCTGGACAAGGGCGTGCAGGACATTCGCGAGCGCCTCAGCCACGGGCGGATCGACGCCATCGTGAACAATGCCGGCATATCCCCCAAGCTGCCTGGCGGCGAGCGCATGGGCGTGCTGGACTCCAGCTACGAGACCTGGAGCACGGTCTTCAATGTGAACCTGTTCTCCATCGCCCTGCTCGCCCGTGGCCTGTTCCCCGAGCTGAGTGCGGCCAGAGGGATCGTTGTGAACGTGACGTCCATCGTGGCCTCGCGTGTCCACCCGTTCGCGGGCTCTGCCTACGCCGCGTCCAAGGCAGCCCTTCTGGCACTCACCCGGGAAATGGCTCACGAGTTCGGCCCGCACGGCGTACGGGTCAATGCGATCGCACCGGGCGAGATCGACACCGCCATCCTGTCTCCGGGCACCGCGCAGATCGTGGAACGCGACATCCCGCTGCGCCGCCTGGGTGAGCCCGAGGAGGTTGCCGCGACCATCTACTTCCTGTGCACCTCGGGCGCCGCGTATATCAACGGGGCGGAGATAGCGATCAACGGCGGGCAGCACGTCTAGCCGCGGCTGGCCTCGCCGGCCCTCGAGTGCTGCCCGGCTCGATGCTTGCGTGAATGACTTCGTTTACCTATAACTGCAGTCATCGAAAGCAGGTCGGAGATTGTGAATCATGGCCATCCTGACCGTCAGGAACGTACCCGATGACGTGCATCGCGCTTTGCGCGTGCTGCGGCCCAGCACGGCCGCAGCACGGAAGCGGAAGTGCGCGAGATTCTGTCGGCCGCGGTCAAGCCGGAGAAGCGCGTCCGTGTCGGGGAGGCCTTGTCCGCCATCGGTCGCAAGATCGGCCTGACCAACGACGATTTCGCCGTCTTCGAGAGTGTGCGCGACAAGACGCCGGCTAAACCGCTGGGCTTCGACTGAATGATCGTCCTGGATACCAATGTCGTTTCCGAGGCGATGAAGCCAGAGCCAGACGCTGCCGTAAGAGCCTGGCTGAACGATCAGGCGGCGGAAACCTTGTATTTGTCGAGCGTCACGCTGGCCGAATTGCTGTTCGGTATCCGGGCGTTGCCGGCGGGCAAGCGCAAGAACATGCTCGACCGCGCCCTGAACGAACTGCTGGAGTCGTTCAAGGATCGGGTACTGCCATTCGACACGGATGCGGCACGCCACTATGCCGACCTGGCGGTGATGGCCAGGAACAGCGGTCGAGGCTTCCCGACGCCAGGCGGCTACATTGCGGCCGTCACAGCATCGCGCGGCTTCATCGTCGCATCACGCGACGCATCGCCCTATGAAGCGGCTGGCGTGACCGTCATCAACCCCTGGCAGGACGGATAGGCAAGAACCCGGGCCATTCCCGAACTACGCCACCTTCACCAGCTTTGCGGCCTTTGGGTCGTAGACGTAGTCGGTGATGCTGCCATCCTTGATGCGCGCGACGGCCTCGTCGATCACGAACAGCGGAACGAGAAACCACTCCTCGGGCTGCACGGGATGGCCAAAGCGGTCGTTGCACACGAACAGATTGATCGCCGTGCCGCCCTTCAGGGCGAAGGTGTCATCCACGAACACCAGCGGCGCCACCTGCGTCAGCAGCCGTGCGGTATCGAGATAGACCTGATTCATGGCTTGAGGACCAGCAGGCCATCAGCCGATCGGGACACCCAAGGTCGGTCGCTGCCGGTCGGCAGCGTGGCCGGGTCGAGCCTGGCCGACCAGGGCAATGATGCCTCGCGGCCGAGTTGCAGACACAGCCGCACGGTCTTGACGCTCGTGCAGTGCTGCAACAGTTCGCGCAGTACATCGGCACGCAAGTTGTACGCGCCCTCGACGAGTTCGCGGGCTTCCTGCAAGGGCTGCCGCACACCGACCTCGCTCAGCAGTTCCAGCAATGCGCGTTCCGGCGCCGACACCTGCGGCGCCCCGTTGCGCTTCTCGAACGGGCCGACGTGCAGCAGGGCATCCGGATGCTCGTCGAACAGCCGCTTGCGGTGATACTCGGCCGGGAAGCGTTCGGTGAACCATTCCGGCAAGCGCCCTGCCGTCCAGCCATACAAGTGCAGCACCGGATGCTGCGACACGTACTGGCGCACGCCATACCAGTCCAGCGCCGACTTGCCACCGACATGCAAGCCCTCGAACCTGCGCTGCAACAGCAGCAGGCTGGGATGAAGCGCCGGGGGGTCGTTCGGACGGCAGAACACCCCGCGCGCCAGGCGCATGAGCCACCCTGCCCGGACGTAGTGAACGGCCAGGTCGGCGGAGATGCCCAGCGCCGCCAGATCCTCCGAGGTCAGCGGCGCCCCCGGCGCGAGCCGGGTGTAGAGCGCATTTAATTTACTTGTATTAGTCGTATTCACATTACGACCAATACGATAATTTCAAATGGAAGTCAACTTGATCTAGCGGGTTTAGTCGTAGTTTAACTACGACTATGAGGGTTCATCCAAATAATTTCAGACTGGAAGTCTCACTCCCACTCAATTGTTTCCACGGCCCGGAGACCCGCATGAATGCTAGGTCTACGGAGATCCGTAATTTTTTTACCGTGCAGTTCGCTGAACCCAGCTGCGGGCTGAAAAGAGCCGGCTTGGGATGTAAAGATAACATCAACTGCAGCTACTGACGGACGATGCGCTGAAAGACGTTCGCCGCCCACAACCTCGTTGACCATTTACCGTCACGGGCGCCGACGTTCAAAGGAGTCTCCTCGGCCCCCCACGTATGCCAACGAAGGCCAAGACCAGGGCGAACCTGACCGACGCCGGTCGCGTGGCGACGCGGGCAAAGACGTTGGGCTTCGACCTGGCGCGGCTGGACACGCTGTCGGGCGGGCTCAATGCGCAGCTTCTGGGTTCTCTTGTTCCTGCTCGCTCGCGCAACTGGTTCAAGACGCCCAGCGGGACGGCGTTGTCGTCGGGGCCGCGGACGTGAGGTTCAGCGAACTGAGCTGCGATGCCCTCAAGACCCTGTCGGGCCAGCGGCGGAGTCGAACACCGACGACACGAGCGTATAGCTCGAAGGATTCGTCATCGTCCGTTGCGCTCGCGCTCGACCAGACCTTCTCTTCCCGCCAGGAGCCGAGCGGGGAAGATGCTCGGCCGCTACGCGCTGCGCGCAGGATCGTCAGCCCTGCGCGATGGTTGACCTTGCAAACGCTGCGAAACGTGGTTATGCTGGTATAACCATGAACGTGGTGCTAGATACCTCGGTGCTGGTGGCAGCCATGCGCTCGAGGCGCGGGGCCAGCTATCAGCTACTGCGCGAACTACCCTCGCCTCGATTCGTACCGGCGCTGTCGGTGACGCTGTACACAGAGTGGCAGGCGGTGCTGACCCGCCCCGAACATCTGCCGTCCGGCATCAGCGCCGAGCAGATGCTGGGCTTTCTGCGTTATCTGGCGTCGCTGGCGCATCTGCAAGACGTGCATTATCTGTGGCGGCCATTTCTGCGCGATCCTGACGACGACATGGTGCTCGAATGTGCGGTGGCCTCGTCCAGCCGGTTCATCGTGACGCACAACATCAAGGACTTTCGCCGCGCGCAGGAGCTGGGCGTGCAAGCCATAGCTCCCGCAGCTTTTCTTCACCATCTGGAGCGCCTTCCATGACCGCCCTGACCATTCGCCTGCCCGATTCGGTGCACCGCAAGATCAAGGAACTGGCCGCGCGCGACGGCATTTCCGTCAACCAGTTCATCGCCAGCGCGACTGCCGAGAAGATGGCCAGCTTTCTGGCGCTCGACTACCTGCGGACCGAAGCGGCTCAGGGCAAGCGCGCGGATTTCCTGAGCGTGCTGGACGCAGTGCCCGACGCGCCGCCACAGCCCGGCGACGAACGCTGAAGGAGCGCCAGCGCAGTCATTGCGCCCGAGCCTCCGCCGCGTTGCCCCATGGCATGTTCTTTGTCGCGGGCGGGGACGCCGGCCCCTTCCGGAACCGCATTGGTCTGGCGCAGGACGATCACCGACGAAACGTCAAGAGAAACGCTTCCAGCCCCTCACGCTCGATGATATCGAGCAGCTTCTGTGATGGCCCGCTCGGGCGCGTTTGGGATCGATTTCTACCGTCGTTGACGGTATTTCTGCGACGGAAGAATTTCTGCCTGAGACGGTCCAGCAGAAACAGGCTCGTTCATACCGTCAAAGATACCGTTGGTTTTTCGCCTGACAGGATCTCTGGCGCCGGGATGGCTTGAGAAAATCGTTCTAAATCAATAGCTTACGAGGAACGAACTGCTTGTAGATAATTCGAGCATTAACGTAAGTAGTTGATTTTAAAGGAAAAATTCAAGAACCCTACTCCCACTCGGTCATCAATGAGCCACGTAAGTCCGCGTGGTTAAAGGGATTTGCGGTGATCGAAATGAGGCCTTACCGTCGTCTTTACCGTCTGCATCGGACACCTTTTGCTGGCGCGGGAGATGGGCCGATTGGCGGGGTGACGACGCTGGCAGCACCATCATCAATCGCCTTCTAGGATAGCGCAGATAGCTGCTTGGCGAGCAGGTCTGCCTGCTCGGCAAACTTCCTTGCATCGGCCTTCTGCAACTGCGCCAGATTGCGCAGCTTCCAGCGGATGCCCGGCAGATGTTCGAGATGTGCGATGCCCAGCAGCGACCACTCCGGCGTGCCGGCGGCCAGCGACAGCAGGAAGCGCCGCTCGTCGTCGTCCAAGCCCTGCTGGACTTCGCGCACCATGCGCTCGCGGGCAGCAAGCAGCGCATCGAGCGGCACGGGCTCGGCCGTCATGCCTTGGAAGTTGTGCTCGTAGTCATGCCGGATGTCCCGCAGGGGCGTGAACAGCACTTCATGGATCGGCCGGTTGCTGCTCGACAGATAGACCACGAATGCGCGCCGAATGCCGGGCGTAATGCCCTCGTGCGCAAAGAGCTGCATCACGTCGAACAGGTCTCGCGGATGCTGCCGATCCAAGGCCGCCACCAGCTTGCCGCCGTATACGTCCTCCAGCGACACCACCGGAATGTCCAGATCGGCCATCAGCACGTCGCGCGCGGTCGGTGTGAGCGAAGCGCGGCGCACCGGCTGCACCGTCCCGCGCATGACGAAGTTGACTTCGACCTTGACCTGAATCGAGCCGCGACGCACCAGCAACTTCGTCTCCCCTGCTGCTGCCGCTGGTGCGTGCGTCTGGAATCCTCGCTTCTTCAACCGCTCGGCAGCCTGCCGAACGGCCTCGTTGATACGCGCCAACGCTTCGTCGCGCGGCAGCGTGTGATCGGGAAAGACCAGATCTAGATCGACCGACAGACGTGGCATGTCACGCACGAACAGATTGATCGCCGTGCCGCCCTTCAGGGCAAAGGTGTCGTCCGCGAACACCAGCGGTGCCACCTGCGTCAGCAGGCGCGCGGTGTCGAGATAGGTCTGGTTCATGGCTTGAGCACCAGCAGGCCGTCGGCCGATCGAGACACCCAAGGCCGCTCGCTGCCCGTCGGCAGCGAGGCTGGGTCGAGCTTGGCCGCCCAAGGCAGCGACGCCTCGCGGCCGAGTTGCAGGCACAGCCGCACGGTCTTGACACTCATGCAGCGCTGCAACAGTTCGCGCAGCACGTCGGCGCGCAGGCTGTAGGCGCTTTCGACGAGTTCGCGGGCTTCCTGCAAGGGCTGGCGCACACCGACTTCGCTCAACAGCTCCAGCAAGGCACGCTCTGGCGCCGACACCTGCGGCGCCCCGCTGCGCTGCTCGAACGGGCCGACGTGAAGCAAGGCGTCCGGCTGCTCGTCGAACAGCCGCTTGCGGTGGTACTCGGCCGGGAAGCGTTCGGTGAACCATTCCGGCAGCCGTGCCGCAGTCCATCCATACAGATGCAGCACCGGCTGCTGCGACACGTACTGCCGCACGCCATACCAGTCCAGCGCCGACTTGCCGCCAACGTGCAGCCCCTCAAACCTGCGCTGCAACACCAACAGGCTGGGATGGAGCGCCGGGGGATCGTTCGGACGGCAGAACACCCCCCGCGCCAGGCGCGTCAGCCACCCTGCCCGAACGTAGTGAACGGCCAGGTCGGCAGAGATGCCCAACGCCGCCAAGTCCTCAGAGGTCAGCGGCGTTCCCGGTGCCAGCCGGGTGTAGAGCGCGTTTAGCTTGCTTGAATTAGCCGTAGCCATACTACGACTTCTACAACCTTCCAAAGCGAAAGTCAATTTGATATGGCGCATCTAGTCGTAGCTTGGGTACGACAATAGCAACATATTCAAAATATCAACCCCTCGGCACAGCCGCGCGGAAAGACGGTTGCTTGTCGTCTCCCCTACCCCGCTTGAATCCCCGATCCGCCGCCATGAACGCCTCCAGCATGTACGGGATCAGCAGCGCCGCATCGACCGCTTCACCATACGCCTGTGCGTGCAAGGCGGCGTAGCGGTCGAGGTCGGCCTTGAGGCTGGCCGGGCACGAGAACGTGAGCTTCGTGCTCTCGGTCTTGGGCAGCGGCCCGAGCCGCAGCTTCTTGCTCGTGCTCATTGCATGGCCCCCCGCTGGAAGAACATCGGCTGGTACGGCCGCAACACTAGATCGCGGTTGACGATGATCCGCACCGGCAGGCCCGGCCGCTCGGTCAGCGTCGGCTGGATGTTCATGTTGCGCCTGGTCATCTCCTGACCTACCTGGTTGATGCTGTCCTGTGCGCTGTCCCGCCCGGCGATCACGATCCGGTTGCCGTTCTGCCGGTTCTCCGGTGCGGCCAGCTCTGCGCCCACGCCCAGCAAGGTCGTCAGCGCCGCGCCGGCAAAGACACGATCCCAATGCCAATCGACGCCATCCTCCAGGCCGGAATACCCCGCCGGATCGGTGCCCGCGAGGTTGTCTAGCTTCAGCGAAGACGTGTCCGGCAGGATGACGCGGTTCCACACCACCTGCGCGCGGCTCTGCCCGTAGCTCACCTGGCTGTTGTACTTGCCCAGGATGCGCGAGCCTTGGGGAATCAGCAGGAACTTCCCCGTGGCCGTGTCGTAGACCGGCTCCGTCACCGTGGCGATCACGTCGCCCGGCAAATCGGACTTGATGCCCGTGACCAGCGCCCCAGCGATCACCGTCCCGGCCATGACCTGATACGGCGAGGACGGCATTTGCAGATTGCCGGAATTGCGGGTTTCCGTAGAGCCGCCTTTCAGGAACGCCTCTTTCTGGTCTTGCCGGTTCTGCACAACGGTCGGGTCGGATGGCTGGGCCGCCGTCGAGGCCGGCCCGGCGGCCATCGGGTCGAAGCCCGCCAAGGCCGATGCTTGGCCAGCCACAGCGACTTGCGCAGCCGCTGGCGCGGCGGTCTTGCCAGGCGTGCCCGAGCGGAAGAACACCGAGGAAGCTGCTGCCGCTTCAGCTTCCTTGCGCCGTGCATCCTCCGGGTCGTGGCCCGGCGGCGCGTAGGTGGGCGTCACCGGCTGCTGCGCCTTCACGATGGCCGGGCCAAGGTCGCCCGGCAGCGGCGGCCCCAGCTCGGGCACCTTCGGCGGCAGCTTCGAGTAGTCGGCTGGCAGTCCGTCCAGCCCTTCCGACTTCGAGACGCGATCGACGTTGTAAAGCTCGGTCTGCTCGCCCGCACCGCGCCGATGCGGCTGCAGCGACCAGATCGTGGCGCCGAGCACGGCGACCGACAGGCCGCCGGTGAGGATGGCCAGCGTGCGCCGGTTCAGGCGCGTGACCGGGCGCGGCTGGGCGCGCAGCGCCACCGCCTCGGGCGCGACCTTGCCCGCCTGCGGCGCAAGGTCAGGAGAATCGTCCTGGCTCATGGTCAGTTCCTCCGCGTTCCATCGGTACGCTCGATCCGCACCACGTCGCCCTTGTCTCCGCCCAGGCGCAGCTCGGCCGCGCCGAACAGACGATCCACGATGTAGTACGGTGCGCGGAAGCGGTAGTTCACCAGTTGCCCGTCGCCCTGCGCGCCGATGACGAACAGTGGCGGTAGCTCGCCCTGGGCAATGCCCGGCGGAAATTGGATGTAGACCTTCTCGCCGTCATCGAAGGCGCGCAGCGGCTTCCACGGCGGATTGCTACCGCTGACGGCGTAGCGGAAACGGATCTTCTCCAGCGACAGTCCGCTATCGACCGGCGCGGCGGCGCTGGCGGCCTGCGCCTGGCGTTGCAACGCCAGCATCTTGTCCTTGGGGTACTCCCAGGACACCGACGCCATCCACGTCTTCTCGGTAGAGGTCAGCTCCAGCAGATAGGTACGCCGGCTGGTCGTGATGACGAGATTGGTCTTGAGACCCGAGCGGATCGGCTTGACCATCACATTGACGCGCAGCGCATCACCGCTGCCGCTCGATGTGTCGCCGACGATCCAACGCACGGTATCGCCGGCGGCGACCGTCACCAGCTCCTCGCCGGGCTGGAGCGCGATCACGGTCACGCGGCCCACGGCCGCGTAGACCTGGTACAGCGCGCCGTCGGTGAACGGCCACACCTGAATCGCGTTGACGTAGCCCTCGCGCGTCGGTGCAATGCGCGCCTCGGCGTTGGCGCGGGACACGCGCACGGTTTCATCGGTGGGTTCTGCGGCAGGCTTGGCATCCGGCACAGGCTTCATCTGCGCCGGCATCGGCAGCACCTGCGGCACCGCCACCACCTCCACGGGCGCGGGCGGCTCCGGCAGCGGCTGGGCCTGCACCGGTTCATCGAGCGAAATAGTCGGCGGCGGCTTGCCCTGCGTGGCACAGCCCGCGAGGGCAAGCAACATGATTAGCAAGGCGGATTTACGGAAATGTGCATTCATGGCTTTGCTCCTTCGTTTCCTTCCAGTTCGCGGCTCCACGACAGCCCGTTGACGTAGATGCCCAAGGGGTTCTTGCGCAGACGCTGCTCGGTGCGCGGGGCTTGCAGCACCGTGGAAATCACCGCGTTCCAGCGTTCGGTACGATCCAGCGCGCCATTGACGAAGCGCGTCTCCGTCCAGCGCACGTTGAAAGACGTGTCACTGGCGCGGGTCACGCTGGTGATCTGCACCGTCACCGACTCCTTGCCGATGCGCGCGAACGGATCGTTCACGCGGGCGTACTCGTTGAGCACCACGGCGCCCTTGTCGGTCGTGTAGTCATAGGCATCTAGCCAGTTCTGCCGCACCACGATGGGGTCGATGGACAGCGAGCGCACCAGGCCGATGAAGCGGCCCAGGTGGTAGGCGATCTGCGCATCGCTGGGCCGGTACGGCGTGGCGGCTTCACCGACCGCGCGCACCTGGCCCGCGTTGTCCACCTCGATGACGTAAGGCGTGACGATGGACTGCGCCGAACGCCACACCAGGCCGCCGGCCATCAGCACCGCCAAGGTGAGGCAGCCAAAGGCCATGTAGCGCCAGTTCTTCGCCTGCACGCGGGCCGAGCCGATGCGCTCGTCCCACACCTGGGCGGCGGATTGGTACGGGGTGGCAGGCTGCGGCGTATCGGCGTAGCGCACTTGCGGTTTCTTGAATCGCATGGTCAGTTCTCCCTTATGAATCGGAATCGCGCAGGCTTGGCCCCTGGTTGGAGCTGCCGCCGTCGCCCCCGCGCAGCGTGTGGGCAGCAGTCGTCGCGGCATGGGTGATCTGCTGCCTGCGATGCAGGCGCTTTGCCCAGGCGGGTTGCGCAGTGGATGGGGCCGGCTCGTTTGCCGCCTGCGCGGCACCGGCCCCCGACGCCGATCCGGCGTCGTCAGGTCGAAAGGCAGCGGCGACACGCTCCTTCATCGAGCGCGCCCCGTCGGCCACCTTCTGCCCGGCCGCCTGCGCGCCAGTCTTGGCGACATTGCCTACGCCGGCGGCAGCGCCCTTGAGGCCGCCGCCAGCGGATGCGGAACCTGCCTTAAACGCCGACCGTGCGCTGCTGGCGGCTCCGGTGGCGGCCCGCGCTCCGCTGCCCGCCAACTTGGCGGCTGCGGGCGCCATGCGCGCCCCGGCGGCTACTGCGCCGCCGACGCCCGTGGCCGCGGCGCCCACGGCAACAGCAGCACCGGCTGCACCCAGCGCGGCACCGGCCATCGCGCCCGCGCCGAGTTGCGGGCCGCCGGACACCAGCCCGGTCGCAATGCCCGGCCCGAAGATGCCCAAGGCCAACAGCGTCAGCGAGGCCAGCATGATGACCAGCGCTCGGTCGATCGAAGGTTCGGAGCCAGGCGGTATCCTGAATTCGGCGAACAGCCCCGAGCCGATGCCGACGATGACGGCCAACACCAGCACCTTGATGCCCGACGACACCACGTTGCCCAGCACCTTCTCGGCCAGGAACGCGGTCTTGTTCCACAGCGCAAACGGCACCAGCACGAAGCCGGCGAGCGTGGTCAGCTTGAACTCGATCAGCGTGATGAAAAGCTGAATCGCCAGCACGAAGAAGCACAGGAGGACGATCAGCCAGGCCAGGAACATCACGACGATGGGCGTGATGTTCACGAAGACTTCGGGGAAGCCCGCCATGTCGCCGATCTGTTTCAGGATCGGTGCCCCGGCGTCGATGCCGATCTTCGCCAGCCGGCCCGGTTGCAGGAAGTTCTCCATGCTCAGGGTCGAGCCGCTGGCCGTCAGGCCCAGGCCCGCGAATGAGCGGAACACGATGCCGGCCAGCCAGTTGAAGTTGCCGATGATGTAGGCGAAGGCACCGACGTACAGCACCTTGCGGATCAGCTTGGCGATCACGTCCTCGCCCTGGCCGGTGGCGTGGCCCATCGCCCAGAACAGCCCGGCGAGCGTCATGTCGATGACGATCAGCGTGGCGGTCAGAAACGCCACTTCGCCGTGCAGCAGGCCAAAGCCCGAGTCGATGTAGCGCGAGAAGGTATCGAGGAAGCGGTCGATGACCGTCACGTCGTTCATGGCGAGTCCTCCTGCCCAGGCAGAGCGATTGCCCCACTGCCATCGGCGGGTTCATCGAAGCTGGGCGGAATCGGCGGCAGGTCGGCCAGCGTCTGGTACTCGCCCGGCCCAGCGTGGCCGGAGAGAAAGCGCCGCAGGTCGGCCTGTGCCACCTGCGCGCAAAACGCGCCGTCGTACTCGCCCGCGCGGCACTGCGCGCGCAGCGCGTGCAGCCGGGCTGGATCGGCGGCGAGCGCATTCACCGGCACCCGCTGCGGCCGGTCACAGCCGACCAGCACCAGCGCATGAACGGCGAAGGCGAACACGACGGACGTGTGTTGCATGGCAGCCTCCGTCAGCGGTTGTAGAAATTGACGGGCTGCGGCGTGTACGGCGTGCCTTCGCCCAAGAAGCGGCGCGTCACCTCGCGCCCGCGCTCCGTGGCCGCCGCCTGCCGCGCCAGTTCCAGCGAGGCCGCGCGGTCTTGCGTGATCTGGAGCCGCTGCGTCTGGATGGACTGCTTGGCCTGCAAGGCCAGCAACTGGTTCATGGCCTGCATCGCTTGCAGCGCGCCCTCGGCCGACTGGCTCTTGCCCACGAGGTCGGCTAGCACGTTTTCGTCATCGCTCAGGTTCTGCGACGCCTGGGCCTGCATCTGCATGGTGGTTTGCAGGCCGCCCAGCGTGTTCTTCCAACGCTCCTGCGCATCGAGGACCATCTGATTGCCGCTCACCGTGGCGGCGTACTTCTCGGGGTACAGACGCGCGAACTCGCGGTCGATGCTCGTCACGTCGTAGGCCAAGCCCTTGGCCTGCGCGATCAGGCGCTGGGTGGTCGCCAGGTTGGCGCGCAACTGGCCGACCACGCTCGACGGCAGGCTGGCCAGGTTGCGCGCCTGGTTGATGAGCATCTGTGCTTCGTTCTGGAGCTGGCGGATCTGGTTGTTGATCTGCTCTAGCGTGCGCACTGCCGTGAGCGTGTTCTGCACCAGATTGGTCGGGTCGAGCACGATGTCGCCGACGCCGAACAAGGCATGGGCGGGTTGCGCGATGCCGAAGGCCAGCACGCAGGCAGCGGTGAGCGCGGCGAGTTTGGGGGTATTCAATTTCATGGTTGGTTCTCCTGGGGGTAGTCAGCGGTACGGAGGGAACCCGGCGCGAAGCCGGGGAACGAGGGCAGCAGGTCGGCCGCCCAATCGAGGCCGCGATGGCACAGCCAGGCGCCCGCGAAGCCGGGCACGCCGGCATCCAGCAGCACGCGATCTATGTCGCGCTGGTCTTGCGGCGTGGAAGCGCCCGCGAAGGCCAGCGTCGCCGGCCCCAGGTCGAGGTCGAACAGGCGGTTGCCGAGGCGGGATTGGTAGTAGTAGTCGCGCTTGGGTTGCGCGGTGGCAACAATCTCGATCTGCCGGCTGTTGAGGCCGAAGCCCTCGTAGATCGAGCGAATCTGCGGCTCGGTTGCCTGCGGGTTCGGCAGGAAGATGCGGCTCGCGCAGCTCTCAATGATCGCGGGCGCGATGCTCGAATCCTTGATGTCGGCCAGGCTCTGCGTGGCGAAGATGACGCTGACATTCTTCTTGCGCAGCGTCTTGAGCCACTGGCGAATGCGCGCCGCAAACACCGGGTCATCAAGGAACAGCCACGCTTCATCGAGGATCAGCAGCGTGGGCGCACCATCCAGCCGCTCCTCGAAGCGCGCGAACAGATAGCGCAGCACCGCGAGCACAGCGGCCTTGCTGTGCATCAGCTCCTCCATCTCGAACGCCTGCACGTCGGCCGTGCCGAGGCGGTCATGGTCGGCATCCAGCAGCCTGCCGTGCGCACCGCCCAGGACATAGGGCGCGAGTGCCTGTCGCAACGTGTTCGATTGCAGCAAGGCCGTCAGGCCCGTGAGCGTGCGCTGCTCCACCGGCGCGCTGGCCAGGCTCCCCAATGCAGACCAGATAGCTGCCTTCTCGTCCGGGCCAACGGCCGCGCCTTCGTGCAGCAGGCGGCCTTCCACCCATTCGCTGGCCCAGGTGCGGTAGCCCTCGCGGTCGATGCGGGCCAGCGGCTGAAAGGCGATCTCGTCATCCGCGCCCAGGTCGTAGTGCTCACCGCCCATGCCCAGGATGGCCGCACGGATCGAGCGCCCCATGTCGAAGGCGAAGATGCGCGAGCCGCGATAACGGCGGAACTGCATCGCCATCGTCGCCAGCAGCACCGACTTGCCCATGCCGATAGGGCCAACCACCAGCGTGTTGCCCACGTCGCCGATGTGCGTCACCAGCCGGAACGGCGTGGCGCCATCGGTGCGCGTGACGATCAGCGGCGGGCCGTCGAGGTGCGCATTGCGTTCCTGGCCGGCCCATACCGCCGACACCGGCATCATGTGCGCCAGGTTCAGCGTCGAGACGATGGGCTGGCGCACATTCGCATAGGCGTTGCCGGGGATCGAGGATAGCCACGCATCCACGGCGTTGAGCGTTTCGGGGATGGTGACGAAGCCGCGCCCCTGGATGACGCGCTCCACCATGCGCAGCTTCTCGTCTGCCACGGCGGCATCCGCGTCCATGACGGTGACGGTCGCCGTCAGGTAGCCGAAGGCGACTTGGTCGCTGCCCAGCTCCTGCAGGGCGGCGTCGGCATCGGCGGCCTTGTTGTTGGCGTCGGTATCGACCAGCGGGCTTTCCTGTTGGAAGATGGTTTCGCGCAGCAGCGCGATGACGTTCTTGCGCTTGGCGAACCACTGGCGGCGTAAGCGCCCCAACTCCCGTTCCGCCTCGGATTTGTCGAGGCACAAGAACCGAGTTGACCAGCGATAGGCAAATCCGAGGCGGTTGAGGTCGTCCAGAATCCCCGGCCAGGTCGAGGTCGGAAAGCCGCGAACCGACACCACGCGCAGGTGCTGGTCGCCCAGCATGGGCGCCAGGCCGCCGACCAACGCGGAATCGGTCAGCAGCGCGTCAATGTGGAAAGGCACCTCGGGCACGCCCACGCGATAGCGCCGTGTCGAGACGGTGGCGTGCAGATAAGTCAGCGTCTGGCCGTCGTCGAGCCAGGCGATTTCTGGCATCACGCCATCGAGCAGGTCGAAGACGCGATCAGTCTCTGCCACGAAGGCATCAAGTCGGCCGCGCCAGTCCACGCCTTCGGTGGGCCGGTTCTCGTACAGCATCCCGGCCGCGCGGGCGCGGGATTCTTCCGGCGGCAGGTACACCAGTGTCAGGTGGTAGCCGCTCTCGAAGTGATTGCCCGAGTCCTCAAACGTGGCGCGGCGTTCCTCATCGACCAGCCAGGACAACGGTTCGGGGAAATCCGAATGCGGATAGTCGGCGGCAGCGCGGCGCTCGGCTTCGACGAACAGCGCCCAGCCCGAACCCAGTCGGCGCAGCGCATTGTTCAAGCGTGCCGACGTGGCGATCAGCTCGCCCTGCGTCGCGCTGTCGAGGTCAGGCCCACGAAAGCGTGCCGTGCGCTGGAAACTGCCGTCCTTGTTCAAGACGACGCCCGGCGCCACCAGTCCGGCCCACGGCAGCCAGTCGGCGAGCAAGGCCGGGCGCTGGCGGTACTCGGCGAGGTTCAGCATCGCGGCGTCCTCCCCTCACACGTCCAGCAGCGGGCGGTGCTTGATGTGTCGGGCGAAGACCTGCATGAACTGCGGATCGACGCGCGCACCCCACACCGCCAGCGAATGGCCGACGATCCAGAGCACCACGCCGGGAATCCACATTTGCAGGCCCAAGCCGACAGCGGCGGCCAGCGTGCCGTTGGCGATCGCCACGGTGCGCGGCGCGCCGCCCAGCAAGATCGGCTCGGTCAGCGAGCGGTGCAGAGGCACCTCGAAGCCGGCCGCGAAGGTGTCCGGGGCACTCATACGACGGCCCCGCCCGAGAAGCTGAAGAACGACAGGAAGAACGAGGACGCGGCGAACGCGATGGACAGACCGAAGACGATCTGGATCAGCTTGCGGAATCCGCCGGACGTGTCACCGAAGGCGAGCGCGAGGCCCGTGGCGATGATGATGATGACCGCGACGATGCGCGCCACCGGCCCCTGGATGGATTCGAGGATGGATTGCAGCGGGCCTTCCCAGGGCATCGAGGAACCGGCGGCCTGTGCGGTTCCGGCCAGGAGCAGCAGCAGTGCGGCCAGCAGCAGCCCTTGCCCCGCAGGGCGGGCCAGGCTGCGCAGCCGCGGAGGACGCAAAGCCGGATTTACAGAAAAACGGAAAGCAGGAACGATCATCTGCGTCATGGCAGTTCTCCAAGTGAGTCAGGGGATGGGGAAGTCGCCGCAGCGGGTGCGGCATCGGAAAGTGGCGGCAGCTCGGGCAGCGGCGTTTCCAGCGCGTCCGCCCCCCAATCCGCCAGTCGGTAGCCCACGCCGTCGAAGCCGACGACGCGGGCGATGCTCTCGATGCGGCGCTTGCGTCCGCGCCCGGCGATGTGGATGACCACGTTGACCGCTTCCGCGATCAGCGCACGGGGCGGGTTCACCGCCACTTCGAGAATCAGTTGCTCCAGGCGCAACAGCGCGCCCAGCGCGGAGCCGGCGTGGATCGTGGCGATGCCGCCCGGATGGCCGGTGCCCCACACCTTGATGAGATCCAGCGCCTCGGGGCCACGCACCTCGCCAACGACGACACGATCCGGGCGCAGGCGCATGGACGAGCGCACCAGCTCGGTCATGGACACCACGCCTGCGCGCGTGCGCAGCGGTACGTGGTCGCGGGCCGCGCATTGCAGCTCCACCGTGTCTTCGAGCACCAGCACGCGGTCGCCGGTGGCGGCGATTTCGGCCAGCAGCGCATTGGCGAGCGTGGTCTTGCCGCTGCTGGTGGCGCCGGCGATCAGCACGTTCTGCCGCTCGCGCACAGCGCGAACGAGAAAGCCCGCCTGCGCGCTGGTCATCATTCCGTCGATGACGTACCGCTCCAGCGGAATCACGCCGATGGCGCGCTTGCGCAGCGCGAAGGCCGGCCCCGGCGCAGCGGGCGGCAAGATGCCCTCGAAGCGTTCGCCTGTCTCGGGCAGTTCGGCGGATAGCAGCGGTTGGCCGCGATGCACCTCTGCGCCAACGTGGGCCGCGACTAGGCGGATGATTCGCTCGCCGTCCGCCTCCGGCAGCTCCACGCCCATCGGCGCGCGCCCACTGGAAAGCCGATCCACCCAAAGGGTGCGATCAGGATTCAGCATCACCTCCACCACGTCGGGGTCTTCCAGCGCGGCGGCGATCAGTGGCCCCATCGCCGTGCGCAGCATCTGGATGCGGCGGTCGAGCGAGGTGGTGAGGGATGAAGGCGCGGCGCTCATGAGGCACGCTCCTGCGCTTCGACAACTGCCGCAGCGTCATCCATCCGCATCCCGAACTCACGATCTTGGGGGTGCAGTTCCTCCACCACGTCGCGCACCAGGCTGCGCCCGCGCAGCAAGTGACGGCCCAACTGCTCCACGAACTGCTCGAACCGCGCCTTGCCCTGGGCACGCGCGGCGTCCTGATGGGCCTCGGGCACGGGTGTGCTCACCGTGAGGAAGTAGCGAATGAACAGCGCCAGCGTTTCGATCTGGATGTTCTGGTCGCGCTCCATGCGCTCGGCTTGGCGCGACAGGCGATCCAGCCGCTTGGCAATCGCTGCCTCGCGCTGGTCGGCAGCATCGGGCGACAGCCACGATGCGAGCGCCGCCGCGACGATGCTGGATTTCGATACGCCTTTCTTGGCGGCCAGTTCATCCAGGCGCTTGGCGTGCTCGGGCTGGATGAACAGGTTGAGGCGGTAGTGGCTCATAGCTCGATTCCGTCGTTGGGGTTCAGCGATGCCAGCCGGGCCGTGCGCTGCATGGCCGGATCAAGCTGGCGAGGAAGGGGAAGCGGCAGGTCGTCGTCGTCATCGAGCAACCCGAGGTCGGCCGCAGGCGCGGCCAGCTCAGGGTCGTAGGCGACGGCCTCAGTTAGTTCGGGCTGGCGGCGCGGGCCGCCGTCGTCGGCCGAACCCAAGGTCTCCAGGCCATCAGCGGATGCCGCGGCCGGTGCGGTGGGCACGGCGGGAATCGCCAAACCGCTCCAGTCGTCGGGCCGCAATGGCGGCGCGTCGGCGTACTGCCCGTCCGCAAGCACGGGCGGCGGCAGCACGCGCCGCTTGAAATTGCTGTCCGCGTAGTAGCGCAGCTTCTTGGCCTTGATGGGTGCCACGCTGGACACCATCACCACCGCCTCGTCGGGCGGGAGTTGCATGACTTCGCCCGGCGTCAGCAGTGGGCGCGCGGTCTCCTGGCGCGACACCATCAGGTGCCCCAGCCACGGCGCGAGCCGGTGGCCCGCGTAGTTGCGTTGCGCGCGCAGCTCGGTAGCGGTGCCCAGCGTCTCGGAGATGCGCTTGGCGGTGCGCTCGTCGTTCGTGGCAAACGTCACCCGGACATGGCAGTTGTCGAGGATGGAGTGGTTCTGGCCGTAGGCTTTGTCGATCTGGTTCAGGCTTTGGGCGATGAGGAAGCTGCGGATGCCATAGCCCGCCATGAAGGCCAGCGCCGTCTCGAAGAAGTCCAGGCGCCCCAGCGCCGGGAACTCGTCAAGCATCAGCAGCAGCTTGTGGCGGCGCTCGATACCGTCGCTGCCATCCAGCGATTCCGTAAGCCGCCGTCCTATCTGGTTGAGGATCAACCGGATCAGCGGCTTGGTGCGGCTGATGTCCGAAGGCGGCACCACCAGATACAGCGACACAGGGGATGCGGACGCGATCAGATCGGCGATGCGCCAGTCGCAGCGCGACGTGACTGCGGCCACGGTCGGATCACGGTACAGGCCGAGGAACGACATGGCGGTGCTCAACACGCCGGAACGCTCGTTGTCCGACTTGTTGAGCACTTCGCGGGCGGCGGATGCGACAACCGGGTGCGGTGCATCGCCAAGATGCCGCGTGGTCATCATCCGGTGCAGCGTCAGCTCGAATGGGCACGACGGATCGCTGAGGAAGTTGGCAACTCCGCGCAGCGTCTTGTCCTCGCCCGCATAGAGCACATGCAGGATGGCGCCGACCAGCAGCGCGTGGCTGGTTTTCTCCCAATGGTTGCGCTTCTCCAGCGCGCCTTCGGGATCGACCAGAATGTCCGCGATGTTCTGAACGTCACGCACTTCATGCGCGCCTCGCCGCACTTCGAGCAGCGGGTTGTAGGCCGCCGACTGCGCATCGGTCGGGTTGAACAGCAGACAATGCGAGAAGCGCGAACGCCAGCCGGCCGTGATCTGCCAGTTCTCGCCCTTGATGTCGTGGATGACGGCGGATGCAGGCCAGGAAAGCAGTGTCGGCACCACCAGGCCCACGCCCTTGCCCGAGCGCGTGGGCGCGAAGGTCAGGACGTGTTCCGGGCCTTCATGGCGCAGGTACTGGCGATCGTGCTGGCCGAGAAACACGCCGGCCGGCTGTGTGAGGTCGGCCTTGCGAATGTCCTGCGCGTTCGCCCAGCGTGCCGAGCCGTAGGTTGTGACCAGGCGCGACTGCCGCGAGCGCCAGACCGACATGCCAATGGCGACCAGCACAGCGACGAGCCCGCTGCCGCCCGCCATCATGCCGCCAGTGTTGAAGACTTCCGGCGCGTAGGCATCGAAGACGAACCACCACTCAAACAGCTTCCACGGGTGGTAAACCGGCGTGCCAAGAAAATCGAACCACGGCGAGCCCAAGCGTAGCTGGTAACCCAGGGCAGTGGCTGTCCATTGTGTGGCTGCCCACACTCCGGCGATCACGATGCCGAATACCACGGCGATCTGACCGAACAGCACGTTCGTCCCTTGCATGACCTGGCCTCCGATTTGTCCTGCGCTGATTCCTCATAGGAAAAGCGGCACAAGGGCGTGCCGCAAGCGTCAGGATCGGGGCCGGGTCAGTGCCGGTCAAAGACCGATTTCAGCAGAAAGGACGAGCAAAAAGACAGAATGAGTGCGACGGCGAACCAAAGAAATACGCCGCAAGCAAAAGCACACTGCGGCGTGTTGAGCAGAAAAATGAAGGCGATGCGGCGAGCCGCCAACGATCAGAACTTGGGCGGTTCCTTCGGCGGTGTGTACGGCGTTTCGCCGTCGCCGTAGAACCGCTTGCGCGTGGCCTCGGCCACCCGGTTGCACAGCACATCGCCTAGCTTCGGTCGGTCGGTTTTGCATTGCTGGCGCAGCTCTTTGAGCCGTTCGGGATTCGCCGACAGTTCTTCTACTGTCGGGATGTTCGCCTCCGAATCAGTAACCTTTTGAGGTGTCTCTGACTGGCCGCAGGCAGTCAACGCGGCCACCAGCAAGAGCGGGAAAATTTTCTTCATGGCGCTGGCTCCTCCAGAGAATCGGAATGATGGCCCGGCTTGGGCCTTGGGGGTTCCGGTGACTCGATGGCCTGCACGCGCTCAATAAACCGCACCAGCACATCGGACGGTTCGACTTCGGCGTGCAGCAGGTAGGTCGTTAGCGGTGGCACGCGCGACGCGAGCGGCCGGGCCACCACGCCCGTTTCATGACTGGCAGCAATGCGCGCGGCTCCGGCCAGTCCAAGCGCAAAGCCGGCCGATACCAGCGTCATCATCAAATCACACGAACCAACTCGTTCAGCGACCAGCGGCTCCATGTCTACTCGCCGTAGTATCCGATCGAAATGCTTGGCGGGGCCTTCACATACTTGTGGATCGCACAGGACAAGTGGATAGCGCAACAGTTGATCCAGGGGAATGCGCTTGTAGGCCAGCAGCGGATGCCGTGCGGGCACTGCCACCATTATCGGATCGCTCCAGACAGGTATGGCGGTGATGCCGTCGCTCACTTCATTGGACTGCGTAAACCCGACGTCATATAGATCGTCAAGCAGGCCCTTGAGCTGCTGCGACAGCGGCACCTCGAAGAAGCGGATTTCAACCTCGGGTTCTTCCTGTCGGCATAGCGCCAGCACGGCCGGCAAGCGCGAGGGCGTGATGCCATCTGACAATGCCACGCGCAACTGTCCGTAAAAGCCGTTTGCCGCCGCTTTCACGCTATCGCGCGCTTGTTCCAAGGCCGTGAACACACGGCGCACGTGCTCCAAGAACAGCGTTCCGGCACGAGTCAATCGTGTGCTGCGGGTGGTACGGGCGAATAGCACCACGCCCAGCTCTTCTTCGAGCTCCTTGATGGCTCGCGACAAGGGCGACTGCTCTATATGCAGCCGCTCAGCGGCGCGCGCAAAGTGCAGCTCCTCAGCAACCGCCAAGAAGTAACGGAGGTGACGTAATTCCATAGTTCTGCCCCTTCACGAAACCTCGCCCTCTGGCAGAAGCGCAAACCGCATCAGCGTGCGCTCGCGTGCGCGGGTATGGTCCACGACGGGCAGCGGGTAGTCCAAGCCCAGGCGCAGGCCGCAGGCCGCCAGGGCGGCGGGCTTCATGGCGGCGGGAAAGTGAATGTGCGCATCCGGCACGCGCGCCAGCTCGGGCAGGTAGCGGCGAATGAACTTGCCGTCGGGGTCAAAGCGCTGCGACTGCGTGACGGGGTTGAAGATGCGAAAGTAAGGCTGGGCGTCGCACCCGGTGGACGCCGCCCACTGCCAGCCGCCGTTGTTCGCCGCCAGGTCGTAGTCGTTCAGGTGCTGGGCAAAAAAGCGCTCGCCGCGGCGCCAGTCGATGCCCAAATCCTTGGTCAGAAAGCTCGCCACCACCATGCGCAGGCGGTTGTGCATGTAGCCGGTTTGCAGCAGCTGGCGCATGGCCGCGTCGACCAGCGGGTAGCCGGTGCGCGCCTCGCACCAGGCCTGCCACAGCGCGGGCGCTTCATCCCACTGCACGCGGTCGTACTCGGGCTTGAACGACTGCGTGACGACCTGTGGGTGGTGCCACAGAATCATGAAGTAGAAGTCGCGCCAGGCCAGTTCGGATAGCCAGGTCTGTGCGCCCTCGCAGCCCTGGCCAGCCTGTTTTGCCGCCAGCCGCGCCAGCTGGCGGATGGACACGGTGCCAAAGCGCAGGTGCACCGATAGGTAGGACACGCCCTTGCGCCCAGGGTAGTCACGCGCCTCCTGGTACGCCGCCATGCGCGGCACAAAGTCTTGCAGCAGCCGCTGTGCGCCGCTCATGCCCGTGGGCAGGGGTAGCTCGTGCAAATTGGTGGGGCCAAAGCCCAGGTCTGACAGCGTGGGCAGGCGTTCGCCGGCGGGTGGCGGCGCCAGGTGGTGGGCGTAGCGATCGACGGGGTAGGGTTTGAGCTGGAAATCGTCAAGCCTTTGCAGCCAGGCGCGCTTGTAGGGCGTGAACACGCTGTAGGGCCGGCCCTGCTGGGTCAGCACCTCGTCCCGGTCGAGCAGCACCTGGTCCTTGTAGTCGCTGAAGGCGATGCCCAGCGCGTGCAGGGCCTCGGCCACGCGCTGGTCGCGGGCAATGGCCTGGGGCTCGTAGTCGCGGTTGGCCAGCACCTCCTGCACTCCCAACTCTTGCGCCAGCTGCACGATGCATTCCAGCGCCGGGCCATGGCGCACGATCAGCCCGCCGCCGGGCGCGCCGCTTTGCGCGGCCAGCCGGTGCAGGCCGTCGTGCAGCTCCAGCACGCTGGCGTGGATGAATTCCACACGGCGATCCTGGCGCTGATTCCCGTGATTGGGCAGCGCGTCCAGGATGTCGGTATCGAACACGAAGGCGCAATACACCCTCGGATACCGGCGCAGCGCGTGGTACAGCGCGGCATGGTCGCCGCAGCGCAGGTCGCGGCGCAGCCAGACCAGGGCGCTTGTTGCCCTGGCAGGCGGCTGTTGCGTGTCGGTGTGGGCTGGGGCTGTCATCTTGGTTGGGCTTCAGGCTTGCATCAACACCGGTCCGCCCTTGTCCAGCGCTCGCTGGTAAGCCGGCCTTTCCTGCATGCGCTGGCGGTAGGCAACGAGGTGCGGCCACTGGGACTCGTCGCCGCCCCGCGCGAGGGCGGCCTCAACGGCAAAGCTCATCTGAAAATCGGCCATGCTCAGGTGCTCGCCGGCAAACCAGCGGTTTTTGGCCAAATGCCCATCGATGAACACCAGCGCGGTTTGAACGTTGGGGTGAATGAGTTTTTGCTGCACTTTGCTGCATAGGGCGCGTGCGATCGGGCGCACAAAAAACGGCATGGGCTGGCGCGGAATGGTGTCGAAAACCAGCTTCATGACCAGCCAGTTCATCAACGAGCCTTCCGCGTAGTGCATCCAGAAGTGGCACTGGCGATGTTCGGGTGTCCCCCGCGCCGGCTCCAGCTGGGCCAGTTCGTTCCGTGCCTGGGCGCCAAAGCGTTCCACCAAGTATTCGATGATGGCGCCCGATTCGGCCACCACGGTATCGCCATCGGTCACCACGGGCGACTTGCCCAGGGGGTGGATTTGCTTGAGCGCCGCAGGTGCCAGTCGGCTCACCGGGTCGCGCCGGTAGAGGCGGATGTCATAGGGAACGGCCAGCTCTTCAAGCAGCCAGAGGATGCGCTGCGAGCGCGACGTTTCAAGGTGATGGACGGTGAGCATGGGACACCTTGGTGGTTGAAGTCGCCGAGGCGGATCGGCGCAGCCAGCGCATCAGGCCACCCAGCACGGGCAGTTTTTCGTACAGCTCCTGGGCGGCATCCCAGTAGTCGCGGTGCAGCGTCACGCGGCCCTGGGCGTCAAAGCGCACCAGGGTGGCACCGTGGATGCATTGCTCCACCTGCGGGCGCCAGCGGCGCATGCGAAAGCGGAACTCCCAGCCCATAAAGGCCTGGTCGCCTTGCACGATGTGCTGGGTGACGGCAAAGCGGGGCTGATCCAGCGTGGCGAACATGTGCGCAAAAATCTGCGCGATGGCGGGCACGCCGTGCACGTCGTTGAAGGGGTCCTTGAAATGCGCGTCGGGCGCGTAATAGGCGTCCAGCGCGGCCAGGTGCGCTGGCGAGAGCTGTTCGTACAGCGCAATCAGCCTCTGGGTGGCGGCCTGGGTGTCGCCGCAAACGATGGGCGGAGCAGTGTGCATGTTCAAAGCCCTGTGAAACGGTGCACCAGCGGGAAATACCAGCGGTACGGCAGGCAGCGCATGAGCTTGAGCACGCCCGTGAAGCGCTTGGGAAAGTGCAGCTCGAACTGCCCCCGCTGCCAGCCGCGCACGATGGCCAGCGCCGCCTGCTCCGGCGTGAGCAGTGCCGGCATGGAAAACTGGTTTTGCGCCGTCAGCGGGGTATCGACAAAGCCAGGGTTGATCACGCTCACGCCCACGCCCTGGGGGCGCAGGTCAAGAAACAGGTTTTCCGCCAGATTGATCAGCGCCGCCTTAGTAGGCCCGTAGGCCAGGCTTTGCGGCAGGCCGCGCCAACCGGCCACGCTGGCCACCAGGCTCAGGTGCGGCGCGCGCCCGGCGCCGGCGGCCTGGAGCAGCGCGGGCACCACGGCGGCCAGCACCTGCAGCGCGCCCATGACGTTGACACGCTGGTGCTGCAGCAGCTCGGCCAACTCCAGCGCGTCGGCCGACATGGGGCGGTAGTGGCCGGCGCAATAGCACACCAGGTCCAATGGGCCTCCGGCCAGCAGTTGCTGCGCCGCGTCGGCGACGGCCTGCGCATCCGTCACATCGAGCGCCAGCGCCTGGCTGCCAGAGTGCTCGCGCACGAAGGCATCGAGCAATGCCTGCTGGCGCGCCGACACGCACACCTGGGCGCCACGTGCGTGCAGCAGGGAGGCGACGGCGCGCCCGATGCCGCTGGACGCGCCGACCAGCCACACGCGTTGGCCGCGCCAGTCGGTGATGGGGGGGTTGAGGGGCACGGCGCTATGCTTTGGTCAAGGACAGCAGCACTTCGCCCAGCGTGACGCCAAACTTGCTCATGGTGGCGCGGTTGAGCATCACGCGCTCATCGACCAGGAACATCCAGTCGTCGAACTGCACCTCGACCTCCTTGCCGTCCACTGGCAAGCGCAGCGTGTAGTTCCAGCGGAAAGCGTTGCCGGACTCCTGCCCTTGGGCCTCGCCCACCACGTCATCGGCACGGCCGGTGTAGCGACCATCCGCGTGCTTGGTCAGGCGCCAGACGCGGCGCTGGGTGCTGCCGTCCGCGTAGCTGAAGGCCTCGTCCAGCACGCCCTGGTTGCCTTCCCAGCGGCAGTCCATCACCACCGTGAAGCGGCGCACCACCTCGCCGCCGCGCTTCTGGAAGATGCCGTGGGCCAGGACGCGGCCGTTGAAATAGCGGTCCAGCTCCAGCAGCGGGCGCTGCTGGGCATAGTCGGTCACCTGCGGGCTGGCGCAGCCCGCGAGGACGGCAGAGCCTGCCAGCAGGGCCAGCAGGGCATGGCGGCGGGTGTTCATGGGGTCACTCCTAGGGTGGGGGTTGGTGAGCGGATCAGCAGCCGGTGCAGCAGCGCGGCCGCCAGCAGCTTGAGCGCGCAGGGCAGCAGCGCGTACATCCATGCCAGGCGTTGCAGCGCCAAGGGGTCCTGGCTGCCCGGTAGGTAGCCCAGCCATTGCAGCAGCGGCAGCGTCGCCCCGGCGGCCAGCGCCAGATTGAACTTGGTGGCCAGGTTCCACCAGCCCAGGTATGCACCGTCATGCGCGCCTTGCGCGCCGTGGCGCGCTATCAGCAAGGCCAGCAGCGCGCCGGGCACGGCGAGATCGGCCCCCAGTGCCGCGCCCGACAGCACGCAGATCACGGCAAAGGCCGCCACCTGCCCGCCCTGCAGCGCGGCGGCCCAGCCAAAGCCGGCCACGGCCAGCAGCATGCCGGCCAGCCACGCCCGCTCCAGCCCGAAGCGGCGCACCACCCGCAGCCAGCCCGGCAGGGACAGCGCGCCACTGACGAAATACAGCACCAGAAAGAGCGCGATCTGCGGCGGCGTGGCCCGCAGCCGGTCTTGGGCGAAGAACAGCATCAGCGCGGCCGGGATAGCGCTGGCGATGCCGTTGCACAAAAACACCGCCAGCAGTCGGCGAAACGCGGCCTGGGTCAGCGGCTTCCAAAGCTGGAGCTTGCGCGGTTCGTGCCGCTCACGCGGTTCGGTGGTCAACGGCGGGCGCGGTGCCCGCCACAGCGCCAGCCAGCCGGCCAGCAATGCCAGCGCAAACACCCCCAGCATGGTGCCCGCACCCCAAGCCACCGAGAGCGCGCTGGCTGTGACCACGCCGATCAGTCCCGGTCCTTCGCGCCAGGCCACGATGCGGCTGCGCTGCACGGCGTCGCCCCCCAGGCGCACACCCCAGGCCTGGTGGGCGATGACCAGCAGGCTGTGCGCCAGGCAGGTGAACAGCAGCCCCGCCACCATCCAGGTCGCCAGCGCCGACGGCCCTTGCACCCGCGGAAAGAACAGTCCCGCCATGCCGCCGCCCAGGAACAGCGCCGAGGCGCCAGCCACCCACAACACCGCATGCACGGTGCGGCGATACAACAGGTCGCTCAAACGCCCCAGCAGCGGCTCGGCCCCCGCATCCATCAATCGCACCAGCAGCAGCAGCGCCCCCACCGTGGCCAGCGGCAGACCGAGATCGCTGGCGTAGTAATGCGGCAGCACCACGTACAGCGGCAACGCGGCAAAGGCCAGCGGCAAGCCCAGCAGCCCGTAGGCCAGCCCGGCGCGCCAGGGCAGCACCTGCGTAGCATCCCATGGCAGGCCGTGGATCATGGCCCGGCTCCTGGCGTGCGCGCCAGCAAGGCGCTGCGCAGGCCGGGCTCGGACGTGCGCGGCGACAGCCAGATGCCGAAGAAGCGGCTCGCCAGCTCGGCGTCATCAATCCCGCCCAGCGCCTGCTCGCCGCGCCACAGCCGCATGCCGCGCCCGGGCTGATACAGGCCTGTCAGGCGATCGCCCGGCTGCACGTCGGGCAGCACGGCGGCCAGCGCCTTTTGCCAGCGCTGGGCCTGCGCGGGCGTCAGTTCGCCCTGGCGCTCGATCTCCTCGATGGAGCGCTGGGCGATGGCGGCGCCCGTAAAGGAACGGTGGTAAGTCAGCTCCAGCGCCAGCGGGTAAGCGCCAAAGTCGGCCGCCTCGAACCGAGGGCCTGCCCACAGGCGGGCACCGTAGATGCGCAGCCCGAGAAAGCGCATCTGCCCCTGGCCGGACAGGCTGGCACCGGGCAGCGCCTGGCGGATGAAGGCGGGCGGCGCCGATGCGTTCTCTGCCGCCGCAGCAAGCGCAGCGCCAGCGCAGGCAACGGCCACCGCCACGACCAGCACGCCGGACCGCGCCATGCAATTCCATGATGAAAACAGGCTGTAAGTCATACGTGACAAGCGCAAGCAGCTATCTTTTTCAGTCTTTCACCAGCGTGAACTGCACCACGTCGATGCTGGCGCTGTCGAAGGCGGCTTCGCAGTACGCGAGGTAGAACTCCCAGGTGCGCAGGAACTTTGCGTCAAAGCCCTGCGCCAGCACGTGGGCGCGATGCTGCGTGAACTGGCCGTGCCAGCGGCGCAGGGTCTCCGCGTAGTCGGCGCCAAAGGCCAGCTCCTCCACCACGCGCAGCCCGGCCTGCTGCGCCGCCGCGCGAAAGCGCTCCGGGCTGGGCAGGCAGCCGCCGGGGAAGACGTATTGCTGGATGAAGTCCGTGCACTGCACGTAGCGCTCGAACAGCGCGTCGTCAATGACGATGCTCTGCACGCAGGCACGCCCGCCAGGTTTGAGCAGACGCGCCACGGTGCCAAAGTAGCTGGGCCAGTAGGCCTGGCCCACGGCCTCGACCATTTCGATGGAGCAAATGGCGTCAAACGGCGCATCCTCGATGTCGCGGTAGTCCTGCAGACGCAGCTCGGCCTGGGCGGCCAGCCCGGCGCGCTGCAGGCGCTGTTGGCCAAACGCCAGTTGCTCGCTGGACAAGGTCAAGCCGGTCACATGGGCTTGAAATTCCGCCGCCGCCATCTCGGCGAGGGCCCCCCAGCCGCAGCCGATCTCCAGCACGCGGCTGCCCGGCTGTACGCCGGCGCTGTGCAGCGCGCGGCGCACCTTGGCATGCTGCGCGGCGGTCAAATCGCCCGCCAGATCGCCCTGGAACCAGGCGGACGAGTAATTCATGCTCGGATCCAGCCACAACTGGTAGAAGGCGTTGCCCAGGTCGTAGTGGGCGTGGATGTTGCGCCGGCTGCCGGTGCGCGTGTTGCGGTTGAGCAGGTGGCGCAGCCGGTAGGCCAGCCGCCCCCACCAGGCGCCGTACACCAGCGACTCCAGCGCGTCGCGATTGGCCATCAGCAGGCGCAGCAGGTCGGCCAGGTGCGGCGTGCTCCAGTGCTGATCGATATAGCCCTCGGCCAGACCGATGTCGCCCGAGCGCAGCACGGCGCCAAACACGCTCCAGTCGTGCAGGCGCAAGCTGGCGTGCGGCTGGCCGCCCTGGCCGAGCTCAAGGGTGCTGCCATCGGGCAGCTCCAGATGCAGCGTGCCGTGCTGCAGGCGCTGCAACAAGCGCAGCGCGTGGCGTGCACGGGCGGGCAGGCCCGCGGGCAAATGAAAGGGCAAGGCCGTGGTGGTCGTGTTCATGATCAGCGGTCGGTTGCAGA
>JAMLIN010000002.1 GCA_023954135.1 Burkholderiaceae bacterium | reverse complement strand
TTAAAGGGGAACGCTGCCTGATGCTCGCCGCCAGCCCGAAGCTCCTACTACTTCTGCAGCCCTCATGCGACCGCGAAGGGTTCTCCGATCCGGAGCCACCCGAGCCATCCCGCACGGCGATCGGCAGATCCGAACTACTGGCACGCCCACGCCGCAAGACAGACGAGTAACGGCCCCGACGAGGCTACCGACCCGCCGGAATCGGCGCAAGGCCGGGCGGTCGCACGATGGCGACAACGACGCCCGCCGGTTTGGTCGATACCCGCCCCTGTATTACACTCGGCCGTCATATTCCTGACATCATCATCTGCAAGCCACCGCCGTCCGTCAGCCGCTGCCAAATCGGGATAGTGCGCCGTATCGATCGCGTGGCAAAGGTTTCGACCGATACATGCTCGTCGATACGACTTCGAATACTGCCGCCAGATCCCATTGGGATGAATTCTATGCCGGCCGTAAAACCGGCAAACATGCCCCGAGATATCCCTCCCAGTTCGCGGCATTCGCAGTCAACGAGCTGATCGGCATCGATACCCTGATCGAATTCGGTTGCGGAAACGGCCGCGACAGCGAATTCTTCGGCAGCTACGGGCTGGATGTCCTGGCCATGGACGCATCGGCCGCCGCGATCGAAGCCTGCAAGAATGGTGGCGCCAGCCCGCAAATCGAATACCGGCAGGTGAATGTCTCCGAAGCCCGCCCGCATGTGGCCGATTTCCTGAAGGCCCGCAACCAGCGACTGCCGGTAGCCGTCTATGCGCGGTTTTTCCTGCACGCCATAACCCCGGAGGAGCAGTCGGAATTCCTCGACATGCTTTCCCAGCTGCTGCCGCGGGACTCGATCGCCCTTTTCGAGTACCGGACCGTCGGGGATGAAAGCGACCGAAAGGAATTCGGCAAGCATTACCGGCGCTTTCTCGATCATTCCGGACTCCTGGACTCGCTCGTCTCGCGAGGCTTCGTCGTCGAATACGAGATCGAGAACCGCGGCCTCGCGAAATACCGCAACGAAGACGCCATGGTGGGCCGTTGCGTAGCACGCAAGGCGTGACAGGCCCCGAACACATTCCGGGCCCGGGATAGATGGTGTTCGACGGCCTGCGCCGGCTGCGACGCGAATGGCAGGGCCTGCGGGCATTCCAGGCACTGCCCCGTGCCGAGCGGCAACTCGTCTTCTATTCGGAAGGCGCCGGGTACTGGACCTACTTCGAGCCGGTTTTTCGCGCCCTGCGCTCGGAATACGAGCAGCCCGTCCTGTACGTGACCTCGGCGGAGCAGGACCCGGCGTACCGGGATCCGCCCGCCGGCCTGCGAGCGTTCTACGTCGGCCTGGGGACGGTACGGACCGCCTTCTTCGCGAGCCTCGATGCCGACGTGCTGGTCATGACGATGCCCGATCTCCATACCATGCACATCAAGCGCTCGCCCCATCCGGTGCACTACTGCTACCTGAACCATTCGATGGTCAGCACGCACATGGTCTATCGTCCGGCGGCCTTCGACCACTTCGATTCGATGCTCTGCGTCGGACCTCATCACATCGAGGAGATCCGCAAGCGCGAAGCGCTGCACAAGCTGCCCGCTAAGCAGCTCTTCGAGCATGGCTACGGCCGGCTCGACACCATCCTCGCGCATTCGCATACCGGGCCGCTGGCCCGTGCCCCGGGCCAGCCGGGCCAGATCCTCGTCGCGCCGTCCTGGGGAGCCAACAGCCTGCTCGAGCTGCATGGCGCCGCCGCGATCCAGCCCTTCATCGATGCGGGCTTCCGGGTCGTCCTGCGACCGCACCCCCAGACACGCCGCCTCAACCCCCGGGTGATCGACGAGATCGTCTCGCGCTATGCGGGCGAAGCCCGGTTCTCCGTCGACGAGAACGGGGATGCCCACGCATCGCTCGCGGAATCGGACATCATGGTGAGCGACTGGTCGGGGGCGGCGCTCGAGTTCGCCTTCGGCCTGGAACGGCCGGTGATCTTCGTCGATGTGCCGAGGAAGGTCCTCGACCCCGACTACGAATCGCTGGGGATCGAGCCGCTCGAAGCGAGGATCCGCAGCGAGATCGGCGCCGTGGTGGCGCCGCCCGACCTCGCCAGCCTGGGTGGCATCGCGCAGGGCATGATGGCCGACATCGGGAACTGGCAGCTCGCCACCCGCGCAGCCCGCGAACGCTGGATCTTCAACGTCGGGCGCAGCGGCAGCGCCGGCGCAGAATGCCTGATGTCCCTGTTGCGACGGACATCGACACCCCTACAGCAAGGAGCCAGACCGGCATGAAGAAGCTCGCAATCCTCGCCCTCGCTCTCGGATTCTCGTCGCCCGCCTTCGCCTACCTCGATCCCGGCTCGGGCAGCGCCATCGTCTCGGCGATCATCGGTGCCGTCGTTGCCGCCGGCCTGGTCGTCAAGACCTACTGGTACAAGTTCAAGAGCCTCTTCACCCGGAAGAAGGACACGGCCGCGGACGACCCCGGGCGGGAATGATCGGGCCCGGCATCCCGGTTGCCGCGCGATGAACGGACGCTCGCATGGATGGCGGATCGCGCTCGCCGCGCTGTCGCTGCTCGCGCTGCTCGTCCATGGACGCGCCGTCGCGCAGCCGCAGGAGACGCCCCGCTCGCCGGTGTCGTCCCTGCAGCACATCGCACTGCCTGCCGGTGAACCGATCGATCTCGACCAGCCGGTAGGTGCGGACGGCGCATCGATCGCCGAAACCCGGCGCTTTCATGGGCTCGCCCACTACCTGAACGGGCTGAGGTTCTTCCGCATCACCGCCGACGGCATGATCGCGCTTCGGGACGGCGACACCGCCACGCTCGGCGAAGGAGAATGGTTCGCCGCCGTCGGGCGCTTCAATGTCCTGGCGATCCGTGGCGCAGGCACCGGCATCGCGATCGGCGAGCGCGACATCCGGCTCGATGCGCCCGCCGGCGCATCCGAAGTGCCCGCCGTCGTCGTATCGAAGCCCCAGTTGCGCGAGCTCGACCCGGTGCTCGACCGGCTGCGCTACGCCCACCTCTGGAGCCCGCTGGCCGCGCTCTCGAAGAGTGTGGAAGCCGTGCTCGTCTTCCTCGAGCGGATCACCGACGCCGGCTGGGCGATCGCCCTGATCCTGTTCGCGATCCTCGTGAAGCTCGTCCTGCTGCCGGTGTCGCTCGCCACCGCCGGATTCCAGCGCGAGGTGAGCGCGCATCGCGCCGCGCTGGCCCCGGTGCTGGCGTCGATCAAGAAAGCGCACGACGGCGAAGAAGCGCACAACCGGATCATGGCCGCCCACAAGGCGCGGGGCATCACGCCCTTCTACACGCTCAAGCCGATGCTCGGCCTGTTCATTCTGCTGCCGGTGCTGATCGCGATCTTCAACGCCCTGGCGGAGATGCCGCAGTTCGCCGGAGCCGGCTTCCTCTGGATCAGGGATCTCGCCTACCCGGACGACATCTTCGGATTGCCCGGCACCGTGCCCTTCATAGGCAGAACCTTCAACCTGCTGCCCTGGCTGATGGCCCTGGTATCGGTCGCCGCCAGCCTGCGCTTTCGCGACGTCCACGCCTCGCCCGCCGAGCTGAGCCGCAAGCGTCGGGGCCTGCTGCTGATGGCGGCGACCTTCCTGCTGCTCTTCTACCCGTTCCCGGCGGCGATGGTGCTGTACTGGTTGCTGAACAACCTGTTGCAGGCGGTGCAGCAAGAACTCTGGAAATGACTACGTCGAGCTGATCCAGGCGATCTCGTCCACGGCCTCCTGGCCAGAGCACACGGGAAATGACAGAGCACACGGGAAATGAATATCCGAGGCTGGCCGTCAGAGCGCCTCGAACCTTATCCAGTCCACGAAGACCCCCAGTGCTCGAGCGCCCGCCTGCAGAGGCCTGATTTCCCTGACCCGAAACTGAAACTCGCCAGCGGATCCTGCCTCACCTGGCGACAGATCGACGACGAGCTCGTCTTCAAGCCAGGCGTTCGCGTTGGGGATGCTCCACGAACCGATCTCCCTTCCGTTGAACAGAACATCCACAGCCTGATCAGGATGAGCGCTCAACATTCTGATTCGTACTGATACGCGATTTGCCTCCGGAACGACGCCTCTGACGGTTGCGGGGCTCGACACGATCCAGGAAGCACCAACGCCTTCAGCCTCGGTCGAAAAGGCCAGGTCGGTGAATCTGATCGCATCTGGAGTACCAAGATCCACGAATCCGAGAGGCTCCAGTGCCGCATGCGCTCGATCTCGATCTGTCGACCATGATCGAGCGTCCCTTGCGTTGCCCTGTATGGTGAAGAACTGGACTTGCGCAAGCCTGTCCTCCGACGCCTCCGCTGCACTCTTGTAATACATGAACTCCCGCGACCGTACCGCATCGGCCGGGATACCAGTCAGAGTCTCGTGATCCCGCGCCGACGATGCGATGCCTTCGAGTGCGGTCGGATAGACATCCTTCAAGGTGACTGGTGCTTCGCTGATCGCGAACTCCGTTGCCCGGCCGAAATCCTTGAACGCGATCGTCGGATGCGCAGCGGAAATGACATACGACGGCACGCCAGGCGCGGAAACCTCCCCGGACACGAGACCGAGGAGAGAGCCATGATCCGCCACCAGGAAGATTCTCGAATCTTCGTAGACTCCGAGCTCGCGAAGTTTGTCCAGGTACGCGGCAACTTTCGAAAGAATGCATACTGCCTGCTCGCTTATGGACGGCAAATCGAATCGATTCTCGGTCATCTCGCAGTCAGCCCGCAGTCGTGCCGGCGGATGCATGCCCCAGAAATGGAGAAACTTGAATCCGGGATCCGCTTTCGTTACTTCGGCGTCCGTGATCAGCTTGTCGAACACGGCGATATCCCGTTCCTGCTCGCTCGCGGGCACGTTCTCTGAGCAAAATCGACCGAATACGAAATCCCCATCCCTGTAGACATGTCGCTTGGCCAATATCGGCACCTGTCTCAAGGCATGAAGATCCCACACGGTGGCCATCGTTCTGCAATGAGCGCCCGCAGAGCTCAGGAAATCCGCCCTGGAATGCAGGGGAATCATGTCGACTGAATATCCGGCCTCGGCCATTACGGCGGGCAAGGAAGTTCCGGCGACTCGAGACAGGTACTCCGGAATCGGCTCGTCGTTCGCATATGCCGTTCCGGTCAGAATCACCGGAAGCGAGAGCCTCGTGAATGGAAAATAACCGGTCGCATTCCTGTACAGGGTAAAACCTCGAAAACTGTTTCGCAGCCCCGAATCGGTGGCTATCAGCTGTTCAAAGACATCGTTCTGAAGCGTATCCAGAAGAATGATGATCACGTTGCGCTCGGACAACTCGGCGGCATGCAGCGTTCGTCCGGTTGACGTCCTGAACATGTTCGGGGCCACCAGATCGTCGGCGGACGCTGCCTTGACCAGCGGTGGCGGCTTCGCATTCCAGTCGGTTTGCAGAAGAACCAGGCCGCCATTGACCATGAAAAACAGGACCAGAGCAGCCGCAAGCGGCTTCAGGGCAGCCCCCTTTCCGGAAACGAGAGCGGCGCAGAGCAAAGCGACCAGTACGAGAAGCTCGGTCGCACCGCGAAGGGCGAAGCCCGAAAACGGATCGGTGCGACCGTCCAGCGGGCCCAGCGCGGGAGCGAACCCGTAGAAGGACAGATACAGGACGACGCCGGCCGCCGCACAGAATGCCGGCCAACGATACCGGCCTGCTCCGAGGGCAGGTAGCAGAATGGCGAACCCGATGATTCCCGCCATTGCCATGGCGGCAAGAAGCGGCCAGCCCAGGAAAAAACTCGGCGCCATCGGAATCTCGGGATTGCCATGCAGAATCGCCAGTGGGCCGAGGACGAAGAGCTGGACGGTAACGAGAAACGCCAGTCCGAAGGAAAGTAGAGCGCGATGGATCATGCAAGTTCCCGGGAATCAGTCGAACCCCCCTCCGAATTACTCGAATCTCCGTTTTACACATTCGCAGAAGAGCAGGATGCCCTCAAAGTATAAATCATCGATCCTGGCGAAAGCACTCGTGACCCAATCTCGCCGGCGCGCAGGCGGCATGCGCAATTTCGACCATCGAGGGCGTTGCGACGGACGCAAGCCCGGTCAACCCCCGAATTAAACGGTGGCCGGACCAGTGCAGCAACGCGACGCGATGTATAGCCCTCAGGGCCCTGGGATACACTACACGGTTATGGAAATCGCGAATTTTCTCCACGATCGATACCGACGCCACAACCAGCGTCGCCAGGAGCATCTGGCCACCCTGGGCCTGCCTCTGGCGGGCCGTACCGTGCTCGAGGTCGGAGCAGGCATAGGCGACCATACGAGCTTCTTTCTCGACCGCGGGTGTCGCGTCACGGTCACGGATGCGCGTGAAGATCTGCTAGGGCATGTCCGCGCGAGATACCCGGAAGTCGAGGCCTTCGCGCTCGATCTGGACGCGGAAGAGTCGACCACCGGACTTCCGAGGCACGATATCGTCTACGCATACGGGATCCTGTATCATCTCGCACGCCCTGATCGGGCCATCGAAAGGCTCGCAGTACTGACCGGCTCCCTGCTGCTCGTGGAGACCTGCGTGTCCCCCGGCATCGGTGTCGACGTCGGCCTGCTGGACGAGAACGCGTCGGATCCGACGCAGGCCATGCACGGAACCGGTTGCAGGCCGACCCGGCCTTGGGTCATGGAAAACCTGAAGCGTCATTTCCCTCACGTCTACAACACGCGTACCCAGCCCTGGCACGAAGAGTTCCCCCTCGACTGGAACGCGCCCGCGACCAGCACCACGGGCCTCTACCGCAGCGTATTCGTGGCATCGCGTTCCGCCCTGGCAAGCGACCGCCTTCTCGAAGGCCTGGTGGACAAGCACACACGGGAGTGATCCGGTGCGTCAATCCCTCGCTCAGCATTGGTGGCTGGGCCTCAGTCTGACGCGCCGCGATCTGGCCCAGCGCTACAAGGAAACGGCCCTCGGCGCTCTATGGCCGTTTCTCTACGGTGCCTTGCTGCTGGCCGTCTTCACTTTCGTCTTCTCCGTCGTGCTGCGGGTGCGCTGGAATCCCGGCGGCGAGGCCGGCCCGGCCGAGGGTGCGATGATGATAATGGGTGGGCTGGTGCCCTATCTGTTCGTCGCGGAAACGATGACGCGAACACCGACGGCAATCGTCTCGGTTCCCAATTTCGTCAAGAAGATCAGGTTTCCCCTGGCGCTGTTGCCTGCGGTCGCCGTGGCCAGTGCGACGGTCATCCTGGGCATCAACACCACCCTCCTCGCGGCGGCGGTAGCCGTGTTCGGTGACGGCCTGAGCCTGAGCGTCCTCGGCCTGCCGCTCATCGTCGCCCCTCTGGTTCTGTTCGCCCTCGGAATTGCCTACTTCTTCAGCGCTCTCGGCGTGTTCTTCCGGGACCTGGCCCAGTTCAGCCCTTTGCTTGCCCAGTTGATCATGTTCCTGGCTCCGGTCTGCTACCCCCCGACTGCCGTACCTGACGCCTTCAGGAACGTGATTCACTGGAATCCCATCACCTGGTTCGTCGACGGCTATCGAGCGACTCTGCTCGAAGGCCGGATGCCCGTCTGGTCGGGCGTCGTGGAGCAGATTCTCCTCTGGGCTGTCTTCGCGCTCCTCGGATGGCTGTTCTTCCAGCGCACCCGGCGGATGTTTGGGGATCTCCTGTGAAAGACGAGTCGCATGCGCCGCCCGCGCCGATCGCTCGCCCGCAGCATCACCAGGAGTTCGCCGAGCTTCTGGGTGCCCGTATCGACGGTTACACCGTGATAGATATCGGCGCCCATGGAACCGGCACGGACGATGTCTATGCCAGCGCGCTGACGGCACGCGATTCCCGGGTCATCGGGTTCGAGCCGGACGCGGACGACTGTTCGACGTTGAATGCCCGCTTCGCTCCTCGACGCCGGTACCTTCCCTTCGCCATCGGTGACGGACAACCAGGCAGTTTTCACCATTGCCGATCGCCGCTGGTGTCGTCCCTGCTGCATCCCGATACCGAGTTCGTCGCGCGCTACGAAGGGCTCGCCGCACCCTGCGACGTGATCGGAATATCGCCGATACGGACGGTGAAACTCGATGACGCGGTGGAGCTGGATTCCTGCGATTTCCTCAAGATCGACGTTCAGGGAGCGAGCCTTCCGGTACTGGAGCACGCGACGAGGCTTCTGCGCGGGACATCCGTCGTGCACGCGGAAGTCGAATTCGTCCCCATCTATCGCGGCGAAGCGCCTTTCGGCGAGATCGACCGGTTCATGACCACCGCCGGCTTCATGTTCCATCATTTCCACGGAATCGAAGGCAGGCGGATGCTCGCCGGAGGGCGCGTTGTCGGACAACGCGTCTCGCAGATGCTCTGGGCGGACGCGGTGTACATCCCCGCGTTCGATCGGCTCGCGGCGATGTCCCCGGACGCTCTCTGCCGTCTGGCCTGGACGATGCACACAGTCTATGGAGCGGTCGACGTGGCGATGGCCTGTCTCGCGCACATCCCGGACGGCGCACCCGCCCTGGCGAACGACTACCAGTCGATACTCTCCCGACACGGACTGGAATCTTGAACGACCCGGCAGTAACCGCCTCCCAGCCCCGGCTGGCTGAACGGAAGCACCTCATGTCGGTGAAGGGGCTGGGCAAGCGCTATTCGATGTACGAGAGCCCCGGCCACCGCCTCCTGTCCACCCTGCTCGGCCCTCTCGTCCGACGCCCGAGGGAATATGTTGCCCTGGAGGGCATCGAGTTCGATATCGAGCCGGGGGATGCGCTTGCCGTCATCGGGCGCAACGGCGCAGGCAAGAGCACCTTGCTTCAGCTGCTGTCCGGCGTACTCGAACCGTCGACCGGATCCATCGACGCGCCGGCCCGGATCGCCGGGCTGCTGGAACTCGGCAGCGGCTTCAACCCCGACTTCACCGGAAGGGAGAACGTCTTCATCAACGCGGCCATCCTCGGATTGTCGAGGCGGCAGATCGAAGAGCGGCTAGACGACATCGTCAGCTTCGCGGAAATCGGCGAATTCGTCGATATGCCCGTCAAGACGTACTCGAGCGGGATGTTCCTGCGATTGGCGTTCTCTGTTGCGATAGCGGTGGAACCGGAACTGCTTCTCGTCGATGAGGCGCTCACCGTGGGCGATGTGTTCTTCCAGCAGAAATGCTACGCCCGTCTGGACGAGCTGCGACGCAACGGCATGTCGGTATTGCTCGTCACGCATTCGATGGCGGACGCCGCCGAGTTCTGCAACAAGGGAATCGTCCTCTCGCAAGGGAGAATCGTCTTCAGCGGGTCCGGGCGCGAAGCAGTGGAGTACTACTTCCACCATGAGCGCGAGACACCGACAGGCCGATCGGGCCGCGTCGCTCCCGCGGCACCGCCCGACCCGGATCACCACCCGGCGCCCGATACGGAGTCGCCGCGCCTCGGCTGGCCCGCCGGCGACGGCACGATCGATCTCGGCGCTCGAAACCAGCACGGCCAGGGTCGCGTCATCGCCCTGAGAGCAGTGCTGACCGATGCCGACGACCGCCCCTGCAGGGTATTCGAGCAGGGAGAGTCGATGCGGGTTCATGTCGACTATCGTTTCGAAGAAGACGTCGAAGTACCTCTCGTCGGCATGTCGCTCATCAACGCGAAGGGGTGGATGGTGCATGGGCGGAATTCCCTGCAGTTCGATGACACCGACATCCGCAGGATCGAGGCAGGTTCCGTGTTGAGGGTGTCCCAGCAGGTCGATCTGCTGATCGAAACCGGTGAGTACACGATAGAGATCGGAGCGGCGGAGCTTCCAGCGAGCCTGTTCGACAACCGCAAACGCTACACCCCGGCGGAGATCTCTCCGCATGTCCGTCTGCTGTGCCATGTGAACGCCGCCGCAGCATTCTCGGTAGTCAATCGGAGATACGGAAACCCATGCCTTTTCTCGCACTATGGGGTGGCGGATCTCCCCGGGAACCAATCCCTGGCCATCGTCGACGATACGCAGCGCTAGCAGACAAGGCGATCATCACATGCTGACCTACGCGCAGAATTTCGAGGATGTCATGCTGGCACGCCTGTTCGCCGGCAACAGCAACGGCTTCTATATCGACATCGGCGCGTGGGATCCGACGCTGCACTCGGTTACGCGGCATTTCTACGATCAGGGATGGCGCGGGATCAACGTCGAGCCGATCGCTCGCCAGCATGCTCTGTTCGTGGAACAGCGCCCCCGCGACATCAATCTGCAAGTGGCCATCGGACCCCGAACCGGAAGGCTGAAGCTTCACGAATGCGTCGACCTGAGCTCGCTTTCGACCGTCGATGAGAACCAGGCCACCACCCTGCGGGAATCCGGCAAGCAAGTCGAATCGTACGACGTCGACGTCATCACCGTGATGGACCTCGCGGAGATGGCGAAGGGAACGACCGTCGACTTCCTGAAGATCGACGTCGAAGGATTCGAAGCCCAGGTGATCGCTGGTGGCGACTGGCGGAAGTTCCGTCCCCGCGTGATGGTCGTCGAGGCGACGCTTCCCGCCGTCGCGGTTCGCGACTGGGACGACATCGACGCGATCCGGAACTGGAACGCATGGGAACCAACACTACTCTCCAACGGCTACCGGCTTGCCCACTACGATGGCCTGAGCCGCTTCTATCTTCGCGACGAGGACTGGAGCCTGAACCGACGCGTATCCCTTCCCCCCTGTGTTCATGACGACATCCGCTATCCGGAGCTGGAGGAACTGAAGAACGCGTACCAGGAGCTCAAGGCCGACCGCGATGCCTTGGCCGGCATCTCCAAAGAGCTTTCGACCGAGCTCGAATCGGTACGGCGGGATCAGTCGGCAAAGCAGGACGTGATCGGGGTCCTGACCAGCCAGGTGACCGAAGCGGAGAATCTGTTGACGACCACTCGTGAGGCGCTCGAGCGGGCCGACACGGAGGTCCGTCAGCAGGCGGTCGAGCTAGACTCCCTCCGAGTTCAGATGGAACGCGATCGACGCAGGACGCACGAAGCAGACTCGGAACGAAGGGCTCGTTCCGAAGTCGTTGCAGACTATGCTCGCGCGGAGCTCGAGAGAAAGGCATTGTTGCGGGGCGTTCCCGACGCCATATTTCGTTGGCGCAGACGCCCCGGGCTGCCCGGATGGGGTACCTTCCATCCCCCGGAGATCCGTCGTGACGGGATTCATGTCGCCATCGACACCCTGGAGATCGTCTTCGGCGTCTCGGGCGGCGTGGAAACCTACATGAAAATGCTTGTCAGCTCACTCGTTCAGGAAGGGAAGCGGGTGACCCTGATCTGCCTTCCCGACCAGATCGAGCCATTGCGCAAGCATTTCGGCAGCACGGTCGGATACTGGGAGACTCGCTCCAGTCCGGCGATATCGCTTGCCACCCGAGCATCACGCCGGTTGCGACCAGGCTCGCCGATGCGAATCAGCGCGCGCACATCGATGGCGACGTTCCATCGCCTTGCCGAGGACATGGATGCGGATCTGCTTCACAGTCCGGTCCAGATCTTCTCCAGGCTCGACTTTCAGGTCCCTGCGGTCTTGAACCTCCACGACCTGCAACACCTGCACTTCCCGGAGAACTTCCGGCCGTCCGACATCGAAGCGAGAAACCATGCCTATGGCCTCTCGGCGGCGCTTGCATCGGCCATCGTCGTATCGTCGAACTTCGTACGGGACGATCTCATCGAGAAGATGAATGTCCCGGCGCACAAGGTGTTCACGGTACCGGTGACATGGAACCCGATGGTGGAGACAGGCCTGACCGGTTTCGATGCCGATGCGGCGCGCGCCCGCTACGCGCTGCCGTCCCGATACGCCCTGTTTCCAGCGCAGTTCTGGCCTCACAAGAATCACGTCCGCCTCGTGGAAGCCTTGTCGATCGTCCGTGACAAACGGCTGGACGACGACTTCTGTCTAGTGTTCACGGGATTTCGCGGACATAGCGGATGGCCGGCGGTCGAAAGGAAGCTTGCGGAGCTCCGGCTGGAGGACCGCGTCCGCTGCCTGGACTATGTTCCGGTGGAGCACCTCGGCGGGCTCTACAAGGCTTCGCTCTTCTGCGTCATGCCATCGACCTTCGAGGCGTCCAGCTACCCGGTCATCGAGGCCCAGGTCCTCGGTGTGCCGGCGATGTGCTCGAACGTCACCTCGTTACCGGAACTGATGGCCGGCGGTGCCGGCCTGCTCTTCGATCCGTTCGACCCGCAGGACATGGCCCGGCAGATGATGCGGTGGCTCGATGATCCCGAGGACGCGCGCAGTCATGCCGCGCGAGCGCTGGTCAAGGTCAACCAGGAGCACGGTCTGGCCCGATACGTCGAGAATCTCGATCGCGTCTATCAGTACGCACTCTCATCATCTACGGACTGAAATGCCAATTCGATACCCGGTCTCCCAACCCGTGCTGCTCGGCAACGAGAAGTCCTATGCTCTCGACGCGATCGAGACAACGTGGATCTCGAGTAACGGCCCCTATATCGCCCGCTTCGAGAAGGCCCTGAGCGACTATCTCGGGCTGGACGGCTGTCTCGTGACGAACAACGGCACGACCGCCCTGCACCTTGCCTGCCTCGCCATGAGCCTGAAGCCGGGTGACGAGGTCATAGTCCCGGCACTGACCTATGTCGCGAGCGCAAATGCGGTTTCCTATTGCGGTGCACGTCCGGTCTTTGCAGACTGCGACCCCGATACATGGAACCTGACTCTGGACTCGATCTCTCGCGCATGGACTGATCGAACCGTGGGTGTCATGGCAGTCCATCTTTACGGATTGCCCAGCCCCGTCGACAGGATTGCCGAGCTCTGCAGCAAGCGCGGCGCATGGCTCATCGAGGACTGCGCCGAGAGTTTCGGGGCGACCGTCGACGGCAGGCAGACCGGCGGTTTCGGCGATGCTGCCGTCTTTTCATTCTATGGCAACAAGACCATCTCCACGGGAGAGGGCGGAATGCTGTGGGTCAGGGATCGGCAGGCCCGAGATCATGCCCGCATGCTTCGTGGCCAGGGGATGGACCTGAATCGACGCTACTGGCACCCGGTCATCGGCTACAACTACCGGATGACTAACGTCGCCGCCGCGATCGGCCTGGGGCAGATCGAGATGGTCGATCATCATCTGGCGGAACGACGCAGGATCGCTCTGCGCTATCGCCGCCGGCTCGAACCCCTGGCTGCCAGAGGGCTATTGAAACTACCCGCTCAGATCGAGGGCTATGTCAGCACGCACTGGCTATTCTCGGTCGTCCTCGATCACTGCGGACCCGAGGGCCGGGACCATCTGATGCAACGCCTTGCCGAGAACCATGGAATCGAGACCCGGCCGTTCTTCGTTCCGATGCATCGGCTACCCATGTATTCCGAAGGACAGTCCCTTCCAAACGCCGAGTTTCTTGGCGCTCATGGCCTCAATCTTCCAACCTACAGCGGCCTGTCGGACGATGACATCGACGAAATATGCGTTGCTCTGGAAGACGCGATCGAGGAGATCGTCATCCGGTCGCCATCAGGGGACAAGGGATGAACGAGCTCGAGCGCAGCATGGCCCATGTCGCCAGCGACGAGGATCTCGCGACGGTCAGAGCGCTGCCGACGGAGCGCCTCCCGAAGTTTGCGGTCGTCATTCCGTCGTTCAACCAGGCGAAGTTCCTTGGCGAGACGCTCGACAGTGTGTTCGCACAGGACTACCCGAACATGGAGGTATTCGTTGCCGATGGCGGGTCGACCGACGAATCGGTAAGCATCATCCAGGAGTACCAGAAACGCCATCCTGGGTTGCTGCGCTACGACTCCCGTCCGGATGGAGGTCACTTTCCCGGTGTCAACAAGGGCATCGCGAACACCAGCGGCAGCATCATTGCGTGGATCAACTCCGACGACCTCTACCTGCCCGACGCATTCTGGAAGGTTGCCGCATTCTTCCATTTCAACCGCTGCGCACTGGTAGTCTACGGACGCAATCGCTATGTCGACAGCAAGCTTTCTCCGGTAGTCGACTATCCCGTCGACTGGAGTCCACTGCTGCGCGAACAACGGCGGCGGATGATGCACTTCTGCCTGCAGCCCCAACCATCGGTATTCTTTCGACGCGATGCGGTCACTCTGTGCGGAGCGCTCGCCTCGAAGATCCTCGATTACGAACTATGGCTACGCTGGCAGCAGGACCTTCAGTTTCATTTCATCGACGAACCGCTGTCGCTATCCCGTCTGCACGATGATGCGATCACCGCCAATGCCGACGCTTCGCTATTGCTCGGGATATGCCGGACCGTACACCAGTACTACGGATGCGTGCCGTTCAGCTGGGCGTACAAGTACGCTCATACGACGGTTCATGGGGCGGCCTGGGCAAAGGGCGAAACTGTCGTGCCCGGGCGCCGGGTGAGGCTCCTTGCCTGGAAGAACTTCATCTGGCTGAACCTCAGGTGGTTTCCACAGCTTCTCGCGCGCTCCGTAGCACGTCTGCTGGCCTCGCTGCGCGAAGCGCGGCGAATTTCGGCATAGGCATCGCAATGCAAGAGCAGCGCACCGGCTTCACCGTCGTCGTTCCGTCATTCAACCAGGGACGATTCATCGACGCCACGCTCGACAGCATCCTCGACCAAGGCTACCCCGACGTCGAGATTCTCGTGATGGATGGCGGATCGACCGACGACACGGTGGAAAGACTTCAGCGCCGCGGCACGGCGATCAGATGGGTCAGCGAGCCCGACGATGGCCAATCGGACGCCATTGCGAAGGGATTTGCTCGCGCATCCAGGCCGTGGCTGACCTGGCTGAACTCCGACGACATCCAGTGCAATCGCGCGCTATGGGAAGTGGACCGGGTCATCTCGTCCAGTCCGGCGGTCGAGGTCGTCCTCGGCCAGGGCCACTACATGGACGCCGATGGGAGCAATCCACGCCCCTACCCCACCATCTCGGTCGGCGGCGACGCCGATCCTCGCATCGAGCTTTTCGAGAAAGGGTTCGTGGCTCAGCCATCGGTATTCTTCCGAAAGGATGCCTACGACAGAATCGGCGGACTGAATCGATCGCTCCAGTTCTGCATGGACTACGACCTCTGGGTTCGGCTCGCCCTCGGCAATTGCCGGTTCGCCCCCTGCCTCGTGGATATCTCCGGCAATCGCTGGTACGAGACGACCAAGACGACCGCCCAGCTCCTGGACCTGCTGTCGGAAGTCGCCGCCACGCAGCGACGACACTTCGGAAAGGTATCGCCGTACTTTGCCCAGGCAATCAGCGACAACCTGTACGCGAAGTTCCATTCCCCACATCACGGGGACACCTATCATCTCCTGTACCGGACCTTGTACTTCAAGGCGGTATGGTCCTGGCTGAATCTGCACGCGCCTCTTTACTGTCTGCGTGGCCTGCTGCTGGAGTCGATCGCGAAGTCCGGTCCGCTCGTGGGTGACAAGGTGACCTGGGCGGACTGGTGGGACGGTATCCGGAAATACACGAGGCAACGCATGAACCGAGGGGCAAGGTGATCGGACCCATGTCGACGCCGACAGAGCTCGTGCGCCTGCGCCCGGAGCACGTGGAAGCCGTATCGGCGATGTTCGAGGACATCGCGGCGGACCGTACGGCCCGTCGCTTCCATCCGCATGCTTTCGATCGCGACAATGCGATCCGGGTATGTTCAGGCGCCGGAAGTGACCTGTACTTCGGGCTCTGGGTCCGCGGAAAACCGTGTGGCTACGGCATGCTCCGTGGCTGGGACGAAGGCTTCGACGTGCCGAGCCTGGGTATCTGGGTTTCCCCCGAGCTTCGAGGCACCGGCGCGGCGAAAGCGTTGATGTCGTTCCTGCACCTGGCGGCACGACTGTCCGGGTCGACGCGGATTCGACTCAAGGTGCATCCGGACAACCCGAGAGCGATCACCTTGTATCGGTCGTTCGGATATCGGTTCTCGGAACGGCTCGAATCCGACGGGCAGATGCTAGGCATGCTCGATCTGCAGCCGGGGCAATGACCGGGACCGCCGTGACAGCCGGCAGAGCCCGCGAATGGATCAGGAAGATCACCGGCTTTCGCCTCGGCCAGTTCTCGATGTACCCGCCGCGACCTCTCAGGCTTCCGCCCCACTATGAGGCACAACCGCGTGGTGACAAGTGCCCGAGCATCTCGATCGTGACCCCGGTTTTCAACCAGGCCTCTTACATCGAGCAAACGGTGGCAAGCGTTCTCGGACAGAACTACCCGGCGCTGCAGTACATCGTGATGGACGGCGGTTCCACTGATGGAACCGCGGAAAAGCTGTATGCCATCCGTGATCGGCTGAGCCATCTGCACAGCGGCCCCGACGACGGGCAGACGGCGGCGATCAACGCGGGGATGCGGTACGCCACGGGCGACATCCTGGCGTGGCTCAACGGTGACGACATCGTCCTTCCGGGTACGCTGGACTACGTCTCCACCTATTTCGAGAATCACCCCGATGTCGACGTCGTCTATGGACACCGAATCATAATCGATGAAAATGGACAGGATATTGGTCGATGGGTATTGCCGACACATTCCGACTCCGTACTCGATTGGGCTGATTTCATTCCGCAGGAAACACTCTACTGGCGCCGATCGATATGGCGGAAAATCGGTGAGCATCTCGACGATTCTTTCCAGTTCGCCATGGACTGGGATTTTCTTCTCAGACTGCGAGACGCCGGGGCGCGATTCGCCCGGGTCCCCCGCTACCTGGGCGGATTCCGATCCCACTCCAGACAGAAAACCTTGGCGGAAATGCCGACGACGGGTCTCCAGGAGATCGCCCGCATTCACCAGCGGACGCTCGGCCATATACCCGGTCGTATGGAGCGAGCCTGGCGTCTGGCTCCGTATATTGCGAGGCATGCCGTCCTGCAGCGGGCGGATCGCCTGTTCGGGCTGTATTGAAGGGCCGTATTGAAGATTCAAGCCGGGCACGTACGCGTGCGGCCGCCGTCTCTTTCCGCTGCGGACACGGTATAATCCGTGTCCGCACGGGTACCCGAAATCAACTGCTGGCGCCGCGCATGCTGCAGTTTCTCGACTCCTCAAATGAGGGCGCCCATGCGCCCCACCCGCTTCAAGGAACTCCATGAAACGAGCCCTGATCACCGGTGTGACCGGCCAGGACGGCGCTTATCTCGCCGAATTCCTGCTGGGGAAAGGCTACGAGGTCCACGGCCTGAAGCGCCGCGCCTCGCTCTTCAACACCGACCGGATCGACCATCTCTACCAGGATCCGCACGATGAGGACCAGCGCTTCATCCTGCACTACGGCGACCTGACCGACTCCACCAACCTGATCCGGGTGGTCCAGGAAGTCCAGCCCGACGAGATCTACAACCTCGCGGCGCAAAGCCATGTGCAGGTGAGCTTCGAGACGCCCGAGTACACCGCCAACGCCGATGCGCTCGGTACGCTGCGTCTGCTCGAGGCCATCCGGATCCTCGGCCTGGAGAAGAAGACCCGCTTCTACCAGGCCAGCACCAGCGAGCTCTACGGCAAGGTCCAGGAGATCCCCCAGACCGAGAAGACGCCCTTCTATCCGCGCAGCCCGTATGCGGTCGCCAAGATCTACGCCTACTGGATCACGGTGAACTACCGCGAAGCCTACGGCATGTATGCCTGCAACGGCATCCTGTTCAACCACGAAAGCCCGCTGCGCGGCGAGACCTTCGTCACCCGCAAGATCACGCGGGCCATGGCGCGCATCAAGCTCGGCCTGCAGAAGAATCTCTTTCTCGGCAACCTCGATGCGAAGCGCGACTGGGGTCATGCCCGCGACTATGTCGAGATGCAGTGGCTGATGCTCCAGCAGGATGTCGCCGACGACTTCGTCATCGCCACCGGCCAGCAGTTCTCGGTGCGCCAGTTCGTAGAGCTCGCCGGCAAGGAGCTTGGCATCGCGATCGAATGGCGTGGCAGCGGGGTCGACGAGAAGGGCTACGATGCCCACGGCAACTGCATCGTGGCGGTCGATCCCCGGTACTTCCGGCCGACCGAGGTCGAGACCCTGCTGGGCGACCCCACCAAGGCCCGCGAGAAGCTCGGCTGGACGCCGCGCGTCTCCTTCGAGGAACTGGTGGCCGAGATGGTCCGCGAGGATCTCAAGTCCGCCGAGCGCGACGAGCTCGTCAAGCGCCACGGCTTCACCACCTACGACTACAACGAGTGAGCCCCGGATCGTGACCGGTACCAGTGCGCCGATTCCCAAGGACGCCCCGATCTACGTCGCTGGTCACCGCGGCATGGTAGGGTCGGCGATCGTGCGTCGCCTGGCGGCGGGCGGCTACACCAACATCCTCGCCCGCAGCCGCCAGGAGCTCGACCTGCTCGATGCGGGCGCAGTCGCCGCCTTCCTTGCCGCCCAGCGACCCGCCTACATCTTCGATGCGGCGGCCAAGGTCGGCGGCATCCATGCGAACAACGCCTATCGGGGCGAGTTCCTCTACCAGAACCTCGCGATCCAGACCAACCTGATCCACGGGGCGATGCTGGCGGGCGTGCAGCGCATGCTGTTCCTGGGGTCGTCGTGCATCTATCCGCGCGACTGCCCGCAGCCCATCCGGGAGGATTACCTGCTGACGGGCCCGCTCGAGCAGACCAACGAGCCCTACGCGATCGCGAAGATCGCCGGGATCAAGCTCTGCGATGCCTACAACAGCCAGTACGGCACGCGATACGTCTCGGCGATGCCGACCAATCTCTACGGGCCCTTCGACAACTACGACCTGCAGAACAGCCATGTGCTGCCGGCGCTGATCCGCAAGGTCCACGAGGCGAAACTGGCGGGTGAACCGACGCTCACCGTCTGGGGTACGGGCTCGCCCCTGCGCGAGTTCCTGCACGTCGACGACATGGCAGACGCCTGCGTCTTCCTGATGGAGTCGGGCGTCGAATCGGGGCTCTTCAACATCGGCGTCGGCGAGGATCTCTCGATCCGCGAGCTCGCCGAGCTGGTCATGAGGATCGTCGGCTTCGAGGGCGAGATCCGCTTCGACACCAGCAAGCCCGACGGCACGCCGCGCAAGCTGCTCTCGGTCGAGCGCGTCAACCAGCTCGGCTGGAAGGCGCGCATCGGGCTCGCCGACGGCATCGCGCAGACCTATCGCAGCTTCCTGGCTGGCGAGGCTCGAGGCCTATGAGCCGTGGCGTCGGCGGTCCGCTCGTCACGATCGCCGTCCCGTCCCTGAACCAGGGACGGTTCCTCGAACAGGCCATCGAATCGATCGCGCGGCAGGATGTCCCGGTCGAGATCTTCGTGGCCGACGCCGGCTCGACCGACGGCTCGGTGGACATTCTCGAGCGCTGGTCCGACCGGCTCGCGGGCTGGCGCAGCCATCCGGACGCCGGGCAGGCCAGTGCGATCAACGAATCCATCGCGAAAGGCTCGGCCCCCTATGTGGGCTGGCTCAACAGCGACGACCTGATGTTGCCGGGCATGCTGCGACGCCTCGTCGACGCCCTGGAGGCGAACCCGCAATGGCCCGCCGCCTACGGCCGGGTCGGCAATGTCGACGAGGACAGCGGCCGCCGCTGGCCGGTATGGGTCGAACCCTTCTCCGAGAGGCGCATGGCATTGCGCTGCGTGATCTCGCAGCCGGGTTCGCTGATCCGGCGCAGCGCCTGGGAGACAGTCGGCGGCGTCGACGAGTCGCTGCACATGACGATGGACTACGATCTCTGGTGGCGACTGGCGAAGCGCTTCGGCCCTCCCGGAATGGTCGACGAGGAGGTCGCGATCAATCGGGTGCACGGCGACACCAAGACCCGTCGCTTCCGGCGTCGCCACTATGCGGAGGCGATCTCGGTGGTTCGCCGCCACCATGGCCGGGTGCCGCTCAAGTGGTGGCTCGCCCAGCCCTACGCCGTCTGGTACAAGTCCATAGTGGGCTGACATGCGCGTCCTCCACTACTTCCGCCTCTCCCGCCCGGATTCCTTCGGGGGCGTCGAGCAGTTCATCCATCAGCTGAGCGTCGCCACCCGCGAGTTCGGGGTGAGCAGCCATGTGCTCGCGACGGCCGACGTACCGCAGGCGCCGACCCAGCGGCTCGACGGGCATGTGGTGCACCAGGCGCCGGTGGGCTTCCGGATCGCCGGGGTGGAGTTCTCCGCAACCGCGGCGATGCGTTTCCGGGAGCTCGCGGCGAAGGTGGACCTGGTCCACTACCATTTCCCCTGGCCCTTCGCGGACCTTACCCATCTCGCATTCGGGCGCAAGCTGCCGTCGATCGTCACCTATCACTCGGACATCGTGCGCCAGCCGACGATGCTGAAGTTCTACAGCCCGCTGATGCACCTGTTCCTCGGCCGGGTCGATCGCATCGTGGCGACCTCGCCCAACTATGCCCGGACCAGCCCCGTGCTGCAGCGCCATCGCGAACGGGTCGAGGTGATCCCGATCGGACTCGACCCGGCGAGCTATCCGGCACCGGAGCCGGCGCGGCTTGCCGAGCTCGAGCGCGAGCACGGCCGCCGCTTCTTCCTCTTCGTCGGCATGCTGCGCTACTACAAGGGCATCCATGTCCTCCTCGATGCGGTCCGGCACACCGATATCCCCGTGGTCATCGCCGGCGCCGGCCCGCTCGAGGAATCGTTGCGCGCCCAGGCGCAGACGCCGGGCCTGTCCAATGTCCGCTTCCTCGGCGAAGTGACCGAGGAGGACAAGTGCGCGCTGCTGACGCTGTGCCGCGCGGTGGTCCAGCCCTCGCACCTGCGCTCGGAGGCCTTCGGCATCTCGCTGCTCGAGGGCGCGATGTTCGGCAAGCCCATGATCTGCTGCGAGATCGGCACCGGCACCACCTTCATCAACATCGGCGGCGAGACCGGCTGCGTGGTGGAGCCGGCCGATCCGCTGTCGCTGCGCGAGGCGATGCGGCGCATGCTCGAGGACGACGACCTCGTCGAGCGCTGCGGCGCCCGCGCGGCGGCGCGCTTCGGGGCGCATTTCACCGCCGAGCGGATGGCGGCTTCCTACAGCGCACTCTACCGGCGCGTCATCGAGCGCGCCGACGCCACGCCGGCATGAAGCTCGCGCTGACCGGCGCCGGCGGATGGATCGGGGGCCGGCTGCGCGAATCGGCGATCGAACGCGGGATCGACACCAGCGCCCTGCGGGCACGCGCGGGCGAGCCGATCGCGCCGCCGCCGGCCGATGTCATGATCCATGTCGGCGGCATCGCGCACGACCTCTACGGGCAGATGGACCAGGCCGCCTACCGCGCCGCCAATGCCGAGCTGCCGGTCGCGCTCGCCCGCCGCTGCGCCGAAGCGGGCTACCGGCGCTTCGTGTTCGTGAGCAGCGCCAAGGTGATCGGCGATGCCACCACCCGGCCGGCGACCGAGGACACGCCCTGCCGCCCGCGGGGGCACTACGCCCGCGCCAAGCTCGACGCTGAAGGATCGCTCGCCCGCCTCGCGCCGGAACTCGGCCTGGAAATCCTCGTCGTCCGGCCGCCGCTCGTCTACGGCCCCGGCGTCGGCGCCAATTTCGCCCGCTTGATCGGGCTCGCCGACGGGCCGCTGCCCTGGCCGGTTTCATCGCGCAGGGCGAGGCGCTCACTCGTCTACCTCGACAATTTCGTCGACGCGCTGCTCTTTCTCGCCGCGCGGCCCGCGCAAGGCGCCGGCACCGTCTCGATCCACCATGTCGCCGACGGACCCGCTCCGGCCGTCGACGAGCTGGTCGACCGCCTGCGCGAGGCCCTCGGCCGGCCCCGCCGACACCTGCCCGTGCCGGCCGCGCTGATCGCGGCCATGCTCGCGACGCCCGCCATCGGCGCCAGGGCCCGACGTCTCTTCGACAGCCTCGAGCTCGACATCGGCCGTATCCTCGCCGCCGGCTGGCGCCCACCGGTGGACTTCGACACCGCGATCGAGCGCACTGTCCGGGCATGGCAGACACGACAGCAACCCCGCTGATCCGCCACAATCGGCATGACCCGGAACGAGGCCCACCGATGACACCGCCATGGATCCGCTGACCCGGCTCGCCGTCTGGAGCGCGGCCGCCGCCATCCTGTGCGCGGCCCTGCTGTGGCTGATGCGCGCCACCGGCTTCATGATGCACGTGCTCGACCGGCCCAACGCCCGGTCGATGCACTCCCGGCCGATCCCGCGCGTCGGCGGCCTGCCGCTCCTCTTCGCCGGCTGGGGGCTGGCGACCCTGGCGGCACCCGACGGCCCGGCCCTGGCTCTGGCCTTCAGCCTGCCGCTCGCCTGCCTCATGCTGATCGGCGGGCTCGACGACCGGATCGGCCTGGCGGCCCTGCCCCGGATGCTGGCCCAGTTCGCCTGCGCCGCCCCGCTCGCTGCCTCCTGGTCGATGCGGCTCGTGGAGCACGCCTCGCCCGCGCCGGCCTTCGCGCTGGCGGGCCTGCTCTCGGTGCTGGCGATCCTGGCGGTGGCCTGGGCGATCAATCTCTACAACTTCATGGACGGCTCCGATGCGCTGGCCGGCCTGATGACCGTCATCGGCTTCGGCGCCATGGCGCTCGCCGTGCCGAGTGAGGCGATCGGCCTCACCGCGGCCTGCATCGCTGGCGCCGCGGCGGGCTTTCTCGTCCACAACCGGCCGCCGGCCAGGGTGTTCCTCGGCGACCTCGGCTCGACGGCCCTCGGCTTTCTTGCCGCGGCGCTCGCCTTCGAAGGCATGGTCGCCGGGCACTGGCCCTTCTGGTTTCCCGGCATCGTCTTCATGCCCTTCTGGCTCGATGCGACGCTCACCCTGCTGCGCCGGGCGCTGGCCGGCAAGCGCTTGTCCGAGGCCCACCGCGACCACGCCTACCAGCGACTCGCCCTGGCCGGGGCAGGCCATGCGGGCACGGCGATTGCCTATGGGCTATTGATGCTGGCCGATGCCGCGGCGGCGCTCTCGCTCCTGCGACATGCGGCGGCTTTCCCGATATATGAAATTGCTGGGATAATCATGGTCCACCTGCTTGCCTACGTCGTGATCCAGGCATTCCCCACTCCTCGCGCCGACTGAGCCATGCCCGCCTCCCTCAACCATCGGCGTCTCATCGCGCTCGCCTACGATTTCGCGGTGGTGGCGCTGGCATGGTGGGTGAGCTATTTCGTCGCCTTCGGCATGACCCTGCCGGTGGAGGCGCGGGCCGAGATGCTGCGCACCTTCCCGGCGGTGGCGCTCATCCAGGTCGGCTGCTTCGCCTTCTTCCGGCTCTACCGGGGCATGTGGCGCTTCGCGAGCCTGCACGACTTCAAGCAGATCGCCAAGGCGATCGGCACGGCGGCCCTGATCCAGACGGCGGTGCTCTTCATCTGGAGCCGCGGCTTCCTCGTGCCGCGCTCGGCGCTCGTCCTCGACCCCCTGCTGCTGATCCTGCTGATGTGCGGCGGGCGCATGACCTACCGCTGGTGGAAGGAGCAATGGCCGAACAGCACCGAGACGGCCAAGGGCCGGCCGGTGCTCATCCTCGGCGCCGGGGAATCGGCCTTCAAGCTCGTCCTGCAGCTGCAGCGCTCCCCGGCCTGGGAGATCGTCGCCCTGCTCGACGACAACCGCAACAAGGTCGGCCGGCAGATCTCCGGCTACCCGGTCCTCGGCACTTGGGACGACATCGCCCGCGCGAGCCTCGCCACGGGGGCGCGCCATGCGTTGCTCGCGGTCGGGGAAGCCGACCACGTGGTACGCCGGCGCGCCTTCGATCTGTGCGAGAAAGCCGGCGTGCGGCTGCAGATCGTCCCCGACATCGATGCCCTCATGACCGAGGGTATCCACCTCTCGAACATCCGCAACATCGAGGTGGACGACCTGTTGCGGCGTGATCCGGTCAAGCTCGACGTCGGCGGCCTGCGCCAGCTGCTGACCCTGCGCACGGTGCTCGTCACCGGCGCCGGCGGCTCGATCGGCTCGGAGCTCTGCCGGCAGATCGCGCGGTTCCGCCCGAAGCTGCTGGTCCTGGTCGAGATCGGCGAATACCCGCTCTACCAGATCCACGAAGAGCTGCGGCGCGACCATCCGGAACTGAAGGTGATCCCCGTGATCGCCGACATCAAGGACCAGCGCCGCCTGTTCGACGTGTTCGCGCGCCACTCGCCCGAGATCGTGTTCCACGCCGCCGCCTACAAGCATGTGCCGCTGATGGAGACCGGCAACAGCTGGCAGGCGGTGCAGAACAACACCTTCGGGACAGTCCGCCTGATGGAGGTGGTCTCGCGTTTTCCGGTCGAACGGCTGGTGTTCATCTCCACCGACAAGGCGGTCAATCCGACCAGCGTGATGGGCGCGACCAAGCGCCTGTCCGAGATGCTCCTGCAGGAATGGGCGGTGCGCAATCCGCAGACGAGCACCGTCACGGTCCGCTTCGGCAACGTGCTCGGCTCGACCGGCAGCGTGGTGCCGAAGTTCAAGGACCAGATCGCCCGGGGCGGCCCGATCACCATCACCGACCCGGCGATGCGGCGCTACTTCATGTCGGTTTCCGAAGCCGCCCAGCTCGTCCTGCAGGCAGCGCGCATGGGCAACGGCGGCGAGATCTTCGTTCTCGACATGGGCGAGCCGATCCTGATCGCCGATCTCGCCCGCGACATGATCCGTCTCTCCGGCCTCACCGAGGACGAGATCGCCATCGAGTACACCGGCCTGCGCCCGGGCGAGAAGCTCTTCGAAGAGCTGCTCGCCAGCGACGAGGCGACGCTGCCGACCCGGCACCGCAAGCTGCGCGTGGCCCGCCCCTTCGAAGCGCCCGGCACCGTCTGGGAAAAGCAGGTCATGGCCTGGCTGACGGAATCCAGCAACCTGCTGGACGCCGATGTCCGCGCCGGACTCGCTCGCTTCGTGCCCGAATACCAGCCCTACCAGGACCCGGCCGCCAAGGTCATCACGCTGCATCCCGGCACGACCAGCCGGCTGTCCGCCTAGGAGGCTGTGCGGCAGAAGCCGTCGAAGCGAAACGTGCGAAAAACCAGGACAGCGTGGCGGTGCCGACAAGCCCAGGGTGGCCCCCTGGGCGCAGGAGGCAGCGTCGCGATGGACCGTTTTCTCGCGCGTTGCAGCCGGCGATGCTTCTGGCGCGCAGGCTCCTGAATCCGATGATCGCGATCGGCGACGTGCAGGGCTGCGCCGCCTGCCTGCGCGAGCTGCTCGGACGCCTGCCCGCCGACGAACCGCTCTGGTTCGCCGGCGATCTCGTCAACCGAGGGCCGTCATCGCTCGAGACGCTGCGTATCGTGCGCGCGCTGGGGCAACGCGCAACCTGCGTGCTCGGCAACCACGACCTGCACCTGCTGGCCGTCCATGCCGGCATCCGGCCGGCCCACGAAAGCGATACGCTCGACGACATCCTCACCGCCCCCGACCGGGCGGAGCTCATCGACTGGATCCGCACCCGCCCGCTCGCGGTGGCCGGCGACGGCCACCTGATGGTCCATGCCGGCGTGTTCCCGCAGTGGGGCGTGGACGACGTGCTCGAGCACGCCGCCGAGGTCCAACGGGTGCTCGGCGGACCCGACTGGATCGACTTCCTGCGCGAGATGTACGGCAACACCCCGGCACGCTGGGACGACGCTCTGACCGGCGCCGACCGCCTGCGCAGCATCGTCAATGCGCTGACCCGGATGCGCCTGCTCACGCCCGACGGCTCGCAGGACTTCCGGCACAAGGGGCCGCCCGACAAGGCGCCAGAAGGCTACCGGCCCTGGTTCGACTGGCCCGGCCGACGCACTGCCGACGTCACGATGGTGGTCGGCCACTGGTCGGCGCTCGGCTTCGTCGACCGTCCCGACCTGCTGGCGCTCGACACCGGCTGCGTATGGGGCGGCGAACTGACCGCGGTCAGGCTGCGCGATCGCGATAGAACGCAGGTAGCGTGTCGTCCAGCGCGATGTCCAGCGACTGACTGATCGCAAGGCGCGCCTGCTCGGCGAGTCCGTGGCGGGTCGCCCCGGAAGCGGCATCGATGACAGGCAGCACATGCATCTCGGCGATCAGCTCGGGATGTCCGGTGATCCGCCAGACCGAATCCATGAAGTGATCGTCGCCGACGAAGGCCGCTGCATGGCTCGGAATGCCGTCGGGATCGACGTAGCGCAGGCCGATCGGCACGACCGGCACCTTCGCCGCGATCGCCGCCTGGGCGAGGTTGCCGAAGAAGGGCAATACCCGCTGCCCGTCGGTGGTGGTTCCCTCCGGGAAAACGGCGGCGCGTCGGCCCGCCTCGAGCCGCCGGCCGAGTGCGCCGATGACCTCGTGCACCGCCCGGCGCCGACCGCGCTCGATGAAGACGGTGCCGACGCGGGCCACCAGGGTGCCCACCAGCGGCCAGCGGGCGATCTCGCTCTTGGCCACGAAGGTCGCCGGCGCCACCGCGTTGATCACGAAGATGTCGAGCCAGGAGACATGGTTGGCGAGCAGCATCCGGCCGCCGGAATGCAAGGCGAGAGCTTCGCCACCCGTGCGCACCACCTCCCTCACCCGAAGCCCGCAGCAGGCGAGCAACATCCGCGACCAGCGGCGCACCATGGCGTCGCGTCGCAATGGCGAGACGAGCGGGAACACGAGGAACACCGTCAGCAGACCGCCGAACAGCAGGCCGACGAGCGCGGGCAGGCGAACCAGGCGACGCAACCAGCTCATCGGCGGGTCGGCGCCGCGATTCTCAACCGGTGATCAGCCGGCCGCCGACCAGAACCTGCCTCACGCGGCCGGTCAGCTCGAAGCCGAGATACGGCGTGTGCACGCTCTGGCTGCGCAGGTTCGGCCGCCCGACCAGCCAGGGCTCGTCGGGCGCGTAGAGGCAGACATCGGCCATCGCGCCCGGCTCGAGCGAACCGGCTTCGATGCCGGCGACCCGCGCCGGGGACATCGTCACCCGACGCAGCGCATCGACCGCTGCGATACCGTCCTCGCTCGCCCACTTCATGGTGAGCGGCAACAGCAGCTCCAGGCCGGTGATGCCGGGCTCGGCCTCGCCGAAGGGCAGGTGCTTGGCGTCGTCGTCGACCGGCGTGTGGTCGGAGCAGATCACGTCGATCGTGCCGTCGCGCACGCCGGCGCGGATCGCATCCCGGTCGCGCTGCGAGCGGAACGGCGGATCGACGCGGTAGCGGCTGTCGAAGAAGCCGATGTCGACATCGACCAGGTGGAGATGATGGACCGCCACGTCGGCACTGATCGGCAGGCCCTCGGCCTTGGCCCGGCGGATCAGCTCGACGCCGCCGGCACTCGAGATGCGGCACAGGTGCACCCGGCAGCCGGTTTCGCGCACCAGGTCGAAGATCGCATTCAGGGCGATCGTCTCGGCGATCGTCGGCACCGTCGACAGGCCGAGCCGCGAGGCGACCGGGCCGGCATGGGCGACGCCGTCGCGGCCGATGCTCGCGTCCTGTGGCTGGAGCCACACCGTGTGGCCGAAGGTATGAGCGTACTGCATCGCCCGCAGCAGGAACTGCAGGTCCGCGACTACCCGGCCCGGCTGGGCGAAGCCGACGCAGCCGGCGTCGCTGAGCTCGCCCATCTCGGTGATGACCTCGCCGCGCAGGCCCACGCTCAGGGCGCCCAGCGGATAGAGGCGCACTCCGTCGAGCAAGCGGGCGCGATGCTTGAGCATCTCCACCAGCCCCGGCTCGTCGAGCGGCGGGTCGGTATCGGGCGGACAGCACAGCGAGGTGATGCCGCCGGCGAGCGCCGCATCGAGCTCGGTGTCGAGCGTCGCCATGTATTCATGGCCGGGTTCGCGCAACCTGGCCGCGAGGTCGACCAGCCCGGGCAGCACCCAGAGGCCGGTGGCGTCGATCTCGCGATCGGGCCCGAAGCCCGCGGGCGCCGCGCCCGTCGCGACGATGCGTCCCTGGGCGATGTGCAGGTCGGCGTGGCGGTCGATGCCACCCTGCGGATCGATCAGGCGGCCATTGCGGATCGAGAGCCTCATTCTCAATGCGCTCCGAGCATGCTCATCACCGCCATGCGCACCGCGATGCCGAAGCGGACCTGGTCGAGGATCACCGCCTGCGGACAGTCGGCCACCGCGGACTCGATCTCGACCCCCCGGTTCATCGGCCCTGGATGCATCACGATCGCATCGGGGCGGGCAAGCGCGAGCTTCTCGCGGGTCAGGCCGTACTGCTTGAAGTATTCCTGCGCCGACGGCAGCAGCGCGCCGCGCATGCGCTCGTTCTGCAGCCGCAGCATGATGATCACGTCGACGTCGCGAAGCCCCTCGCGCATGTCGGTGCAGGCCCGCGCCCCCATGCTTTCGATGCCTTCGGGAACCAGCGTCAGCGGACCGATCACCCGCAGGTCGGGCACGCCGAGGATCGACAGCGCCTGGATGTCCGAGCGGGCCACCCGGGAATGCAGGACGTCGCCGACCACCGCCACCCGCAGCCGGGTGAAGTCGCCCTTGAAGTGGCGGATCGTGTACATGTCGAGCAGGCCCTGGGTCGGGTGCGAATGACGGCCGTCCCCGGCGTTGATGACGCTGACCGCATCGCCGCGCATCTCGTTGAGATGCTGCGCGATCATGTAGGGCGCGCCGCTCTGGGAATGCCGCACGATGAACATGTCGGCGTCCATCGCGGCGAGGTTGTCGATGGTATCGAGCAGGGACTCGCCCTTGGACGTCGACGAGGTGTTGATGTTCAGGTTGACGACGTCGGCCGACAGGCGCTTGGCCGCGATCTCGAAGGTGGTGCGAGTCCGGGTGGAGTTCTCGAAGAACAGGTTGAAGACCGACTTGCCCCGCAGCAGCGGCACCTTCTTGACATCGCGCTCCGATACCCCGACGAAGCTCGACGCGGTGTCGAGGATACGATGGATCATCTCGCGCGACAGGCCGTCGATCGACAGCAGGTGCTGGAGTTCGCCGTCGGGACGCAGTTGGGGGTGTCGCATGGTGTCGGGTCGGGGGCTCTTCGTCGGGCCGGCCTCAGGCGAGCCGCAGGGCGAAGCGGCCGTCCGCCTCGCGCGAGAACTCGAAGCTCGCCTCGGGGCCGAGCGGGTGGACCGCTCCGCAGTAGCGGGCCTCGATGGGCAGCTCGCGACCACCGCGGTCGATGAGCACCGCGAGCTCGACCCGGTTCGGCCGGCCGTAGTCGAAAAGCTCGTTCAGGGCGGCCCTGACCGTGCGGCCGGTGTAGAGGATGTCGTCGACCAGCACCAGATCGGCGTCCTGGACGTCGAAGGGCAGCTCGGTCTGGCGCGACTCCGCCGGCAGGTAGCGACGCTTGCCGTAATCGTCGCGGTGGAAGGCGGAACTGAGCGTGCCCAGCGGCGCCTCGAGGCCGAGATCCCGGTGCAGGCGCTCGGCGATCCATGCCCCGCCGCTGTGGATGCCGACGAGCCGGACGTCGCGCCCTGCGATACCGGCGCGGATCTGCTCGAGCAGCACGCCGTAGCTGGTTTCGGGATCGACCATCGGCATCGGCTCATTCTTCATGGAGATATTGTCGCAGGATTATCGCCGCCGCATCGGCGTCATCGGCGGCCGCCGACACGCCGTCGGCTTGCGCGGCCAGGCTCGAGTATCGTTCGTCGGCAAGCACCACCGGCCTGCGGTAGCGGCCCTCGAGCTGGCGGGCGAAGCGGCGGGCCGCGACGCTCGCCGGCTGCTCCTCGCCGTCTCGCCCCAGCGGCAAGCCGACGACGAGCGCATCGGGCGCCCACTCGTCGATCAGGGCCGTGATCCGCTCGAAGCGCCGGGCGACCGGCTCAGCGGCGATACGCTCGATCGGACGGGCGTCGCCCGTCACCGTGTTGCCGATCGCCACCCCGATGAAGCGGCGGCCGAAGTCGAAGGCGAGCAGGGTCCGGGCGGCCCCGCCCATGCTCATGCGTGCCCGGCGGCGCCGGACAGCCGCGACGGATCGATGCCGAGCAACGCGAAGGCCGCCGGAAAGCGTTCGTCCGCGGGCACGTCGAAGATCAGCCCGGGGTCGGCCGCCACCGTCAGCCAGGCATTGCGGCCGATCTCGTCCTCGAGCTGGCCCGGACCCCAGCCCGCGTAGCCGAGGGACACCAGCAGACGGGCCGGGCCCTGCCCCTCGCCGACGGCCTCGAGGATGTCCTTCGAGGAGGTCAGGCCGATCTCGTCGCCGATCACGACGGTGCTGCTCCACTCCCCCCGGGGCTGGTGCAGCACGAACCCGCGGTCGGTCTGCACCGGGCCACCGTAGTACACCGGTCGGCGCGCGAGCTCGCGCGGGCGCAGCGGCACGTCGATGCGTTCGAAGAGTTCGCCGAAATCGAGTTCGAGCGGCCGGTTGACCACGATGCCGAGAGCGCCCCGCTCATCGTGCTCCGCGATGAAGACCACCGTGCCGTCGAAATTCGAGTCCGCCATGCCAGGCATGGCGATCAGGAAGTGGTTGCTCAGCGCCGATGCCAGTCCGGTTCCCATGGCCCGATTGTACGGTTGCGGATGGGCTCGGCAAAACGCCCGACCTGGGGCCGGCGAAACTATCTCAGGCCGGCGTTGATCCGGTCCAGAGCCTCCGGTCCGGGGACGAGCTCGGGAGCGCCGAGCATGTTGAACGGCGTATCGACCGTGTTCAGGTGCTCGTGCAGGTCGCTCGGCTCGGGATCGAGGTAGAGCAGCCCGGTGGCGATCTCGCCGCGCGCCTGGTGTTCCGCGATCCGTGCCAGCGCGGCCGCCTGGTCGGACGGATCGTAGCCCTCGTCGAGCTTGGCGAGCAGGATGGTCGAACCGTCATGGAGCACCACCGGCCGGGTGGTGCCGGCGGCCTGGGCGAGCTCGATCGGGTCGCGCCGGGGAATGAACTCGATCTTGTTGACCGCCTCGTTGTGCTCGCGCACGTAGTCGTAGCTACGGGTGCTGCCATCGTGGTTGTTGAAGGCCACGCAGGGGCTGATGACGTCGATCAGGGCAGCGCCGCGGTGGGCCATGCCGGCGCGGATCAGCGGCACGAGCTGCTCCTTGTCGCCAGAGAAGCCGCGGGCGACGAAGCTCGCGCCGATCATGATCGCGAGGCTCGCCAGGTCGATCGGGCTGTCGGAGTTGACCACCCCCTTCTTCGACTTCGAACCCTTGTCGGAAGTGGCCGAGAACTGCCCCTTGGTCAGGCCGTAGACGCCGTTGTTCTCGACGATGTATAGCATGTTGACACCCCGGCGCATGACATGGGCGAACTGACCCAGCCCGATCGAGGCGGAATCGCCGTCGCCGGATACACCGAGGTAGAGCAGGTCGCGATTGGCCAGGTTGGCGCCGGTCAGCACCGAGGGCATCCGGCCGTGCACCGAATTGAAACCGTGCGAGTTGCCGAGGAAATAGTCGGGTGTCTTGCTCGAGCATCCGATGCCCGAGAGCTTGGCGACCCGGTGCGGCTCGATGTTCGCCTCCCAGGCGGCCTGGATGATGGCCGCCGAGATCGAATCGTGGCCGCAGCCGGCGCACAGGGTCGAGATCTTGCCTTCGTAGTCGCGGCGAGTGTAGCCGACCTCGTTGCGGGCGAGCGAGGGATGATGCAGCAGGGGTTTGGCGAGATAGGTCATGGCTCAGCCCGCCTTGCGGATCGGGGTGACGTTCGAGGGCGACAGCACTTCGGAGATCGCGCCGACGATGAAGCGGGCGGTGATCGGGGTGCCGTCGTAGTGCAGCACCGGCATCAGGGCGGCCGGCGCGACGCCGAGCTCGTTGACCAGCATCGAGCGCATCTGGGCGTCCCGGTTCTGCTCGACCACGAAGATGCGGCTGTGCGCGGCGATGAAGGCCTCGACCTCCTCGCCGAAGGGGAAGCCGCGGATGCGCATGGCATCCACATGGACCTTGTTGGCCTGGAAAAGGGCAAGCGCCTCGTCCATCGCCGGCGCGGTCGACCCGAAATAGATGACGCCGACATCGGTCGGCTTGGCCGCATCGACGAACTTCGCCTTCGGCACGAGGCCGCGGGCGGTCTCCCACTTGCGCAGCAGCCTTTCCATGTTGTCGACGTAGACGGGCCCGGCCTCGCTGTAGCGCGCGTAGCGGTCGCGGGTGGTGCCGCGAGTGAAGTACGAGCCGCGCGTCGGATGGGTACCCGGATAGGTCCGGTACGGGATGCCGTCGCCGTCCTCGTCGAGATAGCGGCCGAAGTCGCGGCCGGTCTCGAGCATCTCGGCGGTCATGATCTTGCCGCGATCCAGCCCGGCCGACGCATCGCGGGCGAAGGGCTCGCACAAGCGCTGGTTCATGCCGATGTCGAGATCGGTCATGAGGAACACCGGCGTCTGCAGCCGGTCGGCGAGATCGAGCGCGTCGGCCGCCATGTCGAAGCACTCGCGCGGATCCTCCGGGAAGAGCAGCACGTGCTTGGTGTCGCCATGCGAGGCATAGGCGCAGGCGAGCAGGTCGGCCTGCTGGGTGCGGGTCGGCATGCCGGTCGAGGGCCCGCCGCGCTGCACGTTGATGAGGGTGACCGGGATCTCGGCGAAGTACGCCAGGCCGAGGAACTCGGTCATCAGCGAGATGCCCGGGCCGGAGGTGGCGGTGAAGGCCCGCGCGCCGTTCCAGCCGGCGCCGAGCACCATGCCGATCGAGGCGAGCTCGTCCTCGGCCTGCACCACCGCATAGCGCGCCTTGCCGGTCACCGGATCCTTGCGCAGGCGGCTGGCGTAGCGCTCGAAGGCCTCGGCGACGGACGACGATGGCGTGATCGGATACCAGGCGCAGACGGTGGCTCCGCCGTAGATGCAGCCCAGCGCCGCAGCGGCGTTGCCGTCGGTGAAGATGCGATCGCCGACCTTGTCGGCGCGGCGCACCGACAGGCCGATCTCGGGGAGGTAGTCGCGGGCGTAGTCGCGGCCCATGTGCAGCGCCCGCACATTGCCCTCGAGCAGGCGCTCCTTGCCCTTGTACTGCTCGGCGAAGAGCCGCTCGATCTCGTCGGGGTCGATGCCGAGCAGGGCCGACAGTGCGCCGACGTAGATGATGTTCTTGAAGAGCTGGCGCTGGCGCGGATCGTCGTAGGAGCGATTGGTGATCTCGGTAAGGGGCATGCCGATCACGCGCACGTCATCACGGAACTTCGAGCGCGGCATCGGCCGGGTCGAATCGTAGAAGACGTAGCCGCCCGGATCGACCTCGGCCATGTCCTGGTCCCAGGTCTGCGGGTTCATCGGCACCATCAGGTCGACGCCGCCGCGCCGCCCGAGGAAGCCGTCCTCGCAGATGCGCACCTCGTACCAGGTCGGCAACCCCTGGATGTTCGACGGGAAGATGTTGCGCGGGCTCACCGGCACGCCCATGCGCAGGATGGACCTGGCGAAGAGCTCGTTGGCCGACGCCGACCCCGATCCGTTGACGTTGGCGAACTTGACGACGAAGTCGTTCACCGCATTGATTGCATCGACCATTTCAGGCGGCCTCCGCGCAGGCCCGGGGAGCGGCCCCGGCACGCGTCATTTCGATCAGGGTCTTGCGCATGTCCCACGCTCCGGTCGGACATCGCTCGGCGCACAGGCCGCAATGCAGGCAGACGTCCTCGTCCTTGACCATGACGCGCCCGGTCGAGAGCGCCGCGGAGACATACAGGTCCTGCTCGGTATTCAGGGCGGGGGCACGCAGGCGTGTCCGGAGGTCCTCTTCGGGCCCGTTCGGCACAAAGCTGATGCAGTCGGTCGGGCAGATGTCGGCGCAGGCGTCGCACTCGATGCAGGCCGGCGCCGAGAACACCGTCTGGACATCGCAGTTCAGGCAGCGCTGGGCCTCCTTCCAGGCGGTATCGAGATCGAAGCCGAGCTCGACCTCGACCCGGATGCTCGACAGGGCCTTGTTCGCATCGGCCCAGGGCACCTTGAAGCGGTTGGCGAGCGAGATGTTGTTGTCGTAGCTCCACTCGTGGATGCCCATCTTCTGGCTGGTCATCACCACGCCCGGCGGTGGCCGATCGGTGATGTCCTCGCCGCGCAGATGGAGGTCGATCGATACCGCGGCATCATGGCCGTGCGCGACCGCCCAGATGATGTTCTTGGGCCCGAGGGCGGCGTCGCCGCCGAAGAAGACGTGCGGCAGGGTCGACTGCAGGGTGGTCTCGTCGAGCTTCGGCATGCCCCAGCGGTCGAACTCGATGCCGCAATCCGGCTCGATCCAGGGGAAGGCGTTCTCCTGGCCGATCGCCATCAGGACATCGTCGCATTCGACGATTTCGTCGGGCTCGCCGGTCGGTACCAGGCTGCGCCGGCCGTTCTCGTCGTAGCGGGCCTCGACCCGTTCGAAACGTACGCCGGTGAGCCGGCCGTTGTCGTGGAGGAACTCCTTCGGCACCCGGTAGTCGAGGATCGGGATGCCTTCGTGCATCGCGTCCTCCTTCTCCCAGGGGCTCGCCTTCATCTCGTCGAAGCCCGAGCGGACGATGACCCGGACATCCTGGCCGCCGAGGCGGCGGGCCGTCCGACAGCAGTCCATCGCGGTATTGCCGCCGCCCAGCACCACTACCCGGCGTCCGATCTTGGTCGTGTGCTCGAAGGCCACCGAAGCCAGCCAGTCGATGCCGATGTGGATGTTGGCCGCCGCCTCCTGGCGACCGGGGACCTCGAGATCGCGCCCGCGTGGCGCGCCGCTGCCGACGAAGACCGCATCGAAGCCTTCGCCCAGCAGGCGCTTCATGGACTCGACACGCTCGCCGGCGCGCAGCTCGACGCCGAGATCGAGGATGTAGCCGACCTCTTCGTCGATGACTTCCTCGGGCAGCCGGAAGTGCGGGATCTGGGTACGGATGAAGCCGCCCGCCGCCGGATCCTGCTCGATGATCGTGACGTGGTAGCCGAGCGGCATCAGGTCGCGGGCGACGGTCAGCGAGGCCGGGCCGCCGCCGACGCAGACCACCCGCAGTCCGTTGGAAGGCCCGCGCACCGGCAGGCGGGCGCGGATATCGTCCTTGAAGTCGGCCGCCACGCGCTTGAGCCGGCAGATCGCCACCGGCTCGGGGCGCCCGCCCGTGACCTCGGGATCCTCGACGCGAGTGCGCCGGCAGGCCGGCTCGCAGGGCCGGTCGCAGGTTCTGCCGAGAATCCCGGGAAAGACGTTGGATCGCCAGTTGACCATGTACGCATCGGCGAATCGCCCCTGCGCGATCAGGCGGATGTATTCGGGTACGGGGGTGTGTGCCGGACATGCCCACTGGCAATCGACGACCTTGTGAAAGTGTCGTGGATCGCCAATATCCGTGGCTTGCATTACGTCTCCTGAACGCCAGGACCGGGGATTCGGAAGGCTTGGACCGGCCCCGGCCCGATTTTCGAAACTCGCCTCATCCCTCGGTGGCCGCATGGAATCCGGCCATTTTTATCGAGTGTAGCGCCGACCCGACGCGGGTACGAGGAATCCGTCACAACCGCGCCGGAATACGGGTCTTTTGCGCAACGTTCCCGGATGTTGAGGGCCTGTCAGTGGCGCCCGGCCGCCCGAAGCCACTGACCGCCCCCTCGGGGGGCAGCGAGCGACAGCGAGCGTGGGGGCCGCGTTACTTCAGTTCGCGGCGCTCGCCCGGGCCCGGGCGAGGTAGCCGCGCAGCAGTTCGAGGAGCTCGGCCTCCGGGTACGGCTTGCCGAGGAAGGCATCGACCCCGAGCGAACGGGCGTAGTTGCGATGCTTGTCGGCGGTCCGGGAGCTGATCATGACGATCGGGACATGGCGATAGCGGGCGTCGCCCCGGACATGGCGGGTCAGGTCGAAGCCGTCCATCCGGGGCATCTCGATGTCGACCAGCATGGCGTCGGGCACCCGCTCCTGGAGCTGGCGCAGCGCGTCCACGCCGTCCTTGGCGAGCATGACGTCGTAGCGCTCGCGCTGCAGGAGACGCTGGGTGGCCTTGCGGACCGTGAGCGAGTCGTCAACTACCATCACGGTCGGCGGCGCATCGGCCAGGCGCGGCGGGCGGACTTCGAGCGGTCCGCCCGCCACCGGCTCGCCGGCGGCCGCGGCCAGCGGCCCGAGGTTGAGGATCAGGACGATCTCGCCGTTGCCGAGGATGGTGGCGCCGCCCACGCCGCGCACCCGCGCCACCTGCGGGCCGACGTTCTTGACGACGACCTCCTGGTTGCGGGTGACCGAATCGATGTGGACCGCGATGCGCCGGCCGGCCGCGCGCATCACCACCACCGGGGAGTAATGCTGGGCGATCGGCTGCTGGTCGCCGGCCTCGACGAGGGCGCCGAGGTAGTAGAGAGGCACCGCCTCGCCCTGCCAGTCGATCCGGCGATCCGCGTAGGCCTTGGCGAGCGCGCGCGGGCGCAGCTGGATGATCTGCTCGACGCTCGACGACGGCAGTGCGAAGCGCAGGTCGCCGACGCCGACCAGCACGACCTGGGCGATCGCGAGGGTGAGCGGCAGGTGCACGATGAAGCGGGCGCCCTGCCCCGGTTCGGAGACGACCTCGACCCGGCCACCGAGCGCGCCGACCTCGGCACGCACCACGTCCATGCCGACACCGCGCCCGCTGATCTCGGAGACCGCATCGGCGGTCGAGAAACCGGGACGGAAGATCATCTCGGCCAGGCCTTGCTCGGCGATCGTCTCGTCGGGCCCGAGCATGCCCGCCTCGATCGCGCGCGCCCGGATCCGCGCGAGATCCAGCCCGCTGCCATCGTCCTGCAATTCGAGCAGGACCTCGTTGCCTTCCTGGCGCACCGCGAGGCGGATCTCGCCGGCCTCGGGCTTGCCGGCGGCGGCGCGCCGGGCGGGCGACTCGATGCCGTGGGCGACCGCGTTGCGCAACAGGTGCTCGACCGGCGCGGCCATGCGCTCGAGCACGCTGCGGTCGATCTCGACATCCGAGCCGCGGATGTCGAGCGATACCCGCTTGCCGAGCTCCTTGGCCGCCTGGCGCACCACCCGGTAGAGGCGATCGCCGAGGGTGCCGAAGCGCACCATCCGGATCCGCATCAGGTTCTGCTGCAGCTCGCGCAGCACCTGGCCCTGGCGCAGGAGGTTCTGGCCGGCATCATCGAGGCTGCGGGTCGCGTTGTGCTGGACGGTGGCCACGTCGTTGACCGACTCGGCCAGCATCCGGGTGAGCTCCTGCGTCCGGGTGTAGCGGTCGAATTCGAGGGGATCGAACTCCTCGTGGGACTCGCGCGCCGCGGCGATCCGAGTCTGGATCTGGGTCTCGGCCTGGATCTCGATCTCACGTAACTGGGTGCGCAGCCGGGCGACGTTCTCGGTGAGGTCCCAGAGCGACTGACGGATCGCATCGAGCGAGTTGTCGAGGCGCGAGCGCGCGATCGAAACCTCGCCGGATTCGTTGACGAGGCGTTCGAGCAGGTCGGCGCGCACCCGTACCAGGCCGGGGCCGGTGGCGTGCTCGGCAAGCGCCGCGGCGATCGTCGCCGGCGACGGAGCGGCCGTATCGGGCTGCGCCGGGGCTGCCGAGAGCGCCGGCCCGGGCTGGCCTGCCGACGAGGAGACTGCCTCGTGCGTCGGCGCGGCCGCCGCTGTCGGCGCCTCGTCCGCTGCGGACGTCGCCGCGGATGGCGCCACCGGGACGACCGGCGCCGGCGCGCTGCCCGGATCGCGGATCGCCTCGAACATCTCGATCACGATGTCGTGCTCGGCGATGAGTTCCTCGATCAGGGCCATGGGCGCCGTGCTGAGCTCGGCGGCCGCCTCGATCCGGGTCTCCATCTCGTGCACCCGCTGGCCGAGCCGCATCGCGCCGGCCATCCGGGCACTGCCCTTGACAGTGTGCAGCAGCCGCATCAGGGTCTGGGCAAGCGCCTTGTCGGCCGGGCGCTCAAGCCATTCGCGCAGGCGGGAGTCGATCTCCGGGAGCTGGTCGACCGCCTCCTCGATGAAGATCGGCAGCAGCTCGGCGTCGAGCTCATCGACGATCGCCCCGTTGCCCGAAGGTTCGTGCACCTCGGCATCGGCAACCGGCTCGGTCGCCGGACCCGCTGCGATCTGGCGTCCGCTCCAGTTGTCGGCCAGCGCCTGCGCCCGCGTCTGGGTTTCTGGTTCGGCCTGCGGCATGCTGCCGGCGGCGAACTGGTGCAGCATCGCCGCGAGCCGCTCGAGCAGTGCCGCGTATTCGTCGAGCTCGGGCTCGGGCAGGGGAACCCCCATCGCCCGCTGGCGCAGCAGGAAGCGCTCGAGCTCCTGCGCGAGCCGGTGGACCTCGTCGATGCCGACCACCGCGGCGCTGCCCTTGAGCGAATGCATCGCGCGCTGGGCCGGCTCGCTCGCCGCCCGCTCCGGCGTCTGGCGCCAGTCGTCCAGGTCGGCGTCGAGCACGGCGATCGTCTCGTCGGCCTCGCCGAGGAAGATGCGGTAGAGCGAGGCGCTGATCCGGTGCCCTCCGATCTCCACCTCGTCGAGCGGCGCCAACGGCGCCTCGGACGGCACATCGAGGGGTTCGGTCAGCAGCGGCGGCGAATCCTCCTCGTCGACCGGCGGCTCGGCGATGACATCGGTGGCGGCGAGCACCGGAATCTCTTCCTCGAGTGCCTGCTCGGGGGCCTCGTCGACGCTGATCGGGGGCAGCGACCCGACGTCGGATTCGGCCTGCGCTTCGGCGAACCGATCCGGCTCGTGTGCCAGCTCTGCCTCGACGATCCGATCGAGCTCCGACGCCGCCTCCACCTCGATAATCGGGTCGGGTTCCTGCGCCGCGAGGCCGTCCGGCCGATCCGCATCGAACGGCTCGTCGGGCAGCTCCTCGTCAAGCGCTTCGAGGGTGATCAGTTCATCCTCGATCGCCTCGATGGACGCAAGCAGGCTGAGGGATACTTCGGTCGCTTCGACGACATCGGGCAGCGACGGCTCCTCGGCAACGATTTCCTCGGCGACGACTTCCTCGGCGACGATCTCCGCCGCGGGCTCAGGAACGAGGGCCGGCTCCGCGAACTGGTCCGCAACCGGCGCATCGACCACTTCGTTCTCGACCCAGGGCCGCTCGGGCAAGGGCCTGGATTCACGCAATGCATCGGCAGCCGCGATCAGGCGCGCGCAGTCGAGCACGGTCGATGGCGCGGTCTCGAGCCTGGCGACCCAGGCCGCCAGGCGTTCGCTCGATACCTCGATCAGCTCGGCGAGGGTGTCGTTGGCGGACCGGTTCTCGCCGAGCCAGAAGTTCAGGAGCTGCTCGAAACTCCAGGCCAGATCGCCGAACGCCGTCAGGCCGACCATCCGGCTCGAGCCCTTGAGCGTGTGATAGCCCCGCCGGATCGTGGTCAGCACGCTGTCGTTGGACGGTTCGAGCCGGAGCGTCCCAAGGCCCTCGCGCATCGCCACCAGCACCTCGCCCGCTTCGGCGAGGAATATCTCGAGCAGCTCGGCGTCGACATCCTCGTCCGCGGTGCCGGCGACCGCCTCGGCCACGGCAGCCTCGACCGAGCGCCAATCGCCGGGAAGATCGAGGATCGCGGCCACGCGGGCCGGGTCGGCCGACCCGTCGGCGGCAAGGACGGCAAGCGCATCCTCGGCGCGTCCGGCCAGCCCCGCGTCGCCGGCGAGCTGCGCCGCATCGCGCCACTGGGCCAGGGAATCATCGATCGCAGCGTCGCGCGCAACGTGCTCGCCGCGATCGAGCGCGGTGCGCAGGCGCGCCGAGATCGCCTCGCGGATCGCATCGAAGCGGGCCTCGGCCGATTCGCGCGGCATGCCGGGCATGCCGGCGGCCGGCGCATCGACCTCCGCGGCCGGCTCCAGCGGATGCATGGTGAACGTGCCGGCGGCTTCGTCGAGCCGATACTCGACCGGGTCCTGGCCACCTCGCAACAGGCCTTCGACCAGGAAGCCAAGGGCGCCGACGCTTTCGGCGATCCGCTCGCAGTGCTCGTCGCTGGCCGATTCGGCATCGCCGGCGAGCGCCTCGACCTGGTCGCCGATGATCTGCGCCGCCCGGGCCGCTTCCTCCTGCCCGACCAGGCTCAATACCCCGCCCACCTCGCGCAGGCCGGCGCTAGCATCGGCCAGCCCCTCGCGCCTCGCACGATCACGGAAGTAGGCGTCGAGCGTGAGCTCCACATCACCCAGACGGGTGCGGGTGGCGGCCACGAAGCTCGCCATCGTAGCCCGCTCATGGGCGCGATTGGTGAGCTCGCGCAGCCATTGCGGCATCGGGTCGTCGACGCGGCCATCGGCGAGCCAGGCCCGCAGCCGGCGGGCCAGCTCGGCCGAGCGCGGCCCGACCGATGGGTCGCGATCGACCCCGTCCCGAAAGACCTCTTCCGCGAACAGCAGCGATCCGGCCACTTCGAGCGCAAGCTCGTCGTCGAGCTTCTCGCCGTGCGAGGACTGCTTGCCGACCTCGACCCAGGCGGCGGCGAGCTCGGCCACGCCCTCGATGCCGAGGCTCTCGAGCGTTTCACGCAGGGTCGCCAGCCCGGCGCCCAGCCCTTCGGGCCGCTCGCCGGCGGCAAGCGCCTCCCATTGCTGCTTGGTCCGCCGGATCGACTCCTCGATGGTCGCCAGGGCGCGGCGATCGACGCGTCCGTAGCGCGGCGTCCTGTAGTCCGCCGGGATCACCTCGTCGAGCCGCCAGGCTTCCACGACTTCCACCACCGTCGGGGTGCGCCGGCGCACCCGGCCGACCGCGAACAGCGCGTCACGCAGCAGCCGGGCCGATATCGGCGCGTCGTCGCCGAGCGTCTTGCGCAACTGCAGGTTGATCCGCGCGAGCAGCCGCTTGATCGAGACATCGGCCTCGAGCTTGCCGCCGGCAAGCGCCTCGAGCAGCCCTGCCACCACCAGCCAGAAACCCGGATCGCGAGCACCGACGGTCGTCTTGCGCATGGCGCGGGCGGCGGCGAGCAGCCGGTTGGCGCCCTCCTGCGCGGCATCACCGGTGAGCAGCTTCAGCAGGCCCAGCTCGAAATGCGAGAGCAGCTTCTTGCGCTGCGAGGCATCGAGCTCGACTTCCCCGGTGGCATCGACTTCGGGTGAAGGCGGCGCGATGAAGAGCTCGGCCGCCTCGATCCGCTCGGCACCGCGCGACTCGAGCACCGCCTTGTAGTAGGGAAACAGGTAGAGCGGCTGCTGCCGGCCATCCTGGAGCAGCTCGTCGAGATAGCCGACGACGGCATCGAAGCCGCGGCCGATCCGGTTGACCACCCCTGCCGCCAGCGTGACCTCGCCGCGGGCGACGTCGTCGAGCAGGCCCTCGATCTCGGCGACCAGGAGCCCCGGCCCGGGAATGTCGATGATGGTGAGCGCACCGCCGGCCTGGTGGGCGGAGGCACGCGCCGCGCGGGCGGCAGTCGCGCTGTCGCTGCCCGTCTCGACGGCGCCCTGCAGGTGGGAGATCGCCTCCGCGAACGAGCGGCGGATCTCGTCGATGCACCATGACAGGGTCTCGAGTCCGGGCGTCATGAGCACCTCGGGCTCCGTGGCTTCGCTGGCGATGTCCTGCACCGTCATCACGAGACCTTGAACCGCGCCACGGAGTTCTTGAGCTCCTGCGACAGTTCGGAGAGCTGGCGGATGGAGCCGGCCGTCTGCAGGGTCCCTTCGGAGGTCTGCTCGGTGACCAGCAGGATCCGCTGGATCGACTGGGCGACCGTGCCGGCCGACGCCGCCTGCTTGGACGTCGTGTCGGAAAAGTCCTCGATCAGCTCGGCGAGATGCGAGGACACCCGGCCGATCTCGCCGAGCGCGTTGCCGGCCTCGTCCGAAAGCCGGGTTCCCTCGACCACCCCCTGCGTGCTCTGCTCCATGGCGGCGACCGCATCCTGGGTATCGGTCTGGATGGTGCGGATCAGCGCCGAGATCTGCTTGGTCGCCTCGCCGGAGCGCTCGGCAAGGCGCTGCACTTCCTCGGCGACGATGGTGAAGCCCCTGCCCGCCTCGCCCGCGCTGGCAGCCTGGATCGCCGCATTGAGCGCGAGGACGTTGGTCTGCTCGGTGATGTCCGAGATCAGCTCGACGATCTCGCCGATCTCCTGGGAGGATTCGCCGAGCCGCTTGATCCGCTTGGCAGTCTCCTGGATCTGGTCGCGGATGCCGTTCATGCCGGTGATCGCATTGTTCACCGCGCTCGAGCCATGCTGGGAAGCCCGCAGCGACTGGCGCGCGACCTGCACCGACTCGGCGGCGCTCGCCGAGACCTCGTTGATCTGCTGCGCCATGCGCAGCACCGCCTCGCCGGTTTCCTTGATCTCGCGCGACTGCTGCTCGGAAGCCGCCTGCAGGCTCGTCGCGGTCATCTGCGCCTTCGAGGACGCCTCGTTCACGAGCTCGGCGGTGCTGTTGATCCGTGCCACCAGGCTGCGCAGCTCCTCCACTGTGTAGTTGACCGAGTCCGCGATGGCGCCGGTGATGTCCTCGGAAACGGTTGCCTGGACCGTCAGGTCGCCATCGGCAACCTCCTGGAGCTCGTTCATCAGGCGCAGGATCGCCGCCTGGTTCTGGTCGTTGGTGCGCTTGGCCGCCTGTTCGAGGTTCTCCGCCACGACGCGCTGGCGTTCGGCATCCTCGGCGCGGCGCCGGCTCACCCCGACATAGGCCCGCGACAGGCCGAAGACGGCCAGCGCGGCGAAGGCGGCGAACCCGATCGCGAGAAGCAGCAGCCAGCGGCGGGCGTCGGTCGCGCCGAACAGGCTCGCCTGCATCGCCTCCAGGTCGACCCGCAGGCCATCGGCCCGGGCGAGCAGATCGCGATGGGCGGCCCGACCATTGAGCAGGATCGGCGTATCGCTGCCCAGGGCCGTGAGCGGCCTGTCGAGCCGGCCGAACTCGCCCGCGAGCAGGCCGAGCGAATCGCGCGCCCGCGAATCCGACCCGCCGCGCGGGATCGCGCGCTGCAGGTCGGCAAGATGCGATTTGATGATGCCGACCAGCCGGGTCGCCTCGGGGGTGCCGGAAGGACCGATCGAATCGGCTTCGCCGATGGTCTCGATGCGCTGGCCGAGCCGCTCGATCAGCACCGCGAGCTCGCCGGCGAGCGCCGTCTCCTGCGACGGGGCGCCGGCCTCGGCGCGCACCGCGAGCAGCCGGTCGGCCGCCTGGCGCATCGAAGGCAGCGAGGCCCGGACCGTCTCGCGAGTGGCCACGGCAGACTCCACCGCGCGACGCGAATCGAGCAGGGCCGACAGGGTGCGCATCGTCTGCTGCCAGGACTCGGCGATCTTCGCGATGCGCGCATCGGTGGCATCGGGCAGGCCGAGCGGCGCGCCATGCTGGTGGAGCGAGGTGATCTGGCGGGAGATCACGTCACGCCCCCGGGCGAGCTCGTCGAAGGCCTCCACGCGGCCGGCGAAGGCAGCATCGGCCGAGCGCGCGAGCAGCTGCGACTGGGTGTTGATGTCGCCGGCGACCCAGGTCAGCCGATTGAGCTCGGAGCCCTGGCGGACATAGGCCCAGAGAAAACCCGAAGCGATGACGAGACCCGCGAGCAGCGCGATCAGCATCATGCGGGTACGCGATTCATCGGCGAGACGGCCGATCACCGGCACGCGCGCCGCGGAACGTTCCGCCGGTTGCGCCGCCGCGCGACGCGCCGGTGCCGGCTCCGAGGCTTCGGCCTGGCGCGGCAGGGGCGTACCGCTCACCAGGGAATCGAGCTCCTCGGGGACGATCGCGGTGTCGATGTCGAGCGGATCAGGCGCCTCGGCGCGCGTCGCACGCGAGCTCTTGCGGGGCATTCTGAGATCCAGTTTCATCGTCCATCCACCCGGCCGTCAGCGGCCGATTCCGAGAAACGCAGCATCGCTGCAAAGCCGTTCGACCGACAGTTCCCGCCAGCGCCGCCCCTCGGCGTCGATCCAGGTGGCACCCACCCAGGGGGCTACGGCGCCGTCCCCGCGGTCGGTCTCCTCGCGGGTCATCGACTCGATCCCATGCAGGCCCAGCATCCGGCTCGCGATGATCGCGGCATTGACGCCGAAACGGCCGGCGAAGGACACCAGCCTGGACTCCCGGCCGATCGCGGTCGGGCCCTTGCCGGCGAACTCGGACAGGTCGCTCACGCCGAACAGGGCGCCGCGCAGGCTGACCAGGCCCTTGAACCAGGCATGGGTGAGCGGCACCGCCACGATGCGCTCGGGCACCGGCACGATCTCGCCGGCATCGGCCAGCTCGACCAGCCAGCGCTCGGTGCCGATCTCGAGCCCGAGCCGGGCGTCGATGCCGGCGCCGGCAGCCTGCTCGAGGCGCTCGTTGAGCCGGGCCTGGAACTCACGCAGCGAGGGTCGGGGCGTTTTACTCATGCTAGCGCGCCAGTTCGGCGACCCGCGCGAGCAGCACGTCGGGCCGCACCGGCTTGGTCAGGTATTCGCGGGCCCCCTGGCGCAAGCCCCAGATCCGGTCGGTCTCGGTGTTCTTGCTGCTGCAGATGATGACGGGAATCGCGCCGGTGGCCGGATCGCGCGAGAGCGCACGGGTGATCTGGAAACCGCTCTGGCCGGGCATGACCACGTCCATCACGACCACCGACGGACGCTCGCTGCGCGCCTTGGCCACCGCTTCGTCACCGTTCTCGGCCGTGATCACCACATAGCCCTGCCTGCCGAAGAGTTCCGACATGTAGTGCCTCTCGGTGGCCGAATCGTCGACGATCAGCACCTTGCGCGCGGCCATGGGATCGGTCTCCCGCCGGCTAGACCGTCTCGGGGCGTCGCACGAACTCGGCGACGGTGGCGAGCAGGCTGTCCTTGGAGAACGGCTTGGTCAGGTAACGGTCGGAGCCCACCATACGGCCGCGGGCCCGATCGAACAGGCCGTCCTTGCTCGAGAGCATCACCACCGGGATATCGCGGAAACGCGGGCTGCGCTTGATCATCGCGCAGGTCTGGTAGCCGTCGAGCCGCGGCATCAGGATGTCGCAGAAGATCAGCTGGGGCTCGTGGTCGGCGATCTTGGCAAGCGCATCGAAGCCGTCCTCGGCCAGGATGACCCTCGCACCGGCCTTGCCGAGGAAGATCTCGGCGCTGCGGCGGATGGTGTTGCTGTCGTCGATGACCATCACCCGGATACCGGAGAGATCGCCTTCAGTGCTCATGCTTCAGATCTCCACCATCTCGAAATCCTCCTTGCGGGCGCCGCACTCGGGACAGGTCCAGTTCATCGGGATGTCTTCCCAACGGGTGCCGGGGGCGATGCCCTCCTCGGGCAATCCGGCTTCTTCCTCGTAGATCCATCCGCAGATGAGGCACATCCATGACCGGAAACCCTCGTTCTTGTCGCTCATCTCTCCTGCATCCAGGCTGATTGATGGTTCCGGTATTCTGCCGCCGATGGTAGCCAGCCCGCCCGAGGCCAGCCCCGCGATGCCGATCAACGGTGCGGATGTTGCGACAAACGCACAAGGGTCCGGCAGTCGCGCTAACCCGGCTGCGCGCCGGGCCGCGGGCACGGTGGCTCGAATCACCCGGAACCCCCGCAACTATGATGGACCGGGAGGAGGGCGACAATTGCGGCTTGCCGTGCCGGCCGTTCGCATCGACGACCGGCCCTCTCCCGCCGGTGGCGGCGATCAGCGTCCCTGGAACCGGGCTTCCCGGCGCTCGACGAAGGACTGGATGCCTTCCCTGAAGTCCTCGGTCGCGAAGACTTTCTCCCGGATGCCGGGGATGACCGCGATCGCCGCCTGTTCACCCTGCTCGATGTAGGTGAGCGCCGCCTGCTTCGTCACCCGCAGGCCGATCGGCGCGCATTTGCAGATCAGGTGGGCAATCTCGAGGGCGCGCTCGCGATGCCGGCCGAAGGGATGGACCTCCTGCACGAAGCCGCAGCGATAGGCTTCCTGGGCATCGAACTCGTCGCACAGCAGCAGGTGGTACATCGCATTGCCCCACCCCGTGCGGGTGAGATAGCGATAATGCGCCCCGCCCAGCGGCGCGATGCCGCGCTTGGACTCGAGTTGCGCGAAGCGCGCGGTGTCGGCGGCGATCACGATGTCGCTCGCGAGCATCATCTCGATGCCGATCGTGTAGGTGATGCCATGCACCACCGAGACGAGCGGCTTGCGGCAGCGCTTCTTCATGCCGAAGGGGTCGATCTGCTCGGGCGGGATCGGCTTCGCCGTGGCATTCGGGCCGAAGAATTTCGGCATGTCGAGGCCGGCGGTGGTGTGCTCGCCGGCCGGATCGAGCACCGCCACCCAGAGATCGTCGTCGTTGTCGAAGGTGGTGAGGTGCTGCGACAGCTGCTGCATCAGCTCGGGGGTGATCGCGTTCTTCTTGGCGGTGTTGTCGAGCGAGATCACGGCGACGTGACCGTCAACGATCATCCTGACTTCGGGCGTACTGCTCATGGCGTGCTTCCTTTCTTGGATAGGCGGGTCGATGGACGGACGTCGCGACGTTTGCGCGGCTTTCCGGCCGTTCTGGATGATGATCATCATTCAGAAGTATGATGACTATAATCCAGAATCATCGGAACACGAACCCCGGGGCACCGACATGGGCCATTCCCGGGCCGACAAGGCCCAGAGCCATGAACGCATCCTGAAGCAGGCGGCCGGGCAGATCCGCGACACCGGACTGGAGTCGGTCAGCGTCGGCAAGCTGATGCAAAGCGTCGGCCTGACGCACGGCGGCTTCTACGGCCACTTCGCCTCGCGTTCGGACCTGCTTGCGCAGGCGCTCGGGCGCGCCCTCGAGGACGGTGCGACCACGGCGAAGCTAGCGACCGATCCCACGAAGCCACCGACCTACGCCGGCATGGTCCGCAGCTATCTCAGCCGAACCCACCGCGATTCACGCAAGACCGGCTGCGCGCTTGCCGCGCTGTCATCGGACGTGGCGCGCGCCGACGAGCACTCGCGCGCGGTGATGGAGGCATATATCGAACGCTTCGTCGCGAAGGTGGCCGATACCCTGGGCCATGACGACGACGAACAGGCGCTGCTCGCCGTCAGCGCGATGATCGGTGGCCTGCTGGTCTCACGGGTGATGACCGACCCGAAGCGCTCGGACGACGTTCTGCGCGCGGTGCGCAATAGCCTCGTGGCATTGCAGGGAAAGGGCGAGGGCGAGGCCTGACGGAGGGTGCCGGGGCTTCGACTGCCCCACCCTGCGTCGTCGTGCGAGGCGACGGCCGGCGGTGGTTCCCTCGGCTCGGGCTCTATGGCACACTGCCCAGAGAATCTGCCACCGACAGAGGAGACGATCGGCGGTTCGCGCCCCGGCTGAGTTCGTCGGCAAACGCACGACGAGCCTTCGGGGCGGATGCCGCCATGCAGCCAGGCGCGAGAAGCCGCGCCGGAATGTCCCTTGCCGATGCCCGGCAGCGATGCGCACTCAGGGATTTCCCCGGCTCACGCGACCCGGCGTATTGAAGGACCATCCGAAAGCGTATTCCGATCGGGCCCGGCCCGGGCGTACAGGACTTCCTGCTGCCGCCCGGAACGGATGCACCGTCGGCGACGCGAGAGACCACTGCAACCCAGCAGGCCCGCCTAGTGCACGATTCAAGCTCCTCGAGCCCCGTCGTCGAAGCCTCCGGTCCCCCTGCATCCCGGCTCTCCGCCGGGGCCACACCTCTTCTTTCCGTCGAGGATCTGCACGTCCATTTCGTGACCTCGCGCGGTGTCGTGCGCGCGGTCGAGGGCGCCAGCTGGGACGTCCACCCGGGCGAGATGGTGGCGCTCGTCGGTGAATCGGGCTGCGGAAAATCCGTCTCCGCGCTGACGGTTATGCGGCTGCTCGCGAAGCCGGCAGGCCGCGTGGTGCGCGGCCGGATCCTGTTCGAGGGCCGGGACCTCCTGACGCTCGACGAGGAGTCGATGCGCGCCCTGCGCGGGCGCGACATCTCGATGATCTTCCAGGAGCCGATGACATCGCTCAACCCGGTGCTGAGCATCGGGCTGCAACTGATGGAGCCGCTGATCATCCACAAGAGGATGAGCCAGGCGCAGGCACGCGATCGCGCGATCGAGCTGCTCGAGATGGTCGGCATCCCCGATCCGCAGCGCCGGCTGGGGCAGTTTCCGCACCAGTTCTCCGGCGGCATGCGCCAGCGGGTGATGATCGCCATCGGCCTGGCCTGCAACCCGAGGCTGATCATTGCCGACGAGCCCACCACCGCGCTCGACGTCACGATCCAGGCGCAGATCCTTCACCTGATGAAGACGCTGTCGCGCGATCTCGGCATCGCGATGGTGGTGATCACGCACAACCTGGGCATCGTCGCCCGCTATGCCGATCGCGTGAACGTCATGTACGCGGCGCGCATGGCCGAGCAGGGCAGCGCCGCCGCGGTGTTCGCCAGGCCGCTGCACCCCTACACCGTCGGCCTGCTGCGCTCGGTGCCGCGACTGGACCGCCCGCGCGGTGCGCGACTGGCGACGATCGACGGCCTGCCGCCGAACCTGCTGGCGCCGCCGCCCGGTTGTCGTTTCGCCGCGCGCTGCGCGGCGCGCCAGGACGCCTGCGAGGCCGAGCTGCCCGCGCTGGAGACGATCGAGCCAGACCATGGCTCGGCGTGCCTGCGCGCCGCCGAGCTGGCTGCCAGCGGACCGCAGGCGATCGGCCTGCCCGGGGATGCCCAGCTCGAGCCGGCGCCGCCGAAAGAGTTCACCGGTGAGCCGCTGCTCGTCGTCGATGGCCTCCGGACCTGGTTCGAGGTCGGGCGCGGCATCAGCAGCCGTGGCCGGGCAACGGTGCGGGCCGTCGACGATGTCTCGTTCAGCCTGCACGCCGGCGAAACTCTCGGCCTGGTGGGCGAATCGGGCTGCGGCAAGACCACGGCGGGGCGTACCCTGCTGCGGCTCGAACGCGAGGTCGCCGGCCGGATCGTCTACGACGGCATCGACATCACCCGCGCCGACACCGCGCAGATGCAGCGCTATCGCCGCGCGGTCCAGGTGATCTTCCAGGATCCGTACTCGTCGCTCAATCCCCGGATGACGATCGGCGACATCATCGCCGAGCCGACCCTGGTGCACGGCCTGGTGCCCGACCGCGCCGCCGCGAAGCGACGCGTCGCCGAACTGCTCGACAAGGTGGGCCTGTACGACTACATGGCCGAACGCTATCCGCACGAGCTCTCGGGCGGGCAGCGCCAGCGCGTCGGGATCGCCCGCGCCCTGGCACTCGAGCCGCGCTTCATCGTCTGCGACGAGCCCGTCTCGGCGCTCGATGTCTCGATCCAGGCGCAGATCATCAACCTGCTCGAGGACCTGCAGAAGGCGCTCGGCCTGACGTATCTCTTCATCGCCCACGACCTCGCCGTCGTCCGTCACATCTCGGATCGCGTCGTCGTCATGTACATGGGCCGGGTGATGGAGATCGCCGATCGCGACGCGCTCTACAGCGAGCCGCTGCACCCGTACACCGAGGCGCTGCTCGATGCGGTGCCGATACCCGATCCGCTGCTCGAGCGCGAACGCTCGCGCGCCGTGCTCGGCGGCGAGGTTCCCAGCCCGCTCGCGCCGCCGCCGGGTTGCGTCTTCCATACCCGCTGTCCGATCGCCACGCCGGAATGCCAGGCCGAGGTCCCGGAGCTGCGACAGATCAAGCCACGCCACTTCGCGGCGTGCATCAAGGCATAGAAGCAGGCAGGAGGCGGACAGCAGCGAGAACCGGTTCATCAGACACGTCGAAGGCCATGGAGCCCTTTTCGACAACACAGCGGAGGAGACACCCGATGAGATTCCGTTACGCAGCCCTAGCAATCACCCTGGCAGCCATGACGTCGCCGGCGCTCGCCCAGACCCCGAAATCAGGCGGCACCCTGAACTTCGCGGTCAGCGCCGAGCCGCCGAACTACGACTGCCATGCCCAGAGTTCGTTCGCGTTCATCCATCCGGTGCGGCCGCACTACTCCACCCTGCTGAAGTTCGACGGACCGAACTATCCCAAGGTGACCGGCGATCTCGCCGAATCCTGGACGGTCGCGCCGGACGGCCTCACCTTTACGTTCAACCTGCGCAAGAACGTCAAGTTCCACGATGGCTCGGCCTTCACGTCGGAGGACATCCGCGCGACCTACGACCGCCTGCGCAATCCGCCCGAGGGCGTGCGTTCGCTGCGGGTGGAGAGCTACCGCGACATCACGTCGATCGAGACGCCCGATGCCCATACGGTGGTGTTCAAGCTCTCGAAGCCCAACGCCTCGATGCTCTCCAATTTCGCGTCGCCGTGGGATTGCGTCTACAGCGCGGCGAAGCTGAAGGAGGATCCGAAGTTCCCCGAACGCAACATCCTCGGCACCGGTCCGTTCACCTTCGTCGAGCACCAGGCCGGCTCGCACTGGGTCGGGCGCAAGTTCGCCGACTACTTCGAGCCGGGCAAACCCTACCTCGACGAGTATCGCGCCGTGTTCATGCGCGGCGCGGCGATGGTCAACGCGCTCTCGGCCGGCCAGGTACTGGCCGAGTTCCGCGGCCACTCGCCGGCCGACCGCGACCGGCTCGTCCAGGCGCTGGGCGATCGGGCCGTGGTGCTCGAATCGCCCTGGGCCTGCAGCCTGGTCGTGAGCTTCAACACGACCAAGAAGCCCTTCGATGATGCGCGCGTACGCCGAGCGCTTTCGCTGGCGGTCGATCGCTGGGCCGGCGCCGAGGCACTGCAGAAGATCGCCCTGGTGCGGCATGTCGGCGGCGTCCTGCGCCCGGGCTACGAGTTGGCCACCGACGAGGCGGATCTGCTCAAGCTGCCCGGCTTCTCGCGCGACATCAAGGCTTCGCGCGAGGAAGCGCGCCGCTTGCTCAAGGAGGCCGGGGTCGAGAAGCTGAGCTTCAAGCTGACCAACCGCAACGTGGCGATGCCGTACACGCCGGTGGGGGTCTTCCTGATCGACCAGTGGCGCCAGATCGGGCTGACCGTCGAGCACGAGCAGCTCGAGACGCGCCTGTACATGGCGGCCCAGCAGCGCGGCAACCCGACCTATGACGCCGCACTCGACTTCAACTGCGACTTCATGGACGAGCCGAACCTTGCGCTGATGAAGTACGTGTCGGCCGACCGGTCGGCCCTGAACTACTCGGGCCACACCGATCGCAAGCTCGACGCGCTCTACGACCAGCAGTCGGGCGAGCTCGACAAGGGCAAGCGCAAGGCGATCGTGCAGGAGTTCGAGAAGCACCTGCTCGAGGAGTCCTATGTGATCCCGACGATCTGGTGGCATCGGATCATCGTGCTGCACAAGGAGCTCAAGGGCTGGGACATGACGCCGAGTCACTACGTGGGCCAGGACCTGACCAACGTCTGGCTCGACCGCTGACGGCGCGCCTCGGTACCGCGGGCCGGCCTGCCGGCTCGCGGCGGCTTCCAACCCATCCGGTCGATCGATGCTTCGCTACGTCACCCAGCGCCTGCTGATGATGATCCCGACCCTGCTCGGGGTCGCGATCCTGGTTTTCCTGATGTTGCGCATGATGGGCGGCGATCCCGTCGAGGTCATGCTGCGCGGCGAAGGCGCCAACGTCTCGCAGGACGTGATCGAGGCCGAGCGCGTAAGGCTCGGCCTCGACCAGCCGATTCCGGTGCAGTTCGCCAAGTGGCTCGGCGGCATGATGACCGGCGACTTCGGCTTCTCGATGTGGACCGGCAAGCCGGTCGCCCAGGAGATCGCCTCGCGACTGCCGCTGTCGCTGCAGGTGGCGGTGATGGCGACGATCCTCGCCGTGCTGATCGCGATCCCGCTCGGCACCCTGTCGGCGCTCTACAAGGACAGCTGGATCGACCACCTCGTGCGCGTGATATCGATCGCGGGCCTCGCGGTGCCGTCGTTCTGGCTCGGCATGGTCATCATCCTGACCCTGCTCACCGTGTTCCACTGGCACCCGCCGGTGCTGTTCACGCCGTTTTTCGAGAACCCGCGAGAGAACCTCTCGCAACTGATATGGCCGGCCCTCGCGGTGGGCTACCGGTATTCGGCGGTGGCCACCCGGATGATGCGCTCCACCCTGCTCGAGGTGCTGCAGGAGGACTACATCCGGACCGCGCGCGCCAAGGGCGTCTTCGAGCGGCTGGTCGTCATCCGCCATGGGCTGAGAAACGCGCTGTTGCCGGTGGTCACGGTGGTCGGGCTCGAGTTCGCCTTCCTGATCGGCGGCCTGGTCGTGACCGAGCAGGTCTTCAACCTCAACGGCATCGGCAAGCTGTTCGTCGAGGCGGTCTCGCGCAGCGACTTCACGATGGTCCAGTCGCTCGTGCTGCTGGTGGCCAGCTTCTTCATCATCATCAACTTCGTGATCGACCTGCTCTACGCCTGGCTCGACCCCCGGATCCGCTACCGCTGATGAGCGCCATGCCCGACACCATCACGGTCACCTACAAGGTGCCGAAACGGCGCCACCCGGTGCTCGCCTTCATCGTGCAGCAGCCGCTGGGCGCCGCCGGGCTGGGCATCATCATCCTGATGATCCTCGGAGCGATCTTCGCGCCCTGGGTAGCGCCCTACGATCCGCTCGCCGTCGACTACGCCAACCTGCTCGCGCCGCCGTCGCTCGAGCATCTGCTGGGCACGGACAACTTCGGGCGTGACGTGCTGTCGCGGATCATCCACGGCTCGCAGACCGCGCTGGCGGTCGGCTTCCTCTCCTCGCTGATCGGTTCGTCGATCGGGGCGATGATCGGGGTCGCCTCGGCCTACTTCGGTGGCCGCACCGACATGATCATCCAGCGCCTGATGGACATCATCCTGGCGTTCCCGATCATCGTGCTGGCGCTGGCCGTGGTCTCGGTGCTCGGCAAGAACGTGATCCTCGGCATCGACTGGAACCTGATCATCGCGATCGGCCTGCCGATGGTGCCCAAGGTCGCGCGGGTGGTACGCTCCTCGGCGCTGGCCATCCGCGAGATGCCGTACATCGACGCCGCCCGCACCGCCGGCTTCTCCCATCCGCGGATCATCCTGCGGCACATCGTGCCCAACGTCACCGCGCCCTACCTGATCATGCTGACCGCCTTCGTCGGCCAGGCGATCCTGCTCGAGGCCTCGCTGTCCTTCCTGGGGCTGGGCGTCACCGAGCCGACCCCGGCCTGGGGGCTGATGCTCTCGGGCTCGGCGATCGACTTCTACCAGCAGGCCCCCTGGATGATCGTCTTCCCCGGCGTGGCGATCAGCCTCGCGGTATTCGCCTTCAACCTGTTCGGCGACTCCCTGCGCGACTGGCTGGATCCGAAGATAAAACTCTAGAGGCCGAGGTAGGCCTTGCGGATCAGCGGATGCCCCTGCAGCTCGGCGGAGCCGCCTTCGAGCACCAGTCTCCCGTTCTCGAGGACGTAGGCGCGATCGCTGACCTGCAGGACCTGCTTGATGTTCTGCTCGACCAGCAGGACCGGCAGGCCCGTGTCGGCGACGCTGCGGATCGCCCGCATGACGTCCTTCACGTAGCGCGGCGACAGCCCGAGGCTCGGCTCGTCCATGATCAGCATCACGGGACTGAGCATCAGCGCGCGGCCGATCGCGAGCATCTGCTGCTGCCCCCCGGACAGGGCGCCGGCCATCTGGCCGGCGATCCGCTCGAGATCGGGAAAGAGACCGTAGACCTTGCCTAGCACTTCCTCGCGCCCCTTGCGCAGATGCGGCAGGTAGGCGCCCAGCAGCAGGTTCTCCTGCACAGAAAGGTTCGGGAAAAGCTGCCGCCCCATCGGCACGTGGGCGAGGCCTTTCTGCGCCATCCGGTGCGGAGCGAGCTCCCCGACCGGCTCGCCGTTGAACACGATGCGCCCGCCCATCGGATGGATCATCCCCGACACGGCGCGCAGGATGGTGGACTTGCCGCTGCCGTTGCCGCCGACTAGCCCGACGAGCTCGCCACGTCGCACCGACAGGCTCACCCCGAAGACGACCTGCAGGCTCCCGTAGCCGAGATCGACGTTCTCGACCCGCAGCACGACGTCGCGATCGTCATCGACAGCCATCAGTCCGTTCCCAGGTAGGCCTCGACGACACGCTCGTCGGCGATGACGTCGCGCGGCGCGCCTTCGGCGATCAGCGCCCCGTTCGCGAGCACGAGCGTATGGTCGGAGAGCTGGATGATCGCCTCCATGATGTGCTCGACCATCAGGATCGACATGCCGCCGGCGGCGAGTCCGCGCAGGAACTCGATCATCTCGGCGAGCGCGGGCGGATTGAGCCCGGCCATGATCTCGTCCAGGAACAGGATCTTCGGCTCGACCGCAAGCGCCTTGGCAAGCTCCAGGCGCCGCAGCCGCGCGAGATTGAGGTCGGCGGCGGGCTGGTGCGCCCGGTCGGCCAGCCCGACCTGCGACAGCGCCCGCATCGCGGCCGCTTCGGCGGCCGCGCGTCGCGGATGATGAAGAAAGGCCGCCACCAGGACGTTCTCGAGGACGGTGAGCTCCTCGAACGGCCGCTCGGTCTGGAAGGTGCGGCCCATGCCCATGCGGGTACGCATGTGGGTGGGCACCGATGTCACCTCCCGCCCATGGAAGAAGACCCTGCCGGCCGCGAGCGGCACGAAGCCCGTCACCGCATTGAAGAGGGTCGTCTTGCCGGCGCCGTTCGGTCCGATCAGGCCGAGCACCCTCCCCTCGGGCAGCTCGAGCGAGACGTTGTCGACCGCGACCACGCCGCCGAAGCGCACCGTGATGTTCTCAGCCCTGAGCGCGGCGGGCATAGGCCCTCCTCACCTGGTTGCGGATCAGCTCGCCCATGATGCCGCGCGGGAAGAACAGCACCACCACCAGGATCAGCAGCCCGTAGACCAGCATGTTGGCCTGCGCGAAGACGGTGCGGAAGGTCTCGCCCGCGCCGACCAGCACGATGGCGCCGATCGCCGGCCCCCACACCGTCCCCCGCCCGCCGATGATCGCGGTCAGGGCGATCTGGATCGACAGCAGGAGATTGAACATCACGTGCGGTTCCATGAACGAGAGATACACGCCGTAGATACCGCCTCCGCAGGCGGCGAGTGCCCCGGACAGCATGAAAGCCTTGAGCTTGACCCGCGAGGGATCGATGCCGACCGCCCGCGCCGACTGCTCGTCGGCCCGCACCGCGCGCAACTGGTAGCCGAACCGGATCCTCGAGATGAGGATCACGATCAGCAGTACGCTCGCCGCGAATGCGAGCGCCAGGTAGTAGTGCACCGGCTTGCCGAAGAGATCGATGCCGAACGGCTCGGGCAGGGTCGAGATGAACACCCCGGAAGCACCGCCGCTCAGCCAGGTTTCGTTGATCGCCACCAGCCGCAGCATCTCGGCGATCGCGATCGTCGACAAGGCGAAATAGGGCCCCTGCAGCCGGAAGGTGAGCCCGCCCCAGAGCATCGCGAAGAGCGCCGAGAAGCCCATCGCGGCCAGCAGCGACCACCAGGGCGCGATGTCGAAGCGTTCCGCGCCGATCGCGACGAAGTACGCGCCGATGCCGACGAAGCCGGCGTGGCCGAGGCTGAGCTGGCCCGCCCAGCCGCCGATGAGATCCCAGGAGGTCGCCCATCCGATGAACAGCAGGATCGTGATCGGGATCGCGAGGTACTGGGGGAATACCTGCGGATACAGGGCGGCCGCCACGGCCAGCCCGAGCAGGATCAGCAGGTCGCGCTTCATACGCGCTTGACCGACCTGCCGAACAGGCCCTCGGGCCGGAACAGCAGGACGAGCAGGAAGACGAACAGCCCGTAGGCATCCCGGTATTCCGACGACAGGTAGGAAGCGCCCATGATCTCGACCACGCCCAGCAGCAGGCCCCCGGCGATGGCAGCGCCCATGCTGCCGAGCCCGCCGAGCACCGTCACCACGAAGGCCTTGAGGGTGAACAGCGGGCCGGTCACGACCGGCGATGCGAACAGCAGCGGGATCAGGGCAACCCCCGCGGTCACCGCCAGCAGCACGCCGATGCCGAACACCACCGCCTGGACGCGGCGCGTATCGATCCCGACGATCTCGGCGCCGAGCCGATTCTCGGCGGTGGCCCGGATGGCGCGACCGATCTCGGTGCGCTTGAGCAGCAGATGCAACCCGGCGGTGACCACGAGGGTCGCCAGTCCCGCGAGCAGGAGCACGACGGAGATGCGCACAGGGCCCGCGCCCAGCGTGCTCGACGCGTAGTCGACATGGACCGACTGCGGCTCGCCGCCGAAGGTGAGCAACAGCAGGTTGGCGATGACAAGCGACAGGCCCAGCGTCGCCAGCATGCCGGCCTCAGGGGGCGCATCGACGACGCGCGCGAAGACGTAGCGCTGCACCACCAGCCCGAGCAGGAACCCGCCGGGCATGGCGAAGATCAGGGTCAGGTAGGGGTCCCAGCCCAGCAGCCCGCTGAACAGGACCGCGCTGTACATCCCCAGGACGACGAAATCGCCGTGGGCGAAGTTGATCGTCCCCATCACGCCGAAGATCAGCGTGAGCCCGATGCCGACCAGGGCATAGACGGCGCCGATCAGCAATCCGTTGGAGAGATTCTGGAGCAGGACGACCCAGTCGATCATCGCCATCCTCCAGGCGCCGGTCCGCCATGCCACCCGCCGGCGGGCGAAACCCGCCGGCCCACCCGAGGGCTCCTGCCCTCGGATGAATGGCCTGCGAAAGTCACGGGCGGCCAGGCCTATCGCTTGTCCCAGGCGGGCGTCGGGTGGCGCGGCGGCTGCGCCGCGATCTCGGGCGGGAAGACCGTCACGTGCTTGCCATCCTGGATCTGGATGATCAGGCTGCGGATCGGGTTCTGCCCCTGGAAGCCGTCCTTGTTCTCGAAGACGACGGTGGTGACCGGCGTCTCGAGATTCGTCGCCGCCAGTGCTTCGCGAACATCGTCGGGGCTGGTCGACTTGGCGCGAGCGAGCGCATCGGCGGCGACCCGCAGCGCGAGGTAGCCCTCGGCCTCGTAGAACGAGACCTCGCCGCCGGCCTTCGCGCGCAGCCGCTCCTCGAGCTGTTGCGCGCCGGGATACTGGACGTCCTTGCTCCAGCTCACCGCAGACACCACGTACTCCGACAGGTTGCCCACCTGCTGGATGTAGCTCGGCAGCGACGACGAGGTGTCGAGCGCGATCACCTTGGCGTCGAGCCCCACCTCGCGCATCTGCCGCGTGATCGCGACGCCGTCGTCCGCGTAGGACGTGATGTACATGATGTCGGGCGCCGCTGTGCGGAAGCGGTTGAGGATGGGACGGAAATCTGTCGTGCCCTGGTCGTAGGACTGGCTGCCGGCGAGCTCGTAGCCGCGCTTCTCGATCTGGCGCTTGCCCTCCTCGGCGAGCGAGGTCGGCCAGGCCCCGTTGCCATGCAGCACCGCGATCTTGCGAAGGCTGGCATCCTGGCTGCGCAGGGCATCGAAGTAGTTGAAGTAGGCGTTCGCGACGATGGTCGAATTGTGCTTGGCCCGGAACACCCAGGGCGAGCCGGGCTTCGTGATGCTGTCGTCGGCGCTGCCCAGCACGATCAGCGGCAGCTTCTGGCGGGTCATCAGTCGCGCCACCGGCCCGGTGATCGACGAGGCGTAGGAGCCGATGATCAGCGCCACGCCCTGGTTCTGCAGCGACTCGACCGCCGCCAGCGCGCTGTTCGCCTCGGAGCGATCGTCCTGCCTGATCAGCTCGAGCTTCTGGCCGTTGATTCCGCCCTTGGCGTTGATCTCCTCGAGCGCAACGTCCATGCCCACCTGGTAGCGCTGGCCGAACGCCGAGAAGACGCCCGAAACGCTGTTGATCACCCCGACCTTGACCTGTGCGGCCGCGACTCCGGAAAAGCCCGCCAGGGAAGCGGCGAGCGAGAGTGCACCCAGGCGAAATGCCATGCTCTTCATGTCGTCTCCTGATTGTTCGGATCGCGACCCGGACTCGGCCGGGCTTCGCGAGTAGTATAACCGCGCGCATGCACCAATAGCGTGCCGTCCAGGAGACTTCCAAGCCATGTCACGCATCCCGCCGGACCCCTTCGAAGCAGGCGGCCTCGCCCGCTTCGCGACCGATTTCCGCAGCGGCCGCATCAGCTCGCTCGAAGCCACCACCGCCTATCTGGCTCGCATCGAGGCCCTGGATTCGCGCCTGCGGTCCTTCCAGCGTGTGGACCGGGAAGGGGCGCTTGCCACCGCCCGGGCGATCGACGCCCTGCGCGCCGCCGGCACAGACCTCGGGCCGCTGATGGGCGTGCCGATCGCGGTGAAGGACGTGTTCGCCATCGACGGTTTCCCGACGCCGTCGGCGGGCTCCCTGATCGACTTCTCCGGCATCGCCGGCGACCGGCAGGGGCCGTTCATCAGCGCGTTGCGCCGATGCGGCGTGGTCATCCTCGGCACCACGAAAGCGGTCGAGCTGTGCCTGGGCATCACCGGGGTGTCCGCCCCGCTGGGCACTCCGTGGAATCCGTGGGACCTCGACGAGCAGCGCGTCCCGGGCGGATCCAGCTCCGGATCCGGCGTAGCCTGCGGCGCCGGCCTGTGCGCCTTCGCCATCGGTTCGGACACGGGCGGATCGGTACGCGTACCGGCCGCCTTCAACGGCCTCTTCGGCCTCAAGACGACCTTCGGCCACTGGCCGACCGACGCGGCGGTACCGCTCCACCCGGACGTCGACACCATCGGCCTGCTCACCCGCAGCGCGCAGGACGCCCGGATCGCGTTCGACGCGATCGATGCACAGCTCTTCGGCTACCGTCACGAACCGTTCCGGCAGCGTGTGGATGTCGACCGGCTGCGCATCGGCATCCCGACCAGCTACTACTACGACGATCTCGCCCCGGAGATCCGGCAGGCGGTCGATGCGGCCAACTCGAGGCTCGCAACGGCCGGCAGCCGACTCGATCCGATCGAGGTAGCCGAAGCCGTCGAGCGCGAAGGCTATTTCCCGGTGGCACTGCCGGTATCGTGCCTGGCGCTTTTCGGATCCGACACGATCGCCTCGGCCGTACCCACCATGGACCCGATCGTCGCCGCCCGGGTGAACTCGGGTCGCAGCGTCCAGGCGAGCGACTATCTCGCCATCGACCTCAAGCGCAGGAGGAGCATCCGCAATGCCCAGCGGTATTTCGATGCGGTCGACGTCATCGCCACGCCGACAACCGTCGACCTGCCCCCTCCCCTTGCCGCCTTCGACGATCCCGCGCAGGCGATGCGCTTCGCCATGGGCATGACGCGCAACACCCAGCCGTCGAACTACCTCGGGCAATGCGCCGCCACCCTGTCGCTGCCCCGTGCCCCCGGGGAGTTGCCCATCGGCTACCAGCTCATCGGTGCGCCGGGAGCCGACGGCAGGCTGCTCGCCATCGCGGCCGCGATCGAGGAGGTGCTCGGGAGAGCCGGACGGCCTGATCTCAGCCGGATCGGGGGTTGAAGCCACGTCACTTCGACGCCGCCGGCGGATCGGCGACGGTCGTCCTCAGGCGCGGCCTTCCAGGAACGCGGTGAAGAACCGGCGGGCATTGCTCTCGAGCGTGTCCAGGTGATAGCCGCCCTCCTGGACGATGACCGTCGGCAGGCCCAGCGAAGCGATGCGCTCGCCCAGCCGCCCGAAGCCTTCCGCGCTGACCCCGATCGGCGATTGCGGATCCTCGACGTAGATGTCGAAGCCGTGCGCGAAGACGAGGGCATCGGGAGCGAACTTCCGGCCCGCGTCGATCGCCCGGTCGACGTACTCGAAGAAGGTGTCCTCGGAGGCGCCGTGCGGCACCGGGAAGTTCCGGTTGAATCCCGTCCCCGCGCCGGAACCGGTCTCGTCCTCGAACCCTGCCACGACCGGGTAGAAATTCTCGGGGCTCGCGTGCACCGAGATCGTCATGACGTCGGCGCGATCGTAGAAGATGTCCTGCGTGCCCTGGCTGTGATGCACATCGGTATCGAGCACCAGCACCTTGCCGTACCCGGCGCGCAGCTCATGGGCGGCGATCGCGGTCGCGTTGAGGTAGCAGAAGCCGCCCGCTGCATCCTTGCGGGTATGGTGACCGGGCGGACGGCACAGGGCGTAGACCTCGCGCTCGCCCCCGATGACGGCCCGGGCGGCGGCCACGGCCGACTGCGCGCTCCAGTAGGCCGAGCGCCAGGTCATGGCGCCGATCGGGCAACTGCCGTCGGCAAGATGATAGGCGGCCTCGGCGAGGATGCCGCGCCGGGGATTGGGCTCGCGCACATAGATGTTCGACATCACCTCGTCGCCCCAGTCCGGCGAGGCTTCGAGCCAGCGCTCGTGCGCCGTCCTCAGGAACTCGAGGTAGGCGTCGGCATGGACCGCCCGCAGGGGCGCCAGGCCGTGGTCCTGCGGCTCGCGGATGTCGAAGCCCAGTGCTTCGATGGCCCGCAGCAGCCGGCGGGCCCGCTCCGGCACCTCCTGCGGCTGGCGCATCGCGCCGCGCGAGAAATAGGTCTTCGGCCAGTGCAGCAGCTGGTCCGGATGGAAGAAGGCCTGCATGCCCACTCCTCACTCGGCGCGGGCATCGATGACCGAAACGCCATCGACCTCGGTGTAGCGCCAGTCGTACTCCATGTACTGTGCGGTCTTGACCGCCACGTCCTTGCCGTAGAGCCGGGCCACGAGGTAGAGCGCCGCATCGGTTCCCGCCGACACGCCCGCGGAAAACACGATGCTGCCGTTGTCCACCACCCGCGCCTTCGGATGGATGCGCAGATCCTTGCCCATCGTCTCGAGCAGGGGCAGGCCCACCTGGTGGGTGACGATCGCCTTGCCGTCGGCCAGGCCCGCGCTCGTGACGATGAGCGCACCCGTGCAGACCGACAGGATGATCCCGCCGCGCGCATGATGCCGGCGGATGTGCTCGAGGGTCGCGGGATTGACGCATTCCCGCCGCGACCCCGGGCCGCCGGGCACCACCAGGATATGGGGCTCGGGCTGCTCGTCGTAGGCGTATTCCGGATTGATGCTGAGCTTGCCCCGCGCCAGGACCGGCCGCAGCCGCTGGGCGGTGGTGTAGACATCGAAGCAGCGCATTCCGCTCAGCAGGCCCGCCACGTTGAACACTTCGAACGGGCCGGCGAAATCCAGCACCTCCACGTCCTCGAACAGCAGGACCGACACGATCCGGGTGCTCATGCGTTTGTCTCCTCGTCGTTGCTTGTGCCAACGGATGCTAGCGCCTTTCAGAAACTCAGGCTGGCAGCGCCCGTCTTGAGTCGATCGTGGATGGCGCTGGCACCGGATATAACCACCCCATCGATGAAATCCTCCTGCGCATAGCCGCGTGCCTTGACGCAGGGGGTGCAGGCGTAGATCGTGCCGCCGCGCGCCATGAAATCGGCCATCAGCTGCCCGAGCGGATCGAGCGGGGCGACATGGGTGAGATCGGCACTGCCGCGGCGCACCAGATCGACGGCCGAGCTCGTGAGGAATGCGCAGACCTTCATGCCCGCGGTGATGCCGCCGCAGGCGATGGTGAATGCGACCGACGACAACTCGTGGTCGGTGCCACGGGTGACCAGTACGACGAGTTCCCTGGAATCCTGAGACATGGCGGCTCTCCTCCTGATGCGCCGGGCATCGGTGACTGAAACGGGAGAACCATCATGCGCGCCACGGGCGTCGATGTCATCATCGCCGGCGCTGCCGGCGCGGGGCCTTCCTCAGTTCAACATCTGATTGGGCAGCCAGGTGATCAGTTCCGGCCAGATCAGGAACACGCCCACCGTGATGAAGTCGGCGATCACGAAGGGCCCGACCCCGCGGAACACGGTGGAAACCGGGATGTCCGGGCGCACCGCCGATACCACGAAGCAGTTGAGCCCGATGGGCGGCGTAACGAGGCAGACCTCCGCCATCTTCACCACGATGATGCCGAACCAGATGGAGTCATAGCCCAGGGCCATCACCGCCGGATAGACGACCGGCAGGGTCAGCAGCAGCATGCCGATAGCATCCATGAACATGCCGAGGATGACGTAGCCCATCAGGATGAAGAGCATCACGACCCAGGGATCGTACGGCAGGCTGGTGATGAACTGGGTGAAGTGTTCCGGCAGGCCTGCGAATCCCAGGAAACGCACGAACACCAGCACGCCCCAGATCAGCGAGAAGATCATCACGGTGAGCTTCGCAGTCTCGAGCAGGGAGTCCTTCAGCGCACCGAAGCGCATGCCCTTCATCATCGCCATGACGAACACGACGAAGGCGCCCAATGCGCCGGCCTCGGTAGGCGTCGCCCAACCGAGATACATCGCCGTGAAGATGATGACGATCACCGCGAGGACCGGGAACGTGCCCGGCACCGACTTCATGCGCTCGCTCCAGGTGTACCTGTCCTTGATCGACGGGGCCAGCGTAGGGTCGATCTTGGCCCAAACCAGGATGAGGGCGACGTAGATGAGCGCCGACACGATGCCGGGGATGAAGCCGGCCAGCAGCAAGCGGCCGACCGATTCCTCGACGATGAGGGCGTAGATCACGAGGATCGCGCTGGGCGGAATCAGCGTCGCCAGCGTTCCCGCGGCTGCCACCACGCCGGCGGCGATACGCGGGGAATAGCCGGCCGACAGCATCTCCGGGATGGCGATGCGCGAGAAAACGGCGGCGGTCGCCGTGGAAGCACCCGACACGGCGGAGAAGCCGGCGGTAGCCAGCACCGAAGCGATGGCGAGACCACCCGGCATGCGTCCGAACCATTTTCGCGCCGCATCGAACAGCAAATGCGTGATCCCGGCGTGAAAGGCGAGATAGCCGATCAGGATGAACATCGGCAGCACGGACAGCGTATAGCTGACGGACTTCGAATGCGGAATCGTACCGACGATGCCGGCACCGGCTTCCCAGCCGATCATGGCGACCAGCCCAAGCAGTCCGACGAGGGTGGCCGCGATATAGATACGCACCCCGATGAACACCAGGACCAGGAGGGCGATGACCCCGATGACGCCGATCGTGTCGTTGCTGAGCTCCATCATGGCCTGGCCCCCTCGTTCCCGGAGGCGGCCTCCAGAACCCCCGCGTCCGCCGCCTCTTCCTCGGCCTGGCGCTTGACATCGGCGATCAGAGGCACGGCGATCGGCGTGGCCTGCGGATTCAGGAAAAGGCGCCCGTAGCCGACCAGATTGATCAGCAGCCGCAACCACAACAGCATGAAGGCGATCGCGGTCAGCATCTTGGAAGGCCACCACGGATACTGGGCGTCGATGGTGGAATCGCCGTAGTGATAGGCCCGCATGGCGTGGGTCCAGCCGTAGTAGACCAGCACCGCCACGACGAAGAGGGCGACGATCGTTCCGATCACCTCCAGCGCCCAGAGCCAGCGGCCGCGCAGATTACCGACCAGCAGCTCCATGCGGACATGGCCGCCAAGCCGCTCGCAATAGGCGATCGCCATGAAGGCGAAGATGCTGATCGACAACTCGACCATGTCGACGTAGCCGAATATCGAGTAACTGAAGATCTGCCGCCCCACGATATTGACGACGCCGATCAGCATCAGGGCGAAGATGCAGACGGATGCGATGAGGGCGAAAAGACGCTCGGCGGGATGCACGATGCCGTCCAGCCGATCGATCAGGCGGCCGCCGGTCGCTTCCTCCTGCGCAGTCCAGTTGACGGGCCGGCTGGCTTTACTGTCCATGAGTGCTCCCTGCGCGGAAGAAGCGCGACGAAAGGAAGATGTCGCGTCATCTCTGGACGCGACCCCCGTAACCCCTTCAGCTACTTCCTGGCTGCCTTCTCGGCGACGGACAGCACGAGGTCGAGCACGCCCTGGGCGTCGAACTTGTCCTTGTTCTCGGCCACCCACTGATCCCAGACCGGCTTGGCGGCGATCTTCCTCAGCTCGTCGAGCTGAGCGTCGGTATAGACGACCTCCTTCAGCCGCTTCCGGAACATCGGCAGGTTCACGGCGTCGATGTCGTGATAGGCCTTGATCTGCACCTCATAGGCCGGCGCCTTCAGATCCTCCAGCAACTTCTTGTACTGATCGGGAAGCTTGGCGTACGCGTCCTTGTTGAAGACCGTGGCGCACTCGGTGGTACCCGGGGACATGTTCGAGGTGAACCAGTCCGAGATCTCGTGCAGCTTGTAGGACTCGTGCGAGTAGGTATAGGGGAAGGACGCCGCATCCATCGTGCCGCGCTCGATGCCCGTATAGACCTCGGGAGCCGGCACGGTGGTCAGGACCGAGCCCAGAGCCTGCATCGCGGTACCGAGACCGCCGCCGGCACGCACACGCAGGCCCTTCCAGTCCTCGAGGTTCGCCGGCGGCTTGCCACGACCCATGAACTCGTACTGCGGCAGCAACGCCGACATGTAGCTCATGGCATTCCAGTTGTCCATGTCCTTGACGTGATCGGGATGCTGCGCCACGGCTTCGCGGACATGCATGGACACTTCGAGATCGCCCAGCGGCAGGAACGGCAGGGTCAGCACCATCGAGACGGGGTTCTTGCCCGGATGGTAGAAGTTGCAGTATTGCGCCGCCTGGAAGGCGCCGAGCTTGATGCCGTCGAAGTTCTCGCGCGCCTTGGACAGCGCCTCGCCGTAGTGGATCTTGATGGTGAACTTGCCACCGGTCCGCTCCGCGAGCTGGGCCCCGACATACTCCATGCCAGCGGTGAAGGCGCGCTTGGTACCCCAGGTGGACAGATTCCAGGAAACCTTCGGCCCGTCGATCACGGTCTGCGCCTGGGCCGGCATCCCGGTCATGATGAATGCGCCCGCCGCAGTGGCGACGCCGAACAGCGTCCTGACTTTCATTGGATATCTCCTCTCGAGGTGCCGTGTTGCGCTCGCCAGCCCGTCTCCGCAGGCCACACCCGATCCGGATTCTTGCAGACCACACCCCCACCCACAACAAGTGAATACCCTGAAACCTCACCCCAGCGCGGCTTCCAGCACGGCATCGCGTTCCGACTCGCGCCAGTGCTTCACGCCGACCGCTGGTGTCGGCACGGCGGGGCGGCCCGCGTAACGCAGCGGGCGCCCGGCGAGCCGTTCCAGTTGCCGATCGAGATGCGTGAAATAGCCCATGTTCGCCGGCTCCTCCTGGCACCACACCAGATCGGCCTTCGGATGAGCGTCGAACAGCGCCTTGAGCTCCGCCTCCGGCAGCGGGTAGAGCTGTTCCAGCCGCGCCAGCGCCACACTGCCATCCAGCCCACGCGCCTTGCGGTCGGCCGCCAGCTCGTAGTGGATCTTGCCGGTGCACAGGATCAGCTTCGCGGCCTGCTGCACCGCGTCGTCGGGGATCAGCGTACGGAATCCGGTGCCCGGTCCGAACTCCGCCAGCGTCGAGACGCAGGCCTTGTTGCGCAGCAGCGCCTTGGGTGTCAGGACCACCAGCGGCTTGCGGAAATCACGCTTCATCTGCCGGCGCAGCAGATGGAAGAAATTCGCCGGAGTGGAGACGTTGACGACCTGGATGTTGCCCCTTGCGCACGATCCCAGCAGTCGTTCGGGATGGCCGGTGGAATGGTCCGGCCCGCCGCCGTCGAGCCCGTGCGGCAGCAGCATGACCAGGCCGGAGCAACGCAGCCAGCGATCCTCACCGCACACCACGAACTGATCGAACGCCGGTTGCGCCACGTTCAGGAAATCGCCGAACTGCGCCTCCCATACGACCAGTCGCTTCGGATCGGCCAGCGAGAGACCGTATTCGAAGGCCAGCACGGCATGCTCGATCAGCGGCGTGTTGAACGCCTCGCACACCACGCCGCCCTTCTCGGCCAGCGGGTCGAGCACGCAATGGCGACGCGACTGTCCGGTATCGTGCACGAACAGATGGCGCTGGGTGAAAGCGCCGCGCATCGAGTCCTGTCCGCTGAAACGCAGGGGAAACCCCTCGGCCAGCAGGCTGGCCAACCCCAGCGCCTCGCCGGTCGCCCAGTCGATGCCCTCTCCGGTCTCGATGCTCGCACGGCGCCGATCGAGAAAGCGCACCACCTTGGAGTCGAGCGCATAGTCTTCCGGCGGCGTGGTCAGCGCCGAACCGATGGCACGCAGCTCCTCCGGGTCGAGCCCGGTCTCGACGAACCCGGACATCCCGGATTCGCCGGCGCTGCGATAACCATGCCAGGCGCCGCGAAACCAGCCCGGATCATCGACCCGATGGCCGTTGGCCGCGTCGAACGCGTCCCGGGTCGCCTGACGCAGCGCCTCGGCCTGCGCATCAGCGGGGCCGACATCGAGCCCGCGCCCGGCGAGCTCATCCCGGTAGAGCGACGCCAGCGGCGGCCGGACATCGATGGCCTCGTACATCTGCGGCTGCGTGAAACGCGGCTCGTCCATCTCGTTGTGGCCGGACCGGCGATAGCAGACGACATCGATCAGAATGTCGCTGTGAAAGCGCGCGCGCCATTGCGCAGCCACGGCGGCGGCTCGGAACAATGCCTCCACATCGTCGCCGTTCACATGCAGCACCGGCGCCTCGACCAGCTTGGCGATGTCGGTGCAGTAGCGTGCCGATCGCCCTTCCTGGGGCATGGTGGTGAAGCCGATCTGGTTGTTGATGACGACGTGGATCGTCCCGCCCAGATCGTAGGGCGGCAGCCTGGAGAGCTGGAAAAGCTCGGCCACGATGCCCTGCCCGGCGAAGCTCGCATCGGTATGCAGCAGCAACGGCAGCACCTGCCGCTTTCCGTCGTCGGCACGCAGCGTCTGCCTGCCGCGTGACCGCCCTTGCGTCACCACGCCGACGAGCTGGAGATGGGAGGGGTGCGGCGAAACGCTGAGCCAGATCCTTCTCCCCTCCACCATCCGCTCGCCGGAGTAGCCCAGGTGATAGGGCACGTCGCTCGATGCCTCGATGTCCGCAGGCAATGCCGGCTTGCCCAGCAGGTCGGCGGCCAGTGCCACCAGCGGCTTTTCCATGATGGTCGCCAGCAGGGTGAAGCGGCCACGATGCATGCCGCCGACCAGCACCTCTTGCGCACCCTGGCGCACGCTCTCGCCGATGATGCTCTCGATCACGACGAGGAAGCCGTCGCCGCCGGCCAGGCCGAAGAGCTTCGCGCCCGGCAACCTCGTCTGCAGCGCCCCCTCCAGCGCATGGCCGCGCTCCAGCAGGCCGAGCAGCGCCAGGCGCTCCTCTTCCGACGGCATGGCGGCAGCGCCTTCGGCCTGCGCCTGCAGCCAGGCGCGCCTCGCCCCATCGTGGATATGGGCGAACTCCCAGCCGATCGAGCCGCCATAGACGGCACGCAGCCCCGCTTCCGACCCTGCGGGCAGCCCGTAGGCAGTGGGATCGAGTTCCGGAACAGGCACCGGCTCGGCCGGGCCCAGCGGATCGAGCCGCGCCGCCAGGTGACCGCGCTGGCGCCAGGCTTCGGCCAGCAGCGCCATGCCTTCGTTCGCAACCGGGGACGAGGAAGCGGCGCCACCCGTCTCGAGAAACTGCGCCAGCCGGCGCGCCATGTCGCGCGGCACGCTGTGTGGATCATCGAGGAATTGCCGATAGAGCGCATCGAGCGCGCCCGGGTCCCCGGCGCCCATGAAACCGTCCGGGGACAAGTCGTCGTAAGGAATGATGGTCTCCTCCCTGGTGCCGCAGGTCAGCCATGGCAAACTGCTGCGGCGTCTTCTGCGGATCCCGTACTCTTGCAGGAACCCTATCAGGAATGCGCAATCGGCGTTCCGCCTGCGTCACCTGTCCCTCACATCCGATCCGGCCTTCTCCCACGATGACTGCTTCTTCGCCACTCTCCCCGTTATCGCTGCCGCCCGGCATCCGCTCGCGCTTCGTTCCGGGCGTCAACGGCCTGACCATGCATGTCCTCGAGGCCGGATTCGAGGGCGCCGGCCGGCCTCTCGTGCTGCTTCTCCACGGTTTTCCGGAGCTCGCCTGGAGCTGGCGCAAGGTGATGCTGCCGCTGGCCGATGCCGGCTATCACGTGATCGCTCCGGACCAGCGCGGCTACGGCCGCACGACCGGCTGGGATCCCGACTACGACGGCAGGCTCGATCCTTTTCGGATGCTCAACCTCGTGCGCGACGCGCTGGGGCTCGTGGCGGCCTTCGGCAGGCGATCGGTCGCGGCGGTGGTCGGACACGACTTCGGGTCGCCGGTGGCGGCCTGGTGCGCGCTCATCCGACCCGACGTGTTCCGATCCGTAGTCATGATGAGCGCGCCGTTCGCCGGCCCGCCGGAGCTGCCGTTCGACACGCTGGCAGCATCGGCGGGATCCGGTGCCGACCAGGGCCCGGGCGCCGGACAGCAACCCGACATCCATGCCGAACTCGCGTCACTCGATCGGCCGCGCAAGCATTACCAGTGGTACTACTCGACGCGAGAGGCCAACCAGGAGATGTGGCGCTGCCCGCAGGGCATGCACGACTTCCTGCGCGCCTACTATCACTGCAAGAGCGCCGACTGGCCGGACAACCGACCGTTCCCGCTGGCATCGTGGACGGCCGCCGAGCTGGCGAAGCTGCCGACCTACTACGTGATGGACATCGACAAGGGCATGGCCGAAACGGTCGCCGCCGAGATGCCGACGGCGATGGACGTCGCCGCCAACCGCTGGCTGCCCGACGACGAGCTGCGCGTGTACAGCGCCGAGTACGAGCGCACCGGCTTCCAGGGCGGATTGCAGTGGTACCGCTGCGGCACCGACGAGCGATTCGCGGCCGAGCTGCAGATCTTCTCCGGCCGTCGAATCGACGTGCCCGCCGGCTTCATCGCCGGCAGCAGCGACTGGGGCATCCACCAGAAGCCCGGCGCGCTGGAGGCGATGCAGGCCCGCGTCTGCACGCGGATGCTGGCCTGCCACCTCGTCGACGGCGCGGGCCACTGGGTCCAGCAGGAACAGGCGGGTGAAGTCAGCCGCCTGTTGATCGATTTCCTGGTGCAGGCGCGCGCAGCCGGCTGATCCGATCACCGCATGCCCCCTCTATACTGCCAGCCTCGCAACACAATGCACCCGAGGATCCCGCAGTGAAGCTGAAGATGGCCGAGAACTCGCTGTTCGCGATCCTGCTGCGATCCTCGTGGTGGATCAGCATCGCGATCGCGGCCGGGCTGATCGTGGCGGCGGCCGCGCTGCTGCCGCCGGATTACTCTCATTTCGGGGTGGTCGTGGCCCTGCCCTTCATCGTGATCGGCGCAATCGCCGGCTGGAAGCAGTTGCAGGCGCCCAGCCCCGCGCGCATCGCAGGCACGATCGACACCGTGCGCGCCATGGGCTGGAACGAATTCGCCGAAGCGATCGAAGCAGCGTTCCGAGCCGACGGCTACGTCGTCACCCGTCTGGCAGGCCAGGCAGCCGACTTCGAGATGCAGAAAGGCGGGCGCACCGTGCTGCTGGCCGGCAAGCGCTGGAAGGTCGCGCGGACCGGCATCGAGCCCTTGCGCGAGCTGGTCGCCGCAAGGCAGAAGCGCGATGCGCAGGAATGCCTGTACGTGGCCACCGGAGAGCTCACCGACAATGCGCGGCGTTTCGCCACCCAGAACCGGATCCGGATCCTGTCGGGCCCCGATCTCGCCAGGCTGATGCCCGCGGCCGGGCGGGCCGGGAAAAACCGGTGAGCGACGCTCAGCGCCGCGCGTCGAGCAGACGCGCGATGGCCGGCGGCAGCCCCCGGTGAGGCTTGACGGGCGGCGGAGCGAAGCTGCCGCGCGTGGCCTTGCCCGGCCGCAGGGCCGCCAGGGTCTCAGCATGCCGCACGGCGCTGGATACGCCATCGACCGAAGGCACCGGCAGCCGCCCGCGCAGCGAGCGCGCCAGGCCGGCCAGCGGCGCCCCCGCAAGCACGATGACATCGGCGCCGTCCTCGTCCACGCAACGCTCGGCCATGCGCAGCAGCCGCTCGCCCTGGTCGTCCTGCACCTTGCCGATGTCGGCCAGCGGCTCGTCCAGCCCCCGGATGCTGGCCAGGCGCGAAGCCAGTCCGCAGGACTGTACGGTCTCGAGGTACCAGGCGCGGATGCGCTGTGAGATCGCGACGATGGAGAATCGCTGGCCCAGCAGGCAGGCGCTCGCGAGCGCGGCCTCGGTGAGCCCGGTCACCGGGCATGGCAGCACCTCGCGCAGGCCGGCCAGGCCCGGATCGCCGAAGGCGGCCACGATCACCGCATCGAAGCGCTCGTGGTGCTCGGCCGCGAGCTGCGCTGCGGCGTAGGCACCGATCAGGGCCTCGAAGCGCGTCTCGATGTAGGCCACGCCGAATGGTGCGGTGAGCACCTCCACCTCGGTGCCCGGCGAGGCGCTGCGCTCGGCTTCGGCGCGGATCAGCGCCGAGACGCTGTCGGAGGTGTTCGGGTTGATCAGCAGCAGGCGAGGCATCGATGCATCAGTTCATCAGGTTGGGCAGGGTCATGGCGACCTCGGGAACGAAGGTGGTGAGCAACACCACCACGATCTCGCACAGCACGAACGGGATGGCCCACAAGGCCGCGCGCGCGAACGATACGTTACCCAACTGTGCCGCCAGGAACAGGCCCACTCCCACCGGCGGCGTAAGGTGCGCCAGCGACAGGTTCACCGTGAGTGCGGCCCCGAACTGCACCATGTCCATGCCGATTGCCATCAGCGTCGGCTTGAACAGCGGCACCAGCAGATACATCGCCGCGATCGGCTCGAGGAACATTCCGGACAGGAAGATGATGAACTGCATGACCAGGAGGATCAATACCGTGTTTCCGCCGCTCACCGCATGCAGCATCGTGTCGAGCAATCGCGCCATGCCCTGCGTCTGCAGCACCCATGCGAATACCGCCGACATCGCGATCATCATGCCGATGACGCCGATGGTGCGCCCCGACTGGTAGAAGACCTCGGGAAGGTCCTTCCAGCCGATCTGGCGGTACACGAAGCGGTCGACGAGCAGGATGTAGACCACGGCCACCGCCGCCGCCTCGGTGGCGGTGAACACGCCGGAGTAGATGCCGCCCAGGATGATGACGGGCGCCATCAGGCCCCAGAAGGCTTCGCGCAGGGCTCGGAAGAACAGCGGCCAGGAGCGTTCCACTTCCGCCGGGCGATAGCCCTTCCAGATGGATACGGCCAGCGTGTAGCCGCCCAGGAACAGCAGCATCAGCAGGCCGGGGATGACACCCGCGGCGAACAGCTTGGGGATGGGGGTCTCGCTGATGACGCCATAGATGATGAAGCTGATCGACGGCGGAATGACCACCCCGAAGGTGCAGCCCGCCGCCACGACCGCCACTGCGAACGGACGCGGGTAGCCCGAGTTGGCCATCGCGCCGATCAGAAAGCTCAGCGCCGCCACGGTGGCGATGTTGGAACCGCTCATGGAGCCCAGCACGCAACCCGTGACCAGCGTGGTGAGCGCCAGACCACCGGGCATGCGGCCGAACACCATCTCGGTGAGACTGACCAGCCGGCTGGCGATGCCGGTGCGCGTGAGGAGGCTGCCCGCCATGATGAACAGCGGCGTGGCCAGCAAGGGAAACGAATCCAGCGAGCTCGATATCACGAAGGGCATCATGCTCAGCGGCGCGGCGTCGAGCACCACCATGGTGAACAGGGTGGCGCCGCCGAGCGAGACGAATATCGGCACATTGAGCGCCAGCAGCACGAAGAACAGGAAGAAGCCGATGACGGCCGGGTTGCCTAGGACATCCATCTGGGGTCTCCGTCGGTCGGACCGTCACTCGGCCACTGCGTTGCGGGGGTGGTAGGCGCCAGCCCGAAAGCCTTGCGCCGTACGCAGGATCGCCAGCAGATAGGCAAGCAGCGACACGCCGTTGATCACCCAGATGGGAATGCCCGAGGCCAGGCTGGTCTGCCCGCTCGCCAGACCCTGGAGCGTCGATCCCAGGCTCTGCCAGGCCAGCACGAGCAACACCAGCACCACAAGGGCGCTCACGAAGATCTCCACTGCGCGCTGCCACGACGGCGGGAACTTGTGCACCAGCAGCGGGATGCCGCCGTGCTGGTTGCTGCGGCAGCCCGCCGCCGCCCCCACCAGCGCGGCCCACAGGAACAGGTAACGGGCCAGTTCCTCGGACCACGCCATGGGGGTGGAGAACAGAAAGCGCGAGAGCACCCCGAGGAACACCAGCACGACGATGCCGATGCAGGCCAGTACGATGAACCAGAACTCGGCGCGGTCGAGCCAGCGACCGAATCCGGTAACGGAGGATGAGTCAGTCATCGGGATGGGTTCCTCAGCAGGCGCGCACCGGTCAGTTCTTCGTCACGCGAGCCACCTCGGACTCGACCTGCTTGACCAGGTCCTCCCCGATCTGCTTTCGGAAGCCCGGCAGCACCGGCTCCAGCCTGGCCTTGAACGCATTCAGCTCGTCGGCCGTGGGCGTGTAGACGGTAACGCCAGCGTCCTGCATCCGTTTCACCAGCTGTGCCTCCTCTTCGTCGGCCACCTTGCGCTGGTGCGCCATGCCTTCGGCGGCCGCCTTGCGCAGCAGGGTCTTGTCGTCCTCGGAGAGCTTGCTCCAGAAGGTGTCGCTGGCAATGAAACCGATGGCCTCGAACGAGAAGTTCAGCAAGGAGACATGCTTGCTCACCTCGTAGAAGCGCGAGGAGTAGATCAGGGGCACCGGCGAGATGCCGCCGTCGATGGCGCCGGCCTGCAAGGCCGAGAACACCTCGGCGAAGTTCATGGCCACCGGGTTGGCGCCGATGGCCTTCCACGAGTCAAGATAGAGGTTCAGCCCGGGCGTGCGGATCTTGACGCCCTTGATGTCGTCGGGCGTCTTCACCGGACCCTTGTTGCCGTAGAGCTGGAAGAAACTGCCCGAGCCCCACGCCAGCGCGTGCAGGCGGCGCGACCGCAGGTGCTCGTTCAGCCGTTCTCCCACCGATCCATCCATCACGGCCATGGCGGTGGCGGCGTCCGGGAAGATCCAGGGCATCGAGATGACCATGAAATCCGGATGCAGCTGGGCGAGCCAGGGCGTGGTCTTCATGATGATCTCGACCGCGCCGGCTTGCGCCATCTCGAGCTCGACGCGATCATTGCGGCCGGAGAGCACGCCGTTGGCGTGGATCTCCACGGTATGGCGGCCACCGCTGTCGCGCTCGACGATCTCCTTGAAGCGCTCGGCGCCGGCGATCCAGTTCGAGGTATCGGCGACGTTGGTCGCGATCTTGATCTTCGCGGCCATCGCCGGCATCGCGGGCGCGGCAAGCAGCGTGGCCAGGCCAGCGGCGGCCAGCAGTCGGGTGAGCTTGGTCATGGTGGTTTACTCCTGCGGTTGAAGCCAGAGGGGATCAGGCCCCCGCGGGCCCGGCTTGGACGGAAACGGGTTGTCGAAACACGGCGGGCGCGGCAGCCTCGAGGGCGGCAGCCGCGCGCAACACGAGCGCGTCCTGGCCGCGCCAGCCGATCAGTTGCGCACCGATCGGCAGGCCCTGCGGATCCAGGCCAACGGGCACGGAACAGGCCGGCGCGTAGACGTGATTGAAGGCCGGTGTGAAGACGGCGTGGGCGCGCGGCGCCACGGCCTGGCCTTCGATATGGCTCGGCCCGAGCTCGCCGAGCGGCCAGGCCACGCAGGGCGTGGTCGGGGAAAGCGCCAGGGGGTGCGCCGAGAAGAACCCGGCGAGCGCCCGATAGAGGTCCTCACGGTACGCCAGCGCTCGCGCGACGTCGGCCGCGCCGAGCGCCAGTCCGCGCTCGATCTGCGCACCGATGTCGGGGTCGAAGCGCGACGGGTCGCGGCGCCAGGTCTCTCCGTACAGGGCCACGAGGCCACCGAACTGCAGCGGCATGAGGGCATCCTCGCCGGCGCCCGCCGGCCATGGCGGGTCGGCCGGCACCAGCTCGGCCCCCGCGTCGGCGAGCCAGCGAGCCGCCTGCTCCATGGCATGCGAGACCGCCTCGTCCACCGGCACGGGCAGACCCAGGCGCGGGCTGAAGGCGACACGCACGCCGCGAAGCGATCGACCCAGACCGGCGCGCGCGGACTCGACCGGCAGTCCCGGCATGCACAACGGGTCGCGCGGATCGGAGCCGGCAATCGCATCGAACAGCATGGCCACGTCGGCCACGCGACGCGCCATGAGGCCGACCACGCTGTTGCCGAACACCGGCTCCGCGAAGCCCACCGGGTGCGCGATCGCGCCGGCGCTGGGCTTGAAACCCACCACGCCGGCGTGCGCCGCGGGGCGACGCGTCGAACCGCCACCGTCGGTGCACAGCGCCGCCTGGCCCAGACCCGCGGCAACCGCGGCCGCCGCCCCGCCCGAGGAACCGCCCGGCGTGCGCCCGAGATCCCAGGGATTGCGGGTGGTGCCGTGCACCCGGTTGGTGGTGACGCCCTTGCAGGCGAACTCGGAACAGTTGCTGATGCCCAGCACCGCGGCACCGGCCTCGCGGGCGCGCGCAACGGCCAGCGCATCCTCGGGAGCCACGAAGTCCGCGAACAGGGCCGAGCCCTGCGTGACCCGCCGGCCGCGCACCCAGAGGTTGTCCTTCACCGACACTTGCACGCCGGGCAGACGCAATGCGTCGGCGTCCCGGGCGAGCCGGCGGTCGATGGCATCGGCCTCGTCGAGCACCGCCTGCGCATCGAAGCCGATCAGGGCATTGATCGCGGGATTGACGCGCTCCACCTCGGCGATGGTGGCCAGCGCAACCTCGCGCGCGCTCGCCCGGCGCTCGCGCACCAGTGTGGCGACCTCCTCGAGCGAAGCATGGGCCAGGTTCATGCGCCCCTCCGCCCGGGCATGAGCGTGGGCAGGCCGCAGGGCAGGAAGCGGCCTCGCCCCGCTCGCGCATGAAAATCGCGCCCGTCCCAGACCACCTCGCCGCCCGCCAGCGTGAGCGCGGGCCAGGCGCGCAGTGTCCGGCCTTCGTAGGGCGTGTAGTCCACCGCGTGGTGCAGCCGCTCGTTGCTCAGTACGAACTCGCCCTCGCCCCAGACCACCAGATCGGCATCCGAGCCGATCGCGATGCTGCCCTTGCGCGGGTGCAGGCCGTAGGCCTTGGCCGGGTTGGTGGCGGTCAGCTCGACGAACTTCTCCAGCGTGATGCGCCCGCCCAGCACGCCCTCGGAATAGAGCAGAGGCAGTCGTGTCTCGAGGCCGGGAATGCCGTTGGGGATGTGGCGGAAGGCCACCTCCTCGCCACCGGGCTTCTTGCCTTCCGGAGCGTCGTAGCGAAACGGTGCGTGGTCGGAGCTGAACACGGTGAACAGACCGTCGCCGAGGCCGTCCCAGATGACCCGCTGGTTGGACGCGTCGCGCGGCGGCGGACTGCATACGCAACGCGCCCCCAGGTAGCTGTCGTCGATGCCGAGATCGTCGGCCGTGAGGAAGAGGTACTGCGGACAGGTCTCGGCGAACACCTTGAGGCCATGCGCGCGTGCCCAGCGGATCTGCTCCACCGCCTCGCGACCCGAGACGTGCACGATCAGGATGGGCACGTCCACCAGCTCGGCCAGCGAGATGGCGCGATGGGTCGCCTCGCGCTCGACCAGCATGGGTCGAGCATGGGCGTGAAAGCGCGGCGCCGTGCGCCCGGCCGCCTCCAGCCGCCTCGTCAGCCACTCGATGCAGTCCGCGTTCTCGGCGTGGATCATGGCCATCGCTCCGTGCTCGCGCGCCACCGCCAGCACGTCCAGAACCTGGCCGTCGTCCAGCTTCAGGTCGTCGTAGGTCATGTAGATCTTGAACGAGGTGTAGCCCTCGCGGATCAATGCGGGCAGCTCCTCGTGCAGCACCCGCGGCGTGGCATCGCTCACGATCAGATGGAAGGCGTAGTCCACATGCGCGCGGCCCTCGGCCCGGCGGTGATAGTCGTCCACCGCCTCGCGCAGCGTGCCGCCCTTGCGCTGCGCCGCGAACGGGATCACGGTGGTGGTGCCTCCGCAGGCGGCCGAGCGCGTACCGCTGTCGAAGTCGTCGGCCATGCGAACCGGCGGATCCACGGGCTGGTCCAGATGACAGTGGGCATCCACGCCACCCGGCGTCACGACCCGGCCGGCCGCGTCGATCTCGCGCGCGCCAGCGGGCAGGTTCAGCCCCAGCGCCACGATACGGCCGCCCGAGATGCCGATGTCGGCCTCGAAGATGTCGGCCGCGGTAGCCACCCGGGCGTGGCGCACGACGAGTTCCAGCGCGCTCATCGGGCACCCCTTTCACGAGGCGCCCGGGCACTGGCCGCCGCACCTCCTGCGTGCGCGCCTGTCCGATCCACTGTCAACAATGCTTCCTTTCCGATCATCGCCACGCCATCCTGGTGCAAGGTTCGTGTTTGGCGACCTGATACGTCTTCTTAGGCAAGTTCCGAGCCAATGTCGACAAACTACACAATATTTGTCGACATAGTAGTCGACAAATATTGTGTGGACCATAGGTGTTAGCATCGATGACGACCCAGCGCGTGCCGTCTGGAGCTCGAGCGCCCGATTCTCCGCGGCAAAAGCGGAACACGGCGTCCCCTGCAACGGTATGCCGCGGCGCCGCAAATGCCGACACCCGGCAGCGCAATCGTCGACAATAGCGTCCGCCACCGCCCCGACCACCATGCCATCCACTCGTTCCCCGCGCCGCGCCGCCGCGATCCCCGCCCGGCTGCAGCGCGAGAATCTGCACGACGAGATCTACGAAAAGATCTACGTGGCCATCCTGGAACACCGCCTGCATCCCGGAACCAAGCTGGTGGAAGAGCGGCTGGCCGACATCTTCAACGTGAGCCGGGCGCGCATCCGGGAGGTTCTCGCGCGCCTCGCGCACGAGCAGATCGTGGAACTGGTGCCGCAGCGCGGCGCCTACGTGGCCAGGCCCACCATCGAACAGGCGCTGGATGTGTTCGAGGCACGGCGCCTGATCGAGCCGGCGGTCGTGCGGCGCCTGGTCGAGACGCTCACGCCGGAGAAGCTCGCGCGCTTGCGCGCGCACGCCGAACTGGAGATGGATGCCCGGCGACGCGACGACAAGCGCGCCGTGATCCGCCTCTCGGGTGAATTCCACTCGCTCGCGGCGGAGCTGGCCGGCAACAGCGCGCTCACGCGCAGCATGCGCGAGCTCTCCGTGCTGACCTGCCTGATGATCTTTCTCTATGACTCGCCCACGTCGCAGAGCTGCCGCGCCGACGAGCACGCCCAGATCATCGACGCCATCGGCCGGCGCGATACCGCGCGGGCCGAGAAGCTCATGCTGGAGCATCTCGACCACATCGAGAGCAGCATGAAGCTCGATGCCGCCACCGAGGAAGTGGATCTGGAAGCCATTTTCAGGACCTGAGGGAAGCGGCTACGCTGTCCTGGCCTTCATGGCCGGCGGATGGTGGGTTCATCGTCACCGCCACCGCCATGCGGCAGCCAGCGCCAGAACATCCAGGCGGCGAGGAAGCCCATGCCGCCGACTCCGACGATGCCCCAGGCAAGCGACAGGGCCGCCGTCAGGCCCGAAAGCAGCAGCGGTCCGCCACCTCCGCCCAGGTCGGTGATCACTCGCCAGATGCCGAGGAACCGGGTACGGCCCGCCTCCGGCGAGGCGTCGGCGCCCGTCGTCAGGATGATTCCCGAGCCGATGCCGTTGCCCACGCCGAGCGCCATGCTTGCCGCGAGCAGGCTGGCAAAGCCCGATGTCAGCGGAATCAGCAGCAGGCTCGTCCCCATGATCAGCATGCTGGGAATCGTGACCGCCAGCCTGCCGCGCACGTCCATGACCTTCCCGGCCGGATAGAACAGCAGCATGTCCACTGCGCCCATGAGCCCGTAGATCAGGGAAGTGGTCGCCGCATCCAGCCCGATGTGATCGGCCCAGAGTGGAATCACGATCTGGCGGCAGGCACGGATCGCCGCAAGCAGCGCGCAGGCCAGCCCCAGCGTGAGAAAGGCATGGGAATGCTCGCGCATGAGGGCAATCGCCTCGGGCTGCGTAGCCCGCCCGCCGGTCGCGGGCGCGCGCGGCTCCAGGTCGGGCACCAGCAGCGACATCACGCCGGCGGCCAGCATGACCAGCAGCGCGGCCCAGTAGGCGCCGGACAAGCCGGACACATGGATGACGGCTGCGCCGAGAAACGGCCCGATGAACATGCCGATGCGGTGCACGCCGCCGAGCGTGGACATCGCTCGGGCGCGCAGGTGGACCGGCGTGACCTCGACGAGAAAAGTCTGGCGCGCCAGCATGAACACCGCGCGCGCCAGTCCCACCATCAGCACCCCCAGCCCGAACAGCCAGACGCTGCGCGCCACGAGGCACAACAGCAGCGCCAGCATCGCAAAGACGGCTGCGCCGACCATCGCGCGGCGCTCGCCGAATCGGGTGGTGAGCAGCGCCGCCGGCAGATTGGCCAGAAGCGACCCGATGCCGACCAGCGCCACGATCAGCCCCGCCGTCGCCAGGCTGGCGCCGAGCGCGCGGGCGCTGAGCGCCAGCACCGGCAGGATGGCGCCTTCGCACAGGCCGAACATGAGCGACGGCCCGAACGCCGGCAGCGCGAGCCGACGCAGATCGAAATTGTCGGGGGAAGAAGGCATGGGGATTCCGCAATGATCGCGGAAATCCGGAAAGGCCGCAGGCGGGCGCGCACCGGGCGCCCTGCTCGCCCGCCCTACTTCCTCGCCGCCGCAAGCTCCTTCTCCAGCGTGTCGATGCGCCTTTGCATCGCGGCGATCCGGCTGTTCAACGCACCCACGTTGAAGAAGGTGACGTTCTCGGCCGGCGCATCCAGCCGGTTGCCGTAGCCCAGCCAGGACGAGTCATACACCCTGACGTTCCGGAAGCCCAGCTGCTCGAGCACGCCCGCGGTCTGGCTGGCGCGCGCGCCCGACTGGCAATAGACGACGGTTTCCTTGTCGCGGTCGAGCTTCGCGTACAGCGCCTCGAGCTGCGCATCGGCCTTGAGCGACATGCCGCGGTTGTCCGCCACCTGCCTGCGCGCCAGCTTGCCCAGGGTCTCGGGGTCGGCCCAGTTCATCTCGTACGGGATGTTGACCGCACCCGGAATGTGGCCGCCGCGCAATGCGCGGATGTCGGTACCGGCGAACTCCCCGGGCGTGCGCGCATCGACGATCTGCACGTCCTGGCTGCCCACTCGCGCCAGCATCTCCTCGGTGGTGATGGCCACCGCCGGACTGGGCGTGAGCGTCAGCGCGATCGGCGTGGCCCTGGCCGGGCCGGTTTCCACGGGCAGGCCGGCCGTCTGCCAGCCTTCCATGCCGTCGTGGTAGACGCTGACCTTGTCGGCGCCGAAATAGCGTAGCGCGTAGCGGCCGAAATACGGCTGCCATGTGCCGCGAGTGCCATAGACGATCGTTTCCCTGGCGGGGTCGATTCCCGCCGCGCCCAGGATCCGGGCGATTTCAGCGGTCGGGACGAAATCCTCCGAATTGGCCTCGCGCAATGCCGACGCGGCATCGCCTGCGCTCCGGGCACCGGGCAGATGGGCCCTGGCGTAGTCCTTGTCAGCGCGCACGTCCCAGACCTGCACCCCGCGCGCCAGCGCCTCCCGAACCTGGGCGGTGTCCAGGATGACCTGCGCCGACACCGCGCCGGCCAGGCTCCACAAGGCGACACCCAGTGTGCAAGCCCGCCATGAAAGTTTCGACATAGAGCCTCCCGTGGACGGCTGCCCGACCCGACAGAGACGGAATCGCCTGTCGACGGATACGGCCTTCATTCTACGGAAGCACCACGTCCGGATCTTCGTCTCCGAAGCTAGAACCGGGAAAGGTACTCCTTCAGTACCCACGAGCCGCCTGCACTCGAGCTGGACGGGGAATCGGTGCCTGCCCCGCCCCGGGCCCGTTCAGCAGGCAGACGCAGGAGCGGAAGTGCTCCGCTCTTCCTCGGAATCGGGACTTCTTCCGGGCCTCTCGGTCTGACGCGCCCTGCGCCTGACGTCATCGATCAGGTGGTCGGCCAGCCGCAGCGCCAGAGCGGTCAGCGTCATGGTCGGGTGGTTGGACGACGATGTCGGAAAGACCGAGGAGCCCGCAACGTAGAAGTTCGCAACGCCGTGCAGGCGACAGTCACGATCGACGACGCCGGCGTGCGGCGAGTCGTGCATCCGCGTCGTTCCCATGTGGTGATAGGTACCTTCCAGGTTCTGGGGCCAGCCCGTTTCGTGTATCGGATCCGCCAGCCGGACATGAGCGACGCCGGCGTCGTGCAGCGCACGCGCGATCAGCTCGAAGGTCCTGTCGACCGTGCGCTTGACGTTGTCCGTCAGTCGCCAGGTGACGCGGCTGCGACGCACGCCCAGTGCATCGCACTGGTCCGACAGGGTCACGCGACTGTCCGGATCCGGTTCGGGCTCGACGATCATCTCCATGGTGACGGAGCGAACCAGACGACGGGAGCCGCTCAGGTGGCCGACCGTATACGCCGCCGCCCCCAGTGGGCGGCGCCCGATGACCGCGAGGTCGGCCCGCAGGCCTCGCACCGGCGACATCTGCCGGCGCACACGGTGGTGCAGGTGCTGCAGCGCCCGGATCGTCTCGTCGGATTCACCGACATGCAGTGAATAGAACCAGGTCTGCGCATCGAGCAGTTGCTCGCGCTGCTGCACGGCCCACGGCAGTCGCAGCTGCCCGGAGAGTTTCGCGCCGCCGATGATCAGCTCGTCGGCAACGCAATGGAACTTCAGGTCATAGAGCGGATTGTGTCTATAGGGGTGCGCGAACTCGACAACGCCGCCCTTGAACCGGGGGTGATCCTGGAAGTACCGACCGACCAGGTCGTTCCGGTTGCCCAGCCCGTTCGCGTGCTGGCGATTCGAGGCGAGCAGCAGTCTGGCATTCTCGATGGCGCCGGCCGCGAGCACGAAGGACCGGGCGCGGACCTGGAACGCGTTTCCCGACAGCGTCCGGACCTGGACCCTCTCGACGACGGTGCCCCATGCGCCGCATTCGATGTCGACCACGTTGGACCAGAGCAGCACGGAAACGTGGCGGGACACCGCGAGGGCGTCCCGATGGACCAGCCCCAGCTTCGCCGGCGGACTGAGATGCGACACGATGTCCTCGACCTGATCCGGGTCCAGCGGCAGTCGCCGCGGCGATCGTCGCATGCCGTGGCGTTTCCTGGCCGCGCCGGCATCGCCAGCCTCGTCCCCTGACGGCGCAATCCAGTGCTCGGGCCGGTAATCCGCGGATTCCACCTGCAGCACGCGATGGGCTTGCGCGTACCATGGTTCGAGCGTTTCGCGACCGAACGGCCAGCCACTGCCATGGACCCAATTCCGGGTCACGAAGGCCTGCTGGTCCCAGGGACGACAGAACCCGCCCCAGCAGTTGCTGCTCCCACCCAGGTAGCGGCTACGCTTGCCGTCCGCGAAATCGTACGGCAACCCGTCGCTGTCGCCACGATACAGATCGGCGGTGGCCTCGTCGCGGAATTCCCCACCGCTTTCCAGGAGCACGCAGGCGATCCCGGCGCGATCCAGCTCGAGGGCGATGGCGATCCCCGCGACACCCGCCCCGATGATGCAGACCTCGGTCTCGATCGCAGTGGAATCGAACGCTCTGCGGCCGTCGATGATCATGGGTCCGGATGACGATGTCGGACCCACGACCCGACAGGGTATGGGCAAGGGCGGGTCGGGGTCGTGTCCAGGGGCCTGTTCATCTCGCTGCGCGAGCCGCTCGACGCCACAACCGCCGGGCACGCTCCGTGAAATATCATTTCATGAGCGCGTAGCCTGCTCTTTCGCCAGCGAACTGGAAGGTCTTGGCGATAAGCGGGCGGATGCGTGCGACCGTCGGCGCGCCGCGCTCAGAGCGCGTCCTGGAGCATGCCGCGATGCGGAACGGCGATCAGAGGAACAGCGCGGCGCTCACATGAAAGCGCTCGGCAAGAGCCTTGGCGATCCACTTGCTGATCGCGCGCCGTCCGTTGAGTATCTCCGAGATGACACTCTGCGGCGCGCAATCGGCGAGATCCTCCTGCCGCAACCCGTGTTGATCCATCAGGAACCGCAGCAACTCGCATGGCTCGGCCCTGGGAATCCGGACATGGGTGTCTTCCCAGGCCCGAACCTGCACGCCCAGATAGTCCAGCACCTCGGCCAGCGGATGGTCTTCCTGTTCCCCGACCTCATCGAGCAGCATGTCGATCGTGGCGCGCGCCCGATCGTAGTCGGAGCGGCTTCGAACGGCGGTCACGCCCAGCACTTCGCGAAACGAAACCCACGCACCCAACAAGGCACGCGGATCGGCAACGGCAAAACGGGTCGAAGCATGAGGGGCGGACATCAACGCCTCCGTTTCCAGTTGCCAAGGTTGTACTCCGCATGCGTCATGACGGCACGAACGTATACCTTCTGCCGGTTATAGTGGACCGCCGCGATCAAGCTCTGCATCCCGAGACGCTCACGAGGGAAAGCGTCACTTGCTTGTTTGCGAGATTGCGTCGAGTGAGGTGCGTGCATCGATTCGACGGATGGCCGATGCAATGAAATCGACCGGAAGGCCTGGTGGCCAGGAACGCTCCTGGTCGCGACGGAAGCTGAAATGCCCCGTCGCCGCCTACCGATTCACGGACTTGCGCGGCCGGCCGCCCTTCGCTCCGTTGACGCGCGCGGCGGCAGCCTTGGCCGGAGACGTTGCCTGACCGGCGCGGCGCGCCATCCAGGCTTTCGTGCCGAAGATGCCGGCCATCAGGCCCGGCAGGGACAGATCGACGTCCAGTTCATCCCAGCGCAGGCCGTAGCCCCGGCCGAGAAGCTCGATGGCGGCAAGCTGGTCATCGGTCGCGCCCTCGAGCCCTTGCGCCAGATGCGGAGGAAAAGCGAAGGTGCAACCGTTCTCGAGATCGACGATCACCCGACCGGACGCACGATCGAAACGCGCAGCCACGGCACGCGGCTCGCTCGCGCGGGCAGCACACCCCCGCTCGAGGGCGGCGTCGATCGCGGTGTCGGTCAGTTCAGCCATGCATGTTTCTCCATCGCGCCAGAAAGGCCACCTGCTGTTCGATCACTGCGTCCGTCGCGCGGCGTACTTCGTTGCGCTTCATCCCTTTCGGCCCAGACCAGTTCGGGCAAGCCATCGAGACCCATCAGGTTGATCCTGGCATGGCCGCCACCGAACCGATGAACATGGGCCGGTTTGTGATCGTCAGTAAGGATGACGACTCGCAGCCCGTGGGCACGGTGGATCGTCACCATGGCGCAGCATAACCCATCTTGATAGGTTTTGAAGAAACTTCCTGACGGGAATGCCGCTCTCCGGAAAGCCCAGGCCCGAGACTGCTGGGCAGCCGAATTCACATATCGGAAGCTACATAGCAGACGGTTCGCCTTGCAAGACGGCAAACGGCCTACTGCGCCAACCCGGTTGGCTGCCGGCCGAGCCGATCACGTCGTAGACCAGGACGTAGTTCCGGTGCACTACCAGCTCTCGGGTGCCAGCGATGCGACCGAGTCGACCAAGGCTGGAGTGATCGACCAAGCCGCCTGCCCTGACGCCATGCGGTGACAATGCGCCCCGGGATGCTGCCGGATCAGTTGCGTTTGTCCATCAGCTCAGCCCTCGTCGATTACCGAGTCACGGATGACAAGCAATCGATCGAGGACCTCGCCGGCCTGAGCGGCCAACTCCGCTTCGAGTCAAGACTGTCCCGGGCGGATGCGATCTACAATCGACCGGTAGGCCGAGCCATCCCGTTTGGCCCCGAAATTCTCAGCCTCCGGCGCCTGCCGATTCACGAGCTTCAGGCACCTGCTGACCGGCATCCAGCGGATGGCTACAGCCACATGAACCTGCGATGATCAAGGCGACAGAACCCAGGCGCAAGACACGCGACGAACCGGTGTGGATGGCCCGGCTGCTCGTGGTGCTGCTCGATGTACAACCAGCGGCGTGGCGCCTCGTGCAGGTTCCCGCGATGACCCCACTCAACAAGCCGCACGACGTGATCCAGGCCGTGATGGGCTGGACGGACAACCATCTGCACGAGTTCATCATCAACGGCGTGCGCTACGGCATGGACGAGCCGACGGGCTACGAGGATGAGCGGGTGGTCGACGAACGGCGGGCCACGCTGGCCGACGCGATGGAGGGCAAGGTGCGCACGTTCGATTACATCTACGATTTCGGCGACAACTGGCATCATGCGGTCACCGTCGAGGCAATCGAAGACCCGGAACACGAAGAGCACGAAGCCATGCTCGAGTGGCGCGGCGAGTTCGACCCCGAGCAATTCGATCTGCAACGGGTCAACGCACGGCTCGGGCGTATCAAGCACCGGATATGAGCGCCGCCGGCGCCGGACAACCATGGCTTTTTCATCCATCTCTGGCAAACCGTCGATGTCGGGCGGTCGAAACGTCCACCAACGATGAATTCCAGGAAGACGATTCTGGATCGGGAGTTGCTCACGCAGGCCTTGCGTCACATGGGCGAGGAAGACCTGCTCTACCTCAACCGGATGGTGGTCGAGCGCCTGAATCTGCTCGCCCAGGCCAGGAGCACCGTGGAGCTGGCGCAGTTTGCCGAAGGTGATCGAGTCGAGTTCACCGCCAGCGACGGCAGTCTCAAGCAGGCCATCGTGCTGCGCCTGAACAAGAAAACCGCCAGCGTGCGTACCGACGAAGGCCAAAACTGGAAGGTCTCCCCGGGCCTGCTGCGCAAGGCAGCCGCTCGCTAACAAGGCGAAGGCCCCGGCTTGCTTGAAATATCGTCGAGGATCATCGTGGCGACACTTACCGGGCCGTCTATACGGTGCGCTTTGCCGGAGCGGTCTATGTACTGCACGCCTTCCAGAAGAAATCGAAATCGGGCATCAAGACCCCGCAAGAAGACGTGAAGCTGATCGGACAGCGCCTGAAACGGGCGCAACAGGACTACGAGAGTCGAGGCCCAACATGAGCACGAAGCAGGACATCGCGATCATCCGCGGCACGACGAACGTATTCGAGGATCTTGGCTACGTGGATGCCGGTGAGCGGCAGACCAAGACACGCCTGGCCCTGGCGGTCAACGATCTCCTGAAGGAACGGAAGCTGAAGCAGCGCGAAATCGCCGAACTGCTTCATATCCCACAACCGAAGGTCTCGGCTCTGAAGAACTATCGACTCGACCAGTTCTCGGTCGAACGTCTGCTGACGTTCCTGACGGCCTTGAACCAGGACGTGGAAATCGTCATCCGGCCACGGCAGACAGCGAGCGGGGATGGACAGATTTCCGTCTCGGCGGTGCGGTGAATGACCGGGGTGAGAGAGGGTCCGGCTGCTGCATGAGCCTTGAGATCGGCTCGCAGTCGATGCCAGTGATGCGCCCGGTACCCAAGCCGGAAGAACACGACGGCCTTGTACCGACCCACCGGATGGCTTGCCGAAAGCAAGTATCGCTGAATCTTGTTCGGTTCGACAATCGCCTCGGTCGCCTTGGGAAGCACGGGATCGAAACTTCCGGGAAGCTTCAGATGACAGCCAGCGGCCACACGTGACCGAATTGCTCGGGGGCTTTGGCGAGTTTCTCGGCTTCGACTTCGGCAGCGCTGACGAGTTCGAATCGTGTGACGACAAAGGCCATCAGCAGGGCCGCGCGAGCACCGAGGCGTGAATACCGTAGACGATGACTGCTTGATTACCCTCCGTGACGCATCCAGAACTCCGCTGGCGTGACGATCGGATAGCGCCGTGCCAGCACCAGCAGGTCCTTGTCGCCCGTGATCAGGTAGTTCGCATTGCCGGCGAGCAGTGTCCGCAGCACCGGTTGATCGGCTCGATCGCGGAGCTGGTCGTCCTGGGCGCCTGCGGGCTCGACGATATCGGCCAGGAACATGAAGCTGTCGACCAGATCGCGGATCTCGTCGACACCCAATGACACTCGCGACAACCGGGGCAACACGCGCGACAGCTCATCCAGGATGTAACGCGACAGCACGACATCCAGCCCACCCTGACGCCATGCGGTGACAATGCGCCCCGGGATGCTGCCGGGATAAGCCAGGCCCGACACCAGCACATTGGTATCGAGCACGACACGCAATCCAGGCATCAGCGCATGCGCCGTTCCGCAGCCACTGCCGCCTCGATCTCGGCCAGGCCTTCTTCTGTCGGTACATCGACATACGCCTGCGCGATCCGGTCGCTCAACGCATCGAAGCGCTCGCGCATGCGCCGGATACGGGCGAACAACTCGGCATCGACCAATGCCGCAACCGGCTTGCCATCCTTGTTGATGACGATGCTGTCGTTGCGGTACTGCACCTGATTGAGCATCTCACCCAGGTTCTGACGAAAGTTGACAGCGCTGACTTCCGTGATCATGACCCCACCGAATCAATATGACCTATATGACCATTATGATCAAATCACTCGCGTTTGTCCATCAGCGCAGCCCTCGTCGACTACCAGGCCATCGATGGCAAGCAATCGATCGAGGACCTCGCCGGCCTGGGCGGCCAGTTCCGCCTTGAGCCAAGACTGTCCCAGTCGGATGCGGTCGGCAATCGACCAGAAGGCCAAACCATCCCAGGCGACCCTGGATTCGAGGCTTCCAGCGCCGCCTATCGATTCACAGAGATGGTTCGGAATTGCCCGAGCGCGTCACGACGATCACCTCGGTCGATCTGGGAAGCATGCGATCGAAACTCCGAGCGCTTCGGATAGCAGCCGGCGATCGGGCCCGATCAAAGACCTATCCATGTACCGGAATTGTCCCGCTCGGAGTCAGCCCCCGCGCGAGACCAGCGGAAAGGCCGATGGATCCCGAATCGATGCCACCGACAGATCGACGTCCAGGAGCGGCCAGTACAGGTGGTCCGCCACAGGCCATTCAACCCGCATGATCTGCTCGACCGTGGCCTGCCGGAACCAGGGGAACTGCTCGAAGGGAAGCAATAGCTCCTCGTCGCCCAGCAGAAGCCAAAGCCCATGCGGGGAGATGCTGGTGACCTCAGCTACCAAAGTGACGGTTCCAGGCATTCTCGATCTCCACAAGATGCTTCTCGACGACGGCACATGCATCACACAGTTGTCGAACGGACAACCCAACAACCGACGGCGTCAGCCGGGATCAGATGATCGCCTGCAAGCCCTTGTCCGCGATGAGGTTCAGCAGCTTCAGCGCCGGGCCAGCCGGGCGGGTTTCGCCCTGCTCCCACTTGCGCACGGTCGAGGCCGTGGTGTGCAGATGGAGCGCGAACACCGGCTGGCTGAACTTCAATCCTTCGCGCAGTCGCTTGATCTCGGCAGCACTGAACTCGCGTACCGGCGGCGGGCAGATCGCATCGAACTCGCGCATCGTCACCTTGTCGATCGCCCCGGCCTCATACAGCGCAGCCAGGTCGCCGCGCAGCGATTCGATGATCCTGCTCACAATGCACCTCCAGCAATACACCCGACTGCAATGCCGCTGACAAGGCTTGCGCGCACAGTCCCAGGAACACGTTGCCGGCAAACCGCAGCGCCTTCTTCTCGTCCGGCGAAATGTCTGCCTTTTCGCTCTTGGGGAATCCATGCGACCCGCCAACCATACCCGTTTCGGGTATATTTTTCAAGCCTCTGGCACTGTGGCCGGGAACGCGACGAGCACTTCGAAGTAGGCAATCCGACTATATTAAACAACGGAAAATTCGCATAAAATGCGAATTTCCCGTAGTCCGATACACTTTCGATGACGAGAGCCCACCCCCAGCCGGCGTCTCGCGCCCGGCTTGCGAGCGTTCTACACGCCACCAAGGAAGTGATCTCGATCGATGCCACGGCCATGGTCCTCGATCTCGATCGTTCGGCCGCGGCGAAAGTGCTCTCGCGCTGGCGCGAGCAGGGCTGGCTGCGGCGCATCGGGCCTGGCCTCTACGTACCGGTTCCCCTGGACCTGGCCGGAAGCGAGCAAGTCGTCGAAGACCCCTGGGCTCTCATCCCGGCGCTGTTTGGCCCGTGCTATATCGGCGGCTGGAGCGCTGCCCACCACTGGGATCTCACCGAGCAGCTCTTCAACGAGACGCTCGTCTTCACGACCGGACGCATCAGCAACAAGCACGTAACCGCGCAGGGCGTCGCCTTTCTGCTTCGCCGCGTCAGCCAGCATCGCCTCTTCGGCCTCAAACACATCTGGCGCGGCTCTGTACGCGTCAACATCTCCGACCCAGCTCGCACGATGATCGACATGCTCGCCATGCCGGAGACCGGCGGCGGGATCGATCACGTTGCCGATTGCCTGAGCGCATACGCGAAGTCGACGATCTATGACCCTCACCTGCTGATTCGCTACGCCGAGCAGTTCGGCAACGGCGCGATCTTCAAGCGACTTGGCTTTCTGGCCGAAGTGCTGTTGCAGGACGCTGCCCTCGCCGGCGCGTGTCGGTCCCGTCTGACACGGGGTTATGCGCAGCTGGATTCCAGCCTGCCAACTCCTCGTCTGCACACGGCATGGCGGCTCTGGGTACCGGAGCGCTGGAAGAAGACGACACCATGATCGGCAAGCGCGAGATCCTCGAAGTGGCTTCCGCGTTCGGGCTGCAGCCGGGTGTAGTCGAGAAGGACTACGTCCTCGGCTGGCTGCTGGCCGGAATCAACGCGCATCCCGAGCTTGCCGAGGCATGGGCGTGGGTGTTCAAAGGCGGAACGTGCCTGAAGAAGTGCTATTTCGAGACCTATCGGTTCTCGGAGGATCTGGACTTCACACTGCGCGATGAAAGCCAGCTCGAGGACGGCTTCTTGCGCCGCGTATTGGGAGAGGTGGTCGCGTGGCTATGACTGCTACGGGACATACGGAACCTATGTGAAGACGAAGTACTAGCTCGCCACAGAAATATCGTTGACACCACGGGGCGAGCCAGACCAGTGCGAGTCTGCGACGAATGATGCAATGCCGCTTCAGGACCACCCAGGCGATCCGGCTATCGGCAACGCTTCCGGTGAAACCCGATGCGTTTGCGCGGAAACGCCCAGCCCACTGTTTCCCGCTTCCCCTCGTTCCTGCTGCCTCAGCAGCCCCTCGACCGCCATCGCGTAGTCCATCCGTTCGCCGGCCCAGCGGGTCACTGCCGTACCGGCATCGATCGCCAGACCTTCGCGCCGATGTGTCAGCACGATCTCGCGGCTGTCGCCCCTGGTCCCCGGCGCCGCCTCGAAAGCGCGGCCGTCCGGCCCCTTGAAACGCAGCGCCCCGTCGTCGAGCACCTGGACCTCGACCCGCCCCTCGTGCACCTGGCGATGATGGTGGCGGCACAGAAGGACGAGGTTGGACAGCCGCGTCGCGCCGCCGTCGGCCCAGTGCCGGATGTGATGGCCGTCCAGAAAGCGCGTGTGCGTGCAGCCCGGAAAGCGGCAGCCGCCATCGCGCGACTGCAGTGCCCGGCGAATCGACGGCGGGATGCTGCGGGTCTTGCGGCCAACATCCAGTGGTCGGCCCTGGCCATCCTCGACGATGCGCACGATGCTCGCGTCGCACGCGAGCCGCCTCGCAGTCTCCGCCGCCAGCGTCGGCGCGGGGGTGGTCCCCGATTGCGCCGCCGAACCGTCCGCCAACGTTTCCGCGGAAACGTCGCGATCACGGCGATCACGATGCCAACCCGCCGTTGCCTGGTCCAGCGCCTTGACCAGCAGCGCACCGGCCTCGGCCGGCAACCGCGCCTGCAGCACCAGCGCGCCGTCGTCATCGTAGTGGTAGTGCAGGCCGCGGGTGGCAAGCTGCCTGGCCTCCCGGTCCAGCGCGATCGATTCCTGCGCTCGCCGAAAGTGCCGCACCACCGTCTCGACGTGCGCAGCCGTGCCGTGCAGCGCGATCATCAGCAGCGTGTCCTCCGTCGCCGGCGTGGCGACCCGGCTCAGCGCCCGGACCTTGGAATAGCTCAGTTCACCGCCGGCCATCGCGGCCGAGATCTTCGGCAGCGCGGCCAGCGCCCGCGCCACCCGGACCTTTTCGCGCGCGGCGCCCAGATCGACCCCACATTTCCAGCTCAGCCAGTGCGCGCACGACCGTGTCGAGCCATCGGCCCAGCCCTCGCGCCGGTCGAACTCGGCGATCAGCACCAGCCAGCGATGATTGGCGGCGTTCAGATGGCCCGCCAGTTCGGTGATCTGCGCTTCGAGCTCGGCGATCGACAAAGGCAGGGGCGCGGGCGGGCTTGCTGCATGGGCGGTGGATGCGGGATCGGGGCATGCAGGATTGGAATCGGCCATGGCCTGCCTCGAATACTGTTTTTATAAACAGTATTCTACTCCCGAGCCGACGCAAGCTCAATGTGGGTCTTCGTGGAGTCGTGCGGGTGATTCTTGCCGATTTCAGCGCAGACGCGGGTTTCCACGCGCTCACCAGCGGTTCGGCGGCATTCCGGCTTCCCTGCCCGTGGCAAGTCGCCTCCACCCGGTTGGGAACCTGTCCCTGCTCAAGGCTTTTCGTCCCAATGAATCACGGGCTGGCACGGTGGCCAACCTGCCCCGGCCTAGAATGCGCACGACCCCCCTTCGACTGGAACGAGCCAACGCATGAGCGCCCTGCCCCATTGTCCGCAATGCCGATCCGTACTGACCTACGAGGACGGCATCCAGCTCGTCTGCCCGGAGTGCGGGCACGAGTGGCCGAAGGAAGCCGTTCCCGAGACCAGGGATGCCCGAGTGATCCGCGATGCCCACGGCACGGAACTTCGCGACGGTGATACCGTCACGGTCATCAAGGACCTGAAGGTGAAGGGCTCATCCCTGGTGGTGAAGGTCGGCACCAAGGTCAAGAACATCCGCCTCGCCGATGGCGATCACGACATCGACTGCAAGATCGACGGCATCGGCGCCATGGGACTGAAGTCGGAATTCGTGCGCAAGGCCTGAATGAGGAACGGCGGGCACTGACTCATCAGTGCTTTCGCCTCACTCCACCTCCGGCACATAGACCATCGACCCGTCCTTCATCTTGTAGGCCACCCCGGCCTTGGAACCCTCGCCCTGCCCGATCTTGCCGCTCGACTGGTAGCGCTCGATCTTCTCGCCCTTGCGGACCATGATCTCCATGTCGGGCTGGCCGGGGTTGCGGATGACGGTGACGTCGTCGTGACTGAAGGGATTCATCGGGCTGTTGGCCACCGCGAGCAGCAGCGCGGCGATGACGACCAGGAACACATCGATCAGGTTGACGACCGACAGGATCGGATCGTCGGCCTCGCCCTCGTCCATCAGGCGCATCCGCACTGTCATTGCACTGCCTCCGATGGCGAGGCCAGGGTCGGGTCGAGATGCACCGCTTCGCCGTTCCGGCCGGCTTCATCCTCGATGGCGGCAAGATCCTGGGCGTACCAGCGCCGGCGCACGTTCACCAGCCAGTAGGTGATCGCGGCGGCGATGAGCGCGAGGATCACCGAGGAGAACGCCACCATCAGGTTGCGCGACACATCCGCCAGCTCGCCGTCGGCCAGCGCCTTGAGCGCCGGCCCCATCGGGATCATGGTGGCGACGAGACCCAGCATCGGCGCGACACGGGTGGCGATGCGGGCGAACTCGAGCCGGCGAACCGCGACGGCTTCCAGCTCGACGATCGACAGCGCCGGGTTCCGGCGGTGCGCGGCGAGCAGCTCGAAGCCCTGCTCCCGACCCCGGCGGCGATGCCAGGCCTGCATCGCGAAGCCCCCGAGCGCATAGAAGGCATACGCGAACAGCACGGCGATCGCCAGCAGCACGGGCACGAGGAACAGCTGGCTGACCTCGTACATCAGGATTTCGATGGAATTGTTCACTCTGCGTTCCTCAGGAGGCGGCGGGCGTCGACAACTGGCGGCGACAGGCGCCGAGGCTGTTGACGGCGATGTCGATCCGCGACGAGGACGCCTGCCGGGCCGCGCCGACCGCGGCGATCGCCGCGAGCAGCAGCACGAGCATCGCGGCCAGCCAGTCGTGCTCGGGCTGCACGGCCTGGGATTCGACCCGCTCCATCAGTTGCCCGGTGACGGTCTCCGTCGGCCCGCTGGGCGACGGCGTTGCTTCCGGCGCCTGCTGCGCCGGCGGCTGGGCGGCATCGGCGGCCGGGGTGCTCGACACGTCGAGCCCGAAGCCGACGAACTCGGCGAAGCGCGCGTTGTCGGTCTGCACGTCGAAGCGGGTCGCGAGGTCGCGGTAGCGGTCCTTGAGCTCCGCCACCGTTTGCTCGTCGGCCTGCCAGTAGCCCTGCCGGGCGGCCTCGAGCATGCGCTCGATCACCTGGGCGAGCGCATGCGGGTTCTCGCGCTCGAACCAGTCCTTCAGGCCGAGGTCGTGCTTGTCGCGCACATAGACGTCCACCATCTCCTGCCACTGGTCGTCGCGCACGATCTCGCGCGCCACCGCGGTCCAGCCCCAGAAGTTGTTGGTGGCGTCGAGCACCTGCAGGGTGCCGGAATAGCCCTCGGCCATCAGCCCCTCGATGTAGCCGGGGTGGAACTGGCGGGTGGCGAGTTCCTTGGCGAGGAACTGCGCGGCACCCTCGATCCGGCCCGATCCGCTGCCGCGCAGGTTGGAGATGTAGAGCGACGGCGGCTTGCCGTCGAGATGGCGCACCGCCAGGCCGATCCCCCCGAGGTACTGGAAGGGATCGTCGGTGGTGAGCATCCCGTAGGTATTCGAGCTGCGCGAGAGCACCGCCCCTTCGGTTCCGCTCAGGTGCATGGCATAGAGGTTGACCGCCTCGCCGCCTGTATCACGGACGCCCGCCCTGCCCCACTCCTTCTCGTCGGGCCCGTAGGCGTACTGCATGCGCGAGAGATAGAGCTGGGCGAGCTTCTCGTCGCCTTCGGCCTGGCCGTCCCAGGTGTCGGTGGCCAGGGCCGCATCGTCCAGGCCCGTGCTGTAGCTCCCGGATGCCGAGGAGAAGATGCGGGTCTGCCCGGCGCGCCGCGCCGCCTCCTCGGACAGGCCCCGACCCCGAAGCTGCTCGGCGATCGCCTGCGCGTTGCGCGCGACCGGGTTGTCGGCCTCCTGCGCTTCGGCCGCCAGTTTCGCGGCCTGCGCGAGCTGCTTCATCACGTTCGGGAAATGGTCGCGGTACAGGCCCGTAGCCGAGAGCACCACGTCGACCCGCGGACGGCCGAGGGTCTCGGGCGGCACCAGCTTCACCCCGTCGACCCGCCCGCCCCTGTCCCAGATCGGCTCGACGCCGAGCAGCCACAGCGCCTGGGCTTCGAGCAGGCCCTGGTGGCGCATCGTCTCGACCGACCACAGCGAGAAGGTGATCTTGGCGGGCGTGCTGCCGTTGTTGGCCTTGCGATGCTCCTCGATCAACTTCTCGGCGGCTTCCTTGCCGGCCTCCCAGGCCTGCTTCGTCGGCACGCGCGACGGATCGAAGCCGTAGAGATTGCTGCCGGTCGGATAGGCGTCGGGGCTGCGGATCGGATCGCCGCCGTAGGAGGTCTTGAGATGACGCCCGGACAGCGTGGTGAGCAGCGCCGGCAGCTCGGCCTGCGCGCCGATGTCCGCGTACCACTGCCGCGCCTGCTCGATCTGCTGGCGCAACTCGGGCTCCAGCCCATCGGCGGGCGCGTTCTCGACCAGGTGGCGGTAGAGCAGCCGGTATGGCGCCGAGCGATCGAGCTGGTCGTAGTTGCTGGTGAAGACTTCGTCGACATCCTCCGGCGGGACGCCGGCATGCAGCGCGGCGGCATCCCAGAATGGCCGGCCCAGCATCAGCAGCACGGTGGCGAGCCGATGACGCTCCTCGGGCGCCTGCCCGAAGCTGTGCAGGCCCAGCGGCTGAGCCGTCTCGGCGAGCTCGTGCAGATGGTTGTGCAGTTGCTCGAGGAAGGCCGGGAACTCGGCGTTCGCGCGCTCGGGTGTCCAGCCCATGTCGCTCGTGATCCGGCCGGTGGCCGGCGCCGCGAGCAGGTCGGCGCGGATGCGCTCCTTGACGGCGCCTTCGTCCTGGGCGAGCCAGGCATGGAGCAGGTCGTGGATCGCGGTGATCTCCTCGTAGAGGCCGGCCGGCTTGAAGGGCGGGGTCTGGTGGCTGATGGTGACCGCCCGCCCCCGGCGCTTGGTCTGCTGGGCCTCGCCGATGTTGTCGGCAATGTAGGGATAGATGACCGGCACATCGCCCACCGCCAGCATCGGCGCATCGTAGACCGACAGGCCGCGCTCCTTGCCCGGCAGCCATTCCTGGATGCCGTGAGTCCCGTAGTGGACGATCGCATCGGTGGCCTGCTGCTCGCGCGCCCAGAGATAGGTGGCGAGGAAGAAGTGCGACGGCCCGGCGTGGGTGGAGTGGTAGAGCGCCTTCTCCTTGTCGTCCCACTTCTCGCCGCGCGGCGGCTGCGGGAGGATCGCGACATTGCCCTGCATCAGGCGCGGCACGACGAAGAAGGCCTCGCCGTCGCGCCGCAGGACCATCGCCGAATCCTCCGGCTCGCCCCAGTGCTCCCGCAGTTCCTCGCGCACCGCCGCCGGCAACGTCCCCAGCCATTCGCGATAGCGCGAGACCGGCAGCAGCTCGGCGAGGTTCTCCTCGACCAGCGCCTCGAGCTGCCCGTCGCGATAGTACGGCGCGAGCAGGCGCTGCAGCCGGGGCAGCAATTGCTCCTCGCTCGCCGGCACCGTCACCTGGTAGCCGTCGGCGCGCAAGGCGGCGAGCGTGCCCTGCAGGCTGCGCGGCACGTTCATGAACGAGGCCGACAGGTTCTTCTCGCCCGCCGGATAGTTCCAGAAGAAGAGGGTCAGCCGCTTGTCCGCATTGGGCTTGCGCTGCAGGGCCACCAGCTTCATCGCCTTGCCGGCCACGGCCGCCGCCTGCGGCGCGATCGGGACCACCTGGTCGTCCGACTCGCGGGTGGCCGCCGCGATCAGGATATCCACGACACCGGCGTACTCGGACTGCGCGAGATAGAACGGCACGCTGGCGATCGGCACCCCATGGGGATCGGCCAGCCAGTCGTCCACGTCGCCATCGCGATACGGCATCGACTGCAGCACCGGGATGCCGAGCGCCTCGAACTCGGCGCGCCGGCCTTCCGGATTGAGCATGATCTGCATGTTGACGAGCACATCGGCGATCACCCGGCCCTGCGGCTGCAGCGGGGCGCGCATCGCTTCCGGATCCATCGTCGGCGAATAGAAGGGCAGCGCCACCCCGCCGGCTGCCTCGATGCGCCCGATCAGGTCGTCGATGAAATCGGTCTGCATCGCTGCGATGTACTGCTGGTGCAGCGCGATCGCCACGATCGGCGGCCGGGTCGCGGACGCCGGATCCTCGATCCCCTTCCACGCCAGGTAGGCGAGCGGATCGGCGAACACCAGGTCGGGCGCCTGCGGGTGATAGACCGCGGTCTTGGGGAACACCACCGGATCGGCGATGCCCTCGGTCGACCGGCCGGCGAGATGCGCCGCCAGCGTTGCGAAGAAGCCCTCGAAATTGGCCCGGCTGCCGTTCGCGTAGTAGGCGACGAGGCGCCGGGCTAGCGGCTCGGGCATCTGCCCCCAGGCCGGCTGGGCATCGTAGAGCCAGGCGTTCGGCACCCGCAGCCCCGGCAGGGCGCCGGCCAGCTTGCCACGGACGTAATCCTGCAAATAGGTGTCGAAGAACACCGCATCGGCGCCCTCGAAGATGCCGGCATCGGCCTCGGCCGGCAGCTTGTCCACCTGGCGGTACTGCACCTCGATGCCGTGCGGACGGGCGATGTCGGCGAGCTGCCTGAACTTGCCCGCCGGCACGTTGCCGGTGGCGATGAAAAGCACAGTGGCAGCCTGTGCCGGCGCGAGAAACAGGGCCAGGCACAGGGACAGCAGGAGGCGATGGATCACGATCGGTGTGGCCTGCGTGCCCCCCGAATCCGGCATCCGGCAAGCCACCGGTGATGCGTCGAGGGTTTCGCTCGGCTCAATGAGCTCTGATGGGAATGCTCATTATAGTGAGAACGAGTCGCATTTTGATTGATCCAGGGCAAGATCCCCTGAAACAACCCCGCCCTCCTTGCGGTCCCCGCGGAAGGATGCCGGCCGACTACGCCGTGGCCTGCTGCACGCCCAGATAGCGCTGCTGCAACTCGCGATCGCCGGCGAGCTCGGCCGCCGGCAAGATCGCTTCGATGCGGCCATTGACCATGACCGCGACGGTGGGCGCCACGCTCAGCGCGACGCTGAGATTCTGCTCCACCAGCAACAGCTCGATCCTCGATTCCGCCGTCAGTTGCTGCAACAGCGCCACCACGTGCTCGACCATCTTCGGCGCCAGTCCTTCCGTCGGCTCATCCATGATCACCACGCGCGGGTTGGCCAGCAGGGCGCGGGCGATCGCCAGCATCTGCTGCTCGCCACCCGAGAGCGCGCCGCCGTGGTGCCGCAGCCGCTCGGCCAGTCGCGGAAAGGTCTCGAGAACGCGCTCCCGGTCCCAGCCGCCAGGCACCGGCCGCGCGGCCAGCCGCAGGTGCTCCTCCACCGTCAGCGATGCGAACAGCCGGCGGCCCTGCGGCACCAATGCGATCCCGGCCCTGGCGATCTCGTGCGCGCGCCGGCGGCCGAGATCGACCTCGTTCAGGCGCAGTGTGCCGCTGCCGATCGGCACAAGGCCGCTGATCGCATGGCACAAGGTCGTCTTGCCCATGCCGTTGCGCCCGACCACCGCCAATGGCTGGCCGTCGACGGTCAGGCTGACTCCGTGCAGGATCCGGCTCTTGCCGTACGACACTTCGAGATCAGTGATGCTCAACATCGTCGCGGCCTATGGTGCCCAGGTACAGCGACTGGACCAGCGGGCTGGCCGATGTCTGCTGCGGCGAGCCTTCGAAGATCAGGCTGCCTTCGTTCATCACGCTGACACGGTCGGCGACGGCCAGCGCGACATCCATGTCGTGCTCGATCAGCACGATCGTCACTTCGGCCGGCAGCTGGCGCAGCAAGCGGGTCAGCTCGGGCCGCTCGGCGGGCGACAACCCGGCTGCCGGCTCGTCGAGCAGCATCACCCGCGGCTCGCCGGCCAGCGCCATGCCGATCTCGAGCTGCCGCTGCTCGCCGTGCGACAGCTCGCCCGCGGCGACATCCAGGCGCGGGCTCAGCCTGACCGTCTCGGCAAGCTCCATGGCGCGCAGCCGATGACGATCGCCGGCACCGGGCATGACGAGGCTGAAACGGTGGGTTTGAACGCCTCGAACCGCAAGGAACAGATTGTCGCGAACCGAAAGGCCACGCAACACCCGCGAGGACTGGTAGGTGCGCGAGATGCCCAGCCGCGTGCGGCGAAAGGCCGGCAACGCGGAGATATCCTGGCCGAACAATCGTATCGAGCCCCGTGTCGGAAACTCGTCGCCGGCGATCAGATTGAACAGCGTCGTCTTGCCGGCGCCGTTGGTGCCCAGGATGGCGCGCCGCTCGCCCGGGGCGATCTGCAGCGAGACATCGTCGACCGCCCGCAGCGCGCCGAACAGCTTGGTGACGCCCGTCACCTGCAATGCCGCGTTCACGCGGGCCTCCCGAGCAGGCCGTACGGGCGCACCGACAGGACCAGCACCATGATCCCGAACGAGATCATCAACGAATAGGTCGGGAAGTAGGCAAGACCGAGTTGCTCGGCCAGGCCGATCAGTGCCGCGCCGATGGCGGCACCGGTCAGGCTGCCCATGCCGCCGACGATCACCACGACCAGCGAGGACAGCAGGTAGCGCGCGTCCTCGCCCGGCGCGATCGACAGGGCCGAGCCGCCGATCACGCCGGCGAGGCCGACCAGTCCGGCACCGAGCGCGAACACCAGCGTCGACACCAGCGGTACGTTCACGCCCATCGCGGCAAGCATCTGGCGGTCGTCGACGCCGGCGCGGATCATGATGCCGAACCGCGTACGCTGGATCAGCAGCCAGAGCCCGATGAAGACCAGCACCGCGAAACCGAGCAGCGCCAGTCGGAAGATGGGGTAGCCTCCGACGATCGGCAGCCGCAGGCCGCCATAGAGGATCTCCGGCACCTCGAACTGGTAGGAAAGGCCGCCGTAGCGGGCGAGCAGCAGGTCGGCCGCGACGATCGACAGGCCGATCGTGATCAGCGCCTGACGCAGATCCTGCCCCTGATAGCGATCGAGGAACAGGTACTGGATCAGCGCCCCCACCACCGCCGTGCCGACGGCGCCGCCCGCCAGTGCGAGCCACCAGTGACCGGTGGCCGACGCGACGTCGAAACCGATGTAGGCGCCCAGCAGGTACAGGGATCCATGCGCGAGATTGACCACGCGCATCATGCCGAAGATAAGCGTGAAGCCGCTCGCCACGATGAAGTACAGCGCGGCGAGCGTGAGCCCGTTCAGCGTCGCGAGCAGCAGCAGCTTCATGGACAGGACGGATTGTCCCGGCTCGGCACGCCGCGGGCGACGAAGGCTTCGACCGGCTGCCCGAGCGTCTGGTTCACGCCTTCGATCTTCTTGATCGCCTTGCTGTAGAGCGAGCCGTCATCGCGCCGAGCCACCTCGGTGACGAAGATGTTGGCGATCGCCTGGCGATTCTCGTCGAGCTTGACCGGCCCGACCGCCGTGTCGAGCTCGACTTTCGACAAGGCCGCCCGCAACTTCGACTGATCGCCGGAAACGTCGCCCCCGACCTGGTCGAGCGCGGTCAGCGCCGCCTTGGTCGCGACGTAGTAGCCGTAGAACGGCGCCGACGGAGCGCCCAGGCCGTCAGGGAAGCGCTTCTTGTACTTGTCGACGAAAGCCCGGTAGCCCGGTTCGTCGATGTCGGCGATCATGTGGGCCGACGGAATGCCGACCAGGCGGCGCTGGAACGGACCCTTCGTGCTGAGAACGGTCTGGTCGAGCGTATTGGAACCGGCGATCAGCGGGGTCGTCGAGCCCGACTGGTCGTACTGCGTAAGGAAGTTCACCGCATCGGCGCCGCCGAGCATGACGTAGACCGCGTCGACCTTGTCCGGGATACGCGCGATCGTCGAGCTGAAGTCCTTGGTGCCGTTGGGCACCCAGATCTTCTCGGGCACCTTGCCGCCGCGGGCGCAGAATTCCGTCATGAAGCCGAGCACCTGCGTGTAGCCGAACGAATAGTCGCCCGACACCACCGCGACATTGCGATACCCCTTGGTATCGTAGGCATGGGTGCCCAGCCCGGCCTGCCACTGCGCCCCGTCGGCGCTGAAGCGGAAGAAGTTCGGCGAGGGCGACACCAGTGTCGCTTCCTGTGCCGCCGAGAAGCCGTTGACGAAAGTACGGTTCGGCACCGACTTCGCGTACTCCTTGATGGCCAGTCCCTCGCCGCCGGACATCGGGCCGATCAGGATGTCCACCTTGTCCTGCTCGATCAGTTTCCGGGCCTTCGACAGGGCGATGTCGGGCCTGCCGTCGGAGGATTCCTTGACCCAGTCGATCTTCTTGCCGCCGGCGCTGTAGTTCGCCTCCTCGAATGCCAGCTCCATGGCGCGAAACGCCTCCTGGCCGAGCACCACGAAAGGCCCGTCGAGCGTCGCCAGGCCGCCGATGCGGATGTTCTGCGCCGCAGCCGGAGCGGCCGTGAACGCGGCAGCGGCCAGCACGGCGGTTCCGAGCCGTGTGAATGTTCCAGTCATGTTGTCACCTCCTCTTTGAATCGGCTGATCCAGATCACAATCGTTGCGTCATCGAACCGCTTGCCGGGGTACGACCCCGATCGCGTCTCATCCTGTGCCACAGTCCGGTCAGGCCGTCGGGCGAAGCCATCACGATGATCAGGAACACCGATCCGATCAGCGTGTTGAATCGATCGCTGCCGACGAGGTCGACCGAGAAGTTCTGCAGCAGCACGAAAGCCAGCGCACCGATGAATGCGCCGCGCGGATCCCCCAGGCCCCCGATGACGGCCGCGATCAGGATGCCGACGGTCGCCGTCATGCCGATCGAGCCCGGCGAGATGCCCCCGTGGTACCAGAGGCTCAGGACACCGCCGACGGCGGCGATGAAGCCGGCCACTCCGAAGGCCGCGATCTGGTGCAGGCCCACGCGATAGCCGAGCGACGACATCCGCCGCGTATCGTCCCGGATGCCCTGCAATACGAGTCCGAACGGAGTGCGGACGATGTAGCGGGTCAGGGCGTAGAGCGCCGCGCCGCTCGCCAGGCACAGGTAGTAGAACGGCAGCGGATCGCGCAGCGGCATGCCGGCGACGGCCGGAACCGCAACCCCGCGGAATCCGTCGAAGCCGTGCAGCAGATCGGTGTTCTGCTGCGCGAAGTAGAACAGGATCATCGCGATGGCCAGCGTGCTCATCAGCATGTAGATCCCCTGGCTGCGCACCGCGACGACGCCGATCAGCAGGCCGGCGAGCGTACCGGCGCCGAGCCCCGCCGCCACCGCGAGCGGCCACGGCGCCGCGGCGATGCCCCCATTGGCGGAGTGCGCGCTCAGGATGGCCAGCAGGTAGCCGGCAACGCCTGCGGTCGACAGCTGCGCCAACGAGATCATCCCGCCGTAGGCGGCGAGGAAGGTGAGGCTGAGCGCGATGATGCCCAGCACGATCGAGTACGCGCCGACGCTGACGACCCAGAAGTCGGGAACCAGCAGCGGGTAGACCAGCAGCGCCGCGGCGGTGAGCAGTGCCGGTGCCATGCGCCTCAACCCCCCGACCCGGCGGACGCGAGCTCGCGCACGTGCTCGGCGACGATCGCCGCGAAGCGGGGATCGTTGATGTGCAGCGGCAGCCGGATCAGTCGATGACGATCGCTGCGGACGAAATGCCGCTCCAGCGTGTCGATGAATGCGGCGTCGGCCTCCGGATCGTGGAAGGACTGTCCCGGCGCATCGAGCGCCGAGAAACCTCCCTCGGGGATCAGCCAGCGCACGGGGCCCGGCGAGCGGTTGCTCTTCTCGGCCAGCCAGAGTGCCGCCTCGCGCATCTCGTCGGCCGTCGTGCGCATCAGGGTGACGTTGGCATTGTGCGAATGGAACTTGCGATGCGCATAGCGTGCCGGTACGGTCGCCGGAGCCCAGAAGTTGACCATGTCCAGCGCGCCGCACGACCCGATCCACGGCACGCCACGACGGGTCATCGCATCGAAGCGATCGGCGCCCGCCGTGCAGACGCCGCCGAACAGGTGGTCGACCGCCTCGGTGGTCGTCAGGTCGGCCACCACCTGCAGCATGCCGGCGTCGATCAGGGCTTCCATCGCGCGGCCGCCCGGCCCGTTCGCGTGGAACACGAGACATTCGTACTGGCTGTCCAGCTGCTCGCGCAGGTGCTCCACACAGGGCGTCGTGACGCCGAACATCGAGATCCCCAGATGGGGGCGCTCGTCCTCGCCGGGCTCGATCCGGCGCAGCACCATGCCGGCCATCGCGTGCGCGGCGTTGCCCAGCACCACGCGCGACAGGCGATTCAACCCGGCGATGTCGGTGACCGGAAACAGCATCGCGATATCGCTGACGTCGACATACGGCGAGGTGTCTCCCGACGCCAGGGTGGATACCATCAGCTTCGGCAGGCCGACGGGCAGCATGCGCATGGCCGGCGTGATGATGGCCGTGCCGCCGGAGCCGCCCAGGCCGATGATGCCGGCGATGTCGTCGCGACCGGCCAGGCAGCGGCGCAGCGCTTCGGTCATGGCGGTGACCGCGCGACCACGGTCGCCCGCCTCCAGCACGGCCGCTGCGCCTTCGGGATGAAAGCCGGCGACGGTGCGCATGTCGAGCTCGACCTCCGCGTGGTCGCTGCGGGTGCCGACATCGACACGAACCGCGGGCAGACCGGCCTCGCGGATCAGGCGAGCCACGTACTGCAGCTCCTCGGCCTTGGTATCGAAGGTGCCGACGATGTAGACGGCGCCTTTCATGTCAGTCACGCAGATGCTTGAAGCGACGCACATGCTCGGTCATGGCGATCTCGGTCGGCAGGCGCTCCATGCTGCTGGCGCCATAGAAGCCGTTGCAGTGCTCGCTGCGCTCGAGCACGTAGCGGACGTCGTCGGGCGTCGCGATCGGGCCGCCGTGGGCGATGACGATCACGTCCTTGCGAACGCGCCGGGCCGCTTCGGCCCATTCGTCGATCAGCGCCACGCTGTCGTCGAGCGTCTTCGCCGTCCTGGCGCCGATCGCGCCACCCACTGTCACGCCCATGTGCGGGACGATGAAATCCGCCCCGGCGCGCGTCATCTCCACCGCTTCGTCCGCACTGAACACATAGGGTGTCGTCAGCAGGTCGAGCTCGTGCGCCTGCCGGATCATGTCGATCTCGCTGCCGAAGCTGATCCCGGTCTCTTCCAGGCTGACGCGGAAGTTTCCGTCGATGATCCCCACCGTCGGAAAGTTCTGCACCCCCGAGAACCCCATGTCCTTCAACTCGCGCAGGAACATGGGCATCAGGACGAACGGATCGGTGCCGTTGACACCCGCGATCACCGGGGTGTGCCTGACGACGGGCAACACCTCGCAGGCCATTTCCTTGACGATTTCGTTGGCGTTTCCGTATGCCAGCAGGCCGGCCGACGACGCCCGCCCGGCCATCCGGTAGCGCCCGGAGTTGTAGACGATGATCAGGTCGATGCCCGCGGCCTCCTCGCATTTCGCCGAGATGCCGGTGCCTGCGCCGCCTCCGACGATGGGAACGCGACGTTGAACCATGTCCTGGAACCTGGCGAGCAGTTCCTTGCGCTCGAATCGAGCCATGACGGGCGGTCTCCTTGATTTGTTCCGGCCGATGATAGGCTTGGCGACGGGAGCGGAGCCATGGCCTCAGGACACAATGAACTACTCGAAACGCACATTCTCGGCGACGACACGCTGCAGTTCGTCGTGCAGGCGGAAGAGTGCCCGCCGCTGGAGCGTCGGTTCATCAAGCACGTCGGCATAGGCGACGGTGCCACGCCGTTGCACATCGTTCGCACACATCTGAGCGGGGCCTACCTGCACGGCACGATCGCCGGCGAGGGACGCGTGCTGCTGGACGGCCGCTGGCAGACGCAGCGCCCCGGCATGACCTCGCTGGCGCCCGCCCACGTGCTGCATGCGTTTCGCGCCGTTTCCTCGCACCGCTGGAAGTACTGCTGGGTGCGCTACATGCCGCAATCGCCGCGCTCCAATCCCAAGGCGATGGCGCCTATCATGGCCTGGTTCGACGCGGCACCACTGGCGCAGGCGGTGATGGGCCTGTACTGCGAGATGCGTGGCGATGCGGACACCGCCAGTTGCGAGTTGTGGGTCGAGCTGATCGAGCGCTACGTCGACCGCTTCGTCGCGCCATGGCGCAAGGAACCCCGGCTGGTGGCCCTGTGGAGCACGGTCGAAGAGGATCTGGGCCGGGACTGGTCGCTGGACCAGTTCGCGGCGATCATGAAGACCAGCCACGAGCACATGCGTCGCCTCTGCCAGCGCAGCCTCGGCCGCAGCCCGATGCAGCAGCTTGCATACCTGCGCGTGCAGCATGCGGCCCATCTGCTGGCCACCACGTCGGAGAAGATCGACGTCATCGCGCGCCAGGTGGGCTATCAGAATCCGTTCGCCTTCTCGAACACGTTCAAGCGGATGACCGGTGTCAGGCCGTCGACGTTCCGGGCACGCAAGGCGTCGGGCGGGGTCGATCGACCATCCTGACACCGCGCCCCTGCCGGGGGCGAAAAAAACGCAACGGCGGCCCCGAAGGAGCCGCCGTTGCGCCCTGCCCGGCCGGTGCTCAGCCGTTCTTCACATCCTGCAGCCGCTTGCCGTCCTTGGCCAGGCGGGCCAGCAGCGGCGAGATGGCCGAGTCGGCGGCGCCCATCCGCTCACCGTACTCCTCGAGCTTGGAGACCACGGTCTGCAGGCCGACGGTATCGGCGTAGAACATCGGGCCGCCCCGATACACCGGCCAGCCATAACCGTTGATCCAGACGATGTCGATGTCCGAGGCACGGATCGCGATGCCCTCGTCGAGGATCTTCGCGCCCTCGTTGATCATGGCGTACACGCAGCGCTCGAGGATCTCCTGCTCGGTGATCTCGCGCGGCTTGTTGCCGGCAGCGGCCATGAATTCGTGGACGAGTTTCTCGGTCACCGGCGAGGGGCTCGCCTTGCGGCTCTCGTCGTAGTCGTAGTAGCCGGCGCCGGTCTTCTGCCCGCGACGATCCATCTCGCAGAGCGCTTCGCGCACGGTGGCGCGCTTCGAGGTCTCCTTCGACCAGCCGATGTCGAGACCGGCAAGGTCGGACATCGCGAACGGGCCCATCGGCAGGCCGAACTCGTAGAGCACCTTGTCGATGTCCCAGGGCATCGCGCCCTCGAGCAGCATCGCCTGCGCCTGGCGGGTGCGCGCGGCGAGGATTCGGTTGCCGATGAAGCCGGGGCACACGCCCGAGAGCGCCGCGATCTTGCCGACCTTCTTGCCGACCTGCATCGCGGTGGCGATCGCGGTCTTGGAGGTCGTGTCGCCGCGTACCACCTCGAGCAGGCGCATGACGTTGGCCGGCGAGAAGAAGTGCATGCCGACGATGCCTTCGGGGCGTTTCACCGCACGGCCGATCTCGTTGATGTTCAGCGCCGAGGTGTTGGTCGCCAGGATGGCGCCCGGCTTCACGATGCGGTCGAGCTTCGCGAAGATGTCCTGCTTGATCTCCATGTTCTCGAACACCGCCTCGATGACGAGATCGCAGTCGGCGAGCGATTCCAGCTCGAGCGAGCCGGTGAGCAGGCCCATGCGCTGCTCGACCTGCTCATTCGTCAGCCGCCCGCGCTTGGCGGTGTTCTCGTAGTTGCGCCGGACCACCTTCAGGCCGCGCTCGAGCGCCTCTGGCCTGGTCTCGACCAGGGTCACCGGAATGCCGACGTTGGCGAAGTTCATGGCGATGCCGCCGCCCATGGTGCCGGCGCCGACCATGCCCACCTTCTTGACCGCCACCACCGGCGTGTCGGCGGGAACGTCGGGAATCTTCCAGACCTCGCGCTCGGCGAAGAAGACGTAGCGCTGGGCAGCCGACTGGGTGCCCGACATCAGCTCCTCGAAGAGCTTGCGCTCGGCCTTCATGCCCTCGTCGAAGGGCAGGTTCACCGCCGCCTCGACGCAGCGGATGTTGTTCTCGGGCGCCTGGAAGCCGCGGAACTTGCGGGCATTGGCCTTGCGGAAGTCGGCGAAGATCTCGGGCTTGCCGCGGGCGGCGACCATCTTCTCGTCGGTGTCGCGCACCTTGCGCAGCGGCCGCTTCTCGGCGAGCACGCGACGAGCGAACGCGATCGCGCCGGCGCGCAGCTCACCCTCGGGCACGATCTCGTCGACCAGCCCCATCTCGAGGCATTTCGGCGCCGGAACATGCTGGCCGGAGGTCAGCAGGTCGAGGGCGCGCTCGACACCGACGATACGCGGCAGCCGCTGGGTGCCGCCGGCGCCGGGCAGCAGCCCGAGCTTGACCTCCGGGAGCCCGCACTTGGCCGATGGAACGGCGACCCGGTAGTGGCAGCACAGGGCCACCTCGAAGCCGCCGCCGAGCGCGGTACCGTGGATCGCGGCGACGACGGGCTTGGGCGAGTTCTCGATCGCGTCCTGGGCTTCGGACAGCGGCGGATCCTTGCGCGGCTTGCCGAACTCGGTGATGTCGGCGCCCGCGATGAAGGTGCGGCCCTCGCAGATGAGCACGATGGCCTTCACGGCCGGGTCGGCCACCGCCTTGTTGACGTTCTCGAGGATGCCGGCGCGCACGGCCTGCGACAACGCATTGACCGGCGGGGAATTCAGGGTGACTACTCCGATGTCGCCTTCGACGCTCAGGCTGGCGACGCTGCTGGATGAACTCATGATGACTGCCTCCTTGTTCTCTTCGATGATGATAAGTGATTCGTTCAGGCGCGGCCGCCGGCTTCCCGGAACGCCCGTCGCAGCCGGAAGCCGAGCGCGATGTAGCTGATGCCGACCAGGATCGCGACGGCACCGATCGCCCACGCTGTCGCCAGCAGGGCGGCCGCCGGCTGTGCCACCAGCAGGATGGCGATCCCGATCGACAGCAGGCCGCTCAGGGCTAGCCAGATCTCGCCTTCGACCTCCTTGCGGATCCTGATCGCCCCCCAGACCTGCAGGATACCGACGGCGAAGAGCCATCCGGCGAGAAAGAACATCAGCACCATCGCGGTGATGCCCGGCCAGGCGATGGCCAGGCCCCCCGCGATGATGCCCATGGCCCCGACCGTCGCCAGCCACCAGCGCGCCCGCAGCGCGGTGGTCCGCCCCACCACCCCGGCCCACAGCGCGAAGACGCCGTCGACCAGGGCATACGCGCCCCAGACCACCGCGAGGGCGACGATCGAGGCGGTCGGCCAGCCGAAGGTCAGCGCCCCGAAGACGAGGGCCGCCAGGCCGCGCAGGAGCATCAGCCACCAGTTCCCGGCCAGGCCCTCGAGCAGCCGGAGCTCGGTCCCGGCCCGTGGCCCGGGACTATCCGGCATGCCGGCGCGCCTCGTCCCTGCTGCGCAGCGCCTCGTCCTGGCGAGCCAGGATCTTCGCCACCCGCTCGGGCGGAAAGCCTATCCGCAGCAGCGCCGGCCCGGTATTGGCGACCTCGTGGTACTCCCGGATCAGGCCGTCCTCGAGCCGCATCACGCTCACGCCTTCGAACATGACCCGCCGCCCTTGCGCCTCGGGCAGGGTCGACACATAGGAAAAGACATAGCGGGCATACAGCATGCGACCGTCGCTGACCGGATCGTGCATGTCCCAGAGAAAATCCCGTGCGCTGCGGTAGAACCAGTCGTCGATCAGCTCGGCGATCCGCGCCCTGCCCTCGAATGCGCCGTAGAAGGCATCATGATAGATGCCGTTCTCTGTAAAAAGCCGGGCGAAGCCGGTCCCGTCCCGGGATTCCACAGCCCGGGTGAATGCCGCGAGCATGTCTTTCGGGTTCATTTCTTGCTCTCCTGATCCGTCCACGGGCTCGACCATCGACGGATTCAGAGGGTCGGCCCGAAGGGTGCTGCCAGCATCAGCTTGTTGCTCTGCTTGCGCAACAGGGGCCGGATCCTGGCGGCGAAATCCTGGAAACCCGGATCGGCGTAGCAACGTGTCCAGAAATCCCGCCTGTCATTGTCGTCGTCGAAGCACCAGAGATGAATGAGCTGGTTGATGGCTCCGATGTCCCCGATGAAATAGGCCTTGAGCTTGTTGTCGAAACCGCCGGCCTGGAAGGCCGGATAGCCGAACTCCTGGTAGACCTTGATCGCCTCGGCCATCTTGCCGACGATGACATCATAGGTGCGCAGTTCATAGATCGCCATGTTTCTCCTCCCGTGATCACAATGGCTGTCGAGGAATTCATTCTCGCCCGAATCCGGGGTTGCGGTTTCGCCGCGACGATCGGCAGGCCTTCGCCGCCCGTCGCCTGCCGGCGACGCCGGCGGCGCTCCCGGGCGAGAATCCCCGGATGAAGATCGACCCCGCCTCGGTCATCCTGCTGATGGGCGCGCATCTGCTCATCTGCGGGGTGCTCTACCGCATTGCCGCGTACTGGCTGCCGCGCCGGGGCGGATTCGAAGACTGGGGCTCCGCGGGGATCCTGTTCGGCAGCACCTATCTCCTGCGGCTGCACCAGGGGCTCGACCACTTCGACGGAATCGACGTCGTGGCGGCCAACACCCTGATGCAGCTGGGCGCGATGCTGGTGGCGCGCGGTTTCCTCAGGCAGACCGGCCTGCGCCTGCCCGGCGACCTGCTCGGCTCGCACCGCTCGCTCATCGTGGCCTGGCTCGCGGTCACCGGCGCCTACCTGCTGGTCTGGGCCTTCGCGCCGAACTGGCAGTACGTCTTCTTCTCCACGACCCTGAACCTGACCGCCGTCGGTGCCGGGCTGATCGCGCTGGTCTCGATCCGTCACGTCACGGGCGGACCCCGCCTGCGGGTACCGATCGCGGTGGCCGGCGTCCTGCTGATCGGGCTCGCCGGCCTCGGCATGACCCGCTCGCTCGCCATACTCCTCAATCCGGTCCCCATCTACCAGGCACCGCACGCCGGGCTTTTCTTCATGGTCGTCGCGCTCGGGCTGATCGTGTTCTCGTACGTGGCGATGTGGATCGCATTCGCCGACGTCACCCGCAGCCTGCAGCAGCTCGTCAGCCTCGACGCCCTGACGGGTGTCCTCAACCGGCGCGGGCTGTCCGAGGCGATCGCGAACCACTTCCGGCGACCGGACGCCAGCCCGCTGATCCTGCTGCAGATCGACATCGACCATTTCAAGGCCATCAACGACATCCATGGTCACGATGCCGGCGACCGGGTCCTGATCGCGGTCGCCCGCGTGCTGCGAATGCATTGCCGCACCCGCGACTTCGTCGCCCGCACCGGTGGCGAGGAGTTCCTGATCGGCTGCTCCAGCGTGCGGGCCGAACAGGCGCTCCAGCTCGCCGAGAGCCTGCGCGGGCGCGTCGGCGAGTTGCGGGTCGAGCTTGCCGATGGTGGGCGGATCTCCTGCACCGTCAGCGTCGGGGTGTCGATGCCGGTCGAGTCGGAAGCCCGCTGGGAGTCGGCATGGCGCGAGGCCGACGCCGCCCTCTACCGGGCCAAGGCCCGCGGACGCAACCGCACCGAGGCGCCGCCAGCCGATCTCGCGCCGATGATCTAGCCCGGCTTGCGCACGAGCCCGCCAACAGTGGATTCGTACTAGTCGAGCGCCTGGTAGACCAGATTGCGGAACAAGGGCCGATAGAAGTTCCGCCGCCCCGGCGCCTGGGTCATGAGGATCGCGAACAGCGATTCCCGCGGATCGACCCAGAAGGTGGTGCCGGCGATCCCGCCCCAGGTGTACTGGCCGGCCGAGCCCGGCGAATCGCTGATGCCGTCGACCAGGCGCACCGAATAGCCCAGGCCGAAGCCGTAGCCCGGCGTGAGCAGGTCGCAGGCGCTCGGGATCGAGCCGAGATGATCGGCGGCCATCCATTCGCAGGTCTTGCGACCGAGCAGCCGCACGTCGCCGGAACGGCCACCGCCCTGCATCATGTGCAGGAAGCGGGCGTAGTCGAGCGTCGTCGACATCAGGCCACCACCGCCCGATTCATGGGCCGGCTCGACCCGCGGATCGATCAGCCCGACCTTCTCGCCGGTATCGGGATCGGTCTCGAAGGCCTCGGCGATCCGCCCATGGGACTGCGCCGGCACGGCGAAACCGGTATCGACCATGCCCAGGGGCCCGAGGATCTCCTCGGAGAGAAAGGCGCCCAGCGCCTTGCCGGAGGCCACTTCGACCACCCGCCCGAGGACATCGGTCGAGCGGCCGTATTCCCAGCAGGCTCCCGGATCGTAGAGCAGCGGGATCTTTGCGAGCTCGTCGCAGAACTGCTCGTTCGTGCGCCGGCGCGAGCCGATCCTGGCTTCGGCGTAGCGCCGGTGGACCTCACCCGTCCCGAGGAACTCGTAGGTGAGCCCCGAGGTATGGCGCAGAAGGTCCTGCACGGTCATCGGCCGCTTCGGCGGGCGCAACTCCAGCTTCCCGTCCTGCTCGATCGCCACCGGTGTATCGGCGAACGCCGGGATGAAATCGGCCACCGGATCGCCGATCTTGATCAGACCGCGCTCGAGCAGCATCAGCGTCGCCAGCGAGACGATCGGCTTGGTCATCGAATAGATGCGGAAGACCGAATCGAGCGCCATGGCGTCGCCCGCCTTCGGATCACGCCGGCCGATCGCCTCGAAGCAGGCGATGCGCCCATGCCGGGCGACCAGCCAGACCGCACCGGGCAGGCCGCCGGCATCGACGTCCGTCTCGAGGCGCTCGCGGATGCGGCGAAGCCGTGCAGGAGAAAAACCCAGTTCGGCGGGATCGACGACGGGTTCGGGCGAAAAATGCGATTCGTTCATGGTTTCAGAATTTCGGAGTCCTCAGTCTTCGAAGAAGGCGGCGAACCCGCTTTCGGGTTCGAAGCGCTTGTTGCGAAAGACCAGCCGGGTCGGGCCCGGCATCACCTTGTCGCGCAGCGAATGCGCCGGATCGCCCGGATAGGCGACAGCTCGCGTGTCATCGATCTTCATCGAAGCGGGCTCGATGAGCGGCGGCGGCCGGCGCGCCACGTCGGCCAGCGCGTCGGCAAGGTTGCGATAGCGCGAGAGCTGCGCGAGGCTCATGATCTGCGGCGGCGCGAGATCGATCTCGCCCGCCCAGTAGCGCTCCAGCCCGAGGCGGGGCGCGAGCCAGACGCTGTCGACCGCCTCGTGGTTGTCGTGGGTCGCCTGGGCGCCCGCGGGCAGCGGCGCGGCGAAGAATCGGGTGTCGAAACGCTTGCGCTGCAACGACGGCGTGCGCGGCGTGATCCAGCGAGTGAAGGGCACGAGATCGGCCACGCCGACCGTGACATGGCATTCCTCGACCGTCTCGCGGGCCGCGGCGGCGAACATCGCGGCAGCCATCTCCCGGCCCAGGGCCGGCTCTCCGAGGCGCTCGTAGAGCTGTTCCATCAGCGCGGCCTCCCGGACCACCGCGGAATCGGCCTCGTCGACCTTGCCGCCGGGAAAGACATAGGCGCCGCCGAGCACGTCCGATCGCTGGTGACGCCGCACCATGAAGATCTCCACGCCGACGCCGTTGGCGGCATCACGCAGCAGCAGTACCGAAGCCGCATCGCGCGGCGGGGTATCGACGACCTGGTCGTTGAGTTCGAGAGCCATGGGAACCGTCTCCGTAGTAACGCGGCCGCCCGCCACGGAAGATGGCAGCGGACCCAGCATCGGAAATGTACTCCAGCCGGCCGACGACCGTCGGCACGGCCGGAAAGCCGCGACGGCGCGCGGCGCGCCGCGCTCAGCTGTAGCGCAGGCCGTCGTCGAGATCCGCCGCCGGCATGTCGTCGCGGTCCACCCAGTAGTCCTGGGTATGGCGCCAGGGCTGGCGATCGCCCTGCTTCGGCAGCAGGTGGATGCCGCGGTTGATGTAGCCGGGATTGAAGTCTTCCTCGTCGACCCAGGGCAATGCCGGCATGTCGGCGTCCTCGGGACGCAGTCGCGGCACCACCCGCTTCGCGCCGCGGGCGTCCATGTGCCCGAGCAGGCGGCAGACGAATTCGGCGACCAGGTCCGAGCGCAGGGTCCAGCTCGCCCGGAAGTAGCCGAACACCCACGCCATGTTCGGCACCCCGGTGAACATGGTGCCGCGCCAGGTGGTGGTTTCATGGAAGGCGAGCGGCTGCCCGTCGATCGTGAACGCGATGTCGCCCAGCACGCTGAGGTCGAAGCCGGTCGCGGTGACCACGACGTCGGCATCGAGATGCCCGCCGGAGGCGAGCCGGATGCCGGTAGCGTCGAAGGCCTCGATGTGATCGGTGACCACCGACGCCTTGCCGTCGGCGACCGCCCGGAACAGGTCGCCATCGGGGATGAAGGCGATCCGCTGGCGCCACGGTCGGTAGCTCGGCGTGAAATGCCGCTCGATGTCGAAGTCCTCGCCGAGATGGGCCCGCACCCCGGCGAGCAGCTCCGCCTTGACCGTCTCGGGCTCGGCGAAGCTTCGCCTGGTGAACTTCTGCTGGTCGAACAGGATCTTGCGGCGGACGATCTCGTGGGTCCATTCATCGGGGATCTCGAGCTCGCGCAGCGTCTGCGCGAGCTCGTTGGCGTTGCGCCCGGTGATGAAGAAGGTGGGCGAACGCTGCAGCATGGTCACGTGGGCGCAGCGTCCCGCGACCGCCGGCACCAGGGTCGCGGCGGTCGCCCCCGAGCCGATCACCACCACGCGCTTGCCCTCGAGATCCAGATCGTCCGGCCATTCCTGCGGATGGACGATGCGGCCCCCGAAGCTCTCCGTCCCCGGCCAGTCCGGGGTATACCCCCTGGCATGGCGATAGTAGCCCTGGCACATCCAGAGGAAGCTCGCGGTCACGCGGAACGGCTCGCCGGTGTCGCTCCGCCGCCCTTCGACGGTCCAGCGGGCTTCCTCCCCGGACCAGCTCGCGCGCTCGATCACGTGCCGGTAACGAATGTGCGGTGCCAGGTCGTTCTCGTCGATCACCTCGCCCATGTAGGACAGGATCTCCTCCGCGGTCGCGATCGGCTTGCCCATCCAGGGCTTGAAGCCGTAGCCGAAGGTGAAGAGATCCGAATCGGAGCGGATCCCCGGATAGCGATGGGTGCGCCAGGTACCCCCGAATCCGTCCTGGGACTCGAGCACGAGGAAGCGCTTTTCCGGACTGCGATGGCGCAGGTGCCAGGCGGCGCCCACGCCCGAGATGCCGGCACCGGCGATGAGCACGTCGAAATGCTCGGCGGGCTGCGGGCTGGATTCGCCCGACATGGGATCGGCGGCCATGGACCTGTCTCCTGAGTATTCCTGCGTCAGGCAGCTTATCATCCGGTACTCCCGACACCCGCCGCAGGGAATGCCGGGATACCCGTACTTACGAAATTCCGAAGAGGACCTTAAGCTAAAGTCAATTGGCGGAGCGCCTTTCGGCCCCTACCATCGCCCCCCACCAACGACCGCAGCCATGCGACCGGCCGCGGTCCGGCACTGCCGGTCCAGAAGCAATCCTGGTCATCCGGCCATTCGCATTTCGAGGAGACATCAGCATGGGAATCACCCGCAGGCAGTATCTTCAGGCCACCGGCAGCATCGCCGCCCTCGCCGCGCTGGGCCGCGCCGGATCGGCGCTCGCGCAGAGCGAGCTGCCGTCGACGATGATCTGGAGCACCTATGACGTCGGCTCGACCGGCTACGTCGAGGCTTCGGCGATCGCGGACGCCTTCGGCAAGAAGTACGGCTCCCGGGTCCGCCTGCAGCCCTCGGGCAGCGCGATCGGCCGGGTCAAGCCGCTGCTCGATCGTCGCGTCACCCACGCCTGGCTCGCCAACGAGCTGTTCTTCGCCACCGAAGGCATCTACGAATACTGCACCCCGGAGCTCGGGCCGCAGAACCTGCGCACCCTCGCCGGCCGGCTCAACGCCTTCTCGATCGCCGTGACCGCGGTCAGCGGCATCAAGAAGGCCGAAGACCTCAAGGGCAAGCGCTTCGCGATCGCCAAGGCCAACAGCTCGGTCAACATCAAGTCGCTGCCGATCCTCGCCTTCGGTGGCCTCACCTGGGACGACGTCGAGCTGATCGAGGTACCCAGCTATGGCGCCACCATGAAGGCGCTGATCGAAGGACGCGCCGACGCCTGCGGCGTCGCCCCCGCTGCCGCCGCCCTGCGCGAGCTCGAAGCGAGCCCCAATGGCATCGGCTGGGTTCCGCTGCCCCCGGAGAACAAGGAAGGCTGGGCGCGTGCCAAGGCGGTCGTGCCCTTCATCGATCCGCTCGAGGAGACCATCGGCGCCGGCCTGTCCGAGGACAAGCCGGTCTGGATGATGGGCTACCGCTATCCGATGATCACCGTGCCGGCCGACTCCAGCGCCGACCAGGCCTACCTGATGCTCAAGGCGGTCGCCGAGTCCTACGATCTCTTCAAGGATGCGGCGCCGATCATGCCGCGCTGGAACATCAAGAAGGCAGGCACACCGCCGATGGACGCCGCCTTCCACGAGGGCGCGATCCGCTACCTGAAGGAAATCGGCCAGTGGACCGGCGAGAACCAGGCCTGGCAGGACGGCATGCTCAAGCGGCATGCCGCGGTCCAGGCGGCCTGGAAGAGCTTCATCGGCACGCCGGCAGCGAAGGCCGCCGACGAGGAAGGCCTGCGCAAGCTGTGGGACGAGGCACGCCAGAAAGCGATCGATTCGCTCTGATCCGCCCATGAGCGTGACCGCCGACCCGAACGGGGCAACCCCGGCCGTTGCCTTCGAGGATCCGGAAGCCCGTTCGGTGCGCCTGCAAGGCGCGCCGTTCTGGGCGGCCTTCGTCCTCTCCTCGGTGGGGATCTTCGTCAGCGTCAACCAGATCTTCAACCTGGGGCTGTTCGGGTTCCGGCCGGTCAGCACCGGCTACTACTACCTGATGATCGGGCTGTTCCTGGCCGTCGGCTTTCTCGCCTTCCCGGCCCGCAAGGGCCAGCTGGCGGTCCGCTGGTACGACTGGGCACTCGCCTTCACGGTGCTCGCCGCCTCCGTGTGGATGCTGGCGAATGCCCAGCAGATCATCGACCGGGGCTGGAATCTCTCCGCCCCTCAAGGGCCGACCCTGCTCGCGGGTCTCTACGTCGTGCTGGCCCTCGAAGGGCTGCGGCGCACCGGCGAATGGATCCTTTTCATCTTCTGCCTGATCCTCGCGGCCTACCCGCTCTACGCCGGCTACATGCCGGGCTTCCTCTGGGGCGTCCAGCTCGACCTCGCCCAGACGGTCACCGAGCATACCTACGGGCTCGAGAGCATCATCGGCATCCCGATGCAGGTCGTGACCGACACCCTGGTCGGCTTCATCGTGTTCGGCGTCATCCTCGCCAACACCGGAGGCGGCACATTCTTCATGGATTTCGCTTCCGCGGTGCTCGGCAAGGCCCGCGGCGGCCCCGCCAAGGTCGCGATCTTCTCGTCGGGCCTGTTCGGGATGCTCTCGGGCAGCCCGACCTCGAACGTGCTGACCACCGGCACGATAACCATCCCGACCATGAAACGCTGCGGCTATCCCGCGTCCTACGCCGGGGCGGTCGAGGCCTGCGCCTCGACCGGCGGCTGCATCATGCCGCCGGTGATGGGCGCGGCCGCCTTCATCATGGCGAGCTTCCTGAACGTGCCCTATGCCGAGGTGGTCGTCGCGGCCTTCCTCCCGGCGCTCCTGTTCTACGCGGCGCTGATGCTGCAGACCGACTTCTATGCTGCCCGCAACAACCTGGTGGGCATGGACCGCAGCGAGGTTCCGCCGCTTCGTGAGACCCTCCGGATCGGCTGGCACTACATCCTCGCCCTGATCGGCCTGACCTACCTGCTGCTGGCCTGGCGGATCGAGGCGGCGGCGCCGTTCTGGGTGTCGCTCTTCCTGCTCGCCGTCGCGATCCTGCGCTCGCGCAGCACCGGCTTCAACCTGCGCGCCTTCTGCCAGCTGACGGTCGATGTCGGCCAGGGCCTGGCGCAGCTCGTCTGCCTGATCGCCGGCATCGGCCTGATCATCGGCGCGATGTCGATCACCGGCGTCGCCAACTCCTTCTCCCGGGAGCTGGTGCAGTATGCGGGGGGCAACGTCTGGCTGCTGCTCGCCGCGGGCGCCGCCACGAGCTTCGTGCTCGGCATGGGCATGACCGCCTCGGCCTGCTACATCTTCCTCGCGATCGTCCTGGCCCCGGCGCTCATCGAAGTCGGCATCGATCCGATGGCGGCCCACATGTACATCTTCTACTGGGGCATGGTGTCGTTCATCACGCCGCCGGTCGCGCTTGCGGCGATCGCGGCGGCATCGATCGCCAAGGCCGACGCCATGGCGGTGGGCTTCAAAGCACTGCGCATAGGCAGCCTGCTGCTCCTGCTGCCGGTGCTCTTCGTGCTGCAGCCGGCCCTGATCATGAAGGGCGAAACCGTCACCATCATCCAGGCCTGCGCGACGGCGACGGTCGCGGTGGTCCTGCTGGCCGCCTCGTTCGAAGGCTATCTCTGGCGTGTCGGGGTGATCTCCGCCTGGGTCCGGATCGGCCTCGGCATCGCCGGCCTGCTGCTCTTCATCCCGGAAGGCTATACGGACGTGGCCGGCGCGGTGATCGGAATCGTCACCATCTTCCTGGCCGCGGCCACCTCGAAGCGCGGCAAGGCGGTCGGCGCCGGCTGACCGGATCGCGCTGTCAGCGCTGATGCACGAGACGGCCGTGCTCCATCCGGAGCACGGCGTCGAAATGCACCAGGAGCTCGCGCCGATGCACCGAGCAGACGATGCAGCAGTCCGCGAAGGCGGCGAACAGGCTGGCATGCACCGCCGCCTCGGTCTCGGCATCGAGCGCCGAACTGGGCTCGTCGAGCAGCAGCAGCCCGCTCCCTGCGGCAGCGACCACGCCACGCGCGAGCGCGATCCGCTGGCGCTGCCCGCCGGAGAAATTGCTGCCACGCTCGGCGACGCGCGCATCGGTCCCGTTCTCGCCCAGGAACTGCCCGGCATGGCTGGTGTCCAGCGCGTCCCGCATCGTCGCCAGGTCGGCATGGCTGCTGTCTACCCGGCTCACGAGGCCGAGGTTGTCGCCGACCGTGCCTTCGAAAAGCTCGCTCTCCTGCGGAATCAGGGTGGCCGCAGCGCGCAGCCAGATGGCGGCAGCCGCCGGATCGGTGCCGGCCGGTGATGCATCGATGCCGAGCGAGATGCGCTGCGCCGGATAGATGCCGGCCAGGATCCGCAGCAAGGTGCTCTTTCCCGATCCGCTCGGCCCCACCAGCGCATAGCGACGCCCCCGCACCAGCCGCAACCCGTCGACCTCCAGCTCGGCGCCCGCGGGATGGGCGAAACGCAGACCGTCGATGCGCAACTCGCGCCAGTGCTGCGAACCCGAAGCATCCGCTGGTCGACCGGCCCCGGCGACGCCCGACCCGGCCTCGACGGATGCATTGCGGATCACGTCGCCTGCCGCGAAGTCGGCACGCTGTCGGGCGAATCCCTGCAGATGGGCTCCCAGGGCGGTGATCACCCCGCCCGCCTGCGCGGAGTACTCGTACACCATGAAGAGCCGGCCGATCGGCAGGCCCGGGACGGCGTCCGCGTCACCGCCGCCACTACCGCCGCTGGCCACCAGGATGGCCGCATACGCCGCCACGAGTCCGATCGCGAGACCGGACGCCAGCAGATCGACACTGCACCACTTCCACTCGTTCAGGATGATCGAGCGCCTGAGCGGCTCGAATATCGCGACCAGGCGCTCGTCGATGAGACGGGCCAGCCCCTTGCCCATCCGCAGTGCATTGACGGTGCCGATGCTGCCGAAGGCATCGAGCTGCGTGGCCGAATGACGGCGCTCAGCCGCGTTCTCGCGATGGGCGAGCAGGATCATGCGACGATCGAAGCCGATGATGACCACCGCGATCAGCAGGTAGCCGACCAGGGCCAGCACGCCGACCCGCAAATCGATCAGGCACAGCGCGATGACCGGCCCCACCAGGCGGGCCGCGTTCTGCAGATAGATGAACTGGCTCTGCGCGAAGTCGTACAACGCGCCTGTGCACTGGCGCAGGCGCTGGACGGTCTCACCCGAATGATGCCGGTCGTGCCAGGCCAGCGGCAGGGAAAAGAGCTTTCCGACCAGCTCGCCGGAAAGGCGCCGGCGAGCCGCAAGGGCGACATTGCGCTCGAGCACCCTCCCCGGCCCATGCAGCAACCAGCTGGCAGAGGTGGCGAGAAAGCCCGCCAGCAGCCAGCGGCCGGCGGTGCCCACGCCATCGAGCCCGCTACGCTGTACCGCGTCGATCGCCTGGGCCGTGAGCCATGGGACGGCGAGGCGAAACAACTGGGAGCCGAGCAGCAGGCCGAAAGCGAGCAGGATCTTCCCCCGGTGACCCAGCGCAAGCCGCCATAGCTCGCGATAGAGGGCAACGATGCCGTAGCGCCGGGGATCCGGCTCGATCGATGATGTGGCGTCCACTCCCGATCAGTGGCGCGAAGCCGGCCGAAGGACCGGCGGAGCGACCGCCTCGCCGCTGCGGGCATCGACGACCTCGACCTCGCGCGCGCCCGGCGCCCTGACCCAGGCGATCACGCAGGGGCTGATCATCACCGTCGCCGACATCTCGCCGACGGGGGGCGGCCGGATCTCGACCCGCGCGCGCAACCGGTCGCCGAGCAACGCGGCGTCGATCCACTCCACCCGGTAGCCCGCCGATGGCTGCGGACCCGCGGTGACGAGCACGACATGGTCGCGTCCGAAATCCGGCCTCCAGCCGGCGACCCGCGACACATCGAGGCCGGCCTGCGCAAGCAGGGCCTCGAAGCCGGCCCGCTCGTGCACGTCGAGCAGGCTCGGCTCATCGCCATTCCAGGGACACATCGCGTAGCCGGTCGAATCCAGTGTCGTGACCGTGACCGGCCCGACGTCGATACCGGCGCAGGCCCCCAGCCCGGCCACCAGCACGCCGGTCGTCATCAGCCGCGGGTTCACGAGTGACGCTCCATCATGACCAGATCCTAGTCGAAGTCTCGCCTATCATGCCGATCATGTACCGCTCCGGCATCCGACGCTCCTGGCGACCACCCTGCAATCGACGAGCCCGCCGATGATCCTGCATCACCGCCTTGCCCTCACGCCGGTCATCAATGCCGCCGGCACCTTCACCCCGCTGGGGGTGTCGCGCTCGTCACCGACGGTTCGCGCCGCCGCCGCGCAAGCCCTTGGCGAATTCCTCGTGATCGAGGAGCTGCAGCAGCGTGCCGGAGCCGCCATCGCCGGCTGGACCGGCGCGCAAGCCGGCGCCGTCGCGCACTGCGTCGCGGGCGCGATCACGATGGCGGTGGCGGCGGCCATCGCCGGCGAGGATGTCGATGCGATCGCCACCCTTCCTGACGCGGGCGGCCGACTCCATCGGGTGCTGCTGCCCGCCGGCCATGCCGTCGACTACGGCCATCCGATAACGCAGGACATCCGCCTCGCCGGCGGCGTTCCGGTGCCGGCCGGCGACGAGGACGGATGCAGCGTCGCCGAGCTCGAGCAGGCACTCGCGAGCGGCGGCATCGCCTGCCTGCTGCTCGTCTCCTCGCGCCTGACCCGCGGCCCCGCGATCGATCTGGCCGCCGCGGTCGCCGCGGCCCATCGCCACGGCGTGCCGGCCTTCATCGACGGCGCCGCCCAGGACATGCGCCTGCCCGATCTGCTGGCCACCGGCGCGGATCTCGTCCTTGCGAGCGGCCACAAATATCTCGCCTCCCCGACCATCGGCCTGGTCGCGGGCAAAGGCGCCTGGGTACGCGCGTTCCGCGCCCAGGAGCGCGGCATCGGGCGCGCGATGAAGCCTGCCAAGGAGGCGATCGTCGGATTGCTCGCCGCCATCGAGGAGCGCCGGGAGCTCGATCTCCGGCAGTGGACAGACCTGCAGGCGCACAAGACGGCGGAGTTCGTCGAGCGCTGCGCGAGGCTGCCCGGCATCGCGGCCCGGGCGCAGCCCGACCCGAGCGGCATGCCGTTCTCCCGCGCCCATCTGCGGATCGACCCGCAAGCGGCGGGTATCGATGCTGCCGGTCTTGTCGCCGCGCTCGCCGACGGCACGCCGTCGATCCGGGTGATGACGCATCGGCTGGCCGACGAGGAGCTCGTCCTCGAGCTGGTGCCGCTGGAGCCCGCCGAGATCGAGGCGATCATCGCGCGGCTCGAGGCGCTGCTCGCGGGCAGCCCGGCCGGCTGCTGATACAAGCACAAACGAAAACGAGGCCTGCCGGCCTCGTTCTGGATCGGGACGGGTGCTGCTCAGAGCAGGCCCAGCTCCATCATCATCTTGCGGTCCTCGAGCCGGGAACGGGCCTCGTGCAGGCGCTTGGCATGCTCGGACGGCGCGATGTTCTTGTAGTCCTCCGGACGCGATTCGACCCGGCCTCGACGCATACGCTCTGCCTGGCGCTTGCTGACGACCGATTTCTGGTGAGTGGCGCTCATCGCGGAACTTGGCTTGGGCGTCGCTTTCAAGGAGTCCTCCGTATCGACGGGATTTGCGGGGCGCTTCGACGATCGGCCAAAACCCGAAAGATCCTGATCGTCGATGGGCTGGCCGAACCAGCCCCGGCTGAATGTCGCGGGGACGTTGCCGTCAAGCAACGCCTTGACGGTCAGATTGTAGCACGAATCCGGCATTCGGACCGCCCCTCTTGACGACGGCAGGACTTGAGGATAAAGGCGAGACCCGCCGGGGTCACCCATCGGATGCCGCCTACAGGCGCTGGCCGTGCTCGCGGGTATTGTGGAAGACGACTTTCGGCCAGCGCTCGCGGGTGAACTGCAGGTTGACGCCGGTGTCGGCGAGATACACGAGGTTGCCGTCCACGTCGTTGGCCAGCCGCGACTGGTTGGCGCGCGCGAACTCGGCCAGGTGTCCGGCATCGGGACAAGTCACCCAGCGCGCCGCGGCCAGCGTCACCCGCTCGAAGATCGCGTCGACACCGTATTCGGTGGCCAGGCGCTGGGCGACCACCTCGAACTGAAGCTGCCCGACGGCGCCGAGCAGGAGACTGTTGTCGACCCGCGATTCGAAGACCTGGATCGCACCCTCCTCGCCGAGCTCGCGCAGGCCCTTCTCGAGCTGCTTGGTGCGCAGGGGATCGCGCAGCCGGGCCCGGCTGAAGAGCTCCGGCGCGAAATAGGGGATGCCCTTGAAGACGAGATCCTCGCCCTCCGTCAGGCTGTCGCCGATCTGGAGCTGGCCGTGATTGTGGATCCCGAGGATGTCGCCGGCGACCGCTTCCTCGAGCAGGGTCCGCTCGTTGGCCATGAAGGTCACCGCGTTGACGATCTTCATCTCCCGGCCGAGCCGGCGATGGGAAGCCCGGATGCCGGGCGTGTAGCGCCCCGAGCAGACGCGCAGGAAGGCGATCCGGTCGCGATGCTTCGGATCCATGTTGGCCTGGATCTTGAACACGAATCCGGTGAACGCCCTCTCGGTCGGATCGACGACGCGCGTCGCGGTCGGCCGCGGCTGGGGCGCCGGCGCCCACTCGGCGAGCGCGCGCAGGACTTCGCGCACCCCGAAGTTGTTGATCGCCGAGCCGAACAGCACCGGGGTCTGCTCGCCCGCCAGGAAGAGGTCGAGATCGAAGGGCGCGCTCGCGCCGCTGACCAGCTCGATCTCGTCGCGCAGGGTACCGACCTCGTCGGGATAGCGCTCGGCGAGCACCGGGTCGTCGATGCCGCGCAGCACTTCCGGCGCCGCATCCGCCTTCTCGTCGCCGGCCCGGAACTGCAGCACCTCCTGCGCGAGCAGGTGATAGACGCCGCGGAACCGCTTGCCCATGCCGATCGGCCAGGTGACGGGTGCGCAGGCGATGCGCAGCACCGATTCGATCTCGTCGAGCAGCTCGATCGGCTCGCGAACCTCGCGGTCGAGCTTGTTGATGAAGGTGATGATCGGCGTGTTGCGCAGCCGGCAGACCTCGAGCAGCTTGATCGTCTGCTCCTCGACGCCGCGCGCGGCATCGATCACCATGACCGCGGCGTCGACGGCGGTCAGCACGCGATAGGTATCCTCGGAGAAATCCTGGTGGCCGGGCGTATCGAGCAGGTTGAACATGCAGCCGGCGTGCTCGAACTGCATCACCGAGCTGGCTACCGAGATGCCACGCTGCTTCTCGACCTCCATCCAGTCCGAGGTCGCATGCCGGCCGCTCTTGCGCGCCTTGACCGTTCCCGCCATCTGGATCGCGCCGCCGAACAGCAGCAGCTTCTCGGTCAGCGTCGTCTTGCCGGCATCCGGGTGGGCGATGATCGCGAAGGTACGGCGCCGGCGCACTTCGCGGACGAGTTCGGGGCCGCCGCTGGTGACGGCCGTGACGGGAGACGACATCGAAGGGGGTGAGAACGGATGGCTCGGGTCCGTGATTGTAGCGCCAGCCCCGGAAGCGCCGCCGACCCGGCGAGCTCGCTCAGTCGGGCTGCGGCCCTTCGGGCTGGGAAGTGAAGCCGCTGGCCGGACCGATCGGCCTGGCGTCTCGCTTGATCAGCACCGGGCTCTCGGCATACGCTGCCACGAGGGCGGCGACCGAGCTCAGGGATCCGATCGTGATCCGCTCGTAGCCGTGCGAGGCATCGATCCCGAAGGTCAGCAGGGCCGTGCGGATGTCGTTGCCGGCTACCAGCGCCGAGGCGAGATCGGAACGGTAGTGCCGGAATACGTCGCGCTGGACGGCGATGCCGTGCTCGCGGGCCAGCCCGAGGAGCTTGCGGGTCAGGTGATAGTCGAAGGGCCCGGTCTCGTCGCCCATGGCGACCGTCACGCCCTGCTCGCGCGAGTTCTGGCCCGGTGCCGTGGTGCCGTTGTCGATCGCCACCAGCGAGGCGATCTCCGGCAGCAGGATCGACGCGGCCCCCACGCCGACCTCCTCGGCAATGGTGAACAGCCAGTAGGTATCCACGGGCGGCACCATGCCGCTGCGGATGAGCGCCTGCAGGGCCGCGAGCATCAGGGCCACGCCGGCCTTGTCGTCGAGATGGCGCGACACGATGAACCCGTTGTCGAGGAATTCGGGCTGCGGATCGATCGCGACGATGTCACCGACATCGATGCCGTGGCGGGCAAGATCGGCCCGGTCGTCGATCCGCTCGTCGATACGCAGCTCGACGAAGTCCCAGCCCACCGGCAGCGTATCGACCTCGCGATTGAAGGTATGGCCGGAAGCCTTGAGCGGCAGGATGGTGCCGCGATGGACCCGCTCGTCCGAGAACAGCGTGCAGCGCGCGCCTTCGGCGAAGCGTGCCGACCAGTGGCCGATCGGCACCAGTTCGAGCCGGCCGTCGTCCTTGAGCCGCTTGACCATCGCCCCGAGGGTGTCGAGGTGCGACACGATCGCGCGTGCCGGCCTCGGCTGCTCGCCGCGCAGCCGGGCGCGAATCTCGCCGCGCCGGGTCAGCTCGACATCGACGCCGAGGTGCTCGAGCTCGTCCGAGACGTGGTGCACGACCGAATCGGTGTAGCCGGTCGGGCTCGGGATGCGCAGCAGACGCTCGAGCTGCGACAGGAGGTAGGCTTCGTCGATCTCGAAGCGCATCGTCAGCCGGCCCTCGCCGACTCCGTGGCCCGGCGTGCCGACGCCGGGACCGTCTGCGGGAACAGCAGGTCGATGAAGCGCTGCGCGGTCGGCTGCGGCTCGTGGTTGGCCAGCCCCGGACGCTCGTTGGCCTCGATGAACGCGTAGCCCGGCTGCCTCGGCGAGCGCACCATGAGGTCGACGCCGACCACCGGCATCCCGATCACCCGCGCCGTCCGGATCGCCGCGCCGACCAGCACCGGATGGACCTCGTCGGTGACATCGTGAATCGTGCCGCCGGCATGCAGGTTGGCGGTACCGCGTACCGTCACGACGCGCCCCTCCTCGACGACGTCGTCGAGACCGAGGCCGGCCAGGCCGAGGGTCCGCGTCGTCTCGGCGTCGATCGGGATGGTCGATTCCCCGTCGGTCGCCGCCGCCCGGCGCCGGCTCTGGCGCTCGATGAGCCGGCGCAGGCTGAGCCGACCGTCACCGACGACTTCGGGGCGCCGCCTGATGGCGGCGGCGACCAGCCGATAGTCGATGACGACCAGGCGCAGATCCTCTCCTTCCACCATCTCCTCGATGAGCACCCGCTCGTCGACGCGCCTGGCCCGGTCGACCGCGGCGCGCAACTCGTCGATCGTCTCGATGCCGACCGCGATGCCGCGTCCCTGCTCGCCGCGCGAGGGCTTCACGACGACCCGGCGATGGGCTTCGAGAAACTCCCGCTCCCGGCGGGCATCGCCCGCCGGCATCTGCGCCGGAACCTGCACTCCGGCGCCCGCCACGATCCGCCGCGCCGCCGCCTTGTCGTCGCAGATCGACATCGCCACCGCGGAAGTCAGCTCCGAGAGGCTCTCGCGACAGCGGACGCTGCGACCACCATGGCTCAGGCGGAACATGCCGCCCGGCGCATCGATCAGCTCGACCCGGATGCCCCGGCGCATCGCCTCGTCGATGACGATGCGCGCATAGGGATTGAGCTCGTCGCCCGGGCCGGCGCCGGTGTAGAGGCGTTCGTTGAAGGAGTTCTTGCGCTTGACGGCGAACACCGGAACCCGCCGGAAGCCGAGCCGTTCGTAGAGGGCGATCGCGGGCTCGTTGTCGTGCATGACCGACAGGTCGAGATAGGCGCAGCCGCGCGCCCGGTAGTGCTCGGCGAGATGGCGCACGAGCGCCGCGCCGATACCCGGGTGGCGCGACTGCGGATCGGCCGCGAGGCACCACAGCGAGCTGCCGAGGCTGGGATCGCCGAAGGCATGGACATGGTCGACCCCCATCACCGTGCCCAGGATCTCCCCGCTGACCGAATCCTCGGCGACGAGCACGCCAAGCGCCCTGCTGTCGCGCCGAGACCAGAAGAACTCGGGCGCCACCGGCACCATGCCGTGCAGTGCATAGATCCGGTTGACCGCCTCGGCATCGGCCTCGGCGCCCAGGCGCCGGACGAAGAAACCCGGATGCGCATGCTGCCTGCCTCGATACCGGTCGAGGTCGAGGCGGTAGGTATGCGAGGGGTCGAGGAAAAGCTCCTGGGGCGCGAGCGAGATCAGCACATGCGGATCGCTCACGTAGAAGGCGATATCGCGCCGGTCGACGGCCTCGTCGCGCAAGCCTTCGACGAGCTCGGCCGCGCTCTCGAAGGTCTGCGAGAAGAGCAGCCGGCCCCAGCCGCAATCGAGGGTCGCCTCGGCTCGGCCATGCGTCGCCACCGCCACCGCCTGATCGAACCGGCCCTCGCCGGGTGCGCCCGCCGCCGGCCCAGCCCGGTTCGGCCGCTTGCCGCGACGATGCTGCGTCGTGCTGTCCACCACCATCAGCCTCCTCCGATGCCGTGCCGTTGCAGCCACAGCTCGAGCAGGGCCGCCTGCCAGAGCTCGGAGCCCCGCAGGGGCGTGATGTGGGCGGCCGGATCGGCGAACAGGCGCTCGAGCCAGTCCGGCCGGAACAGGCCTCGCTCGCGCGCCGCGCTCGTCTGCAGCGCATCGCGCGCCATTGCGAGATAAGGCCCCTGGAGGTACTTCAGCGCCGGCACCGGGAAGTAGCCCTTCCTGCGGTCGATGACCTCGTGCGGCACGAGGCGGCGCGCGACGTCCTTGAGCACGCCCTTGCCGCCTTCGCGCAGCTTGTGCCGCGGCGGAATCCGCGCGGCGAGCTCGACCAGCTCGTGGTCGAGGAAGGGCACGCGGGCCTCGAGCCCCCAGGCCATGGTCATGTTGTCGACCCGCTTGACCGGATCATCGACGAGCATGACCGTCGAGTCGAGCCGCAGCGCCTTGTCGACGCCGTCGGTCGCCCCCGCCCTGGCGAAATGGGCGGTGACGAAATCGAGGGATTCGTCGCGCGCAGCCAGCCAGTCCGGCTGGAGCTGCCCGGCGAGTTGCACATGGCTGCGATCGAAGAAGGCGCGCGCATAGTCGGCCACCGGCTCGGCGGAACCCAGCAGGGGCGGATACCAGTGGTAGCCGCCGAACACCTCGTCCGCGCCCTGCCCCGACTGCACCACCTTCACGTGGCGCGAAACCTTCTGTGATAGCAGGTAGAAGCCGATGTTGTCGTAGGACACCATCGGTTCGGACTGCGCCTCGATCATCGACGGCAGGGCGCCGAGCAGATCGCCCGATGGAACCCGGATACGGTGATGGTCGGTCGCGAACCGTTCCGCTATGAGGTCCGAGTACCGGAACTCATCGCCCTGCTCCCCATTGGCCGCTTCGAAGCCGATCGAGAAGGTCGCGAGGTCGGACTGGCCGCCCTGCGCGAGCAGCGCGACGATGACGCTCGAATCGACTCCTCCCGAGAGCAGGACCCCGACCGGCACATCGGCCACCTGGCGACGCTCGACCGCAAGACGCAGGGCCGCCAGCACCGCGTCGGCCCACTCGGAGGCGGGCCTTGCCTCGTCGCCGGGCGAACGCTCGAACACCGGCGCCCAGTAGCGGGTGTCGCGCTCGGTGCCGTCGGATTCATGGATTCTCACCGTGGCGGGCGGCAGCTTGCGCACGCCTTCGAGAATGGTGCGCGGCGCCGGCACCACCGAATGGAAGCTCATGTAGTGGTGCAGCGCGACCCGGTCGATGCGGGTATCGACCCCACCGGCGGCGAGCAGCGCCGGCAACGTAGAGGCGAATCGCAGGCATGCGCCCCGGCGCGCCACATAGAGCGGCTTGATGCCGAAGCGGTCGCGCGCCAGGGTCAGGCGGTTGGTATCGCGCTCATGGATCGCGAAGGCGAACATGCCGTGCATCCGTTCGACGCAGGACGGCCCCCAGTGAGCGAAGGCCTTGAGGATGACCTCGGAATCGCCATCCGAGAAGAACCGGTAGCCGGCCTCCTGCAGGATCTCGCGCAGCTCGCGATAGTTGTAGATGCAGCCATTGAATACGACGCTCAGGCCCAGCGCCGGATCCTCCATCGGCTGGCGCGATCGCTCGGACAGGTCGATGATCGAGAGGCGCCGATGGGCGAGCCCGCAAGGGCCGCGCACGACGATGCCGCCGGCATCGGGGCCGCGCGGCTCGAGCGCGCGGGACATCGCGGCGAGCGCCGCGGGATCGGCCGGACGGCCGTCGAAGTTGAATTCACCGGCAATTCCGCACACCTGGGGATCGGGCTCCTTTTCCAGTCGGGCTGGACGACGTCATTCACGAGGCGGGCCGGGATGGCCCACGCGGTCAATGACCGGGGCGCAAGTCGCGTGCCCGCGATGTCCGCGATCTCGTCGGTGCGATCTGCCCGGTGTGGTTCAGTTGCCGGACTGCAGCGCCTCGCGCTGCATCAGCAGATAGGTGTTGTAGGCATTGCCGCGGTTCGCGGCCTCGAAGGCGGGCAGATGGGAGAAGGCGGACCAGTCGGTGCGCTCGTAGACCTCGTCGAAGGTTTCGAGATCCTCGACGGCGGCCCCCATCGCCTTGCGCAGGAAGCGCAGGTAGCTGCGGGTGAGATCGATGTCGGCAGCAGCGTCGTCCGAATGGGGGCCATGCCCGACGACGACGTGGCGCGGCGCCATCTCGGCGAGTCGATCGAGTGCCGCCAGCCAGGCCCGCGAGTCGGCGTCGCCTACGTAAGGAACCCGGCCGGCGAACATGAGGTCCCCGGCGAAGAGCACCGACTCCTGCTCGACCAGCAGCATGATGTCCTCCGGGGTATGCGCCGGGCCCGCCGAAAGGATGGTGAAGTCGATGCCGCCGAGCTCGAAGCGGGTCGTTCCGGACAGATATCGATCGGGCGCGATCACGCGCGACTTCTCGTTGACCCAGGGCCAGAGCGACTGGCGACGTTCGGCAAGGCGGGCGGCCGGCGCCTCGGTGGCGAGATAATCGCGAACCTTCTCGTGAGCCCAGATCTCGGCACCCGCCGCCTTGAACGCCTGCACGCCGTAGAAGTGGTCGGCGTGATAGTGGCTGACGATCACCCGGCGCACCGGCTGGTCGGTGATCCCCCGGATCCGCTCGAGCAGCGCCGCGCCGAGAGCCGGCGTGCCGAGCGCATCGAAGACGACCACGCCATCGTCGGTGATCACGAAGCCGGCGTTCGAGTTGAAGCCCTCGTTCTCGCTCGAGACCATGCCGGACTGGCCGCGCACGTAGTAGACGCGGTCGGTGACGCGGATCGGGTCCACCGCCACGCCGATCGCCTCGAACTCCTCGCCGGCCGCCGCCGGGCCGCAGACGAGCCAGGCCAGCACCAGTGCCGCCAGGCAGCCCAGAACCTTCGCCGACCCATGGCGCAGGACCATCGGCATCACGATCGCGGCCGGGCCTCAGCCGAACTCGAGCATGTCGGCGATGGCGTCGATGCCCTTGCGCGCGCAGTCCTCGTCGAGTTGCCCGCTCGGCGCGCCCGACACCCCGATGCCGCCGACGATGCTGCCGGCGGCCTCCACCAGCAGGCCGCCACCCAGGACCACGACGCCCGGCAGATGCCGGATCGCGCCGTTCGGCGTATCGGGCCCGGTCGCCCGGAGCAGCTCGATGGTCGAGCTCTTGAAGCTGATCGCGGTTCGCGCCTTGGCGATCGCGGTATCGGGCGTGTGCATCCCGGCGAGCGGATCGCGCAGCATGACCAGGGGCAGGCCCGATCGCTCGAGCACCGCGACGGCCACGGTCGCGCCCTCGTCGCGGCAGGCGGCCAGCGCGGCATCGGCGGCGATCCTGGCCGCCTCGAGCGTCAGCTGCCGGCTCGTCGAGAGCACCGGCGGATCGGCCGCCTGCGCCGCGCCAGCAAGCACGAGCCCGGCACAGGTCGCGAGCATGTGCAGCATCGTCGCTCGTCGCATCATCTTCGCACCTCCTTCAGGCCATGCCCGGATTGCCGTCGACGCCCAGCAGCGTCGGCAGATTCAGCTGGCGGGAGCCCACCCGTCGATGGGAGCGCAACCATTTCTCGACGACCTCCCAGACGGGCTCTCCGCTCGCCCCTTCGGCCACCGGCGCCCAGCCCGCCACCCGGTAGGTCTTGTCGGCCTCGATCGGCACGCCGCCGATGCGCATGTCGTCGATCCGCTTGCCCATCGCCTCGGTGGGCCGGCAGGTATAGCTCAAGCCCCCGACGCGCACCATGTCCCCGCCCTGCTGGTAGTAGGGGTCGGGATTGAAGAGGTTGTCGGCGACGTCCTCGAGCACGGTCTTGATGAACGAACCCTTCATCTCGGTCAGGGTGCTGTACGGATACGTGATCGCGGTCTGGTCCATCAGGTGCTCGCGCGTGATCGACTCGCCCGGCAGCAAGGTGGTGCCCCAGCGAAATCCCGGCGAGAACGCGATCTCGGCGTCCTTCACCTCCATCAGGGCATCGAGGATCAGCTGGTCGAAGCTGCCGTTGAAATTCCCGCGGCGATAGAGCAGCGCCTCCGATACGGCGAGCTCCTCCCCGAGCCGGTCCCGATAGGGTGCCCGCACCCGCTCGATCAGGGCGCTCATGTCCGGGTCGGCGGGCAGCAGATTCGAGAACACCGGCAGGAGCCGGTAGCGGTAATCGGCGATCCTGCCGCCACGGACATCGAGATCGAGCACGCCGAGAAACTTGCCGTTCGAACCGGCGTTGGTGACCAGGGTCCGGCCTCCCGGATTGGCGACCACCACCGGCTGCGGCACGCCATCGTGAGTGTGGCCTCCGAGGATCGCGTCGATGCCGCGCACCCGCGAAGCCATCTTGAGGTCGACATCCATGCCGTTGTGCGAGAGCACGATGACGACCTGCGCCCCCTTGCCGCGCGCTTCGTCGACGACCGCCTGCATCTCGGCGTCCCGGATCCCGAAGCTCCAGTCGGCGACCATGTAACGGGGATTGGCGATCGGCGTATACGGGAATGCCTGCCCGATCACCGCCACCGGCACCCCGTTGATCTCGCGAATCCGGTAGGCATCGAACACCGGATCCTCGAAGTCGATGGTGCGGACGTTCTGCGCGAGGAACTCGATGCGCCCGGCGAGCTCGCGCTCGACGATCTCGCGCACCCGCTCCATGCCATAGGTGAACTCCCAGTGCGCGGTCATCATGTCGACGCCGATCTGGCGACAGGCCTCGACCATGTCCTGGCCCTTCGTCCACAGCGCGGTCGCCGAACCCTGCCACGTATCGCCGCCATCGAGCAGGAGCGCACCGGGCCGGTTCGCCCTCAGCATCCCGACCAGCGTGGCGAGATGGGCGAAACCGCCGACCTTGCCATAGCGGCGCGCCGCCTCCTCGAAATCGAGATGGGTGAACGCATGGGCGCGCGCCGAACCGGGGCGCAGGCCGAAGTGCCGCAGCAGGTGCTCGCCCACGAGATGAGGCGGCCGCCCCATGGCGTCGCCGAGGCCCAGGTTCGCGCTCGGCTCGCGATAGTGGACCGGGAGCAGCTGGGCGTGGCAATCAGTGAAATGCAGCAGGCTGACATTGCCGAATCGCGGCAGCTCGTACATCGTCCGCCCGGCCGACTCGTCGGAGGCCCGCGTCGCCAGCGGCATGCCGGCGGCCGCGCCGGCCGCCAGCATCCACAGGAACTCTCTTCTCGCCAGTCCGCTCAATGTCGACTCCGCTTGCACCGGCCAGCACCGGGCATGACCACCGGCCGCCCGCTCCTACTTGTTGACCGGCGACTCCGGATCGAGCAGCAGCGCCATCACGTCCTTCAACTGCTCCTCGGTCAGGATGCCAGCCTCGCCGAATCGCGGCATCTGGTTGCATGCCTTGAACGAGTGCGGGTTCCAGATGCGGGCCCAGGTGTACTTGACGACCTCGGGCGAATACCCGCGCAGCTTGCCGTAGTTGTGCAGGCTCGGGCCGATGTTCCCGAAGGACACCTCGTGGGCGGCAAGTTGATGGCAGGCGTAGCAGTTGCCGCCCGCAGTCGAGCCCGGCTTGTCGTTGTACTGGAAACCGCGGCCGGACTGCGCGATCCTCTCGCCCTTCTGCCAGTCGCCGAGGAACTTGCCGTCGGCCGGATACCTGACCTCGGCGAGCGCCTTCTTCTGGATCCGATCGCTGACCGCGAGCGGCAGCTCTTTCCCCTTGTAGGAAGAGCATTCGCGCTGCAGGTCGGTCTGCTCGAGCCGGTCGAGCTTCGCCTGACCCCGCTCCTTGAACGAGCCCTTGATCGCCGCGGCGACCTCGGCATCGCTGCTGCCCGCCGCGAGCGCGGGCTGGGCGATCATCGATCCGGCGCCGATCATCGCGGCGGCCAACAGTCTGATGTTCGTCTTCATCTGCCCGCTCCTTAACGCTTGATCGCCGGGGAGTCCATCGGCGCCCCCTTGGCCTTGACGCCCAGGAAGGTGATCAGGTCGATCGACACCTGCGAGCCATAGATCATCTCGGGGAACCGCTGCTGGCGGAAGCAGTCGTACATGCGCCACTGCATGGTGCGCATCGCCCCCTGCGACACCCGGTACGCCGGCCAGGTAGTGAACGCGCGCTGCGCCGACTCGGCCTCGGTGAGGTTCGGCAGCTCCTGCAGCCGGATGCGCTGGTCGTCGACACTGTGGCAGGAGGCGCAGGCGAAGTCGTACGGGCCGGCGCGATAGAAGAAGGCCTTCTCGCCGCGCTGGTAGGACGCGATCTCCTCGGGATGCTGCTGCGGCAGGTTCACCGGCACGCCGCGCGATTCGTCCACGATATACGCGACGAGCGATTCGAGCTCCGTCTGGGGCTGGCCGCCTCCCGAGAACGGCTTGGCCGCGAGGGCGGTGGCATCGCGCCCCTGCAGGACGGCGATGCAATGCACGATGCGCGATTCCGCGTCCATGACGCGGCCGGTGTCCGCGAAGTATCGCGGCAGCTCCGCATAGGCGCCCGCCACCACGCCCGGGCCCTTGCCGAGGTCGCATTGCTCGAGCGAAGCATCGTGCGGGCCCTGCTTCTTCTTCCAGAGGCCCTCGCCCTTGGCAACCGTGAGGTCGGCCGGGTTGCCGTCCTGGAGCATCTCCCGGTACTGGTCGATCCCCTTCTTGATGTCTTCCGCACTCTGGGCGAACGCGCCCTGGCCCCAGCCCAGGGACAACGCACCGCAGATCGCCATCGCGATCAGTCTCGCATGTCGCATGTCATCGTCTCCCCCAAGATCGTTCTGTTGCGCCCGTCCGGGCGCACCGCCGTTCGCGTTTGCTCCGATCCCCCGGGCCGCGCGGCGCCGGGGCGATCCGACCGTCGCGAATCAGTTGATGACGGCCTCGTCGGTGCGAGTGTCGCCCTTGTTGTCGACCCAGGTGACCGCGATCTTGTCGCCGGCCTTCGCTCCCGGCACCTGGAACTGCATGTACGGATTCTTCGCGATCGCCGGCCCCCAGTTCGCCTTCATCACCGGTTTGCCGTTGAGCTCGGCCGTCACCTTGCTGATGTACCAGGCCGGAATCACGTTGCCTGCCGAGTCCTTGCGCTGGCCGGTTTCCATCTCGTGCGCCATCAGCACGCGGACGTCGGCGACGTCACCGCTGAGCTTGGCGCGAATCTTCATCGGATCTGCCATGAGTATTCCTCTCTCTGTGTCGATGGTCGCGGCCGACCGTCAGCCGCCGCATCCGCCGAGGGTGACCTTGATCTCCTTGCGGGCCATGTAGTACTTGCCGTCGGCCTTGACGACGGCAACGACATCGGAGCTCTGGCCCATCTTGATGCGCATGTTCACCTGCGGCGCGATCCCCGCCACCTCGTAAGTGCCGGCAAGCGCATTGGGGTTCTTCTCGACGAGCAGTGCCAGCATCTCGGTATTGGGCAGCTTGCTGCCGACGCCGACCGGGACGACCGCGCCGTTCTCGGCGATGTCGGGCGCGTTGATCAGCACGTCGGCGGACTCGACGGCCCCTTCTGCGCCGAGCGCCTTCAGGGTCTCGGCGATGCCCTGCGTCTTGAACGCAGCCGCGATCTCCTCGGCGTTGGCCTGGCCGGGCCGTAACAGGCCGATCGACACCAGCGCCGCATAGGCGCTGACCCCACCGGCCACCTGCAGTGCGGTGCGTCTGGTCTGGTTCATGTAGCCTCCTCGGAATTCCGGATGCAATGCCCCCGGGCCTGCATCCGCGCCGGCCCGACTGGCCGGCAGGTTGAGAAAGTATCGTAAGGCAAAACCCGCGGCCTCGCGCGGACGCTCCCGCGTCGGGACGCCCGCATTCCGCACTTTCAGGGCGCTCCGTCCAGGATCCATTGCACGACCGCCCGGACATCCTCCTCGGCCAGACCTGCATTGGGCGGCATCGGTACCGCGCCCCAGATCCCTTGCGAACCCTCCTTGACCGATTTCGCGAGCCTGGCGGCGGCGTCCGCGGAGCCGGCGTACCTGCTCGCGACCGCCTTGAACGCCGGGCCTACGAGGGCCCCGTCGATCGCGTGACAGGCCATGCAGTTGTGCGCCTGCGCGATCCTTGCGGGCGAAGGGCCTGCTTCGTCCACCACCTCGCCTGCACCGGCGGCCGCCATGGCCATGGTTCGCGTCTGCTCGAGCGTATCGGGCGGGTCGCGGGTCGTGTCGACCCCTCTTACCGGCCCGACCGTCCGGTTCTGCAGCGCGAGATTGCCATGGGCATCACGGGCATGGGACGGCAGCATCGAATGCACATCCATCGTCGTGCTGCAGTCACGCATGCAGTCCTCGCCCTGCACGTCGGGCTTGCCCGCGACGTCCCACATGCCGCGGTGGAGGACGGTGCCGTCGCGATTGGGCAGGCGCGCCTGGACCTCGGCGATGTTCCGGTCCGACAGGACGAAATCGTCATCCACGATCCCGCCCAGGTTCAGGATGTAGGCCACCACCGCGTAGACCTCGTCGACCGAGAGCGATTTCGGGGCGTTCCAGGGCATCGCGCGATTGATGTAGTCCCACAGCGCCGAGATCCGGGAGAGCTTCATGAGGGAGGTACGCTGCGGCTGCGAGCCGTCCGAGAGAGACGCGACCCGTCCGCGCGCGATGTCCGCATCGGTCGTGCCGCCGACGATCGGAGTGAAGACCTCGTTCGATTCGCCGAATACTCCGTGGCAGCTCGCGCATTGCGCTTCCCATACCTCCATTCCGTCCTCGGCCGACCCCGAGCCGGCGGGCAATCCCTTGAAATCGGCCCGCACATCGATGTCCCAGGCGCGGACCTCGTCGGGAGTCGCGACCCGGCCCAGCTCCGCCCACGGCGCGGCCTGCCCGGCGAGCGCCACAGCCTGCGCAAAGCCGAGCGACAGCGCGCACGACAGGCGGATCCAGGTCGCCGCGACGAAAGGCAGGGTTCGTCGCGTCATCAGTAGACCTGCACGTTGCCGACCTCGCCCGACGGCAGCAGCCGCCACGACTGGATCGCGTTGTTGTGGTAGATCGAGCGGGTTCCCCGTACCGCGCGCAACTGGTTGATCTTCGGCTGGACATGGCCGGACTCGTCGATCGCCCGGCTCTGCAGGATCGCCGGCGAGCCGTCCCAGACGAAGTCGATGTTGAAGCGGGTCAGCGCCTTCGGCAGCACCGGGGACTCGAGCCGCGCGGTGCGCCAGTTGCGCCCGCCGTCGGTGGACACGTCGACCCGCTCGATCCGGCCGCGCCCCGACCAGGCAAGGCCGGTCAGGTTGTAGTAGCCGTGATCGAGCAGGGTCTGGCCGCCCGAGGGCGAGGTGATGACCGACTTGACCTCCTGGATGGAGGTGTACTGGCGCAGCATCCCGTCGGGCATCATGTCGACGTAGTGCAGCACCTCGTCCTTGGTATCCCAGGGCCGGTCGCCCACCTCGATGCGGCGCAGGTACTTCACCCACGACACGCCCTGCACGCCGGGCACCACGAGGCGCAGGGGATAGCCGTTCTCCGGCCGGAGCATCTCGCCGTTCATCGCCCAGGCGACCATGACGTCGTCGAGTGCCGCCTTCATCGAGATGGTCCGCGTCATCGACGATCCGTCGGCGCCCTCGGCGAGCACGTAGCGATCCTCGCCTGTGCCCGACCCGATGTCGGCACCGCAGGCATCGAGCAGGGTCGAGAGCAGCACCCCGGTGTATTCGCAGCAGGAGAGCATGCCGTGGGTGTACTGCACCGTCGGCACGGCGACACCGCCCCATTCCATGCCGGTATTCGCCCCGCACTCGATGAAGTGGATCCGCGACGTGGACGGCATGCGCATCAGCTCGTCCATGGTGTAGACGCGCGGCGCCTCGACCAGACCGTTGATCATCAGCCGATGCTGGCTGGGATCGATGTCCCACCAGCCCTGGTGATGGCGCTCGAAGTGCAGCCCGCTCGGGGTGATGATGCCGAACAGGCCCTGCAGGGGAGTGAAGCTGACCGATGCGGCCGACACCCGGGTCAGACCAGGGCTTTCGCGGCGCTGCAGATTGCGCTCCCATTTCGACGGCTGGCCGTAGCCGCGGGCAGCCACCGGCTGGCCGAGCCCGGTCGAATGCGCCGGCAGCTCGAGGATCTGCTTCTCGCCTTTCGGACCGGTGGCCGCCGCCCGGCCCGCGATCCCCACGCCCGCCCCCATCGCCAGCGCCTTGCCCATGAACGCGCGCCGCGCGGTGCCGGCCGCGCGCAGCTCTTCCGCGGACAGGTGGTTCTCGGGCGCCGGGACGACCCGGCCCATGACGGGTGGCCGGGCGGGCATTCAGGTACCTCGCGATGCACTGTGCCCCGGGGAAGCGCCGTCGCCCCCCGGCCGGGCCCGGTCGCCGGGCCGGTCATTACCGGTGAGCTCGCGCGCCAGGGTGATGAAGTCGGACTGCCCGGCCACCTCGGACTCGAGCCGGCTGGCGATATGGACGCACACGCTGCGGCAGATGGCGGTGAGGGTCTCGTCGCCGACGCCGTAGTAGATGTGGTTGCCTTCCTTGCGGCGGGTGAGCACGCCGGCCCGGTGCATCGAGCCCAGATGCCTCGAGATGTTGGTCTGGGTCGACCCGGTCTCGGCAACGATCTGCGAGACCGTCTTTTCCTGCTGGCATATGGCATGGACGATGCGGATGCGCATCGGCTCGGACAGCAGCGTGAAGTAGTCGGCAACCGCGCTGAAGACCCGGGTAAGGTCGTCCATGTCGTCCTCCGGCGGTCGCCCTTCGATTCGCGGCAGGGAGCCCGGCGAATCCGCCTTGTCGTTCGTTCATTCAGTCCAGAAGAAGAACTGTGCCATGACAATATGCATGAATGCGCATATAGTCAATCGACGAGGACTTTCGGAATTCCGCAGCGTGTCCCGGTTCTCTCTCATCTCCGCGGCGATGCATTCGCCGGCACGCAGGCACATCCTCGCCGGGATCCTGCTCGCGGCGCTTGCGGGTCTCGATGGATTCCTCGCCCGCAAGCCGGCGATGGCAGGCGAACCACAGCCCCATGCGTTGCTCGGCGGGCCCGCCGAGTACGCCGGCGAGCAACGCATCGCCATGGAACGGGGCCAGCCCCTGCTGCTGTTCTTCTCGCTGACCGGCTGCGCTTTCTGCGAAGCGCTGCGCGCCGACCAGTTGCGCCATGTGCATGCCCAGCGCGAGCGACTCGGCATCCGGGTCATCGAGCTGCGGATGGATGACGACCGGCCGATTCCCGGGCTGGAACCGGCGCGCTCGCCGAAGCAGATCGCCGGCGCCCTCCGGGTACGAGTGTCGCCGACGGTGGTATTCCTCGACGGCGAGCGCGAAGTCGCCGAACGGCTCGTCGGCTACACGAGCCGGGACTTCTACGGCGCCTATCTCGACGCGGGCATCGCCTCGGCCCGGGCCGCCACCGGTGAACGGCGCCCGCCGGGCTGACGCCCGGAGTCAGTGGAAGTGGGAGGAGCCGGGCTCCACATCGACCGGCATCTCGGCGTGGACGACCTCGCCGTTCTCGTTGGGGAACAGCGGCGCGCCGCAGTCCTCGCAGTATTCTGATTCGATCAGGTCCGGCCAGAGCCGCTGTTCGCTGATGCCCGCATCACGCAGGATCTCGCGGATCCGCTCGAGCGGCGACGGCTCGTCGTCCTCGGATTCGGCGCCGAACAAGGGCCAGACGATGCCATGGGCGATCTCGTCGCCATCCGGATCGACCGACAGCCCGATCCGGTATTCATCGACCTGGTCATCGCCGAACGGCGCCACCACCGCCCGGATCTCGCCAGGCTCGATCGCGAGCGCATGACTGAGGTAGTGCACCCCGGCGCGGATCGCATTGGGCCGCACCCTGCGATCGGCCTCGCGCAGGTTGATGTGGTAGGCATCGGGCAACAGGCATTCGAAGCCGCAACCGGGCAGCAGCGGCTCGATCACCGGCCGGGCCTGCGCCACCCAGTGCTCGAGGCACTGCACCCGGGTGGCATGGTCGTCGCTTTCGAGCTCCTGCCAGCGGAAGGCCGGGTCACCCAGAGGTACCGCCAGGGCGCCGACGAGGAAGCGCGAATCGGCCAGCATGTCGGCCGTCTCGGGCAGGCCCGAGACATCGACCCGGCTGCGGCGCCCTCGCAGGGCCGCCTCGCCGAGACGACGGGTCATCTTGCGCAGCTCCGCATAGTCCCGGGGCAGCTCGTCGAGGCTGTAGAGATGCGGCACGACGAACAGCCGCGCCGGGCGGGCGAGCACATGCGCCTGCCAGTGGGCGGCGATCGCATCGACCGCATGCGGAGGCAATGCTCCGGAGGGGATCCGGAAACGCGTCCAGGCGATCAGGGGCGCGGACACCAGCAGGATCTGCCAGGGCCGGCCCTCGTGGTCCAGCACCATGCTCTCGGCGGATTCCTCGACCGCCTCGACCATCGCACCATAGGCTTCGCCATCGGTCTGCTGCAGCCGGTCGAGGGCGTTGTAGAGGGACTGCTGGTGACCGCTTTCGAGCAGGCGCTCGATCCGGTCGGCGAGCTGGCGTTCCCAGTAGCGATCCTCGACCCGGCTGCCCGAGTTCGCCAGCCCGAGGGCCGACGCAACCAGCCGCTCGGCATCGGGCGACAGATGGCTCTTGCGTTCACGGCGCGAACGGGCGATACGGGTTTCTTTCATCATGGGATCCTGACGCGATCCGCGAAGTGTAGCAATCATTGACCGTGCCCCACCTACCCCTCGATCCGTCCACCGTTCCACCGGGCATGCCGCCCAGCGGCATGGCCCGTTCCATCGCCAGGACGCCTCCCGTCCGGCAGCAAGCCCGGTCCGGTGCCGCCGGACGGATGTCCGCCGCGCTGGGCGCCGTTCTCGCCAGTCTCCTGCTCGCGGGCTGTGGCGGTGGCGGCGCGCCGCAGGCGGAAGCCGAGCTCGGCCCCCCCTCGGCCGGCTTCCTGGTGTCGTATCTGTACGACTGGTACTACTGGGTGGATCGGCTGCCGCCGCGGCCTGCACCGGATGCCTATCCCGACGCCCATGCGGCCCTGGCTGCGCTGAAAGTCGCCGAGGACCGCTACAGCTACATCGAGCCGGCGGCGAGCTACGACGCCTTCTTCGACGAGGGCCGCAGCCTCGGCTTCGGAATCACCTACCAGATCGAGGCCGATGCGCTCGCGCTGCGCCTCGTCCAGCCACGCTCGCCCGCCCATGCGGCCGGGATGCGCCGAGGCGACCGGATCGTCGCCATCGGCGGCCGTACGATCGCCGAGTTGCTCGCCGCCGGCGCGCTCGGCGAGGCGTTCGGACCCAACGAAGCCGGCACCAGCCTTGCCTTCGATGTCCGCCGCGACGACCGGACGCTGACCATGACCGTGACCCGCAACTGGTACGACCTGAGCTACGTGATGGGGTCGGGTGTCCATGATGCGGGCGGCCGCAAGGTGGGTTACGTCAACTTCTACTCCTTCGGCCGGCTCGGCGTCTCCCCGTGGCAGGCGACGCTCGACCAGCTGCTCGACCAGGGCGCCCAGGATCTCGTCGTCGACCTGCGCGAGAACGGCGGCGGACTGGTCGCGGTCGCCGCGCAGATCGGTTCGGCGCTCGGCCTGGACGACCTTTCCGGACGGATCATGGGCCGCCTGGAGTTCAATCCAGCGCACGCGAGCTCGAACCGGACCTACGGCTTCGGCAACGATCCACGGGCCGGCCGCTTCGAGCGCATCGTCTGGATCACCGGTACCCGAACCTGCTCTGCATCGGAGATGCTGATCGCGGGCCTGGATCCCTGGCGCTCCTCCACCCGGATCGGGTCGGCGACCTGCGGCAAGCCGGTGGGATTCACACCGCCGAGCCATGCGGGCTGGGTCTATTCGATCGTCAGCTTCACCACCCGCAACGCCCTCGACGAGGGCGACTACTACGGCGGGCTCGCCCCGGACTGCGAGATCACGGACCCGGTGGTCGGCGAATTCGGCGCGGCCGACGAGCCCCTGCTCGCGGCTGCGCTCGGCTGGCTTGCCGACGGGCAATGTCCGGCACCGATTGCGGGCAAATCCCTGCCGGCGACGCCGCGCCCGGACGACTCGTTGCGCGGACTATCCACCCTGACCGGCCTGCGCTAGCCCGTCCGGCTTCACATTCGGGCACATGGCCGCGTTGGGACGCCTTGCCGTACAACCGTACTGTCTGCGGCGCCCCGCCTTGCCCTGCACCCGAATGTGAAGCCGGGCATCAGCCAGCCTGCAACACGGTCCAGAGAGCAGGCTTTTCGGGCTTCCCCATGCCGGCGAGCACGGCTTCGTGGGCGGCGATCTCCTGCGCGCTGGCGGGCAGCACCGGCAGGGGCGTAGCCAGCGGCCATTCGAGCTCGTCGGCCGCCGCGATCGTGCCTTCATCGCCGAACATCGCGAAGGATTCCTGCCCCCGGGTCATCTGGAGATAGACCTCGGCGAGCAGCTCCGCATCGAGCAGGGCGCCGTGCAGGGTGCGATGCTCGTTCGAGACCCCGAAATGGCCGCACAGGACGTCGAGGGAATTGCGCTGTCCGGGACGCATCTCGCGGGCCATCGCGAGCGTGTCGACCACCGCGACACAATGGGTCTGGAACGGCTCGCGACCCAGCCGGGCCATCTCGGCATCGAGGAAGCCGATGTCGAAAGGCGCGTTGTGGATCAGGACCTCGGCGCCCGCGACGAACGCGAGCAGGCGATCGGCGATCGCCTCGAACTTCGGCTCGCCGGTCAGGCGCTCGCGGCTCAGGCCATGGACCTTCTCGGCGCCCGGATCGATGTCGCGCTCGGGATCGAGATAGGTGTGGAACGTGCGCCCGGTTCGCCGTCGACCCTGGAGCTCGATCAGGCCGATCTCCACGATGCGATGCCCCTCTTCGGGGGACAGGCCGGTGGTTTCGGTGTCGAGGACGATCTGGCGCGTCATCCCACCGATTCTAGCGCCTCTCGATGGTCGAGGATGGGCTCGCGATGGCGCCGGGTGAAGAGCATGTACACCGAGGGCACGACGAACAGGGTGAGGACCGTGCCGAGGCTCATCCCGCCGACCACCACCAGCCCGATCTGCTGGCGGCTCTCGGCCCCGGCACCCGAGGCCAGCGCCAGCGGCACCGCGCCGAGCACCATCGCGCCCGTCGTCATCAGGATGGGGCGCAGCCGCAGGCAGGCCGCCTCGATCACCGCCTCGCGGATCGAGCTGCCGCGATCGCGCAGCTGGTTCGAGAATTCGACGATCAGGATGCCGTGCTTGGTGATCAGCCCGATCAGGGTGATCAGCCCGATCTTGCTGTAGACGTTGATCGTCCCCCCGCCCGCCTCGAGCAGCAGCAGGCCGCCGACCATCGACAACGGCACCGTCGAGATGATGATCAGGGGATCGACGAAGCTCTCGAACTGCGCCGCGAGCACGAGATAGATGAACAGCAGCGCCAGCACCAGCGTGAGCATCTGCGAGGACGACGACTGGAAGAACTCGCGCGACTGGCCGTCCCAGTCGATCATGAAGCCCTCGGGCAGGAGCCGCTCCGCGGCGGCCTGGGCATGAGCGAGCGCTTCGCCCTGCGACGTGCCCGGACCGAGGTTGGCGGTGATCGCCAGTGCCCGGCGCTGCGAGAAATGATTCAGTTCCTTGGGGCCGACCGTCTCTTCGGCGCGCAGCAGCGAGGACAGCGGCAGCAGGCGGCCGTCGCGGCCCGCCACCAGGATGTCGGAGATGTCGTCCGGTGAAGTCCGCCCGGCCGGGTCGAGCTGGACGATCACCTCGAACTGCTCGCCGTCCTTGCGAAACCGCGTGACCCGGCGCCCGCCGAGCGAGGTCTCGAGGACCCGCCCGATGGTCTCCATCGAGACGCCGGCATCGGCGGCCCGGTCGCGGTCTATCCAGAGCCGCAGCTCGGGCTTGTCCAGCCGCAGGTCGGTCTCGATGCCCTGCAGGCCTGGCCAGGCACGCAGGTCGGCGAGCAGCGGCTCGGCGCCGGCCTGGAGCTTCTCGTAGGTATCGGAAGTGATGACCATCATGTGGAAGGGCCGCGAGCGGAAGGGCTGGCCGAGCGACGGCGGCGCGAGCGCATTGGCCTGGACCCCCGGGATCGCCAGCAGCTGCGGCAGCAGCTCCCCGAGCATCTCGGGCACCCTGCGGTCGCGGTCGTTCCAGTCGGCCATGCGCAGCGAACCGGTGCCGCGCTCGACCGTGGGATTGCCGGCGACCACGAAGACCCGGTCGACCTCGGGGATGGTCATCGCTATGCGCTCGATCCGCTGGGCGTACTCGCTGGTGTACTGGATGGAAGAACCCTCGGGCGCGGTGAAGTTGATGGCCATGACCCCGCGATCCTCGGTCGGGGCGAGCTCGGACTTCATGTTCGTCCACAGCAGCGCCGTCGCCACGAAGCAGCCGACGACACCGGCGAGGACCAGCCACCGGAAATCGAGCACCGCGACCAGGGTCCGCCGATAGCCCGACGTGAGCGCGCTCAGGCCCCGCTCGATGATCCGCGACAGCAGCCCCGGCTTCTCGTCATGGCGCAGCAGTCGGGAGCACATCATCGGCGTCAGGGTCAGGGCGATGAACCCCGAGACGAGCACGGCGCCGGCCAGGGTCAGGGCGAACTCGATCAGCAGGCGGCCGGTCCGGCCCGAAGTGAACGCCTGGGGCGCGTACACCGCCGCCAGGGTCAGGGTCATCGCGATCACCGCGAAGGCCACCTCGGATATCCCCTTGTGGGCCGCGACGACCGGTTTCATGCCGTCCTCGATGTGCCGGTGGATGTTCTCGAGAACGACGATCGCGTCGTCGACCACCAGGCCGATGGCGAGCACCAGCGCGAGCAGCGTCAGGGTGTTGATCGAGAAACCGGCGATCAGCATCAGGGCGAAGGTGGTGACGAGCGCGATCGGGATCGTCACCAGCGGGATGATCGAGGCCCGGACGGTGCCGAGGAAGAGGAAGATCACGACCGCGACCAGGACGGCCGCCTCGCCGATGGTCATGAACACCGCCTCGATGGATCGCTCGATGAAGAGCGAGGAGTCGTGCGAGATGGTGAGCTTGAGCCCCTCGGGCAGGTCGCGCTCGATGATCGGGATCTGCTCGCGCAGCGCTTCCGACAGGACCAGCGGATTGGCCGTCGCCTGCTTGATGATTCCCATCGCGACGGTATTGCGGCCGTTGAAGCGCACCACCGTGCGATCGTTCTCGGCGCCGATCTCGACCCGCGCGACGTCGCGCAGTCGCACCGGATAGCCCAGCTCCGTCTTGAGCACCATGTTCTCGAAATCGGCGACGGTGCGCAGGTCGGTGCTCGAGACCACGTTGAACTCGCGCATCGTGCTCTCGATGCGGCCGGCGGGAACCTCGATGTTCTGCGACCGCAAGGCCTGCTCTACGTCGAGCGGGGTCAGGCCGAAGGCGCCGAGCTGGTTCTTGTCGAGCCAGATCCGCATCGCATACTTGCGCTCGCCGAAGATGCGCACGTCGGCCGCGCCGGGCAGGGTCTGGAGGCGCGGCTTGACGATCCGGTTCGCGATATCGGAGACCTCGAGCGCCGACATGTTCTCGCTCGAGAACGACATCCAGACCACCGGATTGGCATCGGCCTCGACCTTCGCCACGACCGGCTCGATGACGTCGTCGGGCAGCTTGGAACGCGCCCGGGCGACGCGGTCTCGCACATCGGCGGCCGCGCCGTCGGGGTCGCGCTCGAGCCGGAAGCGCACCGTGATCTGGCTGAGCTCGGCCCGGGAGATGGAAGTCAGGACATCGACGCCCTCGATGCCGGCGATCGAATCCTCGAGCGGCTTGCTGACCTGCGACTCGATGATCTCGGCCGACGCGCCGAGATATTCGGTGCGCACCGTGACGACCGGCTCGTCGATCTGCGGATACTCGCGAACCTGCAGCCGCTCGAAGCTCACCGCCCCCACCAGCATCATGATGATCGCCAGCACCGTCGCGAAGACCGGGCGCTGGATGCAGGTATGGGACAGGCGCATCGGACGGCCCCGCCGGGCTCAGCGAGCCGATGCCGCCGGCGCGGGCGGCGGCATGATCGGGTTGATCCGCGGACGCTCGCCGCGCAGCTTCAGATGGCCGGCGACGACGACACGATCGCCGGCGGAAAGCCCCGAGACGACTTCGACGAGGCCGGCGGTACGGCGGCCGGTACGCACCGGCACCCGGCGGGCATGCTCGCCGTCGACCAGGAACACATGGGATTCGTCGGCGCCGACCACGAGGGCCTCCTCCGGAATCACCACGGCATCGGGGGACTCGCCGGTGACGAGCCGCGCCCGCGCGAACATCCCGGTGCGCAGCTTGGTGTCGTTGGTTTCCAGGCGCCCGCGCACCAGCAGCGCGCGGCCACCGGCATCGACCTGCGCGTCGATGGCGACCAGGCGGGCGCGCAGACTCGCTTCAGGGTAGGCGTCGAGCGTGAGCAGGATCGTCTGGCCGGGCTCGATCGCGCCGAGGAATCTCTCGGGCAATCGCAAATCGACCTGCATCGACGAGAGATCCTCGATCAGGACGAGATCGGCCCCGACCTCGACATAGTCGCCGACGCTCACCTTGCGCAGGCCCAGCACGCCGTCGAAGGGCGCCTTGAGCCGGGTCTTGCTCATCCGGGCCTGGGCGAGCTTGAGCTTCGCCTCGAGCACCCGCATCGAGGATTCCGCCTCGTCGAGCGACCGGGCGCTGACGAAACGCTGGTTCGCGAGCTCGCGGGTGCGCCGCACGTTCGACCGGGCCAGGTCGAGCTCGGCGCGGGCCTGCTCGACCTCGGCGCCGAGCACCGTCGCGTCGAGCTCGAATAGCATGTCTCCGGCCCGGACCACCTGGCCGTCATGGAAATGGATCTTGTCGATGCGGCCGGCGATCTCGGGCCTGAGCATCACCGACTCGGCCGCGCGCAGCGTGCCGACGGCCGATATCTCCTCGCGGATCAGGCGATGACGCGCCGCTGTCACCTCGACGTCGACCACCGGCTCCAGCGGCACGGGCGCGATCGACGATTGCTGTGCCGGCGTGCGGGTGCCGGCCTGGGCCCAGGGCCGCGTCGCGGCCAGCGACGCGGCGACCGCGACGACGACCAGCGCCCCGAGAGAGATCCAGCGTGTGCGGGAGTGGCTTTTCATCGACGAACAGCTTGAAAAATCCACAGTAGCATAGCTTTTCGCCGCAGCTGACGACACGATGGATTTCACCGATCAACGGCGGGATCATCCCGCAACACCGGCTTTCGACCTCCTGCCCCGCGCCGGGGTCCGGACACTGGCGCCGTCCCTGATCCGCTCGCTCGCGCAGGCGGCCAGCGGCCGGGAGGGCGTGCTCCCCTTCTGGTTCGGCGAACCCGACGAAAGCACCCCGGCGGCCATCGTCGCCGCCTGCCGGCAGGCGCTCGCGGCGGGCGACACCTTCTACCAGCCGAACCTCGGCAAGCCGGCGCTGCGCGAGGCGCTTGCCCGCTATCTCGGGGCTCGCCATCGGCCCGTCAGCGCGGACCGGATCGCGATCACCGGCTCGGGGGTGAGCGCGCTGATGCTCGCCGCCCAGGCGCTGCTGTCGCCCGGAGACCGGGTCGTCGCGGTCACGCCGCTATGGCCGAATCTGACCGAGATTCCCCGGATCCTCGGGGCCGAAGTGCTGCGCTGCCCGCTCGTCGAGGACGGCGATGGGCACTGGCGACTCGATCTCGAGAGACTGTTCGCGCTGGCCGGTCCGGGAACCCGGGCGCTCATCCTCAACTCACGAATCCCGCCCTGGCTGGGTGCTGCCGGTCGCCGAGATGGGGGCGATACTGGCGCACTGCCGTCGGCACGGCATCTGGATCCTGTCGGACGAGGCCTATGGCCGGCTGGTCTTCGACGGCTCGGCGGCTGCTCCGTCCTTCCTGGACATCGCCGACGCCGATGACCGCCTCTGGGTCGCCAACACCTTCTCCAAGACCTGGCGGATGACAGGCTGGCGCATCGGCTGGCTGGTGGCGCCGGCGCCAGCGATCCCCTCGCTCGCGACGCTCGTCGAATACAACACCTCCTGCGTGCCCGGCTTCGTCCAGGAAGGCGCCCGCGTCGCCCTTGCGATGGGCGATGCGGACATCGCAGGCTTCGTCGCCAGGTTACGCGAGCGACGCACCGCCCTGGTCGGCGCCCTGCGCGAGGTTCCGCGCCTGCGGGTCGCCGCGGCCGACGGCGCGATGTACGCCTTCGTCGGAATCGAGGGCGAGAACGACAGCGTCGGGCTGGCGCATCGGCTCCTGGGACAGGCTGGCGTCGGGCTCGCGCCCGGCCTCGCCTTCGGCCCGGAGGGCGAAGGCCATCTGCGCTGGTGCTTCGCCCGACCCGTCGATGAACTGCTCGAAGCGGCGCGACGGGTGGCCGACCTGCTGTCGAGCTGATCGTATCGGTGCCTCCGCCGCGCGTGGGACGATTTGCCCCGCGATATCGGCCTTCGACCGCATGAACCGGAATCAGGCCAGCCGCTGCGCCAGCCAGGCACCCATCGCGTTGATCTCCTCGATGCAGACCTCATGGCCCATCGGATAGTCGTGCCATGCGACCGGGTAGCCAGCATCGATCAGCAGGTCGCGCGAGCGCAGCGCCCGCTCGGCGCCGATCATCTCGTCGTGGTGACCGTGCGCCATGAACACCGGGATCAAGCGGTTCGCCTCGGAGGCTTCGCCCGGCAGCGAATCGGCCAGCGCCAGGAAAGTCGACAGCGCGAGGATCCCCGCCAGCGGCCGAGGGAATCGCAGGCCGGCGTGCAGGGCGATCACCCCACCCTGGGAGAAGCCGGCCAGCACGATCCGCGAAGTGGCGATGCCGCGTTCCACCTCGCGCTCGACGAGCGCATCGAGCGTGTCGCCCGCGGCGCGGATACCAGCTTCATCGATGTTCCTGCCGCCCAGCTCGCGAATGTCGAACCAGGCACGCATCGGCATGCCGCCGTTGATCGTCACCGGACGAACCGGCGCGTTCGGAAACACGAAGCGGATGGCGGGCCCGGCATCGAGTCCGAGCATCGGGACGATCGGAACGAAATCGTTGGCATCGGCGCCCAGCCCGTGGAGCCAGATGACCGCTGCGGTCGGCGTCCCGCCGACCTCGAGCTCGATGGTGTCGAATTCCCTGTCCATGTCCGTCTCGCTTCAGGGGCTCGTCGCGGCGCGCGCCACGTCGACCCCGCGATTGGCCAGCGCGTCGGCCGCCTCGTTGCCGGGGTGCCCCGAATGGCCGCGGACCCAGCGCCACTGGATCCGATGGCCCGCCTGGAGCTCGTCGAGCCGCAGCCAGAGATCGGAATTCTTGACGGGCTTGCGATCGGCGGTCTTCCAGCCGCGCGCCTTCCAGCCGCGCATCCATTCCGTGATGCCCTTCTGAACGTACTGGGAGTCGGTATGGATGACGAGCTCGCCAGACCCCCGCAGGGCCTCGAGCGCCCGGATGACCGCGAGCAGCTCCATCCGGTTGTTGGTCGTACGGGCCTCGCCGCCGAACAGCTCCTTGCGATGCTCGCCGCTCACCAGCAGCGCGCCCCAGCCGCCAGGGCCCGGATTGCCCTTGCAGGCGCCGTCGGTATAGATGTCGATTCTCGCCATGGTGTCCGAAGCTTGCCAGTGCAAGGGCTTTTCGCTATGACTATGATGGAAAGGGAGGTCGAGGCCCCCGGTGCGCGGCGCCTCGATCGGGTATCGATTCTAGCCGACCGCAGGGAGGAGTCTCTTGCTTGAGAAGCAGCTTTCCAGATACCTCGGGCAGTTGCGCGAACGTCGTCCGATCCCGCTTGCCATCCGGCTCTGGGACGGAACCACGGTCGACCTGGGCGACGATCCGGTGGTCACCGTCTCGCTGCGCGACATGGCGGCGGCCCGGCGTCTGATCAATCCCAGCCTCGATTCCCTTGGCACCGCCTTCGTCGAGGGCGAGCTCGACATCGAAGGCAGGATCCGGGACGTCATCGACGTGGCGACCGCCCTGGCCGATGACGCCGACGAGCACCGCGGGCTCGGCAGCCTGCCCGACTGGATCGCGAAGCACACCCGCAGTACGGACCGCAAGGCGATCGAATATCACTACGACGTCTCCAACGACTTCTATTCGCGCTGGCTCGATCCGGCGATGGTCTATTCCTGCGCCTATTTCCCGCGGGGCGACGAATCCCTGGCCGAGGCCCAGCAGGCCAAGCTCGAGCATGTGTGTCGCAAGCTGCGGCTGCGCCCCGGCATGAGCCTGCTCGACATCGGCTGCGGCTGGGGCGCCCTGGCGATCCACGCGGCGAAGCACCATGGCGCCCGGGTGCTCGGCGTCACCCTGTCGAAGAACCAGTTCGAGCTCGCCGGCGAGCGGGTCCGGCAAGCGGGCCTGCAGGATCGGGTCGAGATCCGGCTGACCGACTACCGCGACATCCCCGGATCCGAGGTCTACGACCGGATCAGCTCGATCGGCATGCTCGAGCATGTCGGCCTGAAGAACCTGCCGGCCTACTTCGAGATCGTCCACCGCCTGCTCAAGCCGGGCGGCCTGACCCTGCAGCACGGCATCACCTCCACCGATGCCGACAGTCGCAACGTCGGCCTGGGTGCCGGGGACTTCATCTCCAGATATGTGTTCCCCGACGGCGAGCTGCCCCATGTCTCCCGGGCGATCGCGGACATCTCGCGCACCGGCCTGGAGGTCGCCGATGCGGAGTCGCTGCGGCGCCACTATGCCCGCACCCTCGGCTTCTGGTCGGACGCGCTCGAGGCGCAACTGCCCGAGCTCGCGGAGCTCGCCGGCGAACGCCGGCTGCGCATCTGGCGGGTCTACCTCGCCGGTTGCGCGCATGCCTTCGCCCATGGCTGGGTGAACATCTACCAGCTGCTGGCGGCGCGGCCGAAACCGGGATCCGGCGGCCTCGAGATCGACCTGCCGATGTCGCGCGCCGACCTCTACACCTGATCCGGCTTCGGATTCGGGCGCATGGCTGCGTTGGGGCTCCTTGCCGTACAACCGTACTGTCTGCGTCGCCCCGTTGCGGCCGCGCTGGCAGGCGCGGCCGGTCTCGCCGGCACGAAGCGGTGCTTCGCGAATTCCCGGCTCGACTGCCCTGCGCCCGAATCCGAAGCCGTCAGGTCAGCGGGTGGATGCGTCGTCCCGACGTCGCCGCGGGATGGTCGAGCTCTCGTGCGGCCCGAACTGCGGTGCGGCGACCGGCACCGCCCGGGCGCTGCGCCGCGCCGGTTGCCAGACCGGTCCGACGAGCCGCATCGCGCGTACCCGCTTGACCGCGCTGACGCTGTAGAGCGCGCCGCAGATCGGCCACCAGCGGTCGCCCGCGGCCTCCATGAAGCGGGTCCGCTCCAGCCAGCGATCGCTGCGGCACGGCGGCCGGTAGCAACCGTAGCGGCCGCGCTCGAACTCGAAGCTGAGCAGCTTGAACCAGTCGCGCAGGCGCGGCAGCGCGATCATCTGGCTCTCGCGCGGCAGGAAGGGGCGCAGCAGGCCGGTGGGAACGAGGCCGCGCATCCCCCACAGGCTGATCGGGTTGAAGCCGGTGAGCACCACCCTGCCCTCCGGGCGAAGCACCCGGTCGACCTCGCGCAGCAGCTGATGGGGATCGCTGGAGAACTCGACCACATGCGGCAGGGTGACCAGGTCCACCGACTGGTCCCGGAACGGCAGCTCGCCGTTGTCCTCGATCAGCACGGAGCGGGCAACCGCGACCTCGCCGGCGGCGGCATCGCTGCGGGTGAGCCCGTACAGGCGGCTCGGCATCCGGTTGTTGCGCAGGGTGTCGAGCTCGGGCAGCGAGAGCTGCACCGCAACATAGCCGAAGATGTCCGCGACCGCCTTGTCGTAGCAGGTCTGCTCCCACTCGAGGACATAGCGTCCGGCCGGCGATGCGAGCCATTCATGCCAGGGCTGCGGCCCTATAATGGACGCGTCCCGCCTGCCGTTTCCGCCATCGGGGGTCTGGTCCACGCTCATGTCGACTCCATCCGAATCCTTTCGCTTCGTGCCGGCGCCGCATCCGAGGATCCGGCCCGTTCCGGCGTTTCGCGACAACTACCTGTGGCTGATCATCGACGCGACAGGCACCCGGGCTGCGGTCGTCGATCCGGGTGACGCCAATGCGATCGAACGCGCGCTCGCGGCGGCATCCCTGTCCCTCGATGCGATTCTACTCACCCATCACCACGCCGATCACACCGGCGGCGTGGCCGCCCTGGCGGCACACTGGGGCTGCCCCGTCCACGGGCCGCGCGCCGACCCGATCGACGGCATCGATCATCCCCTGGACGACGGCGACCGGCTCGAGCTGCCCGCCCTGGGCATCGATTTCGAGGTCATCGCGGTCCCGGGCCATACCCTGGGCCATATCGCGTACTTCGGCAGCCGGCTGGGCGAGGAGGATCCGCGCGGCGTGCTTTTCTGCGGCGACACCCTGTTCGCCGCCGGCTGCGGCCGGCTGTTCGAAGGCACACCGGCCCAGATGCACCGGTCGCTCGGCCGTCTCGCGGCCCTGCCACCGGATACCCTGGTGTACTGCGCCCACGAGTACACCCTCTCCAACCTCTCCTTCGCCAGCGCCGCCGAGCCCGGCTCGGGCGCGCTCGCCGCCCGGATCGCCGAAGCCAGGACGCTGCGCGAACGCGATATCCCAACCGTGCCCTCGGCCATCGGGATCGAGCGCGAGACGAATCCGTTCCTGCGCACCACCAGCCCGGCGGTGATCGAACGGCTCGCCGAGCGCGGCATTCCCGCCGGGGCCGACACCGTCGAGCGCTTCGCCGCCCTGCGCGCCTGGAAGGACGAGTTCTGACCGCGTCCGACGGGCGTAATCGCCCGCCGATCGTTCCCTTGTTCCGCTTGACCCTCGATTGGCGATTTCATACGATTGCCCGCCGACACTTGCATTGCCGGCGCATGCCGCGATCGGGTATCGACTTGCCCGGGCGCCCGCCGACCCGCCTGACCGAGCCCGCATGACGCCGCTGCCAAGCCGCTTCCCGTCCCAGGATTTCCTCGACCGGCCCGCCCGGCCCCCCGTCGTACCCTCCGCGGGATCGCTCGCGCGCCTGCTGCGCATCCCGCTCGCCTGCGCGCTGCTCGCCCTCGGTGCCTGCGGCACGATCGCCCCGCAAGGATCGACCGACATCACCCCGGCGTCCGGCCGCGGCGACACCGTATCGCAGGCCGTGGCCGATGCCGATGCAGCCACACCGGCCGATGCGGGTCTCGAGCTCGTCGAGACCGCACTGCTGCCCGAGGGCGACCTGCTCGAGGAAACCGTCGCCGACACCGGCACCACGATCGCCGGCGGCGCGGACACGGTGCATGTCGAGGAGGACAACGCGCTCGAGCCCGTCGGCAATCTCTGGGACCGGATTCGCGCCGGCTTCGCGATGCCGGAGCTCGACTCGAACCTCGTGGCGAGCCACGAGCGAAAGCTGCTCGCGCGCCCCGACTATCTGGAAAGGATGATCGAGCGCAGCAGGCCCTACCTGTTCCATATCGTCGACGAGGTCGAGAAACGCGGCCTGCCCACGGAGCTCGCCCTGCTGCCCTTCATCGAAAGTGCGATGAATCCGGGAGCGACGTCCCACGCCAAGGCGGCTGGCCTCTGGCAGTTCATTCCGTCGACCGGCCGGGCCTACGACCTGAAGCAGAACTGGTGGGTGGACAACCGGCGCGACGTCGTCCAGTCGACACGCGCAGCGCTCGACTACCTCGAGTACGTCTACGAGTTCAACGGCAACGACTGGTTCCTCGCGCTCGCCTCCTACAACTGGGGCGAGGGGGCGGTCGCGCGCGCGCGCAAGGCGAACCGGGCCAGGGGCAGGCCCGACGACTATCTCCACCTGCGCATGCCGCAGGAGACCCGGCATTACGTGCCGAAGCTGATCGCGCTCAAGAACATCGTGGCGCGGGCCGAATCGCTCTCGGTCCCGCTCGCCTACCTGCCGGACAAGCCCTACTTCGTCACCATCGACAAGCTGCGTCCGATGGACCTCGACCTGGCCGCCCGCTTCGCGCAGATGAGCGTCAAGGAGTTCGTCGCGCTCAACCCGGCCCACCATCGTCCGGTGATATCGGCAAGCCGCAATCACGGCATCATCCTGCCGGCCGACCGGCTCGAGAGCTTCGTCGAGGCCGTCAAGCAGCACGAGACCAGCGGCGGTGTCTTCGCGAGCTGGCAGCCGTACACACTGCAGAAGGGCGATACCCTGAGCGGTGTCGCGGCGAAGTTCTCGGTTCCGGTCGAGGAGCTTCGCAAGGCCAACGGCCTGCGCCCGAACTCGAAGCTGCTCGCCGGCAGCAAGATCCTGACGCCCCACAAGAAAGTGCTCGATGAAACCCGCATCGAGCAGTTCGCCGGCGCAAGGCTGGTCGAACGCGTGGAGACGTCCGCGCGCTACTACACGCCCAGGCGCCAGGAATCGCTCGCCTCGATCGCGCGGCGCTGGGGCACCAGCACCGGCCGCTTGCGCAGCATGAACGGCCTGGGCACCAAGGTCAGCACCGTGCGTGCGGGAACCCGCCTGAAGGTGCGCGCCGCATCGGTCGCCACCGTCGTCACCGACGAGAACGGCAAGCGCCGGGTGGTTGCCTCTCAAGCCGCCGCGCAGGCCCCCTCCGGCACGAACCGCGTTGCCGCTCAGGTCGCGGCTCCCGGCTCGGCGAGCCCGGGCAAGACGCCGGTCGCCCGCGCCGAGCCGGCCCGGCGCCCGGGCGACGCGAAATCGGGCGGGCGCACCGAAACCGCCCGCGCGCTGCGCATCAGTACCGAAGGTCAGGCCGCCAAGCGACCCGCCCCACGCATGTAATACGGATTCGCCTTCAACCGCATAACCGCGTTGGGGAGCGTCTTGCCACGTGCCCGAATCGGGTTCCCGGCGATCAGGCGCGGCCGTAGCGATCGTCGAAGCGGACGATGTCGTCCTCGCCGAGATACTCGCCGCACTGCACCTCGATCATGACGAGGTCGACCTTGCCGGGGTTCTCGAGCCGGTGCCGGGTGCCGATCGGAATGTAGGTCGACTCGTTGGCCGACAGCAGGGACTTCTGCTCGCCGCAGGTCACGACGGCGGTTCCCGACACCACGACCCAGTGCTCGCTGCGATGATGGTGCATCTGCATCGAGAGCTGCTGCCCCGGCTTGACCTCGATCCGCTTGATCTTGAAGCGCGGGCCTTCGTGCAGGACCGTATAGGTTCCCCAGGGACGCGCCACGGTGCGATGAATCACCGCGGCTTCGTGCGACTTGCCCTTGAGCCTCGCCACGATCTCGCGCACATCCTGGCAGCTGTCCTTGTTGGCCACCAGCAGCGCGTCGGGGGTGTCGACGATCAGCAGGTCGCTCACGCCCACCGCCGCCACCAGGCGGTCCTCGGTCTGGATGTGGGTATTGGTGGTGCCGACGGTCATGACCTCGCCCACCGATGTATTGCCGCTTTCATCGCTGGGCAGCTGCTCGGCGATCGCGCGCCAGGAGCCGATGTCGCTCCAGCCGAAACCGGCGCGCACCGCCACCACCCGGTCGGCGCGTTCCATGATCGCGTAGTCGATCGAGATGTCGGGCATGGCCGCGAAGGCATCGGCATCGAGCCGGACCTCCGCCGCACCGCCGCCCTCGCCCGCCGCGGCCCAGACCTTCTCGGCCGCATCGAGGACCTCGGGCGCATGGTCCCGGAAGGCCTGCAGGATCGTCGGCACCGAGAAGCAGAACATGCCGCTGTTCCAGGCAAAACGCCCGCTCGCCAGGAAGGCGGCAGCCCGCTCGGCGTCGGGCTTCTCGGTGAAGCGGGCAACCCGATAGCCGCCGGCGCCGAGCGATTCGCCGAGCTCGAGATAGCCGAAGCCCGTCTCCGGTCCGGTGGGCTGGATCCCGAAGAGCACGATCTCGCCCGTCCGGGCGATCGCCTCGGCGGCCCGGGCCGCGGTCTGGAACGCCGCCTCGTCGGGAATCAGATGATCGGCCGGCAGCACGAGCATCACGCCATCGGGGTCGATCGACCGCGCCCAGAGCGCCGCGACGGCGACCGCCGGAGCGGTATTGCGGCCGGCCGGCTCGAGCAGCTGGGTGGTGCGCACCTCGCCGAGCCCGTCGACCGCCGCGATCTCGTCGCGGGTCTTGAACGCGTAGGCCTCGTTGGTGACGACGCAGGCATGACCGTCTGCAAGCGGAGCGGCTCGCGCCAGGGTCCGCTGCAGGAGGCTCGGGCCATTGCCGAGCCGGATGAAGGGCTTCGGAAAAGCCTCGCGCGAAACCGGCCACAGGCGGGTGCCGGCGCCGCCGGACAGGACGACAGGTATCATCGGAAACAATTCTCCAGCAAACGGGATGGCGGTGTCGGGCCTAGGGTCTGTTCACCCTGTGATCGTCCCCGCGCCGGGGTCTGGCGGACTGCCAGACGAGGCGCCGGCGACGCGCGTGGCGGTGCCACGCAAGGAGCCGGCAACGAAGTATGGCAGCCCGCCAGACCCCGGCCCGCAGGGTGAGCCCGAGAAAGGCGCGCACTCGGCGTTGCAAATGCTCGCCGTGGCCCCGCCACGACTGCGCTTTGCGCCTTGATTGCGCGCCTTTCTCGGGCTCACGCGGGGACGATCACAGGGTGAACAGGCCCTAGACCCTTCCGCGCCCCCGAAGGGGGCCATATGCGGATTCGGGTGCAGGGCAAGGCGGGGTGCCGAAGACAGTACGGTTGTACGGCAAGGCGCCCCAACGCAGCCATGCGCCCGAATACGAAGCCGCTCAGAGAAGGCCTTCGAAGGGGAGGCAGTCCACCCACTCGCCGGCCGCGACGGGCCCCTGGTCGTGGTGCAGCACGACCATGCAGTTGGCCCGGGACATCGAGCTGAGCACCCCCGAGCCCTGGCTGCCGGTCAGGTCGACCTGCATCGTGCCGTCCGGGCCCGCCTCGACGAAGCCACGCTGGTATTCGGTGCGGCCGACCCGCTTGCGCAGCGGACGCAGGGCGCGGGCCCGGGCATATACCGGCGGCGTCTGCAGGGCGCCGGCCAGCGCCAGCAACGCGGGCCGAGCGAGGAAAAGGAAGCTCGCCATCACGGCGACCGGGTTGCCGGGGAGGCCGAAGTACCAGGCCTTGCCGATGCGTCCGAAGGCCATCGGCCGGCCCGGACGCATCGCGATGTTCCAGAATTCGACCCGGCCCAGGCGGGCCATCACCGCCCGGGTGTGATCGGCTTCGCCGACCGACACGCCTCCGGTGGAGATGATGGCCTCGGCAAGGCCGGCAGCTTCGCGAACCGTGGCTTCGAGCGCTTCCGGTTGATCGCCCACTACGCCGAGGTCGATTGCCTCGACGCCGAGACGATCCAGCATTGCGCGGACAACATATCGGTTACTGTTGTAAATCCGCCCGATTCCTAGCGGTTTTCCGATTTCCTGCAGCTCGTCGCCGGTGGAGAAGAAGGCGACTCGGAGCCGGCGCCGCACTTCGAGCGCGCCGGCGCCCAGCGAGGCGGCCAGCCCGATGTCGGCGGCGCTCAGGCGCCGTCCCGCCGGCAGCGCCAGACCGCCCGCGGGGAGATCCTCGCCCGCGCGCCGGCGATGCTGTCCCGCCCGCTGGCCGGGGGGAATCCGGACCCGATCGTCGTCGACCTCGACCGACTCCTGCGGGACGACGGTATCGAGCCCGGTGGGCATGGCGGCCCCGGTCATGATCCGTACCGCGGTGCCGGGCGGGCAGGGCCCGGCATACGGGCGTCCGGCGAGCGCCAGTCCGACCACGGCCAGCTCCGTGGCTCGCCCCTGAGCGAGCTCGGAACCGCGCAGGGCGTATCCGTCCATCGCCGAGTTGTCGCAGGAGGGAACGTCGATCGGGGATTTCAGGTCGGCGGCGAGGATTCGCCCCGGTGCGGCCACCAGCGGGACGGCTTCGCTTCCTTCCACCGGCGTCATGGCATCGACCATGCTGCGCAGCACGGACGCGATCGGACGGTCGTGGGCCGAGGTGGGGCCGACCGAATTGGGGTCGGACTCGGTTCCGGCAGCGCCCGGCGCCGGGGATTCGGGTTCAGCCATCGGCGAAGCGAGCCAGCTCGTCGATCGTGTTGATGTTGCGAAAGGCCCCCGGCTCATCGAAGTCGATGGCGATTCGGGCGATGGGGTCATACCAGCGACTGATCTTCGCCTCGCCCGCGCCGAGAAAGGCGGCGATTCCCGGCGCGAGCGAGCGATGGGCGAGCAGGAACACGGGCTGCTCGCGACCGCTGCTTCGCGCGACGCCCAGGGGCACCCCGGCGGAGGCTGTCTCTGCAGCCATGCGTGCGACGAGATCGCCCGCCAGGAACGGCGAATCGCAGGGGACGCTCAGCACCCAGGGATGGCTCGCGGCCGCCATCGCCGCATGCAGGCCGGCGAGCGGACCCGCGAAACCGGGAATCGCGTCGGTGACGACCTTCGGCCCGAAGCGGCCGTATCGCGCCTGGTTGCGGTTGGCGCTGATGAAGAGCTCGTCGAGCTGGCCGGCGATGCGCTCGATGACCCAGGCGATCATCGGCCGGCCACGGAACTCCACCAGGCCCTTGTCGACAGGCGCGTCCGGCTCGCCCATGCGCCGGCTCCGGCCGCCGGCGAGGATCACGCCGGTGATCGCACGAGGCTCGGGTGGCGGCAGACCGGGCGTGGCTTGGCTCACAGGCTTTCAACCCCCGATATAGGACATCTCGATCTTGCGCAGGCCGACGGTGGCATCCGAACGCAGTTCGGAATAGCGGTCATCGCGCGCGCCCCATATCGCCGCGATGGCGGCGCCCAGGCCGGCGTCGTCGACACCGTTGCGCAGCAGCGCGCGCAGGTCGTGGCCATGGGTGGCGAACAGGCAGGTGAAGAGCTTGCCCTCGGTCGACAGGCGGGCGCGCGAGCAGTCGGCGCAGAACGGACGGGTAACCGAGGAGATGACGCCGACCTCGCCGGCGCCGTCCCGGTAGCGCCAGCGCCGGGCGACCTCGCCGCGATAGTTCGGTGCCGCCGGCTCGATCCCGAAAGCCTCGTCGAGCCGCCGGATCACCTCGGCGCCGGGGACCACGTCATCGAGCCGCCAGCCATTGGAGGAGCCGACGTCCATGAACTCGATGAAGCGGACGATGCAGGGGCTGCCCCGGAAATGCGCCGCCATCGGGACGATCCCGTCGTCGTTGACGCCGCGCTTGACGACCATGTTGATCTTGATTCGCTCGAAGCCGGCCTGCCCGGCCGCTGCGATCCCGTCGAGCACGTCGCCGACGGGGCAGTCGACGTCGTTCATTTGCCGGAACACCGCATCGTCGAGCGAATCGAGGCTGACGGTCAGGCGATCCAGCCCCGCCTCGCGCAGCGGCCGGGCGAGGCGCCGCAGCAGGGCGCCGTTGGTCGTCAGGGTCAGCTCGGGGCGCCTGCCGGAAGGGGTACGGAGTTGCGCGAGCATCCCGACCAGCCGGTCGAGGTTCTTGCGAAGCAGGGGCTCTCCGCCGGTAAGGCGGATCTTCTCGACGCCATGCGCCACGAAGATCCCGGCGACCCGGGTGATCTCCTCGAAGCTCAGCAGGGAAGATTGCGGCAGGAAGGCATGATCGCGCCCGAAGACCGCCTTCGGCATGCAGTAGGTGCAGCGGAAGTTGCAGCGATCTGTGACCGAGATGCGCAGATCGTGCAGGCGGCGACCAAACTGGTCGGTGAAGACCCCTTCGGGCGCGCGCGCTCCCGGCGCCATCGCCGGCACCCCGCCATCGTAGCGGGAGTCGGCAATGGGAATGGTCGTCCGGGCGGTTCGCTTGGGCATGACTGAGGGGGCCTTTGTCCCTTCAGTCTAGAGCAAAGCGCGCCCCCCGGCTTTCAGTCACAGCAACGGGTTCGCATTCGGGTGCAGGGCAAGGCGGGGCGCCGAAGACAGTGCGGTTGCAGGGCAAGGCGCCCCGACGCGGCCATGCGCCCGAATGCGAACCCGTTCAGGCCTCGCCGCCGGGGCGGGTCTCTACCTGCTGCAGCGGCTCGGCGGGGACCGGCGCCGCGGGCTTGCGGGTCCGCGGCTTGCGGGGCTGCACGACGATGGGTTCCGGTTCCGCCATGCGCGCTTCCTGCGAGGTCTCGATCATCTGCAGGCCGGCCGATGCGGCAACCGCCTTGAGGTCGGTGATGCCGGATGCCTCGGCCGGAGCGATCGGCGTGATCTCCGCGATGCCGGCGGCGGCCGATTCGAGCCGGGTCTCGACGACCTCGGGCGCTTCGACCGCAACGGATTCGGGCGTGGCCACGACCGGTTCCTCGACGACCGGCTGCAGCAACTCCGACTCCGCGACCACTTTGGTATCGGCCGGATCCTCGGCCTGCGCTGCCTGCGCGGGCTCCGGCGATGGCGCCACCGCTTCGGGCTCGGGCTGTTGCGCGGCTACGGGCACTGCCTGTGCCTCGATCGGGGGGCTGGATTGCTCCGGCTCGGGTTCCGCTTGCGGCTGGTCGGCGTCCTGCGCCGCGATGGCCGGCTGTCCGGTCGCGGCGTCGGCGACGGGCGATCCGGCCGCCACCTCGGTTTCGGCCGAAGCTTCGTCGGACGAGGCTCCCGTATCGGTGTCGGACGAGGCGCCCTCCGCGCCGGCGGCGTCACCGCGACCTCGACGGCCGCGGCGGCGGCGTGAACGGCGGCGGCGGCCTTCGTCGTCGGAACCCTCGGCCGCGGCGTCCGCGACGATACCATCACCGGGTGCAGCGGCCTCGATGCCGGTTTCGGCCTCGGCTTCGAGTGGCCGTTGTGCCTCCGACCTGACGCTGGTATCGGTATCGGGGGCGGTCGTGCCGGCGGCGGTCGTGGCGCTCGCCGTGCCCTCCGCAGCGGCAATGGCGGCGGCCGCGGCGGCTGCCGATTCGAGCGATTCGCTCACCTGGCGCTCGGCCTCCCGCCCTTCGCCGGAGCCCCGCCGGCCGCGCCGGCCGCGGGAACGGCCTTCCCGGCCGGTGTCGCCGGACTCGGGCGTGCCAGGCACGGCATCGACCGAGGGGCCGGTGTTGCGCGCCGCTGCATCGCGCTCGCCGTTCATGTTCTCGGCCGGACGCTCGCCGCGGCGTCCCCGGCCGCGTCCTCCCTCGGCGCGCGATTCGCCGCGGGTATCGTCCCGGGACCGTTCACCGCGAGATCCGTCGGAGCGGCCATTGCCGCCTCGGCGGGATTCGCCGCGTCGGCCGTTGCCGCGCTGGCGGGCGCCCGGAGCGGCGGTCGCCTCCCGGGCGACGGTTGCTGCTTGAGGCTGGACCTCGGGTGCCCGGGCATCGGCCTCGTTGGCGGCCTTGCCGGTCAGCCAGTTGATGATCCTGCCGATCAGGCCGCCGGTTGCCTGGCCGGCGGCGGCCGGCAGGGATCCGGTGGCCGCGGCCGGGCTGGCCACCGGCTCGGCCGGTTGAGGCGGTCGGACCGGGGCGGGGCCTTCACGGACGATGCCCTTGACGACCGCTTCCTGGCGCGGCTTGCCGCCATCGAGCTTGTCGGCGAGATAGCGGTTGTCCTCGGCTGGGCCGTCGGCGATCGAGTAGCTGGCGCGGTAGGTCGACAGACGTTCGTCGTCGTGGCGCATCCGCTCGAGGCGGTAGTGCGGGGTCTCGATGAACTTGTTGGGGATGAGGACGATCTCGACCTTGAGCCGTGCTTCGAGTTTGGCGATCTCGCCGCGCTTCTCGTTGAGCAGGTAGGTGGCGACATCGACGGGCACCTGGGCGTGGATCGCCGCGGTGCTTTCCTTCATCGCCTCTTCCTGGATCACCCGCAGGACGTGCAGGGCGGCCGATTCGACGTCGCGGATGACGCCGGTTCCGGTGCAACGCGGGCAGGTGATGTGGGTGCCTTCGTTGAGCGCCGGACGCAGGCGCTGGCGCGACAGCTCCATCAGTCCGAAGCGCGAGATCTTGCCCGCCTGGACCCTGGCCCGGTCGTAGTGCAGGGCTTCCTTGAGGCGCAGCTCGACTTCCCGCTGATTGCGGGCGTTCTCCATGTCGATGAAGTCGATGACGATCAGCCCCCCAAGGTCGCGCAGCCTCATCTGGCGCGCAGCCTCGTCGGCGGCTTCCAGATTGGTTCGCAGGGCGGTTTCCTCGATGTCGGAACCCTTGGTGGCCCGCGCCGAGTTGACGTCGATCGCGACCAGCGCCTCGGTATGGTCGATGACGATGGCGCCACCCGAGGGCAGGGGGACGATCCGCGAATACGCCGTCTCGATCTGGTGCTCGATCTGGAAGCGGGAGTAGAGCGGGGTGTCGTCCTGGTAGCGCTTGACCCGATGCACCATGTCGGGCATCACGTGGGCCATGAACTGGTGGGCCTGGTCGTGGATGTCGTCGGTGTCGATCAGGATCTCGCCGATGTCCGGCGAGAAATAATCGCGGATCGCGCGGATCACCAGGCTCGATTCCTGGTAGATCAGGAAGGGGCCGGGCGCGGAGCCGGCCGCGCCTTCGATCGCGGTCCAGAGCTGCAGCAGGTAGTTGAGATCCCACTGGAGCTCTTCGGCGTTGCGTCCGATGCCGGCGGTCCGGGCGATCAGGCTCATGCCCGAGGGATACTCGAGCTTGTCCATGGTTTCGCGCAGTTCCTGGCGATCGTCGCCCTCGACCCGGCGCGAGACGCCGCCGCCGCGAGGATTGTTCGGCATCAGGACGAGATAGCGTCCGGCCAGCGAGATGAAGGTGGTCAGGGCGGCGCCCTTGTTGCCGCGCTCCTCCTTGTCGACCTGGACGATCAGCTCGGCGCCTTCGGAGATGGCGTCCTGGATCCTGGCCTTCGAGGCGTCGACGCCATTGCGGAAGTACGAGCGGGAGATTTCCTTGAACGGCAGGAAGCCGTGGCGTTCCTCGCCGTAATTGACGAAACAGGCTTCGAGGCTGGGTTCGACCCGGGTGACCACGCCCTTGTAGATATTGCTTTTTCGGGATTCGCGTCCGGCCGATTCGATATCGATGTCGATCAGTTTCTGGCCGTCGACGATCGCGACGCGCAGCTCCTCGGCATGCGTCGCGTTGAACAACATTCTTTTCATTGAAAACTCCCGGCGCAAAAAATGCGTGGCCGGCGCCAGAGGCCAGCGGGAGATGTGAAAGGAAGCGCGAGCTGTCGGGTGGCTAGTGGCGGCGGTTGCCGCCGACCGTCCTGGCGTCGGGAGGGCGAACGGGAAGAGCCCCTGGCCTTCCGTCGGAAGGGGGGCTGTCGTCCTGCCAGTCGTTGTCCGGGATGGCCATCCGCCGTATGAGCCGCGAACGGGCGCGGCCCCTCGAAATCGTCGCTTGAATTCGCATCGTCCCGCGCATCGTCGCTTTCCGACGATGCCGCGGATTTGTCTGTTCTTCCTGCTGCCCGGTCATTCTGCGACCGCTAGAATTCGCCTCAGGCGATCGGGACACGAGCCCGATCCAGCCGCCGGCGGATTTCGAACCGCCGGATCCGGCGCGTCCGCTCCTTGCGTGCGGCGGCAACAAGAATTCCTGGACAGCGCAGCGAGTATAGCAATTTGAAGCCACCACCGTCACACGACGGACATCCGCAGGCCGGACCGGAGATCGGCCCTGGCGGACCGTCCGGCCCATTACCGGCGCTTCGGCCGCCCGCGGTTCGTCTGGTGGCGGTCGACGAGCGCTCGGACGGCCAGCGGCTCGACAACTTCCTCGTCCGGGAATGCCGGGGGGTGCCTCGCAGCCGCCTGCACCGGGTGATCCGGGATGGCCAGGTGCGGGTCAACGGGGGGCGGGCGAAATCCGATACCCGGCTGGCGATCGGCGACACCGTCCGGATTCCTCCCTTGCGGATCGACGTCGGGGCAGTGCCCGCGCGGACGTCGGACGAAACCCGGGCCCGGCGCGCCCGCGGCCTGCCCGTCCTGTTCGAGGACGACTTCCTGCTGGTCGTCGACAAGCCGGCCGGCATAGCCGTTCACGGCGGCAGCGGGGTCGATGCCGGTGTCATCGAGATGCTGCGTGCGGCGCGGCCGGAGCAGCGTTTCCTGGAACTGGTGCATCGGATCGACCGGGACACGTCCGGCATCCTGATGCTCGCCAAGCGGCGCCAGGCGCTGGTCGGCCTGCATGCCCAGTTGCGAGAGCGGGTGGCCGGCAAGGAGTACATCGCGATCGTTGCCGGACGTCTTGCCATGCGGTCGCGCACCATCACCGCTCCCCTGCGCCGCTACCTCACCGCCGAAGGGGAGCGCAGGGTGGCGGTCGACCCGGCCGAAGGCCAGCCGGCGCTGACCCGGGTGAAGGGGCTTGCCCGGGCGAGCCTGGAATTCGGCGAGTTCACCCGGGTCGCCTGTCGCATCGAGACCGGCCGGACCCACCAGATCCGGGTCCATCTCGCCCATGTCGGGCATCCGGTGGCGGGCGACCCGAAGTACGCCGATTTCGGCCTCAACCGGGCGCTTGCCCGCGCGGGCCACGGCCGGATGTTCCTGCATGCCGCCGCCATGACGGTGCGCCATCCGGCGAGCGGCGCGATCCTGCGGCTTGCGGCGCCCGTGCCCGAGGCTTTCGACGCCCTCGTGCCGCCACCCCCGTCCCCTCGATCCGGAGCTCCCAGCCAGTGACCATGCCTCGGAAGTTCAGCCTCGTCGTCTTCGACTGGGACGGCACCCTCATGGACACCACGGGAGCGATCGTCCATGCCATCCGGCAGTCCGCGGCCGATCTCGACCTGCCGGTGCCGTCGCTGGAACGGGCCGCCCATGTGATCGGCCTCGGCATGCTCGATGCGCTGGCGTATGCCGTGCCCGACCTGCCGCGCGAGCGCATCCCCGAATACCTCGAGCGTTATCGGGTGCATTACTTTTCCCGGGACGCCAGCCTCGTCCCCTTCGAAGGCATCGTCGGCCTGCTCGAGCGGCTCGCCGCGAGCGACGCCTGGGTGGCAGTGGCCACCGGCAAGTCGCGGGTCGGCCTGAACCGGTCGCTCGAGCAGACCGGCTGGTCTCGCTACTTCGTGACGACCCGGACCGCGGACGAAGGGGCGCCCAAGCCCGACCCCTGGATGCTGCGGGACATCTGCGAGGAGCTCGGCGTGGCCCCGGAAGCGACCGTCATGATCGGGGATACCACCCACGACCTCGACATGGCGAGCTCGGCCGGCGCCGCCGCGATCGGGGTGACCTACGGTGCGCACCCGAGGGCGGATCTCGCATCGCGGGCGACGCTGGGCCTGGTCGATCATGCCGGAGAGCTGGCGGATCTCCTGCTTCCGCAGGTTCGATGAAAACGGGCAGGAAAGGTACGATCAGCGTCTTCATGGGGCCGGGAGCCGGGAATTGACCGAGAACGAACAACTGCGCGCAGGCGGGCCGACGCCCGGTCAGGCGGATGAGCGCTGGACGAGGACGCTCCTCGAGAAGCTTGCATCCGAAAGCCTCGTGGAGCGCCGCCGGGCGCGGCGCTGGTCGATCTTCTTCCGGCTCGTCTATCTGCTGATCTTTCTCGCGATCGGCCTGGTCGCCATCGGCATCGCCGGGCGCAGCAGTCTCGGCGTCGTCGCCCCCCATGCGGCGGTGATCGATGTGCGCGGGGCGATCGAGGAGGGCGGTTCGAACTCCGCCGAGCGGATCAACGATGCATTGCTCTCGGCTTTCGAGAGCTCGTCGTCGAAGGGTGTCATCCTGCGGATCAACAGCCCCGGCGGCAGCCCGGTGCAGGCGGGCCAGATCTACGACGAGATCCGGCGCCTGCGTGCCCGACACCCCGACAAGCCGCTGTTCGCGGTGATCGAGGAAGTCTGCGCGTCGGGCGGCTACTACGTCGCGGCCGCGGCCGATCGGATCTACGCGGACAAGGCGAGCCTGGTGGGCTCGATCGGGGTGCTGATCGACGGCTTCGGCTTCACCGGCGCCATGGACAAGCTCGGGATCGAGCGTCGCCTGCTCACGGCCGGTGCCAACAAGGGCTTCCTGGATCCGTTCTCGCCGCAGGACGAGACCAGCCGCCTCCATGCCCAGCAGTTGCTCGACGTCATCCACAGGCAGTTCATAACCGCGGTTCGCGACGGCCGGGGAGATCGCCTGCGCGACCAGCCGGAGATCTTCACCGGCCTGGTCTGGACCGGCACCAGGGCGATCGAGCTCGGGCTCGTCGACGACCTGGGCTCGGTCCGCACGGTCGCCCGCGATGCACTCGAGGTCGAGGCGCTGGTCGACTACACGCCGCGCGAATCAGTCGCCGAGCGGCTTGCGCGCCAGGTCGGGGCGTACTTTGCGACGGGTTTCGGTACGGCGCTGGACGCCGGTATCGAGGCCGGCACGGCGACGCGCCTGCGCTGAACCGGCCGGGCGGTCCGCCGCCGGCCGCGCTGCCGCTGCCTTGATCCCGAAGACCGCCGGGATCCGGCGGTCGATCTCGGCCGCCGCGCCCGCGCCCGCCTTGCGCCATGCCGCCACCGGGCGCGAGACGATGCGCCCCGCGCGAGGCTCAGGCCGGAGGCGGTCATCAGCAGGGTGGTCGGCGCAAGGCACGCTAGCGCCGCATCGAGCAGGGCGTGGTTGCGATACGGCGTTTCGATGAAGAGGATGGTCTCGTCGCCCGCCGCGGAGCGGCGCTCCAGGTCGCGCAGCGCCGCGTTGCGGCCGTCGGTTTCGCTCGGCAGGTAGCCGACGAAGCCGAAGCGCTGTCCGCCCATGCCGCTGGCCATCAGCGCGAGCAGCAGCGCGCTGGGCCCGATCGCCGGCACCACGCGCGCGCCGAGGCGATGGGCGGCGGCGACCAGGTCCGCCCCCGGGTCGGCCACGGCCGGGCAGCCGGCATCCGACAGCAGCCCGATGTCGATCCCTCGCGAAAGCGGGGCGAGCGCCTCCTCGGGGTCGAGGCGGCGATGGTTCGCGCTCCATTCGATCAGCTCGAGCGACTGCAACGGCCGCTCGCCGATCAGCGGCTTGAGGAAGCGGCGCGCGGCCTTCGCGTTCTCGACCACGTAGATGCCGAGCCGCGCGAAGTGCTCGCGGGTGGCCGTGGGCAGGACCTCGAGCGGCGACTGGTCGGGGTCGAGCGGAACCGGCAGCAGGATCAGGCGGCCGAGCGAGTGTACCGGGTTGCCCTCCTGTCGCGAAGCGCGACGTCCTCCCCAAGGGAGGGGAGCGTCGCCTTCGGGCGGCCGTGCGGCGACGCTCATCGATCCTCACCCCAGCCGTCGCCCAGCACCGGCAGGCCGGCGCGTTCCAGCAGCGAGCAGACGGCGATCATCGGCAGCCCGACCAGGGCGCTCGGGTCGTCGCTGGCGATCCGCTCGACGAGGGCGATGCCGAGCGCCTCGCTGCGTGCCGAACCGGCGCAGTCGTAGGCCGGTTCCAGCTGCAGGTATCGCTCGATCGTGGCGTCGTCGAGGTTGCGAAAGCGGACTCGTGTCTCGCAGGTTTCGCAGGCCGTGAAGCCTGTCTCGCGATTGACCAGGGCAACGGCGGTATGGAAGGAGAGCTCCCGGCCGGAGGCGGCCCGCAATTGCGCCACCGCGGCGGCGTGGCCGCCCGGCTTGCCGATGCCGCTGCGGCCGTCGGCGCTCGCCACCTGGTCGGAGCCGATCACCCAGGCCTGCGGATGCAGGGCGGCCACCGCCTCGGCCTTGGCGAGCGCGAGCCGGCGCGCCATCGATGCCGGCAGCTCGCCCGCGGCCTGGCTCTCGTCGACAGCGGGGGGCACTACCCGGAACGGCAGGCGCAGGCGAGCCAGAAGCTCCCGACGGTAGGCCGAGGTCGAGGCGAGGATCAGGTCGGGCTGGGGCATCGGGCCGGCAGTGACGGGTTCGGGTCTGCGGCGGGAGGCGTCGCGAAGCGGCGCGTCCGTCGGGTCGCTATTATGAGGGCTGGGCGGCCCGCCGGCCGCCGGTAGAGGCGACATGGACAACGCCAGGATCGACATCGACAGGATGGTCCGCCGGGGGGAAGCCCTGTCGGGTCGCTGGCCGCTCGCCGGTTTCGAGCGGCTCGGCACCTTGCTGGCCAGCAGCGACGGCGATGTCCGCTGGCAGGCGAGCGCGCGCCGCCGGGCGCGTGCCGAGGGGGGCGAGGACACCTACCTCGGGCTCGCCCTTGCGGCGAGCCTGCCGGTGCCCTGCGTGCGCTGTCTCGGTCCGGTCGACATCGTGGTCGACGATCGCCGTGAGTTCCTGCTGGTCGCCGACGAGGAGACCGCCGAACGCCTCGACGACCCGGAGTCCGAGCTCGAAGTGATCGCTGCCGATACGCCGTTCAGGCTGGCCGAGCTGGTCGAGGACGAGCTGATCCTCGCGATTCCGCCGCTCCCGCGCCATGCTGCCTGCGAGCTGCCGGTCGACCACGGCCCGGAGGCGGATGGCGGGCCGGATGGGGAGCCCGCCTCTCATCCCTTCGAGGCGCTTCGCAAGCTGCGCGGTGGCACCGACGAGACAGGTTCATGAGACGCCCGGGCGGGGGCCCTGTCGCGAGAGCATCGGGCGGGCGAACGCTGATATAATCATCGATTGACCTTTTTCGACGGATCGAAAGATTCCTCGAATCCAGCAATAACCCGAAACCTTCGGCACGTGCGGCCCGGCTCGCCCGGCGCTTGCGTGTGCGCCTGTATCCAGGAGCTCCGATCATGGCCGTCCAGCAGAACAAGAAGTCGCCGTCGCGACGCAACATGCGCCGCTCGCACGACGGCCTGCCGTCCGCTGCGCTCGCCCTCGAACCGACGACGGGCGAAGTGCATCTTCGTCACCACGTCAGCCCGACCGGTTACTATCGCGGCAAGAAAGTCGTAAAGACCAAGTCCGACGAGTGACCCCGGCGACGCCGCCGGCCCGGGCGCTGGCCGCGCATCGAGCGCGGCGCGAGGGGTCCGTCCCGAGGGCGCGGCCCTGACGAAATGAGCGTTCGAATCGCTATCGACTGCATGGGTGGTGATCACGGCCTGGCCGTGACGATTCCGGCCGCCGTGTCGTTCCTTGCGCACGAGCCCTCGGCCCGGCTGCTGCTGGTCGGACGCGAAGCCGAGATCCGCGCCGCGCTGGCCCGGCACAAGGCGGTCGATTCCTCGCGATTCGAAGTGCTGCACGCGGAGGAAACCATCGCCATGGACGAATCCCCCGCGACGGCCCTGCGCAGCAAGCGGCAGTCGTCGATGCGCCTGGCGATCGCCGCGGTCAAGGACGGCACGGCCGATGCCTGCGTGAGCGCGGGCAACACCGGTGCCCTTATGGCGATCTCGCGCTTCGTTCTCAAGATGCTCGAGGGCATGGATCGGCCGGCGATCGCGACCCAGATGCCCAATCGGCTCGGCGCGATGACCACCATGCTCGACGTCGGCGCGAACGTCGACTGCGAGCCCGAGCACATGCTGCAGTTCGCGATGATGGGCGCGGCCCTGGTGACCGCGCTCGATCGCAAGGAACGTCCGACGGTCGGCCTGCTCAATGTCGGCGAGGAACTGATCAAGGGCAACGACACCGTCAAGCGTGCCGCCGAGCTGTTGCGCGCCTCGAGCCTGAACTTCGTCGGCAACGTCGAGGGCGACGATGTCTATTCGGGCAAGGCCGACGTGATCGTCTGCGACGGGTTCGTCGGCAACGTCGCCCTCAAGGCCTCGGAAGGGCTCGCGCAGATGCTCGGTGGCTTCATCCGCGAGGAGTACGAGCGCCATCTGTTCACTCGCCTGATGGCGGTTCTGTCGTTCCCGGTGCTGCGTCGCTTCAAGGCGCGGCTGGACCACCGCCGCTTCAACGGCGCCGCGCTCGTGGGCCTGCGTGGAGTGGTCGTCAAGAGTCACGGATCGGCCGATGCCTTCGCCTACGAGGCCGCCCTGCGGCGCGCCTTCGATGCGGTGCGCAACGGCCTGCTGCAGGGCATCGCAGACAATCTGGCGCGGGCCGCCGAGATGCCGCCGATAGGCATCGACGAGCCGGCCGTAGCCGCCCAAGGATCGAGCCTCACATGACCGTCTACAGCCGTATCGTCGGCACCGGCAGCTACCTTCCCGGTGAACCGGTGGACAACGAAACCCTCGCGCGGCGGCTTGCCGCCGACGGCATCGAGACATCCGACGAGTGGATCGTCGCGCGCACCGGCATCCGCCAGCGCTATCTCGCCGGGCCCGACGTCACCACGAGCCAGCTGGCCACCGAGGCGGCGCGACGGGCGCTCGATGCGGCCGGCCTGCAGGCGGGCGACATCGATCTCATCGTGCTTGCGACCTCCACCCCCGACTGGGTCTTTCCGAGCGCCGCGTGCCTCGTGCAGAAGGCGCTCGGCGCACCGGGTTGCGCCGCCTTCGACGTCCAGGCGGTGTGCTCCGGTTTCGTGTACGCGATGGCGACCGCCGACGCCCTGATCCGCGCTGGCAATGCCCGCAATGCCCTCGTCATCGGCGCCGAGACCTTCTCGCGCATCCTCGACTGGTCCGACCGCGGCACCTGCGTCCTGTTCGGCGACGGCGCGGGCGCGGTCGTGCTGCAGGCTTCGCCGGAGCCCGGCATCCTCGCGTCGCGCCTCCATGCCGACGGCAGCCACGAGTCGATCCTGCGTACGGCCGGCAACGTGAGCGGCGGCAACATCACCGGCCACCCCTTCCTGACCATGGATGGCCAGGCCGTCTTCAAGCTGGCGGTCGGCGTGCTCGACTCGGTCGCACGCGAAACCGTCGCCGCCGCCGGACTGGAGCTCGGCTCGATCGACTGGCTGATTCCCCACCAGGCCAATGTCCGCATACTGAAGTCCACCGCGAAGAAGCTGGGCCTGCCGCCCGAGCGGGTGGTGGTCACGGTCGATCGCCATGCCAACACTTCCGCGGCATCGGTGCCGCTGGCGCTCGATGCCGCGGTGCGCGACGGCCGTATCCGGCCGGGGCACCACGTCCTGATGGAAGGGGTCGGGGGCGGCTTTACCTGGGGCGCCGTGCTGGCGCGGATGTGAGGAGACCATGACCATCGCCTGCGTTTTCCCGGGACAGGGTTCCCAGAAGGTCGGCATGCTCGATGCCTTCGCCGCGCAAGCCGATGTCGCCGGCCTGCTGGCGGCGGCCGACGCGGCGCTCGGGGAGTCCATCTCGACCCTGATCGCCCAGGGTCCTGCAGAGGATCTCTCGCTCACGGTGAACACCCAGCCCGCGATGCTGCTGGCCGGGTACGGCTGCTACCTCGCGTGGCGCGCCGCCGGCGGAGCGCCGGCCGACATCGTGGCCGGCCACAGCCTCGGCGAGTACACCGCCCTGGTGGCGGCCGGCGCGCTCACGCCCGCCGATGCGGTGCCGCTGGTGCGCCTGCGCGCCGCCGCGATGCAGGAGGCCGTGCCCGTCGGTACCGGCGCCATGGCGGCGGTGCTCGGGCTCGACGACGCTGCCGTCGCGCAGGCTTGCGCGCGGGCGGTCGAGGCCGTGCCGGGCGAGATCGTCGAGCCGGTCAACTTCAATGCGCCCGCCCAGGTCGTCATCGCCGGACACAAGGCGGCGGTCGAGCGTGCCTGCGCGATCGCAAAGGAGCTCGGTGCCAAACGGGCCATGCCCCTGCCGGTATCGGCACCGTTTCACAGCACGCTGCTGCGCCCGGCCGGCGATCGCCTTGCGCGGGCGCTTGCCGAGGTCACGATCAAGCCGCCCGCGATCGCGCTGGTCAACAACGTCGACGTCGCCGTCGAGTCCGATCCGGACCGGATCCGCGATGCGCTGGTGCGCCAGGCCTACAGCCCGGTGCGTTGGGTCGAGGTTGTCCAGAAGCTGAAGTCGATGGGCGTGACCCGCGTCATCGAGTTCGGTCCGGGCAAGGTTCTCGCAGGATTGATCGGCAGGATCGACAAATCAATTCCTGTCAGCGCGGTTTTCGATCAGGCCTCCCTGGAGGCAGCTCTCGCGGAGGTAGCATGAGTCTCGATGGACAGGTGGCGCTGGTGACCGGCGCATCGCGCGGCATCGGCCAGGCCGTCGCCCTGGAGCTCGGCAGGCAGGGGGCGACGGTGATCGGTACCGCAACCACTCCGGCCGGCGCCGACGCCATCTCGGCCGCATTCGCGCAGGCGGCGATCAGCGGCGGCGGCGAAGTGCTCGATGTTGCCCAGGCCCAGGCCTGTGGCGATCTCGTGGACGCCATCGGCAAGCGTTTCGGCCCGGTCACGATTCTCGTCAACAATGCCGGCATCACGCGCGACAACCTCGCGATGCGGATGAAGGACGAGGAATGGCAGGCGGTGATCGACACCAACCTGAGCGCGGTGTTCCGGCTCTGTCGCCTCGTGATCCGTCCCATGATGAAGGCCCGGGCCGGGCGCATCGTCAACATCACCTCGGTGGTCGGCGAGGGCGGCAATCCGGGCCAGGCCAATTATGCCGCGGCCAAGGCCGGCGTCGCGGGCATGAGCCGCTCGCTCGCCCAGGAACTTGGCAGCCGCAACATCACGGTCAACTGCGTCGCGCCGGGCTTCATCGACACCGACATGACGCGGGGGCTGGGCGATGAGCAGACGGCCGCCCTGATGTCGCGCATTCCGCTGGGCCGACTCGGCCAGCCCGAGGACATCGCCCGCGCGGTGGCCTTCCTGGCCGGCCCCGGGGGCGCCTACATCACCGGCACGACACTCAATGTCAACGGCGGCATGCTGATGACCTGAGCACGGGATTCCCGCAATACGAACATCGATTTCAGAAACCCGTTCCGGCCGACCGATGCAGGGAGTATCCGCGGCGGTCGATACTGCTACAATCCGCCCGCGTCCGCGAATCCTGGGGACAAGGGGCGTCTCAATCTGGAGCCAAGGAAAATGGAAAACATCGAGCAACGAGTCAAGAAAATCGTCGCGGAGCAACTCGGCGTGAACGAGGCGGAAGTCAAGAACGAGTCCGTCTTCGTCGACGACCTCGGGGCGGACTCGCTCGACACCGTGGAACTCGTGATGGCGCTCGAGGACGAGTTCGAGACCGAGATCCCGGACGAGGAAGCCGAGAAGATCACGACCGTCCAGCAGGCGATCGACTACGTCAAGTCCCACTCGAAGGCCTGAGCCTTCGGGTTCGCTTCCGACATGACACGCCGACGCGTCGTCGTCACCGGCCTCGGGATCGTCAGTCCGGTCGGCAACGACATCCCGCAGGCCTGGGCCAACATCCTTGCCGGGCGTTCCGGCATCGGACCCGTCACCCGGTTCGATGCATCGAGCTTCCCCACCCGGTTCGCTGGCGAGGTGCGTGATTTCGACATCACCGCCTACCTCCCGGCCAAGACCGCCCGCGGCTTCGATACCTTCATCCACTTCGGGCTCGCCGCTTCCGCGCAGGCGATCGCCGACAGCGGTCTGGAGATCGATGCATCCAACGACGAGCGGATCGGGGCGATCGTGAGTTCCGGCATCGGGGGCCTGCCCCTGATCGAGGAGACCCACACCGAATACCTCAATCGCGGCGTACGGCGGATCTCGCCGTTCTTCGTGCCCGGCTCGATCATCAACATGATCTCCGGCCAGCTGTCGATCATGTACGGGCTCAAGGGTCCGAACCTCTCGGTCGTCACCGCCTGCACGACCGGCCTGCACAGCATCGGCGAGGCCGGCCGCCTGATCGAGTACGGCGATGCCGATGTCATGGTCGCCGGCGGCGCCGAATCGACGGTGTCGCCCCTCGGGCTCGGCGGCTTCTGCGCGGCTCGCGCGCTGTCGACCCGCAACGACGATCCGCAGACGGCGAGCCGTCCCTGGGACATCGATCGCGACGGCTTCGTCCTCGGTGAAGGCGCCGGCGTGATGGTGCTCGAGGAATATGAGCATGCGAAGCGGCGCGGCGCGAAGATCTATGCAGAGCTCGCCGGTTTCGGCATGAGCGCCGATGCGCATCACATCACCGCGCCGAGCACCGACGGACCTCGTCGCTGCATGGCCGCGGCGCTGCGCAACGCGGGCATGAATCCCGACGAGATCGACTATCTCAATGCCCATGGCACATCGACGCCGCTGGGCGACAAGAACGAAACCGACGCCATCAAGCTCGCCCTGGGCGAGCGCGCCCAGGGCATCGTCGTCAACTCCACCAAGTCGATGACCGGGCACCTGCTCGGCGGCGCCGGCGGAATCGAATCGGTGTTCACCGTCCTGGCGGTGCACAACCAGATATCGCCCCCGACGATCAACATCTTCAATCAGGATCCGGAGTGCGATCTCGACTACTGCGCCAACACGGCGCGCGAGATGCCGATCCGGGCCGCGATGAAGAACTCGTTCGGCTTCGGGGGCACGAACGGCACGCTGATCTTCCGGCGCGCCTGAGCCCGAACCGTGAGCCCGCTGCATTCGGCGCTCGGGTTCGAGATCGGCCCGGTGCGGCGACAGAAGGCTCGCTGGCCGGGCCTGGGCGGGTTGCTCGCACTGGCCGCCGGCGCGCTGTGCGTCATCCTCCAGCCGCCGTTGCCGGCTCCAGTGCTGGCCATGGTCCTGCTGGCTGCCGGCGTGGCGGCCTGGGCCGGCTGGCGATCGGGCCGCTCGAGCGCATCGGGGCGCCTGCTGGTCGATCCGGCGGGCAATGCGGGCTGGGTCGCCGAATCGGCCAGCGACCGCGCCGCGGCGGTCCCCATCGTGCCGCGCCGGTGGCAGCTCGGGTCGGACGAGATCTGGCTGCTCGCCGAGGACGGGCGGGGCGCATGGCTACACCTGCGATTGAGCCGGCCGGCCTGCGACGAATGCCAGTGGCGGGCCTTGCGTCGCTGGCTCGTCTGGTCGGCCCGAGGGAATCCCGCAGTCGTTTCCACTTGAATTCCGCGGCTTCCGACTGCAAATTCCCAGTTGTCCGGGACGCCCGACGGGCCCGCGGCGCCATCGACCGATTCCCTCGAGGCTGATTGCATGAAGAAACTCCTCCTGAGCCTGCTGCTGGGTCCTGCTCTCGCGCTTGGACTCGTTTCGCCCGGTGCGGCCGATACCCGCGGCCTGCCCCAGTTCGCCGATCTGGTGGAACGGATCGGCCCGAGCGTCGTCAACATCCGCACTGCCGAGCGGGTCCGTGAGCGCCCGGGCGTACCCCAGCTGCCGCCCGGCATCACGGAGGACCATCCCTTCTACGAGTTCTTCCGGCGCTTCTTCCCGCCGGGCCAGTCGCCGGTGCCGCCCGGACAGCCGGGCACGGAAGTGCCGCGCGGGCTCGGCTCGGGCTTCATCGTGTCGTCCGACGGCCTGGTCCTGACCAATCATCATGTGGTCGACGGCGCCGACGAGATCTACGTCACCCTGACCGACAAGCGCGAGTTCAAGGCCGAGCTCATCGGCTCGGATCGGCGCACCGACGTCGCCCTGATCCGGATCGATGCCAAGGGCCTGCCGGCGGTCGAGATCGGCGATCCGGAGCGCCTGCGCGTCGGCGACTGGGTGCTGGCGATCGGTTCGCCCTTCGGCCTCGACAGCACGGTCACCGCCGGGATCGTCTCGGCCAAGGGGCGCGATACCGGCGAGTACCTGCCATTCATCCAGACCGATGTAGCGGTCAATCCCGGCAATTCGGGCGGCCCCCTGATCGACATGGAAGGCAAGGTCGTCGGGATCAACTCGCAGATCTACAGCCGCACCGGCGGCTTCATGGGCATCTCCTTCGCGATTCCGATCGATGAGGCGATGGGCATCGCCGATCAGCTCAAGGCGAGCGGCCGGGTGGTGCGCGGGCGCATCGGCGTCGGCATCGCCGAGGTGACCAAGGAAGTCGCCGAGCCGCTCGGGCTGCCGAATTCGCAGGGCGCCCTGGTGCGCAGCGTCGAAGCGGGCGGGCCGGCGGAGAAGGCCGGCGTCGAGGTCGGCGACATCATCGTCGGCTTCAATGGCCGCAAGATCGAGCGCTCGAGCGACCTTCCGCGCATCGTCGGCGGCACGGCGCCGGGTGCGAAGGCCGACATCCGGGTCTGGCGGCGCGGCCAGTACCGCGACCTCACCGTCACGGTCGGCGAGATGGAGTCCGACCGCCAGGCGAAAGGGCCGGAGAAGCAGGCGCCCGAGGCCGTACCGGCGGCGAATCCGTTCGGCCTGGGCGTGGCGGACCTCACCGCCGAGCAGAGCGCCCGGTTGCGCGTCGATCGCGGGGTGGTCGTAGAGACCGTCACCGGACCGGCCGAGTCGGTCGGCATCCGCCCCGGCGACATCATCCTCGGCATCAACAACCAGGAGGTGACCGGCGCGAAGCAGTTCAACGAGCTGGTTGCCAGGATCGATCGCAACCGGACCCATGTGCTGCTGATCCGGCGCGGCGACAGTGCCCAGTTCGTCCCGATCCGGCCGACCGCGCCCTGATGCCCGCTTCCGCTAGAATGCAAGGACGCGTCGGAACCGGCGCGTTTTTGCTTTCTCCGGCGCCATGGAACTGACACGCAATTTCTCGATCATCGCCCACATCGACCACGGCAAATCGACCCTGGCCGATCGTCTCATCCAGCGTTGCGGAGGGCTTTCCGATCGCGAGATGGAGGAGCAGGTGCTCGATTCCATGTCGCTCGAGCGCGAACGCGGCATCACCATCAAGGCGCAGACCGCATCGCTGCGCTACCTCGCGCGGGATGGCCGGACCTACCGGCTCAACCTGATCGACACTCCCGGCCACGTCGACTTCGCCTACGAGGTCAGCCGTTCGTTGTCGGCCTGCGAGGGGGCCCTGCTGGTCGTCGACGCGTCGCAGGGCGTCGAAGCCCAGACCGTCGCCAACTGCTACACCGCCATCGACCTCGGCGTCCATGTGGTGCCCGTGCTCAACAAGATGGATCTGCCCCAGGCCGATCCGGATGCCGCGGCCGCCGAGATCGAGGATGTCATCGGCATCGACGCGACCGATGCGATCCGGGCCAGCGCCAAGACGGGCGAGGGCATCGACGAGATCCTCGAGGCGGTCGTCACCCGGATGCCGCCGCCCGCCGGATCGCCCGACGATCCGCTGCAGGCGCTGATCATCGATTCCTGGTTCGACAACTATGTCGGCGTCGTCATGCTGGTGCGTATCGTCAACGGCCGCCTGCGGGCGAAGGACAAGATCCTTCTGATGGCGACGGACAACACCTATCCGGTCGACCAGGTCGGGCAGTTCACCCCGAAGTCGACCGTCGTCGACGAGCTCTCGGCCGGTGACGTCGGCTTCGTCATCGCCGGCATCAAGGAGCTCGCCGCCGCCAAGGTCGGCGACACCGTCACCCTGGCCAATCGTGGCGCGCAGGCGCCGCTGCCCGGTTTCCGGGAGGTCAAGCCGTCCGTCTTCGCCGGCCTCTATCCGGTCGAGGCAAGCCAGTTCGACGCGATGCGCGATGCGCTGGAGAAACTGCAGCTGAACGATGCCTCGCTGCGCTACGAGCCCGAGGTTTCGCAGGCGCTCGGTTTCGGCTTCCGCTGCGGCTTCCTCGGCATGCTCCACATGGACATCGTCCAGGAGCGGCTCGAGCGCGAGTTCGACATGGACCTCATCACCACCGCGCCCACGGTGGTCTACGAGGTCGTCATGAAGGACGGCCAGGTGATCAAGATCGAGAACCCCTCGAAGATGCCCGAGCCGGGCAGCTACGAGGAGATCCGCGAGCCCATCGTCTCGGTCACCGTCTTCCTCCCCCAGGAGTACGTCGGGCCGGTCATGACGCTGTGCAACGGCAAGCGCGGTGTCCAGACCAATCTCGCGTACCACGGTCGCCAGGTGCAGCTCACCTACGAGCTGCCCATGAACGAGATCGTCCTCGACTTCTTCGACAGGCTGAAATCGGTCTCGCGCGGCTACGCCTCTATGGACTACGAGTTCAAGGAGTATCGCGCCTCGGACGTGATCAAGCTGGACATCCTCGTCAACGGCGAGCGCGTCGATGCGCTGTCGCTGATCGTGCATCGATCGGTGGCGCAATCGCGCGGCCGCGAGGTCGCGGCGAAGATGCGCGAGCTGATTCCGCGGCAGATGTACGACGTCGCGATCCAGGCGGCGATAGGCGGCACCATCATCGCCCGCGAGAACGTCAAGGCGATGCGCAAGAACGTGCTGGCCAAGTGCTACGGCGGCGACATCACCCGCAAGAAGAAGCTGCTCGAGAAGCAGAAGGCGGGCAAGAAGCGGATGAAGCAGGTGGGCTCGGTCGAGATTCCTCAGGAGGCCTTCCTGGCCGTGCTCCAAGTCGAGGACCGTTGATGAACTTCGCCCTGATCCTGTTCCTGCTGCTCGTCGTCTCCTTCGCCGCCTGGATAGCCGATCGCCTGCGGTTCCGTCCGGCACGGCTGCGCGCGGCCGCCGCGGCGCTCGAAGCCTTCGATGCGCAGGGAGCGCCCCAGGTCCGGGCGAAGGAGGGCGAGGAAGGCCTGCGGGCCGAGCGTCGGCGGATCCACGAGAACGCGATGCGCCAGCCCTGGTGGCTGGAGTACACGGCAGGACTTTTCCCGGTGATCCTCATCGTCTTCGTGGTTCGTTCCTTCGTTGCCGAGCCGTTCAAGATCCCGTCCGGGTCGATGATGCCGACCCTGCTCACCGGCGACCTGATCCTCGTGAACAAGTCCACCTACGGGATCCGCCTGCCGATCGTCCATACCAAGGTGGTGCCGCTCGGCCTGCCCGAGCGCGGCGACGTGATGGTGTTTCGCTATCCGCTGGATACCTCGATCGACTACATCAAGCGGGTGGTCGGCCTGCCCGGCGACGAGATCGAGTATTTCAACCGTCGGCTGCGCGTCAACGGCGAGGAGGTACCGCTCGCGCCGGACGGCGAATTCTTCGATGCCGAATCCCTGAGCTTTGGCTCCCAGTACCTAGAAACTCTGGGAGAAAGACCTCATAAGATATTGACAAATCTGGAAAAAACGTCGTCAATCACACCACAGTCGTTCACCCGGTTCCGGGACAGATGCACCTACAATAGCGAGGGGGTGAGGTGCACCGTCCCGGACGGGCACTACTTCGTGATGGGGGACAACCGCGAGAACAGCCTCGACAGCCGGTTCTGGGGTTTCGTCCCCGAAGAGAACATCGTCGGCCGGGCGTTCTTCATCTGGATGAATTTCGGCGACCTCAAGCGGATCGGGACATTCGAATGACAGCAGCCATCAGCATGCCAAGCAGCCGACGCCGCCAGGGCGGGCTCGGCCTGGTCAACCTGATCATCGCCGCGATCGTGGTGGCGATCGTCGTGATCGTCCTGATGCCGGCGATTCCGGGGTTCATCGAGTACAGGGCCATCGTCGGCGCGGTCAAGAAATCCGCCCAGGACGGAAGCGGGACACCCGAAGGCATCCGGCGGGCTTTCGACCGCTATGCGGCGATCGACGACATCACGTCGATCCGCGGTTCGGACCTGATCATCGAGCGCAGTCCGGATGGCCCCGTCGTGAGCTTCGCCTACCAGAAGCGGATCCCGCTGGCCGGGCCCGCGAGCCTGGTGTTCGACTATGCGGGCAGCAGCAACAATCGCTGAAAGCTGCTCGATGCCCCACGACGGACTCCAGGCGCAGCTCGGCCACGAGTTCTCGGACGGCTCGCTGTTGCGTCAGGCGCTGACCCATCGCAGCTACGGTCAGCCCAACAACGAACGGCTCGAATTCCTCGGCGATTCCATTCTCAACTGCGTGGTCGCCGCGCTCCTGTACCGCACCTACGACGGGCTCGACGAGGGCGACCTGTCGCGGGTACGGGCGAACCTCGTGCGCCAGCAGTCGCTCTACGAGATTGCCCAGGGCCTGGGCCTGAGCGCCGAGTTGCTGCTCGGCGAAGGCGAGCGCAAGAGCGGCGGGAGCCGTCGCCCTTCGATCCTGGCCGATACCCTCGAGGCGGTCTTCGGGGCGATCTATCTCGATGCCGGCTTCGAGGCGGCCGAGCGGGTCATCTGCTCGCTCTACGAGCCGGTGCTGCGCACGGTGGACCCCCGGACCCTCGGCAAGGACGCCAAGACCCTCCTGCAGGAGCATCTGCAGGGCTGCAAGCTGCCCCTGCCGGTCTATTCGGTCGTCGCCACTCACGGCGCGGCGCACAAGCAGATGTTCGAAGTGGAGTGCGCCATCCCGAAGCTCGATATCCAGGTTCTGGGCAGCGGCGGCAGCCGCCGCGCCGCCGAGCAGGTCGCGGCCAAGCTCGCGCTCGAAGCGGCCCGTGCCCATGCCGACGCGGCAACCCGAAGCGGCGTCCGGCGTGGCCGGGTCGCCAGCGGCAAAGCGCCCGGACAGATGCCGGGTGCGGCGCGCCGTGCCTGAAACCGGTCCGCGCGGGCCGGCGGCCGGGGCCGCCGACCCCTCCGATGCCTCCCCGGAGCACCGTTGCGGCTACGTCGCCATCGTCGGCCGGCCCAACGTCGGCAAGTCGACGCTGCTCAACCGGATCGTCGGCCAGAAGCTCGCCATCACCGCCGATCGCCCCCAGACGACGCGCCACCGCATCATGGGCGTGCATACCCTGGCCGATGCCCAATTGCTGTTTCTCGACAGTCCCGGCTACCAGACCCGCAGCGGCGGGGCGCTGAACCGGGTCCTGAACCGCACCGCCCGCCAGGTCGCCGCCGACGCGGACGTGGTGGTGCAGGTCTGCGACGGCCATGGCTGGACAGCGGCTGATACCCGGTTCGCGAAGCTGCTGCCCGCCGACCGGCCGGTGCTGCTGGCGATCAACAAGACCGACGCCGCCCGGGACCGGGCGCGCCTGATGCGGTTGGTCGAGACCGCCCGGGAGGTCCGGGATTTCGACGAGTACGTCCCGATCAGCGCCCGCAGCGGCTATCAGGTCGACCTGCTGGTCGGGCTTTGCGCGAAGCGGCTGCCGCCAGGCCCGCGCGCCTATGGCGACGACGAGCTGACCGATCGCAGCGAACGCTTCCTGGCCGGCGAGCTGATTCGCGAGAAGCTGTTTCGCCTGCTCGGCGACGAGCTGCCGTACGAGAGCACCGTGCTCATCGAGCAGTACGAGGTCCTGCCGAACCTGCGCCGGGTCAGCGCCGTCGTGCTGGTGGATCGGGACAGCCAGAAGGGGATCGTGCTTGGCAAGGGGGGCGAGCGGATCAAGCGGATCGCCAGCGAGGCGCGGGTCGACCTCGAGCGCCTCGTCGATGCGAAGGTGTTCCTGGAGGTGTTCGTCAAGGTGCGCTCGGGCTGGGCCGATACCGAGCAGAGCCTGCGGGCCTACGGATACGAGTGAGAACCTGTGAACGAACCGTCCACGCCCGCTCGTCACGCCATGTCGGCCCCGCTCATCGTTGCAAATGCTCGCCATGTCGCCCGACATGGCTGCGCTTTGCGCCTCGATCGGAACCCCCCTGGCGCACCGCTCGGGCGCGTCCGGTCCGTTCACAGGTTCTAGCATGACAGCCGGTGCGGGAAGCGGCGGCCAGCGGGTCGGGGACGAACCCGCCTTCCTGCTGCACATGGTTCCCTATCGCGAGACGAGCCTGGTGGTCGACCTGTTCTCGCGCAACCACGGCCGCATCGGCGCCGTCGCCAAGGGGGCGAAACGACCGCGCTCGGCGCTGCGCGCCGTGCTGCTGCAGTTCCAGCCGCTTGCCGTCGGCTGGAGCGGCCGCAACGAGCTGCGCACGCTCACCGGTGCCGAATGGCGCGGCGGGCTGACGTCGCCCGCGGGCCAGGCGCTCCTGAGCGCGTTCTACATGAACGAGCTGCTGATCCGCCTGCTGCCGCGCGAGGATCCCCATCCGATGCTGTTCGACGGCTACGAGACGGCGCTCGGAGCGCTTTCGGACGGCGCCTCGATCGACGAGACCCTGCGCCGTTTCGAATGGCTGCTGCTGCGCGAGACCGGCTATGCGCCGGATCTGGCGCACGACGCCGAGGGCAGGCCGATCACGGCGCATGCCGACTACGCCTGGAGCCCGGGCGGTGGCTTCCGGCCGGCGCTGGCCGGCGAGGGTGGGACCGCGGTGTCGGGCCGGACGCTCATCGCGCTGGATTCCGGCCAGTTCGAGAACCCCGACAGCCGACAGCAGGCAAAATACCTGACGAGGGCGGTGCTGGCCTCGCATCTCGATGGCGCGCAGCTCAATACCCGGCAGATCCTGATGGACCTGCAGCGGCTCTGATGCGCAGGTTCGCGGTCGGGCGCAGGACAAGGCGGAGCGCCGAAGACAGTGCGGTTGCACGGCAAGGCGCTCCAACGCGGTCATGTGCCCGACTGCGAGCCTGCCGGTAAGGAAGCGTAATGATCGAACTCGGTGTGAACATCGACCATGTGGCCAGCGTGCGGCAGGCGCGCCGGACCTACGAGCCGGATCCGGTCTGGGCCGCGGTCGAGGCGCATCTCGGCGGGGCCGACGGCATCACCGTCCATTTGCGCGAGGATCGACGCCACATCCAGGACGAAGACGTCCGCAAGCTGCGCGATCTCACCCAGATCAAGCTCAATCTCGAGATGGCCGCCACCCCCGAGATGCTCGGGATCGCCGTCGGCCTGAAGCCCGAGATGGCGATGCTGGTCCCGGAGGGGCGTCACGAAGTGACCACCGAAGGCGGGCTGGACATCGTCGCCCAGGAGCCTATGTTGCGCGATGCGGTGGCGCGCCTGGCCGACGCCGGCATCATGACCAGCGTCTTCATCGATGCGGACCTTGCCCAGGTCGAGGCGGCGCGGCGCATCGGAGCGCAGGTCTGTGAGATCCACACCGGGCCCTATGCGCACGCCTTCCACCAGCGCGGCCGGGATGCCGAGAGCCCGGCGGTGCGTGACGAGCTGCAGCGCATCCGCGCCGCCGGCGACGCGATCATGGCGGCGGGCATGCGTTTCAACGCCGGCCATGCGCTCAATTACTTCAATGTCCAGCCGGTGGCGGCGCTGGCCGGCGTGCGCGAGCTGCACATCGGCCATGCGATCGTGTCGCGCGCCCTGTTCATCGGCCTGCGCGAGGCGGTGCGCGAGATGAAGCGGCTGATGCGCGAGGCGGCCCGGGACGTGGAGAGATGAAACGACCCCCACGCTCGCTATCGCTCGCTTCGGCCGGGCGCCACTGAGATGATCGCCGGGATCGGCACCGACATCGTTCGGCTGGCGCGCATCGAGACGCTGCTCCAGCGCTGGGGCGATCGTTTCGCGCGCCGGGTGCTCGGCCCCGAGGAGCTCGTCGAGTTCCGCCGGCGGCGCGGCAAGGACGGCCACGGCGAAGCCTACGCCGCCCGCTACCTCGCCAAGCGCTTCGCCGGCAAGGAGGCCTTCTCCAAGGCGCTCGGCATCGGCCTGCGCGGACCGATGACGCTGCTTTCGCTGCAGATCCTCAACGACCGGCGCGGCCGCCCGGTGGCGGTGGCGCGCAAGGCGCTGGCGCCGCTTCTCGAGGAGCGCGGCCTGGTGGCGCATGTCTCGCTTTCCGACGAATCCGATGCGGTGCTCGCCTTCGTGATCCTGGAATCGACCCGAACCGGCCCCGCGCCGGGGCATGCCGGTGAGACCGCCCGCTGACATCCGGCCCTGCGGTCCGGTCGTCATCGATCTGCCGGGCCGCCGCCTGGACGCGGCCGACCGGCGGCGGCTGGCGCACCCGCTGGTGGGCGGGGTGGTCCTGTTCGACCGCAACATCGAGAGCAGGGAGCAGGTCGCCGGTCTCGTCGCCGCGATGCGCCGGATCCGGCCCGGCCTGCTGGTCTGCATCGACCAGGAGGGCGGCCGGGTCCAGCGGCTCGTCGAGGGCTTTACCCGGATACCGCCGATGGCCGGGCTCGGACGCGCCTGGGAGCGCGACCCGATCGCCGCCAGCCGGCAGGCGACGGCCATCGGCCGGACCATCGGGAGCGAGCTCCGCGCGGTCGGCATCGACCTGAGCTTCGCGCCGGTGCTCGACCTCGACCACGGCCGCTGCGAGGTGATCGGCGACCGGGCCCTGCACCGGGATCCGCGAGTGGTCACCCTGCTGGCCCGGGCGATCGTCCACGGCATGCTGCTGGCCGGCATGGGCAATTGCGGCAAGCACTTCCCCGGGCACGGCCACGTCGGCGGGGATTCCCATCACGAACTGCCGGTCGACCGCCGTTCGCTGCGGCGACTGCTCGCCGAGGATGCGGCGCCCTACGGCTGGATGGGCGAGACGCTGCTTGCGGTGATGCCGGCGCATGTGGCGTACCCCCGGATCGATGCGCTGCCGGCGGGTTTCTCGCGGATCTGGCTTCAGGACATCCTGCGCGGGCAGCTCGGTTTCGACGGACTGGTCTTCTCTGACGACCTGACGATGGCCGGGGCTGCGGTCATGGGCGACATCGTGGAGCGGGCGCATGCCGCGATCGCGGCCGGCTGCGACATGATTCTCGTATGCCATGACCGGGCGCAGGCCGACCGGGTGCTGGCGAATCTGAAGTGGCGCCCCGACCCGGCATTCGGGCGCCGCCTGGCAGCGTTGCGCCCGCGATGACGCCCGACGAGCCCGTTTTCGATCTGCCCGGCTACGTCGCCGGGCTGCCCCATCGGCCGGGCGTCTATCAGATGTTCGGCGCCGACGGCACGCTGCTCTACGTCGGCAAGGCGCGCGACCTGCGCAAGCGGGTGTCCTCGTACTTCCGCGACGCCGCCGCGCTGTCGCCGCGGATCGCGCTGATGGTGGCCCGGGTCCACCGTATCGAGACGACGGTCACCCGCTCGGAAGCGGAAGCGCTGCTGCTCGAGAACAACCTCATCAAGACCGGGCATCCCCGCTACAACATCCTTTTTCGCGACGACAAGTCCTACCCCTACGTCCGGCTCACGGCGCACGCCTTCCCGCGGCTCGCCTACTACCGCGGCGGGGTCGACCGGCAGGGCCACTACTTCGGCCCTTATCCGAGCGCCTGGTCGGTCCGGCAGGCCATCGGCCTGCTGCAGAAGGTGTTCCGGCTGCGCACCTGCGAGGACACCGTGTTCGCCAACCGGTCCCGGCCCTGCCTGCTCCATCAGATCGGGCGCTGCACCGCGCCCTGCGTCGGCCTGATCGATGAAGATGCCTATCGGCGCGATGTCGAGGATGCGGTGCGCTTCCTCGGCGGCGAGCACCAGGACGTCCTCGACGGGCTCGGGCGCCGGATGCAGGAAGCCGCCGTCGAGCTGCGCTACGAGGAGGCCGCCGTCTGGCGCGACCGGATGGCCGCCCTGTCGGGCGTGCTGTCGCAGCACTCGATCGAGTCGGGTACCGACGTCGAGGCCGACATCATCGCGGTGGCGGCCGATGGTGGCCGCGTCTGCGTGGACCTGGCCATGGTGCGCGGCGGGCGCCATCTCGGCGACAAGGCTCATTTCCCGCTCCATGCGAACGACGTCGACCATGCCGACGCCCGCGCCGAGCTGCTCGAGGCCTTCGTGGTGCAGCACTATGCCGATGCCTTCGTGCCCCCGGTGATCGTGTGCGCCGAGCCGAAGCCCTCGCAGGCGGTCATGGACTGGCTGGAGGACCGGGCGGGGCGGGCGGTGAGCTGGGTACGCCAGCCCCGGTCGGCGCGGCGGCGCTGGCTCGAGATGGCCGAGAGCAATGCGGCGATCGCGCTGGCCCGGGTGCTCGCCGAGGAGGGTTCGCAGCAGGCGCGGACCCGGGCGCTCGCCGAGGTGCTGGGTATCACCGAGGATCGCGATCCGGCGGAGCTACGTATCGAGTGCTTCGATATATCGCATACCGCCGGCGAGGCAACCCAAGCGTCCTGCGTAGTCTACGAGAACCATGCGATGCAGAATGGCCAGTACCGCCGCTTCAACATCACCGGCATCACGCCCGGCGACGACTACGCCGCGATGCGGCAGGTGCTGACCCGGCGCTACGGCGGACTGACGATCGATGCCGGGGCGCAGCCCCGCCAGGGCGGTGCCGCGAGCCGCATCCCGGACATCGTCCTGATCGACGGCGGCAAGGGCCAGGTCGAGGTGGCCCGCCAGGTGTTCGCCGAGATCGGCATCGACTCGGGCATCATCGTCGGGGTGGCGAAGGGCGAGGGCAGGCGAGTTGGCCTCGAGACTCTGGTCTTCGCTGATGACCGGACACCGGTCGCCCTCGGCCGGGATTCCGCGGCGCTGATGCTGGTCGCCCAGATCCGCGACGAGGCCCATCGCTTCGCGATCACCGGCATGCGGGCGCGCCGCGGCAAGACCCGCAACCGGTCGCGGCTCGAGGAGATCGAAGGGGTGGGCGCCCGGCGCCGCCAGCGGCTGCTCGCACGATTCGGCGGCCTGCGTGGCATCATGTCGGCCAGTGTCGAGGATCTCGCCTCGGTCGAAGGGGTCAGCCGCAAGCTGGCCGAACAGATTTACCGCAACCTGCACGGATGACGAGGTGTCGGGACCCAAAGCTCTATCCGGGAAGGCGGGCGCGATGCCGATGAACCTGCCCATCGTCCTCACCTGGGGGCGCATGCTGGCCATCCCGCTGCTGGTCGCGGTCTTCTACCTGCCGCTCAGCGCCTGGCACCAGAACCTGATCGCCACGGTGATGTTCATCATCGCGGCGGTGACCGACTGGGTCGACGGGTATCTCGCGCGCCGGCTCGGGCAGACGACGGCCTTCGGCGCCTTCCTCGACCCGGTCGCCGACAAGCTGCTGGTGTGCGCTGCGCTCGTGATGCTGGTGCAGCTCGGCCGTGTCGACGGCCTGATCGCGGTGATCATCATCGGCCGGGAGATCGCCATCTCGGCCCTGCGCGAGTGGATGGCCCGGATCGGCGCCCACGCGAGCGTGGCGGTCCACAAGATCGGCAAGTTCAAGACCGCCTCGCAGCTGGTCGCGATCCCGCTGCTGCTGCTCGATGCCCGCATCCTGGGGGTCGAGACCAGGTACGTCGGCACCGCGCTGATCGTGATCGCGGCGGTGCTCACCGTGTGGTCGATGTTCTACTACCTGCAGCGCGCCAGGCCCTACTTGCGAGCCGAGAAATAGCCGCTATAATCTCCCTCTTCGCACGGCACAGGCCGGCGCGATATCCGCGGGAATAGCTCAGTTGGTAGAGCGCAACCTTGCCAAGGTTGAGGTCGCGAGTTCGAGACTCGTTTCCCGCTCCAGTTTTGTTCTACAGACTTCCACTGACGTCTGTAAGGCATTGAAATCAGGGGCGAAAGCCCCTTTTTTCATCGCCGGGCCGCCCCAAGATGAAAAACGCCCCCTCGGGGGCAGCGATCTCGCGAAGCGGGAGAGCGTGGGGGTTCTTTTTCATTCCAGCGAAAGTCACAGAAAGCCACCTGCAGCCAGCCGCGGCCATCCGGGCCGGTCAGCCCAGGACCTCCACCCTGTCTCCGAAACCGGGCACTGTCGCGAGCGCCCTGTCACAGGTGATCAGCGTCGCATCCAGGGCGCCTGCCAGCGCCAGGTAGGTCGCATCGTAAGCCGTAGCGTTGTCCCGCATTGACCAGATCATCGGTAGCAGAAACTGATGGGGATAGCGGATCAGGGGCAGATCAGCAAGATCGGCCAGCGCTTCCTCGGCGCGCGCTTCGTCCAGGTTCCCGCGTCGCATGAGGCGTCTGAGGACCTGTGCGATCTCCAGGTCGATCAGATGAGGCGCATGTACCGTGACGTTGGCATCGAATACTCGGCGCGCAACGGCCTGCGCCTGGCCACGCTGCAGCAGAAGCTCCAGCAACGCGGATGCGTCGATGACAATCACCGGCTGTCACGCTCCCTGCGCACAGCCTGCGCCATGGACTCTTGTGACTTCACCGGCGCACGGGAGGAGAGTCTCGTCATCATTTCCGCCGGCGTGGGCCGACTGGCGATCTGACGAACCTCACGAAGCAGGAAGTCGGACAGCGTCAGACCCTCCAGCGCGGCCTTGGACTTCAGGCTGCGATGGATGTCATCCGGGACGTTGCGAATCTGGATCATCGTTGTCATGCAAAAATGATGAACGCATGCGCAGGACATGTCAACGGGGTACGCCCTTGAGGTTACACGGCAATAGCCATGCGATCAGGAGCCGCGAGAACTACTCGTGCGGACGCAACCTGCCAACTTCGGCGTCGGACGACATGACGGATTTCCCGTCGACAAAGACGAAATCCTTGACGACGCCTCGGCCGTCCTGCAACGCAGTGACGCCAACATAGGCTCCCAAGGTCGCCTGATGATCGAGACTGCGGTACACGATAGGGCCCATCGGAGTAGGCAACTCCACTTCCGTTCTCCTTGCTGTCCATTCTGAACCACTCAGCAAGGGAGCCGGGTTTCGAGGGCAAGGTCACTGCATCTGGCTGCGCGCATCGCCGATGCGGCGCAGGCGCCCAGGGTCTTCGATGCGCTGCACCGGCACGCGCTCGGCGCGCAGTCGGCCGCCGAGTACTCCATGCAGCCGAACGCGCCGCTGATGGCCGTGTTCGGCTACGGTGTGGTCGACGCCGACGACATCCGGCAGGCGCTCGCGCGGTTGCTTCGCGCGCTGTCGCGCTGAAGCGCTCGTAGCCGGGATCATCGATGGCGCCGGACACGTATTGACGGACTTACGGAATGCCGAGCTCGACCGATTCTAGATCCGCGTCATCATCGGCGCTCCTGCGCGCCATGCCGGCGATCTTCGTGCTCATCTGGAGCACCGGCTTCATCGTCGCGCGCTATGGCATGCCGCATGCCCCGCCGATGAGCTTTCTCGCGATCCGCTACGCCCTGTCGGTGGCCTGCTTCCTGGTCTGGGCGCTGGCCGCGGGCGCGGCCTGGCCTGCCGCAACCCGACAGTGGTTCCATCTGGCCGTTGCCGGCATCCTGATGCACGCCATCTACCTGGGCGGCGTATGGGCTGCCGTCAAGCTCGGCATGGGCGCGGGCCTGGTCTCCCTGCTGGTCAGCCTGCAGCCCGTGCTTACCGCCGTCTGGCTCTCGAGCCGAGGAGACCGGGTATCCGGATCGCAGTGGCTGGGGCTGGCGCTCGGGCTGGCCGGCCTGCTGCTCGTCGTCTGGACGAAGCTCGGCATGGGAGAGGCCCATCTCGCGAACCTTGCCTGCGCCACCGCGGCGCTGCTCGGCATCACCGCCGGCACGCTGTACCAGAAGCGCTTCGTTCAGGCCTGCGACGTGCGGACGGCCAACCTGGTCCAGTTGGGGACGGCCTTGCTGGTCACGCTGCCGATCGCGATGCTGGAGAGCGAGCCCATGCGGTGGCTGGGTCCGGACGGAGCGCCGAATCTGGAGCTGATCGGCGCCATGGCCTGGTCGGTCCTGGGGCTCACGCTGGGCGGCAGCTCGCTGCTCTACCTGATGATCCAGCGCGGCGCGGCGACCTCGGTCGCGAGTCTCTTCTATCTCGTGCCTCCGACCACGGCCGCGATCGCATGGGCGCTGTTCGGCGAACCGATCACGGTGCTCACGGTCGCCGGCACCGCGCTCGCCGCGCTCGGGGTGGGCATCGTGGTGCGGCAGCGCACCTGATCGTCAGCGACCGGCGGATGCGCTTTCAGCGCAGCAGCATGGCGGCGATGACGCCCGATGCGAGCAGGACGAGCGCGATTCCGGACATGCGCTCCAGCAAGGGCAATGCACGCTCGAAGCGTCGCAGTACGGAACGGTTGCCGATCGCGACGGCAACCAGCACGTCCCATGACAGCACGATGCCGAACATCCAGATGCCGTAGGCCGTCTTCCAGCCCGCGCTGGCGTGCGGGCCGGTCAGCATCGCCGCCAGGCTTGCGTAGAACAGCGCGTTCTTCGGGTTGAGGATGCCCGAGAGGAAACCCATGCCCACGGCCCGGCGCCAGGCGATGAACCGATGGTCGGGCGCGGCAGCGCTACGGTTGTTCGACACATTCAGCTCGCTTTGGCCGGCATGGCGGACGAACAGCACGCCGAGATGAAGCAGATAGGCGCAACCGGCCAGTTGCAGGGCGATGAACAGCGTGCTGTCCGGGCGCAGCACGGCGGTGCCGGCGAACGCGGCGATGATGAATGCTTCATTGGCCACTGCGATGCCCAGGCACGCGCCGCTGGCGACGCGCCACCCTGCCGATAGCGAGGTCCGGGCGATCAGGAAGAAATCAGGGCCGGGAGAAAGCAGCGCCAGGAAATGCGCCGCGGCGACCATCAGGAACTGCTGCATTCAAGGCGCGCACGGGAATTTCCTCGCGGTGTGCCGGGGGCGGGGCGGCCTGTATTGAACGAAATTGCGGCTCATGACGCTTGAGGCGCTATGCGCGGAATCGGCCGGGCGTGGTGCCGACATGCGCCTTGAATACCCGCTGGAAGTGCGCCTGGTCGGCGAAGCCCAGGTGGTGGGCGACATCGGAAATGTCGTCCCCTTCCCGAATCCGCTCTCTGGCCAGGTTGATGCGTCGGTTCAGCTGCCAGGCATGCGGCGTCATGCCGGTGACGGCGCGGAAGGCGCGGATCACCCGGTAGCGGCTCATGCCGGCCAGGCGTGCCAGCCTGTCCAGCGTGACGTTGACGGCTGGCGTCGCATGCAGGAAATCCAGGGCGGGTCGGATCTGTTCGCTCAGCTGCGAGGGAATGCTCGGCGTCTCGATGCACGATACCTGCCCGGAGTCGCAATCGCCGATGAACTCGATCAGCGCGGCTTCCTTCTCTTGCGCGGCGACCCCGGTGAATGCGCTGGTGCCGTCATCGACCGCGCCGATGGAATAGGTCGGGTGACTATGCGGCTTGTAGCAGGCCCGACTGCGGCAGGCGCGACGGCTCTCGACGAAGGGCAGGGCGGGGTCGCGCCAGAACGCTTGAGTCGGATTGCTGCGGGACATCGAGTTCGGATTCGTTTCGACAAAACCGGACAATCGTCCGTATATGTGTGTACAGTAGCAGCCAGAGCAGGTGTGCGTCCACCGGAGATTTTCGCGAAGGCGTGAGCGCGTTCGCCCGGAAGCGAGCGCCGGTCTTCAAGACCCGACGAGGAGAGAAGCCATGAGCAATGACGGGAAAGCGCAGGCAAGAACCGCCTTCATCACGGGTGGGAGCCGGGGTATCGGCCGGGAGATCGCCCTCGCATTGGCCCGTACCGGAGCGAACGTGGTCATCGCAGCCAAGTCCGCCGAGGCGAACGACAAGCTGCCGGGCACCATCCACTCGGTCGCCGAGGAGATCGAGGCCGCCGGCGGCCGCGCCTTGCCGATGCAGCTCGACGTCCGGGACGACGAGGCGATCGGCGCAGCGATAGCCAGGACCGTGGATGCCTTCGGCGGCCTGGACATCCTGATCAACAATGCCAGCGCGATCTGCCCGACGGGCTTGCTGGACACTCCGCTGCGCCGGTACGACCTGGTCATGGACATCAACACGCGCGGCACGTATGCGGCCATGTACCACGCGCTTCCTCACCTGATGAAGGCCCGCAATCCGCACGTCCTGACCTTGTCGCCGCCGCTTCCGAAGCGGGGGATCTGGTTCGGGAAATACCTCGCCTACGCGATCTCCAAGTACGGGATGACCCACTGTGCCCTGGGCGTGGCCGAGGAGTTCCGGGATCGCGGCGTCGCATCCAATGCGCTGTGGCCGAGAACGATGATCTCCACGGATGCGGTGAGGGTCCACTATCCACAGGACTACGCGAAGGGAAGACACCCGGCGATCATGGCCGATGCCGCCATGCGCATCTTCGCCAAGCCGGCCCGGGACTTCACGGGCCATTGCCTGATAGACGAAGTGTTCCTGCGCGCGGAGGGCGTAACCGACCTCGACGCATACGCGGTGACCCCCGGAAGCGAACTGGCCGAGGACATTCTCATGGAGTGACGGGCGCAGGAGCGCTCACCGTCCGGAGGCAGCACCCCGGTTCCATGCAGGGTGGGGCGCCTGTCGCGACCGGATCTTCTATCGCCGGCATTCCGGCACCTGGACGGTGCTCATCGTGCCGCCGAACAGATTCGGGACCAGCTTCGTGCGGTAGACGATCTCGCGGCAACCATCGCCATCGCCACTGCCAGGCTCGATGGCGACTGGATCCACGAGCGTATAGCCGAACTGGAAGGCCGTGCCGGCGGGGAATCCCCCCGAGGTCGCCGACAATGGGCGCAACTCGACGTACACATCGAGCTTACGTCCCTCGAATCGACCCCTGATGTCCATCTGGTTGCCGTCGACCGTGCCGCTGCCGGCAATCCGGCCGTCGCCCGAGATCGTGACCATAGCCTCGGTCCCGCCCCGCCAGTCGGCGCCGACGAAGCGGCCCTCGGCCGCAAAGCTCGCGTCGTTGTCCTTCTCCACGTTGCCGATCAGCAGGAGCGTGGCGGTGTCCTTGCCCGTCATCTGGAGCTCGGCGGTACCCCGACCGTGGCGGTTGACCGCGCGAAAGCCCGAGCCTCGCGGGGGCTTCACGTGGGCCGAGACGACCCCTTCGTAGGTGCGCCCGGCGAAGGCGCGCGCCCCCTGCGAAGCGTCGGCGGCATGCGCCGGTGGCGATGCCGCCAGTCCGGACGAAGCGACCAGCAGCGCGACGATGCAGACCATGTGATCGGGCCGTATCCGGGGTTTCGATGATGTCTCCAACGTCCGACTCTCTCTTTCAGTGATCCCGGCAAGGACCGGGGATCCGCTCCACCCGAACGGTCGGGACCCGTTCGTCGATCTCGATCGGGAATTCCGATCGCCCAGTGAGGGTTCTCCCGCCGTTCAGCCGACGCCGCGCATGACCTGCGCGAGCTCGGCATGTCCTCGCGCCTGCAGTGCTTCGCAGGCGCCGAGGCGGTCGCGTTCCTCCTTGTTCTGGCTGAGCTTGCGCTTGCCGACGAGCGAGGTGACGGCGATCTCGATGCCGACGATGTTGCGCAGCATGCCGTCGATGTACTCGGGAGTGGAGTCTCCCATCTTCCAGGGCGGGGTCTCGCCGGCCTCGTGCCGGCGTGTCAGCCGCGCGACGACGCCGCGCACGAAGCGCTCGTCGTCGCGCACCGTGAGCAGACCATGCGCATGCACCACCTCGTAGTTCCAGGTCGGCACCTGGCGGTGCGCTTCGTGCTTGCTCGGATACCAGTTGGGCGAGACATAGCCCTCGGTCCCGCGGAACACGACCATTACCGGGCTGCCCGTCGGACAGCGTTGCCACACCGGATTCGCGCGGGCCACATGCGCCGTGAGCACCCCGTGGGCTCCGGCATCGTGAGCGAACTCGAACGGAATGTGGTTGGCATCCAGTCCTTCGGCATCCTGCGTGACCAGCATCCCGAGCGGGTGTTCGCGGATGATGCGGGCCAGCTCCTCGGGCCGGGTCTCGGCGAAATGGTCGGGGATGTACATGTCGGTTATCCAGCGGAACGTAAGAACTTGCGATCAGGCGAGGAGCTGCACAGCCTTGCCTTGTTTCTTCAGGAGTGTGCTCGCCTTTCGGTCGAAGGAAACGAAGGTTTCGCCTCCGAGCCATGCGCCTTCATAGGCCATGATGCCGTCGGCAAGATCGCCCCCGGCCTCCAGCAACGCGAGCCCCGCTTCCGCGGCCGGACGATTCATGACCACGTTCTCGGTCTCGAGCAATCTGCGGATCGCCGTCGTGATGGCAACGGTATCGAATCCATAGACTCGCCGCAGTACCCACACCAGCTCGCACAGACACGGCAGGGAGACCGCAATCAGTGTGGCGCGTCTGAGAACTCCGTCGGCGATGACCGCTTGTTCGGGATCGTCTCGTACGAGCCCTCGGACGAGGACGTTCGCATCGACGGTGATCTTCATGCTTCACCTGCCCATCCTGACGCCGCTGCTTCATTGATCTCCTCGATGGTGGCGGCCTTGTCCGTCTTGCCGGCGAGCAGTCCGAGAAATCCGTCGATCGTGCCGGTCGGCCGTACAGCCCGTACTCGCAACTCTCCTCCAGGCAGTTTCTCGAGTTCGACCCGTTCCCCTGGCTTGATGCCAAGATGCTGCAACAGGTCCCGTTTCAGGGTGACCTGACCTTTCGTTGTGACTGTGAGCGTCGGCATGGTGTTCTTCGGATCTTGATCGATCGATCAATTGTAAGGTAAAAAATCATTACATAACAGTTCGTGGCACCACGCCGCCTTCGGAGGGATCGGGGCTTCCCGGCGGTTGCGATTTCTGAACGTGGAGTCGAGACTGCCATGATCTGGCGAACTACCGGAGGAGACCCATCATGTCGTATCGAGTCGTCAACCTGCCCGACGGATCAATGCCTCCGCCGCAGACCTGGTCCAACATGAAGGTCCATGACAGCGGCCACTTCCACATCTCGGGCCTGACCAGCCCCGGCGACGGCATGTACGAGCAGGCGAAGGGAGTATTCGACAAGGCGCGCCGCCTGGTCGAGGCCGCAGGCGGCGCGATGGACGACGTCATGGTGATGCAGATCTTCGTGACCGACCTCGACGAGAACACGGAGGTCTGGCGGGCCCGGCGGGAGTTCTTCACCGGCGACTACCCCTGCTCGACCCTGATCGAGGTGTCGCGCGTCGGCAATCCCAAGGCCGATCCGAAGGTGCTCATCGAGATCAACTTCAGCGGCTACATCGGCGCAAGCCGCCAGGGCTCCGGCTAGGGCCTGTTCACACTGTGATCGTCCCCGCGTGAGCCCTAGAGCGGCGGCACCAGCACCGCTGCGCCGTCGAAGCGGCCTGCGCGCAGGTCGTCGAGCGCGCGGTTGGCCTCGTGCAGGGGGTAGGGCGTCGTCTTCGTGACGATGCCGACCTGCGGCGCCACCGCAAGGAAGTCGACGCCGTCCCGGCGTGTCAGGTTGGCCACCGACACGATCTGGCGTTCTTCCCATAGCAGTGAATACGGGAAGGCCGGGATGTCGCTCATGTGGATCCCCGCGCAGACGACCCGGCCACCCTTGCGCACCGCCTTCAGCGCGGCCGGGACCAGCGATCCGACCGGCGCGAAGAGGATGGCCGCGTCGAGCGGCTCGGGCGGCATCTCGTCGGAACCGCCGGCCCAGGCCGCGCCGAGCGATCGCGCGAAGGCGGCCGATGCGGTGTCTCCCGGCCGGGTGAAGGCGAACACCGTCCGGCCTTGCCAGCGGGCGACCTGCGCGATGATGTGAGCGGCTGCCCCGAAACCGTAGAGGCCGAGCCGCCTGCCCGCGCCGGCCATCGACAGGGCGCGCCAGCCGATCAGCCCGGCGCAGAGCAGCGGCGCCAGCGCGATGTCGTCGCCCTCGTCGCCGAGCGGGAACGCGTAGCGCGCATCGGCCACCGTGGCGGTGGCGTAGCCGCCATCCAGGGTGTAGCCGGTGAAGCCCGGCCGATCGCAGAGATTCTCCCGCCCGTCCGAGCAATACGAGCAGGCACGGCAGGTATGGCCCAGCCAGGGGATGCCGACGCGCTCGCCGACCCGCGATGCCGCGACGCCAGGACCGACGGCATCGATGCGGCCGACGATCTCGTGACCCGGGATGACCGGCAGGCGAGGGTGGGGCAGATCACCGTCGACGACATGCAGGTCGGTGCGGCAGACGCCGCAGGCCGATACCCGGACGCGGACCTGCCCCGGCCCGGGCTGGGGATCGGGCAATTCGACCGGACGGAGCGCCAGGCCGGGGGCCTCGAGGATCATCGCGTCCATCGCTGAACTCTCCGCGGGTTGGCTGAACGAAGGATCATGTCTCGAGAGTATGGCGGCTCCCGAGCGAGATGGCCCCGTTCGGGCTATCGCGCCTGTCGCGAGGAGCCGCCCCCGCCGCCGGGCTGTGGAGACAGGCCGAACCGCCGCGATACCATGCTTCTCAGGCGGGCGGACGTGAGCTCGCCCAGGTGCGAGTCGACCAGCCGGCCCTGCGCATCGAAGAACAGGGTGGTGGGCAGGCCTCTGGTTCCCACCTCCCGCACGAGCCTCGATGAGGGATCGAGCAGGACATGCTCGAAAGCAAGGCCTTCGCGCTCGAGGAAGGCGCGTGCCTGTTGCGCGCCTTCCCCCTGGTTGGCCATCACGAAGGCGATCCGTGGATAGTCCTTCTGTGCCTGTTCGAGGACCGGCATCTCGCGCCGGCAGGGCGCGCACCAGGTCGCCCAGAGGTTGAGCACCACGGGCTGCCCCCGATAGGAATCCAGGGCAACCGGGCGCGCATCGAGGGTGGCCAGTTCCAGGCTGGGCAGGGGCGGTGCCGAGCGCTGCAGAAGATCGATTGCGGCCCCCGCGACGAACCACGCCACGACGCCGGCGGCGATCCCGGACAGCGCGGGCAGGCGCAGCGTCCGTGCCGAGCGGGTCCGCCACCAGGCGAGCAGAAGCCCTGCCGGGATGCCTATCCACCAGGAGAAGCCGCCATCGCCGATGGCGAACATCGACAACGGCGAGCGCGAGTATTCGTCCCGCCACTGGACGATGTAGCCCAGCCGGGCAGCCAGCAACCCCAGGAGCAGGGCGTCGAAGACGACGCCGCCGGCCGCCCGGGCGGCGGCACCGGGCAGGCGCCGGGCAAGGATGCGCGCCGTCGTCCAGGCGATGAGCGCGGCCGCGAAGACGATCACGACCCGGATCGAGTAGGGACCTATGCCGATCATGATGCGCGCACCGGATCCGGCCTAACATGACGTCTGGTCCGGGCGAGGCAATTGCTGGAAACGGAAACCCCTTGCGGGATGCCTCTGCCCTCGCGCTTCGACAGGAAAAGAGAACAAGGATGCTTCAAAGATCCCTCATCGCCATTGCGGCGGTCGTCATGGTACTCGGCGGGACTGCCTGCGCCCAGCTGGCCGTATCGCCCGCGACCGAAGCCTATACCCCGGAGGTGGGCCAGCCCGGCAAGGACGTCGTCTGGGTGCCGACCCCTCAGGCGCTCGTCGACCTGATGCTGGACATGGCCCGGCTCACGCCTCAGGACCGACTGGTCGATCTGGGTTCGGGCGATGGCGTCACCGTGATCACCGCCGCGAAGCGGGGCGCGACGGCTCGCGGCATCGAGTTCAATCCCGACATGGTGGCGCTCGCCAGGCAGCGGGCGGAAGCGCAAGGCGTGGCCGATCGAGCCACGTTCGAGCAGGCGGACATCTTCGAGACGGATTTTTCGCAGGCCACGGTCGTCACGCTCTTCCTGTTGCCGAGCCTGAACATGAGGTTGCGCCCGATTCTGTTCGACATGCCGCCGGGCACCCGGATCGTCAGCAATTCCTTCAACCTGGGCGACTGGGAGGCCGATGAGACCGGGGCGCTGGCGGAGAGCTGCCCGTCCTTCTGCCGCGCGCTGATGTGGGTCGTACCCGCCAAGGTTGCGGGCACCTGGGAGATCGACGGCAGGACGCTCGAGCTCAGCCAGAGCTACCAGAGGCTCCATGGATCGCTGCGCAACACGATGTCGATGCGGGCTCTCGACGAAGGGCGCCTCGAGGGCGCACGGATCCGGTTCTCCATCGGGGAGGACCGGTACGTCGGGGAGGTCAGTGGAGAGACGATGCGGGGGACCGTGAACGGATCCCGCCCCTGGCAGGCCAGGAGAACGACGGGTTCCTGATCCGCTCACAGGAATCGGGCGATTCCCGCCACCTCTTCCGGGAAGAGCTCTCCCGCTTCCGCCATGACGACGCGTCCGTCCCGGTCGAGCACGCAGGTCACGGGCAGGGCCTTGCCGGGCCTGGGCAGGACGCGCTCGAGCTCGGGCGTATTGAACCCGGTCGGAAAGGTGTAGCCGCGCTGCTCCATGTACTTGCGGGCGTCCTCGATGCGCCGGTCGACGGACAGGCCGAGCATCCTCAGGCCTCGTTCGCGCTGGGCGTCCCATAGCTTCTGGATGAACGGGGTCTGGACCGCGCAGAAAGGACACCAGCTTGCCCACCAGTAGATCAGCACCACATGGCCCCGCGCTTCCGAGGCACGGAACACGCCTCCGTCGAGCAGGGGAACGTCCGCCAGCGCCAGGCGCGTGCCGAGAGCCGGCAGGACGGGTTCGGCGGCCGTGGCGGCATGCACCAGGGGCGCCATGCCCAGCGCCTTGAGGAGGAGTCTCCTGTCCCTTCGCATGAATGGCCTCCGGATCCGTCCGCGACTCCTCGCCCCTTATGCGGCGCCACCACGCCCGACGGCACCGGTGGCGTTCCTTCTCACCGCGACGGCCAGCGCCACGACGGCAAGCAGCAACGGCACGAAGGACACCCACAGCACGGTATTCCAGTCGTAGGCGGCCAGCAGACCGCCGGATGCGAACGACCCGGCCGCCATCAGGCCGAAGACGATGAAGTCGTTGAGCGACTGCACGCGCGTCTTCTCCTCGGGACGATGACATTCCAGCACCATGGACGAAGCGCCGAGGAAGCCGAAGTTCCAGCCCAGGCCCAGCAGGATCAGCGACCACCAGAAGTGCACCACGTCGATGCCGCCGAGCCCCACGACGGCGGATGCGCCGATCAGGACGAGACCCACGGTCACGACGCGGCCGGCGCCGAAGCGCGTGATGAGGCTGCCCGTGAAGAAGCTCGGCGCGAACATCGCGATCACGTGCCACTGCAGGCCGAGATTGGCGGTTTCCTGCGAATGCCCGCAGAGGTGCATCGCCAGCGGCGCGGCCGTCATGAGGAAGTTCATCACCAGGTAGGACACCGCACCGCAGATCACGGCGGCGACGAAGCGCGGCTGCCGAACGATCACGGCAAGCGGGCGCCCGCCCGCGATCTCCCCCGCCGTCGGCATGGGCAGGCGCACCCCCAGCAGGATGATCGCCGAGAGCACCGCCACCAGGGCCTGGACCACGAAGGTGGCCGCGAACATGTAGGGCGGCCACAGATCCATCGTCCAGGTCACCAGCTGCGGTCCGACCACGCCGGCGGCAACGCCTCCGGCCATGACGAGCGACAGCGCGCGGGCCCGCCGCTTCGGCTCGACGCCATCGGCGGCGGCGAAGCGGAACTGCAGCACGACGGCCGCATAGCCCCCGCCGAAGAACGTCGCCAGGCAGAAGAGCCAGAACGAGCCCATGATGACGGCGAGCGTCGCCACCAGCCCGGCCAGCACGCCGGCGCCGGTCCCGGCCAGGAAGGCGGCGAGCCGGCCGTGGCGCCGGGCGATCGCGCCTGCGGGAAGGATGCATGCCGCCATGCCCACCACGAAGATGGAGACGGGCAGGGTCGCCAGCACCGGTGACGGGGCGAGCATGTTCCCGACGATGGCTCCCGTGGCGTAGACGACCACCGAGTTCGCGCCCGCCAGCGCCTGCGCGATGGCCAGTCGCCATATGTTGCCGTTCTGGATCCTCTCGGGCAGTACGGCGGAGGAGCCGCTCATCGTAGCGCTGCTGGTGTCGGTCATTTCTGTCGGGGTGGGATGGAAGGCCCTTCGTCGAGGGGCGATGGAATCATGTTCGGTGCGGACTCGCAATGCCCAGGACCATGCGGAATCTGGCATCGCCGGACTTCAGCCTCCGGCGGGCCTCGTCCGCCTTCTCGAGCGGCATGACCTCGATTCTCGGCCGTACATCCACCAGCACGCTGAAGTTCAGCGCCCTTTCGTTCTCGAAGGGCGTGCCGGTGATCGATCCGAGGATGCTGCGCTGGCCGCCGACCAGGAGGCCCGCGGGGATCTGCAGCGGCTGCCTGCCGGGGTTGAGCAGGACGAGGCGCCCCTCGGGCGCCAGTCCCGGCAGCAGCGCCGATACCGTGTCGGCATGGTCGATCATGGTCACGATGGCTTGCGCGCCGCCGATGTCCTGGAGCCTGGCGACGGCATCCTCCTCGCGGTTGTCGATGTAGACGTGCGCGCCCAGCGCCAGGGCATCGTCGGCGATGTCGCCGCCGCGTCCGATCGCGATCACCCTGAAACCCATGCGGCGCGCATATTGCAGCGCCATGTGCCCGAGGCCGCCGATCCCGACGATCGCCACCGTGTCGCCCGCCTGGGCGCCGCACTTCCTGAGCGCGTTGAAGGTGGCGATACCGGCGCACAGGATCGGCGCGGCTTCCTCCGGGCTCAGCTCGTCGGGGATCGCCACCAGCCCGGTAGCGCGCGCCAGCATCATCTCGGCGTAGCCACCGTCGCAGGTGACGCCGACGACGGGCTGGTCCTGGCAGAGCTGGAAACGCCCCCGGCGGCACTGGCTGCATTCGTTGCAGTGGCCGCCGAGCCGGCCCACGCCCACGCGCTGCCCGAGCTTCCAGATCGATGGGACATGGGCGCCGAGCGCCACGATACGTCCGACCACCTCGTGGCCGGGAACCCGCGGCGGCTGTCCGGCGATGCCGGCTCTTTCGATGTCGGCGGCGTCGGCCCCGCAGACGCCACAGGCCTCCACCCGGATCAGCACCTCGCCGACGCCCGGCTGCGGTATCTCCCGTTCCACGAGTTCGAGTACACCAGGGCGGGCGACCTGCATCGCCCGATAGGTATTCCCTGTCTCCATGTCTACGATGTTCCGCCCCGTTGGCAAGTGTCGGCCAGGTTTGTCGACACGCCGGATGCCCGATCTCGAAACGTACCGTGGCGCAGGGATCGTCCGCAACGAGAAGAGGGTACTCCTCCGGCATCGACCGTATCCATCTGCGAGGCTCGACGAGCACGAGCAGACGGATTGTTCATGGTCGATGATGCTGGGGCGAATGAGATAAAGTTTCCATCTCTGAAAGAAAAGCTTTCTCGCCATGAAGCCTCTCGTGCACCTCAACGCCTTGCGGGCTTTCGAGGCCAGCGCACGCCACCGAAGCTTCTCGGCCGCGGCCGCGGAGCTCAACGTCACGCCCGCGGCGGTGGGCCAGTCGGTCCGCGGCCTGGAGGAGTGGCTCGGCATGCCCCTGTTCGTGCGCAGCACCAGCGGCCGGACCCGGCTCGTCGCCACGGAGGCGGCCTTGCGCGCCCTGCCCGAGATCCGGGCGGGGTTCGACAGATTGAGCGAAGGCCTGGAACGACTCAGGGAGCAGGCGGCCGACAGCGTGCTGACCGTCACCGTCAGCCCGGCCTTTGCCGCCAAGTGGCTCCTGCCGCGCTTCGAGCGATTCCAGGCCGCATGTCCCGACACGGACGTACGCCTCGAGACCCACCTCAAGCCGGTGGATTTCGTGGCGCAACGGGTGGATATCGGCGTGCGCTACGGTACCGGTGCCTGGCCAGGGCTGACCGCGGAAAAGCTGATGGACGAGGAGATGTACCCGGTGTGCTCACCCGAGCTGCTCGAGCGAAGCCGGCCGCTGCGCACGCCGGACGACCTCGCATGCATCACCCTGATCCACGACCTCTCGATGGATGGCCATGCCGGCTTTCCGACCTGGGAAACGTGGTTTCGGGCGATGAAGGTGACGAGCGTGTCCACATCGCGCGGCCTGAGGATCAACAACTCCGCGGCGGTCCTGCAGGCCGCGATCGAGGGCCGGGGCGTGGCGCTCGCGCGCAGCGTGATGGCTCGCGACGATCTTGCCGCGGGCCGCGTGCTGCGGCTGTTCCCGGAGATCCGGCTGGTTTCCGGGCTGGCCTACTACATCGTATACCGGCCCGAGAGCGCCGGCTCGCCGCAAATGACGGCGTTCCGGGACTGGCTGCTGCGGGAGGCCGCCTTCCTGGGCGGGATCCCACCGGGTCAGTCGTCCGCCTGAGTTTCGACGACGGGCCCGCGACTTGCCGCAAGGCCGGCATGGAACATGATGTCGAATCGCACCCCGCCCGGAGAATCGCAGCCTACCTGCGAAGCCACGGCCTCGTGCTGGTGACCGCGGAATCCTGCACAGCGGGGCTGATCGCCGCCCGGCTCGCGGAGGTGCCCGGGGCCGGCAAGGTGCTCGAATCGGCTTTCGTGGTCTACGATCCCGCCTCCAAGCAGCGCTGCCTCGGGGTGCCACCGGATCTGATCGAACGGCACAATCTCACCAGCGAGCCGGTGGCTCTGGCCATGGCCGAAGGTGCGCTGAGGCACAGCGATGCCGATCTGGCGGTCGCGAACACGGGCGTCGCCGACGATACCGATCCCGACATCGAACGTGGCACGCAGTGCTTCGCCTGGGTGTTCCGTGGGAAGGGCGGGGCGCGCGGGTTCAGCGAAACGCGAGTGTTCGGCGGGAGCCGCAACCAGATCCGGGAGGCCAGCGCCGGCCATGCGCTCCTGCGGATCCCGCACTACCACGCGCTGCTCGCCGAGCCCGGGACTGCCCACTGCTGAGGAAGGGCCATATTCCGTCCGAGCCTCGTCCCTGAACGTTTCCGCATGAAAGGGTAGGATGGGCAGCTTCCCCCGAAGATGGCCTGTCCACCGTGTCGCGTCCTTCCATCGGCCTGCTGCCGCAGGTGTCCGCCGCTCACCTCGTGAGCCACTTCCACATCATGGTCATCCCGGCGCTTCTGCCCCTGCTGCCGGCGAGGCTGGGCGTGGGCTTCGTCGAACTGGGCTTCGCGCTCAGCGTGTTCAACGTGGTCTCGACACTGGTGCAGGCACCGCTCGGCTTCGCGGTCGACCGCTACGGGGCACGCCGGATGCTGCTTTGCGCCCTGGGGCTGGGCAGCGCCAGCTTCCTCCTGCTGGCGATCGCGCCGAGCTACGCATTGCTGCTGGTGGCGATGGTCCTTGCCGGCGTCGCCAACGGCGTCTACCACCCTGCCGACTATGCGCTGCTCTCGAAGGGCATCCCTTCCGAAACGATGGGGCGCGCGTTCTCGATCCACACTTTCGCGGGCTACCTCGGCGGCGCGATCGCGCCGGCACTGCTCCTGACGGTCGCCGCAGTGGCCAGCATCGAGGGTGCCTTCCTCGTCGCCACCCTGGTCGGCGCGCTGGCGATCCTGGTGATGTGGATGCCGACCTCGGGCGCCCCGTTGCCTGGCGGTGCGCGGACCGCCGCGACCACCACGCCGGGGGCGGCCGCCCGGCCGGGCGGGGGCGTTTCCTGGACGCTGGCGTTCACGCCGATGATCATGATCCTCACGCTGCTGTTCGTGCTGCTGAGCCTCTCCGTCGGAGCGATCGACAAGTTCTCCGTCAGCGCGCTGGTGCAGGGTTTCGGCGTCCCGCTGTCCTGGGCGAACACCGGGCTGACGGCGTTCCTCTTCGCGAGCGCCTTCGGCGTCCTCGCGGGCGGCCTGCTGGCCGACCGCACGCAGCACCACGGCTTCGTGGCCGCCGGAGCCTTTGCCGCGGCCGCCGTGGTGATCGCGGTCATCGCCACGGTACCGCTCGCCGGCGGCGCGCTCGTCGTCCTGCTCGGCCTGGCCGGATTCCTCACCGGGGTCATCGCGCCTTCGCGGGACATGCTCGTGCGCGCGGCGGCTCCCGCGGGCGCCGAAGGCAAGACCTTCGGCATCGTCATGACCGGATTCAACATCGGCGGCACGGTCGGGCCGGTGATGTTCGGCTGGCTCCTGGACCGGGGGATGTTCGAAGGCATCTTCTGGGCTGCGGTGATCTTCATGAGCCTGACCGTCATCCTGACTCTCGGCCAGGAATGGTGGATGCAGAGTCGCAGGCGGGCGGCACTTCCGGCACAGGCGGGCAGCAGGGCATAGCGATCCGGGCCGGGGCCCCCGCGCCGCTGTGGCTCAGCCGATCGTCATCAGGCTCGCGTTGCCGCCGGCTGCCGCGGTGTTGACGCTCAGGCTGCGCTCGACGATCAGCCGCTCCAGCGCGACGTCGCGCTCGCCCGGCCGCAGGCCCTGCAGGTCGATGATCGGTCCCGGGCGCTCGGCGAGGCGCCGGCCGGCCTCCAGCAGCGATGCGGGATCGCCGTGATGTATCGCTGCCGTGAAACCGCCCTCTCGGCTCCAGTCGGCGACCCAGCGGATCGCATTCCGAAGCTCGATCGGCAGGCCGTCGGCGAGCGTACGGGCCGAAGACGTATCGGGCCAGGCGGGACGGGAGCCCACCGCGAGGACGGCGGCCAGCTGGCAGAGCAGGTCCGGCGCGCTCGATGCCAGGCACAGGATTTCCCGGCGGGGAGCGACCCGCCATGTATTGCGCTCGCCGGTCGGCCCGTCGAGCAGGCGTTCGCCCATGGATGACGACAGTGCGGCGAAGCGCTCGCAGGTCGCGGACAGATCCGGGTCCGGCGCTGCGCCGTCGCGGCTCCAGCGGGCGAGGGCGGCCAGCGATCCGTTCGGCGGGACATTATCGGCGGTCGCGTCGACGAGAATGTCCCGGGGCGCTCGCGAAAGCAGGCGACGCAGATAGAGGGGGCCACCGGCCTTCGGTCCGGTACCCGACAGCCCCTCGCCGCCGAAAGGCTGGACCCCTACGACGGCGCCCACCATGTTGCGGTTGACGTAGACATTGCCCACCCGGGCGCGGCCGACGATTCGCTCTATGGTCTCGTCGATGCGCGAGTGCACCCCGAGCGTAAGCCCGTAGCCCGTTGCATCGATCCGGTCGAGCAGGGAGTCCAGGTCGTTGCGCGAATACCGCAGGACATGGAGCACGGGACCGAAGACTTCGCCTTCGAGCTCGTCGATGCGCTCGATCTCGATCAGGGTGGGCGGCACGAAGCAGCCATGGGCGGCACCTTCGCCATGCGGGCGATGGGCCTGGAACACCCGGCGCCCCCGGGCGCGCATGGTGGCGATGTGCCCCTCCAGCGACTGCTTCGCCTCGTCGTCGATCACCGGGCCGATGTCGACGCACAGGTGCCGCGGATCGCCCATCGTGCGTTCGCGCATCGCGCCTTCGAGCATCTCGATCGCGGGTTCGGCGATCTCGCGTTGCAGGCACAGGATCCGCAAGGCGGAGCATCGCTGGCCGGCGCTGTCGAAGGCCGACCCGACGACGTCATCGATGACCTGCTCGAGGAGTGCCGAGGAATCGACGATCATGGCGTTCTGGCCGCCCGTCTCGGCGATCAGCGGCACCGGGCGATCGCGGGCATCGAGGCGGGCGGCGAGCGTCCGCTGCAGGATGCGGGCCACCTGGGTCGACCCGGTGAACAGCACGGCCTGGACTCGCGGATCGGCCGCCAGCGCGGCGCCGACGGTTTCTCCCGGCCCAGGCAACAGCTGCAGCACGCCGGGCGGCAGGCCGGCCGCCTGCAGGATCTCGACGGCCTGCGCCGCGATCAGCGGCGTCTGCTCGGCCGGCTTGACGAGCACCGTGTTGCCGGCCGCGAGCGCGGCCGCGACCTGGCCGGTGAAGATCGCCAGCGGGAAGTTCCAGGGGCTGATGCACACGACAGGGCCTCGGGGCTGGCAGTCGTCCTCGCGCAGGCCGGCGCGGGCGCCCGCCGCGTAGTAGCGCAGGAAGTCGACCGCCTCGCGCACTTCGGCCACCGCGTTGGCGAAGGTCTTGCCGGACTCCCGCACCAGCAGCCCGATCAGGGGCTGCATGCGCGCTTCCAGCGTCCCGGCGGCGCGCAGCAGGATGTCGGCTCGCTCGCCGGCGGTCATCGCCCGCCAGCCTGCGAAGGCGTCGGCGGCGGCCCGCAGGGCGAGGTCGACCTCATCGAGGGTGGCATCCTGCGCCTCGCCCACCACATCCTCCCGATGCGCCGGATTGCGTACGGCCCGCGTCGGGCTGGCGGGATCCGGTCGTGCGGCGGCGAGCGTCGGCCGTGCTTTCCAGTCGCGGTCCGATCGCGCGGCTTCGTGCGTGATCGAGGCGATGCATCGTTCGTCGTTCAGGTCCAGTCCGAGCGAATTGGCCCGATCCGGATGGAGATCGCGCGGCAGTGGAATGCGCGGATGGGGCCGGCCGGGCACGCCTTCGACGATCGCCATCGCTTCGACCGTGTCCACCGGGTCCTCGACGAGCGATTCGATCGGCTGGCTGCGGTCGGCGATGCGATTGACGAAGGAAGTATTGGCGCCGTTCTCGAGCAGCCTGCGGACCAGGTAGGCGAGCAGGGTTTCGTGGCTTCCGACCGGCGCATAGATGCGGCATGGTCGGCCGAGCCCGCCGGCGGCAGCCGAACCGACGACCTGCTCATACAGGGGCTCGCCCATTCCGTGCAGGCACTGGAACTCGTAGCTGCCATCATGGAACCGCGGTCCGGCGAGATGGTGGATCGCCGCGAGGGTATGCGCGTTGTGGGTGGCGAACTGCGGAAAGACGGCGTCCGGCGCGGCCAGTAGCCGGCGGGCGCAGGCAATGTACGACAGGTCGGTGTGAGCCTTGCGGGTGTAGACCGGATAGTCCTCGAGGCCGTCGACCTGGGTGCGCTTGATCTCGGAATCCCAGTAGGCGCCCTTCACCAGGCGGATCATCAGGCGATGGCCGCTGCGCCGGGCGAGGTCGACGAGCCAGTCGACGAGCGGGGGACAGCGCTTCTGGTAGGCCTGGATGACGAAGCCGATGCCGTTCCAGCCCGCCAGCGACGGTTCATGGCACAGGCGCTCGAGCAGATCGAGCGAGATGTCGAGCCGGTCGGCTTCCTCGGCATCGATGTTCAGGCCGATGTCATGGCGCCTGACGAGTTGTGCCAGCGAGTACAGGCGGGGATAGAGTTCGGCCATGACGCGCTCGCGCTGGGCGCGGCAATAGCGCGGATGCAGTGCCGAGAGCTTGATCGAGATGCCGGGGCCTTCATGGATTCCCCTGCCTCCCGCCGCCTTGCCGATCGCGTGGATGGCTTCCTCGTAGGCCGCGAGGTAGCGCCGCGCATCGGCATCGGTGAGCGCCGCCTCGCCGAGCATGTCGTACGAATAGCGAAAGCCCTTCGCTTCCATGCGCGCGGCGTTGGCGATGGCCTGCGCGATCGTCTCGCCGGCGACGAAATGCTCGCCCATGAGCCGCATCGCAAGATCGACGCCCTTGCGCACGACCGGCTCTCCACCGCGGGCAAGCAGGCGGTGGAGCGCCTGGCCGAGGCCGGCTTCCTCATGGGTGGCGACCAGCCGGCCGGTGAGCATCAGACCCCAGGCAGCGGCATTGACGAACGGGGAAGGGCTCTTGCCGAGGTGTGCCTGCCAGTCGCCGGCACCGATCTTGTCCCGGATGAGCGCATCGCGCGTGTTCCGGTCCGGAATGCGCAACAGGGCCTCCGCGAGGCACATCAGCGCCACGCCTTCCTGGGAGGACAGGGAAAACTCCTGAAGCAGGTTCTGCACCATGCCGGCCCTGCCGCCGGCCTGCCGCTCCCGCAACCGGCCGGCGAGCCGGCAGGCAAGCCGCTGCGTCGCGTCGGCGACGTCCGCGGGAAGGCGCGCCTGCGGCAGCAGCATCGCCACCTGCGCGCCTTCCGCAGCCCGGCAGGCGGCGGTGATCGCGGCGCGCAAGGGGCTCTGCACCGGGTTCGTCAGCACGTCGGTGGCGCCCGGCCTCCCGAAGCGAGCGACTGCGAGCGTGGGGGTCGTTTCACATCAATACAGCACGTTCGGCAACCAGAGTCCGATTCCAGGGAAAGTGTAGAGGATGACGATGGCGATGACCTGGATCACCATGAACGGCATCATGCCGAGGAAGATCTGGTTGAGCGTTACATGCGGTGGCGAAACGCCCTTCAGGTAGAAGGCCGACATCGCCACCGGCGGCGACAGGAACGCCGTCTGCAGGTTCAGGGCGACCAGCAGCCCGAAGAAGAGCGGATCGATCTGGAAGTGCGAGAGCAGCGGCAGGAAGATCGGCATGAAGATGATGATGATCTCGGTCCACTCCAGCGGCCAGCCGAGCAGGAAGATCACCACCTGCGCCAGGATCATGAACTGCACCGGGGTCAGGTCCATCCCCATCACCCACTGGTTGATCAGCTCCTGGCCGCCCAGCAGCGCGAAGGCGGCGGAGAAGATGCTGGATCCCACGAAGAGCCAGCACACCATCGCGCTGGTCTTGGCGGCCAGGTAGACGGATTCACGCACCATCGGGTAGTTCAACCGCCGGTAGGCAAGTGCCAGCAGGATGCCGCCCAGCGCTCCGAGCGCCGCTGCCTCGGCCGGCGTGCACAGACCGATGATGATGCTCCCGAGCACCGCCAGGATCAGCAGCGTGAGCGGGAAGAACGAGCCGAGCAGCATCTTGAAGATCTCGAGCCGGGCGAAGGTCAGCATTCCGTAGTACACCAGCATCGCCACGGTGGCGACGGCAAGCGACAGCCAGAACGACAGCGGTGCCGCGCGGCGCTGTGGCTCGTCCGTCGTATCGGCCGCCTCGTCGGCCCCGGAGGGTGCGGGTGGAGCTTCCGCGCCGAGCGGTTTCGGCGCCTCGTCGGACGGGGGTTCCTGCAATCCTCCGGCGCTTGGCGGTTCCTGGAGTCCGCCGGCGCTGGGGGGTTCCTGGAGTCCGCCGGCGCTGGGGGGTTCCTGGAGCCCGCCGAAATTGCTGTCGTCGTCGAAGCTCGTGAAGCCGCCCATCTGCTGCAGCCCGTAGTCGACCTCCACGACCGGCCTGGTCAGGTTGGCATGGATGGCGCCGAACGCCAGGACGAACACGATCGCCGGCATCAGGGCGATGAACAGGTTGAGGAGCAGGCGCCCCATCGGTACGTCCGCATTGCGGCGTCCCTTGATCGCCAGCAGCAGCGCCGGCACCGCCCGGTTGCCGATGCTGTCCTTGAGCTTCTGCGCGAAATCCGGCAGCGGAACCTTCCGGTCCTCCTCCGACAGGGGCGGGGCCAGGTTGGGCTTGAGCTTGGCGAGCAGGATGATGTAGAGCACGTACATCGAGGCCAGCATCAGCCCGGGGAAGAAGGCGCCCGCGTACAGCTTGACGACCGAGACGCCGGCCACCGCGCCGTAGAGGATGAGCAGCACCGAGGGCGGCAACATGATGCCGAGGCAGCCACCGGCGGTGATGGAGCCGGCCGACAGCTGCACGCCGTAGCCGGCCCGCAGCATCGCGGGCAGGGCGAGCAGGCCCATCAGGGTGACGACGGCGCCGACGATGCCGGTCGCGGTGGCGAACAGCGCGCAGGTGGCAACGGTGGCGACCGCGAGCGAGCCCGGGATCCGGGCGAGCGCGAGGTGCATGCTGTGGAACAGGCTCTGGATCAGGTTGGCGCGCTCGACGAGGTAGCCCATGAAGATGAACAGGGGGACGGCGATGAGCACATCGTTGGTCATCACCGCGTAGGTGCGCAGCACCATCAGATCCAGCGTCTGCTGGATCGCCAGCTCGGCGCCCATGCCCCGGTAGGCGAGCAGGGTGAATATCACCCCCATGCCCATCAGGGTGAAGGCCGTCGGAAAGCCCAGCATGATGGTGACCACGATCAGGGCCAGCATCAGCAGGCCGAGGTGGCCGTTGGTCATGTCGGCCGGCGCCGGCATGAAGACGACGATCGCTAGGACGATCGCCACGAGGATCGAAAGGCCGAACCAGATCTCCTTCCTCATGATTTCGGCCCCTGCCCGTGCTGTCCGGTGACGTAGGCGTCGAGCCCGACGATGTCCTCGCCCTTGACGTCGACCTGCTCCATCAGCTTGTCGACATCGACCTCCTCGACGTCGTCGCCGCGTGCCGGCCATTGACCGTCGCGCAGGCACTGGACGCAGCGGACCACCTCCACGAAGCCCTGCAGCAGCAGGCAGAAGCCGGCAAGCGGGATGACGGCCTTGAACGGGTAGATGGGCGGCCCGTCAGCGGTGATGTTCGAGTGCTCGCTGATCGCCCAGGATTCGGCGGCGTAGTAGTAGCCGGCCCAGAACATGGCGATCACGCCGGGATAGAAGAAGACGAAATACAGCACGAGGTCGAGCCCGGCCTGCAGCCGTGGCGGGAAGAAGCCGTAGAGCACGTCACCGCGTACATGGCCGTTCTTCGACAGCGTATAGGCTCCCGCCATCATGAAGAGGCCGCCGTACAGCATGTTCATGAAATCGAACGACCAGGCATGCGGCGAGCCGAGGACGTAGCGCGAGAAGACTTCGTAGGAGACGAAGACCGTCAGTACGAGGACCAGCCAGCCGAACAGCTGGCCGATCCATGTGTTGAACCGGTCGATCCCGACCAGGATGCTCTGCATGGTGGTCTCACCCTGCTGGTGAACGGGGAATCAGGAGCGCGTCGGACGCGGGGACCGGGGTGTACGCCGCGATCCCCGCAGGTCGACGATCGGAAAGACGCGGGCCATCGTCCTGGTTGTCCTGGTCGATGGCCCGTGCCCCGGGGGTTCGTGAACCCCCGGATTCTCAGCTCTGCTTGCGGCCGAAGTAGTGGTTGTACGCCATGCGCCGGTTGTTGTTGGTGTCCATGTCCCAGGCCATGGCACGGGCGGCGAATGCGCGTTGCGAGGCCTCGATCTCCTTGAAGAGCGGGTTGGTCTCGGATTTCTTGGCGACGATCCGATCCCAGACGACGAGCTGCTCGCGCAGGATCGAGTCGGGGGTCTTGTAGAACTTCACGCCGTCCTTCTGGAGGTTGATGTAGTCCTTGGAATAGCGGTCGATGGCCTTCCAGGACATGTCGGCCGAGGCCGCCTCGACGGCATTCGCGATGATCGACTGCAGGGTCTTGGGCAGGCCGTTGTACTTGTCCTTGTTGAAGATGATCTCGAAGGTCTCGGCCGACTGGTGGAAGCTCTGCAGCATGCAGACCTTGGAGACGTCGGGGAAGCCGAGCAGGCGATCCGAGGTGGCGTTGTTGAACTCGGCGCCGTCGAGCAGCCCGCGATCGAGCGCCGGGACGATCTCGCCGCCCGGCAGCGCATTGACCGCCGCGCCCATCTCGGTGAACAGGTCGATCGCCAGTCCGTTGGTACGGAACTTCAGGCCCTTGAGATCCTCGACCTTGGTGATCGGCTTCTTGAACCAGCCGAAGGGCTGGGTGGCCATGGGGCCGGTCAGGAAGGTCACGACGTTGCCGCCGATCGACGCGTACAGCTTGTCGAGAAGCTCCTTGCCGCCGCCGTACTTGTGCCACGCCAGGATCATGTTGGCATCCATGCCGAAGGCCGGGCCGGACGAGAACAGCGCCAGCGCGTTCTGCTTGCCGTAGTTGTAGCCGAGCACGCCGTGGCCGCCGTCGAGCGTGCCCTTGGAGACGGCATCGAGCAGGCCGAAGGCCGGCACCACCGCGCCAGCGGGCAGCATCTCGAGCTTCAGGTCACCGCCGGCCATGTCGTTGACCTTGGTCGTGAAGTCGACCGCGTACTCCTGGAAGATGTCGACCGTCGGCCAGGTGCTCTGGAAGCGGAGGTTGATCGGCCCCTGGGCGCGGGTGATTGCCGGGAAGGCCATCGCGGCGGTGGCGGCTGCGGTGCCAGCCGCTGCCCGACCAAAGAACTTGCGTCGGGAAAGTGCCGACTTGACCTTCGATGCAATTCCCCCGCTCTTGGCGATCTTTTTCATTGCCACATCTCCTCTCGTTTGATTTTGAGCTGTCAGCCAACCGCACCGGATATCTGAAATGGCACCCGGTACGCCTGCAGTTCCCTCTGGAACCGGCATTCATGCGAAGTTATAGACTGCCTTGCAGGCAGTCAACCGCTATCGGCTATTGGTCGCCGACCGGTGCCGTTGCTTACCGGCCCGCATGATGCGCCGCTTCCGGCCGGCACGGCAGGGGGCTTTCGCCAACTTGCGGCTGGCATCGGAACGGTACATAATCGCGCACGCTTTCGGAGCCTGGGGTTCCGGCTGCGGAGAAGGGAAGCCTTCCGGCTTCCCTTTTTGCTTTCCCTGGGATTGCGGGACCCGGAATCGCGATTCGGGGTAGCATCGGTTGCGTCGATTCCCCTGCGGGCATCGACGCGGACATCCCCCGGCGGGGTGGCAGAGTGGTTATGCAGCGGCCTGCAAAGCCGTGTACGCCGGTTCGATTCCGACCCCCGCCTCCATGATTCATCACCACGTCCGCCTCGGAATCGCCGGTGGCTGCCGTTCGCGCGGCCGGCGCCCGTTCCTCGATATCGGGCCGGACCGGTAGAATCGGGCGCGCCGGCCCGAGTGGTGGAATTGGTAGACACAGGGGACTTAAAATCCCCCGGCCCTAGCCGGCCTTACCGGTTCGATCCCGGTCTCGGGCACCAGTAGCCGGCCTCCCCGTCGCGGCGCCGGCGGTGCCGGTTCGGCCGAGCAGGGGCGAGAGCACCGGCCAGACCGTCTCCGCGATCAGGGCTTGCGCGCTTTCGTTCGGATGGATCCGGTCGTCCTGGAAGTACGCCAGGTCGGTGGCGATGCGCTCCAGAAGGAAGGGAACCAGCGCCACCGCATGGCGCTTTGCCACCGTCTCGAACATGGCGGCGAAGCGTTCGGTGTAGCGCCGCCCGTAGTTGGGCGGCACCTGCATGCCGATCACCAGCACGCGGGCGTCGGCCTCTTTCGCCGCGGCCACCATCGCATCGAGATTCTCCTCGGTCGCCGTCGAGCTGCAGCCCGCGCAACGCATCGTTGGCGCCGAGCTCGATGATCACGATGTCGGGCCGATGCTCCGTGAGCAGTGCGGGCAGCCGGGTTCGCCCTCCGGAGGTGGTTTCGCCGCTGATGCTGGCATTGATGAAGCGCGCCCGCCCGCCGGCCTGCTCGGCCAGCAGGCTGACCCAGCCGCTGCCCCGGGCGATGCCGTACTCGGCGGCGATGCTGTCGCCGAGCACCAGAATCCTGGTCGGCTCGGCGCCGACGGCGAGGGGAACGCCGGTGACGCTCGATCCCGCCAGCAGGGCCATGCCCAGCAGGAGGTGGCGACGGATCGGCTCGGGTAGGATCGTGGGTTTGTCGATGCTGTGCGGGTGAATCATGGTGGCGCTACGTGTGGAGTCGCTGGGCAAGAAGGTCAGGGATGCCGACGGCTGGCTGACGATTCTCGACGATGTTTCGTTCGAGGTCGATTCCGGCGATACCGTGGCGGTGGTGGGTGCTTCGGGTTCCGGAAAGTCGACCCTGCTCGGATTGCTTGCGGGTCTCGACGTGCCCTCGGGCGGTCGCGTCGAGGTCTTCGGCGAGGATCTCTTCGGGATGGACGAGGATGCGCGGGCGAGCTGGCGATCGCGCAATCTCGGCTTCGTGTTCCAGTCCTTCCAGTTGCTGCCCCAGATGACCGCGCTCGAGAACGTGATGCTGCCGCTCGAGCTTTCCGGCGCGCGGCAGGTCGCCGACCGGGCTCGTCGCCTGCTCGAGCGGGTGGGCCTCGGCGAACGGCTCGATCATTATCCCAGGACCCTCTCGGGTGGCGAGCAGCAGCGGGTGGCGATCGCCCGCGCCTTCGCGACCGAGCCGCGGCTGCTCTTTGCCGACGAGCCGACCGGCAGTCTCGATGTCGCGACGGGCGAACGCATCATCGAGCTGCTCTTCGCGCTCAACCGGGAGGCCGGCGCCACCCTGGTGCTGGTCACCCACGACGATGCGCTCGCCGGGCGCTGCGCCCGGCGCATCACGCTGGCCGCCGGCCGCCTGGTCGATCCGGCGCAGGCCTGACGCCATACGACTCCGGCTGTGGCTGCGGATTCGGGCGCATGGCCGCGTTGGGGCACCTTGCCGTGCAGACGCACTGTCTTCGGTGCCCCGCCTTGCCCTGCACCCGAATCCGCAGCCGGGATCACGCGAGCAGGGTACGCCGCATCCTGACGAGCAGATCGGCGGTCGACGGATCCAGTTCCGACAGGTCCGCATGGAGATCGGCAAGCAGGGCCTCGTGGCGGGCGGCGATCTGCTTGCCGAGCTCGACACCCCACTGGTCGAAGGAGTTGATCCGCATCAGCCAGCCGAGCGCCGCGGTCTTGTGCTCGTACAACGCGAGCAGGGCGCCGAAGCAGGCGGGATCGAGAGCCTCGAGCAGGATCGTCGAGCTCGGCCGGTTGCCGGGATAGCGCCGATGCGGATCCCCGGCATCCGGCGCCCCGCGCAGCAGGGCCTCGGCCTGGGCCAGGGCGTTGGCCGCGAGCCCGAGGCTGCGGCCCTGTGGATCGTTGGGCGCCGGCTGCACCAGCACGAAATCGACCGGCTGCGGTTGCGGCCCCTGGTGAAGCTGCTGGAAGAAGGAATGCTGCGCATCGGTGCCGGGCTCGCCCCAGATCACGGGCGCCGGCGGAGTGAGGATCGGCTTGCCGTCGATATCGACCGACTTCCCGTTGCTCTCCATCTGCAATTGCTGGAGATAGGCGGGCAACCGCGCAAGCGCCTGCGCATAGGGGATCACGGCTTCGGTCTGCGAGCCGAGCGCATCGGCGTTCCAGAGCGTCAGCAGGGCCATCATCAGCGGCGCGTTGCGTTGCCACGGCGCCTCGTCGAAATGGCGATCCATCGCGTGGGCTCCGGCGAGCATCGCATCGAAGCCCTGCGGCCCGATCGCGAGCATCACCGGCAGGCCGATGGCCGACCACAGCGAATAGCGCCCGCCCACCCAGTCGGAAAAGGGAAAGATGCCTTCGTCCGCGAGCCCGAAGGCGCGCGCACCCTCCGGGTTCGCGGTCACGCCGACCAGGTGGTGGGCGAGATCGGGCTCCTCGATACCGCCATCGATCAGCCAGTCGCGCACGGCCTGTGCATTGCGGGCGGTCTCGAGGGTGCGCCACGACTTCGAGGCGATCACCACCAGGGTCGTGTCCGGTACCAGCGAAGCCTTCAGCCGGGCCCAGGCATCGGGGTCGATATTGGCGAGGAAATGCGTGCGCAGGCGAGGATGGCGATAGGCCGCGAGCGCGTCGCAGGCCAGCAGCGGGCCGAGCTGCGAGCCCCCGATTCCCACGTTGACCACGTCGGTGACCGGGCGGCCATGGGCGCCGGTCCATTCGCCCTCGCGAACCCGGCGGGCGAACTCGCGCATTCTCCCCAGGGTTTCATCGACCTCGGCAGCGACGTCCGTGGCACCCTTTCCGAGCGGCCGGGGAGTGCCGGCCGCCGCCCTGAGGGCGACATGGAAGGCGGCGCGTCCTTCGGTGAAGTTGATCGCCTCGCCGGCGAACATCGCCGCCCGGCGCCCGGCCAGCCCGCTGGCTGCCACCAGTTCGCCAAAGGTGTCGAGCGCCGTGAGAGGAAAACGCTGGCGCGAGAGATCGATGTGCAGACCGGCGACATCGAAGCAGAGTCGCTCGAGCCGGTCGGGCTCGGCGTCGTAGAGGGCGAGGATGTCGGTGTCGGCCGCCGCGCGCGCTTCCTTCCTCAGTTTCGCGACCGCCTTCCGGTAATCCTGGCGCGGGCGCCTGGCTGGATCAGGCGATTTCATTGATCGACTCCATGACGAATTCCAACAGCGCGGCTGCCGACAGGCCGCGCTGCATCGGGTGTGTGGCTGCCCAGCGCTCGCCAGCGGAGGCGTGGGCCCAGGCGGCCGTTCCGGCGGCCTCGAAGGCATCGGGATTCTGACAGAGCATCCCGGCGACGACACCGGCGAGGACATCGCCGGTACCTGCGCTTGCCAGTGCGGGGCTGCCCGCCCGGACGATGCCCCAGCGGCCATCGGGCCCGGCAAGCACCGTGCCGGCTCCCTTCAGCAGGACGACGCTGCGCAGCTCCCGCGCCAGCCGGCGGGCGGTGTCGATCCGTGAGGCCTGCACCTCGCTGGCCGATACACCCAGCAGGCGGGCGGCTTCCAGTGGATGAGGGGTCAGGACCGTGTCGGCTTCGGCGCCGCGGGCGGCGAGGGCGGCGGCCAGTGTCCGGTCGGCGGCGCACAGGTTGAGCGCATCGGCGTCGAGCACGAGCGGGAGCTCGGTATCGAGTGCCGCCGCGAGCCAGCCGGCGGCGGCCGTCGATCGGCCGAGGCCGCAACCGATCGCCACCACGGTCATTCCGGCGAAGGCGCCGTCGACACCGGAGGGCGAGAGCCCGAGGCAGCGGCTCATCAATTGGGGCTGGGCGGGGTCGAACGGGCGGCCCGCAGGCGAGGCGGCGATCACCTTGCCCGCCCCGGCCGCCTGGGCGCCGCGGGCCGCCAGCAGGGCCGCGCCCTCCATGCCCGGCGAGCCGCCGACGATCATGGCGGTGCCGAAGCTGCCCTTGTGGGTGTTCGGGCCGCGTGGCGCCACCCTTGGCCGGACCCAGTCGCGATCGATCGCGATGCCGTCCGGTGCGGGAGGTTCGATGCCGAGGCCGGCGACCCGCACCCGGCCGGATCGGGCGATGCCCTCGCCGGTATGCAGGCCGGGCTTGTCGGCGATCATGGTGACGGTGGCAGCGGCCCGGGCCGCGGTTCCCGAAGGACCACCCACGATGGCGCCGGTATCGGGGTCGATTCCGCTGGGCACATCGACCGCGAGCAGCGGCCAGCCCAGCCTGTCGAGCCGTTGCAGCGCCTCGGCGGCCGTCCCTTCCAGCGGCCGGGCGAGCCCGATGCCGAACAGACCGTCGATCACGAGGGCGGGGGTGCCGGCATTCTCGTACCCGAACCCGGCGATCGGCGCGGGGGCGCCGTGGGCATCGCGCCAGCGCCGGTGGGCATCGCGGGAATCGGGATCTGCCCGGATGGCGTCGACCAGGGCGTGGGCCCGTACCCGGTAGCCCCGCCTGCCGAGCAGCAGTGCCGCGAGCAGGGCATCGGCGCCATTGGCGCCGGGACCGACCAGGGCGACGACATCGGTGTTGGCGGACAGGCGCCGGAGCATCCGGTCGGCCTCCTCGGCAACGGCTTCAGCGGCACGGCCCATCAGGGTGCCCGCAGGCAGGCGGGCAAGGGCATCGCGCTCGACGGAACGGATGTTCTCGACCGTGCAGAACCCGGAGGGTCGGTCGAGCGAGGCACGAGCGATGTCGGCGATCGGGTTCTTCGGTGCTTGCATCGCCCAAGGATAGCGCCCGATCGCCGGTCGATCGACTTCGCCCGCCGATTTCGACGAACCGCCGTTCAGCCGGCTCGTACCGACATCCGCTGCGGCAGCCAGGTCGCCAGTTCCGGCCAGGCGATCAGGATGAACACCATCAGCACCATGATCATGAACATCGGCAGCGCGGCATAGGCGATGTACCCGATGCTGCGTCCGGTCATGCCCTGGAGCACGAAAAGATTGAACCCCACCGGTGGCGTGATCTGGGCCATCTCCACGACCACGACGATGAAAACGCCGAACCAGATCGGGTCGATTCCGGCAGCGCGGATCATCGGCTCGATGACCGCCATGGTCAGGACGACCGCCGAGATGCCGTCGAGGAAGCAGCCGAGGATGATGTAGAAGACCAGCAGCGCCAGCAGCAGCTCGACTCGCGACAGCCCAAGCTCCCCGATCCAGGCGGCCAGTGCCCGGGGCAGGCCGGTGAATCCCATCGACAGCGAGAGGAACGCAGCGCCGGCAAGGATCAGCGCGATCATCGCCGATGTCCGGGTGGCGCCCATCAGGCTGTCGGCGAAATTTCGCCAGGTGAGCGTACGCTGGGCTGTCGCCAGCACCAGCGAGCCGACCACCCCGAAGGCAGCCGCCTCGGTGGCGGTGGCGATGCCGACGTACATCGAACCGATCACCAGGATGATCAGCAGGATCACCGGAATCAGGTAGCGGGCGCTCGCCAGTTTGCTGGCGAGCGAGGTCGGAGGCTCGGGCGGGGGCATCAGGTCGCGGCGTACCCTCGACCAGATGGCCACATAGGCCATGAACATGACGGCGAGCACGAGACCCGGAAGAATGCCGGCAAGAAAGAGCTTGGTGATCGATTCGTTGATCGACACACCGTAGACGATCAGGATCAGCGACGGCGGTATCAGCAGGCCCAGAGTGGCGGCTCCCGCGAGCGAGCCGATCGTCATCCGTTCCGGATAGCCCCTGGCCGCCAGCTCCGGCAGCGACATCTTGCCCACCGTGGTCAGCGTCGCGACCGAGGATCCGGAGACTGCCGCGAACACGGTGCATCCGGCGACGTTCGTATGAAGCAGGCCGCCGGGCAGGGGAGCCATCCAGGGCGCCAGTCCCTTGAAAAGCTCGGCGGACAGGCGTGTGCGATAGAGGATCTCGCCCATCCAGATGAACAGCGGCAATGCGGTCAGCGTCCAGCTCGAGGAAGCCGTCCAGACTGTGGTGATCATCGCGTCGCCGGCCGGACGGCTGGTGAAGACCTCCATGCCGACCCAGGCCACGCCCATCAGGGCGAGGCCGACCCAGACGCCGGTGCCCAGGAGAAGAAACAGGACAAACAGGAAGAGGCCGATCGCCCCGATGTACTCCATGCGTCCGTCTCCGGTCCGGTTGCCTCGAATGCCACCTATTCGGTGGAGTTGTCCTCGATGCCCGGGTCGCCGTAGCGGATCGCCCGCAGCAGGTGATCGACGAGCGCGATCGCGAAGATGGCCGAGCCGATCGCCATGCCCATCTGCGGAATCCACAGCGGTGTCGCATCCTGCCCCTGGCTGACATCACCCAGCATGCGGGAGATCCGTACCGCCGATGCCGCATGCCACGAGAACCAGATGACGATGACGGCGGCGACCGCAAGACACCAGATCTCGGCCCAGCGCCGGTGCCGGCCCAGGACATTGAGCAGCAGGCCGACCCGGATGTGGGCGCCGCGGTTCAGGGCGTGGGCGAGGGCGAGGAAGCTCGCCTGCGCCATGAAGTAGCCCGCGTAGTCGCTCGAGCCCGGAAAGGCGATGCCCAGGGCCCGGCAGATCATCTGCGCAAGGATGATCAGGAGGATCGCCACCATCGAGGCGGCCGCCGCGACGCCGGCGCCGAGATAGAGGGCATCCAGCGCGCGGCGCAATCGGCCCGCCGGCGGCGCTACGCTGTCGGTGGAGTTCTGCATGGCAAGGCCCGAAGCGCGGTGGAGCGGGGCTCCGCCGCGAGCTCCGGAAGTCGGGCCTCAGTTGCCGCGGAACTTGTCGACGACCTCCTTGGCTTCCGGACCGGCGCCCTTGAGCCACTCGTCGATGATCACCTTGCCGACCTCCTGCAGGTCGGCCTTGAGCTTGTCGCTCGGCGGGGCGACCGTCATGCCCCCCTTGCGCAGGCCCTCGAGCGTCATGTCGGTATAGGCCACGGCCTTCTCGTAGCCGTTCTTCGCGGCCTGCGCGGCGCAATCGGTGACCGCCTTGCGGGTCGCTTCATCGAGCCCGTTCCAGGCCGCCTTGTTGGCCATCACGGTATTGCGCGGCAGCCAGGCGTCGACCGTGTAGAAGTGCGAGACATGCTCCCAGATCTTGCTGTCGTTGCCGGTCGCGCCCGACGTGATCATGGACTCGACCACGCCGGTCGAGAAGGCCTGGGTGAGCTCGGCGGCCTCCACCTGGGTCGGGATCATCCCCGTAAGCTCGGCCATCTTCGCCGTGGTGGCGTTGTAGGCCCGGAACTTGATGCCCTTGAGATCGGCGGCGGAATCGACCGCCTTCTTCACGTACAGGCCCTGGGGCGGCCAGGGAACCGAATAGAGATAGACCAGGTTCTGGCTGTCGAGGAGCTTCTGCATCGCGGGCCGGGCGATCTCCCAGAGCCGCTCGGCGTCCTTGAAGGAGGTCGCCAGGAAGGGCTGGGAATCGATGCCGAACAGGGCGTTCTCGTTCTGGTGCGCCGACAGCAGGCGCTCGCCGATCTGGGCCTGGCCGGTCTGGACAGCCCGCTTGATCTCGTTGCCCTTGAACAGCGACCCCCCCGGGTGGGTGGCGATCTCGAGCTTGCCACCGGTGGACTTGCCGACGCAGGCCGCGAAGGCCGCCGCATTCTCGGAGTGGAAGTTGCTGGCCGGATAGGCGAGCGGCATGTCCCATTTGGCGGCGCCAGCGGCGCCCGATGCGAGCAGGCCGACGGCAGCGGCGGCAAGGACCGACAGCTTGGGTGAGCGGTTCATCGCGGATTTCCTCCTCGTTCGATTCGTATGCATGGGCGACCCGACGCAGGGCTGCGGTCGCCGCGGTTTCGATTATCGCCCCGCACCCCGGGCAATGCCCGCATGCTAGATTCGTCCGGGAAGGTCGGCAAGGAGGGTTTCTACGCGACCGATTTCCGGGGAATACCGATGAGCAGATGGCAGTTCTGGATCGACCGCGGGGGCACCTTCACCGATATCGTGGCACGCCGTCCCGATGGCGGGCTCGTCACGATGAAGCTGCTCTCCGAGGATCCGGGCCGCTACGAGGATGCGGCGGTCGAAGGCATCGGCCGGATCCTCGCGGCCACCGGGCAGGGGGGCGCGATCGACGCGACCCGGGTCGAAGCCGTCAAGATGGGGACCACGGTCGCCACCAATGCCCTGCTCGAGCGCAAGGGCGAACCGCTGCTGCTGCTGGTCACCGCCGGTTTCGCCGACGCCCTGCGAATCGCCTACCAGAACCGGCCGCGCCTGTTCGACCGGCGCATCGTGTTGCCGGAGGCCCTCCAGACCGAGGTCGCGGAGGTGCCCGAGCGGCTCGCCCAGGACGGCAGGATCATCGAACCGCTCGACGAGGACGAGGTACGGCGCATCCTGGCCGCGGCGCGCTCGCGCGGCCTGCGGGCGATCGCGGTCGTCCTCATGCACGGCTACCGGTATCCGGGCCATGAACGGCGTATCGGCGAGCTCGCCCGGGAGGCGGGCTTCACCCAGATATCGCTGTCACACCAGGTCTCGCCGCTGGTCAAGTTCGTCTCGCGCGGCGACACCACCGTCGTCGATGCCTACCTGTCGCCGGTCCTGCGCCGCTACGTCGACCGGGTCGCGGCGGCGATGCCGGGGGTGCGCCTGCAGTTCATGCAGTCGAGCGGCGGGCTCACCGATGCCCATGCCTTCCAGGGCAAGGATTCGATCCTGTCGGGCCCGGCCGGCGGCATCGTCGGCATGGCCAGGGTCAGCCGCCTGGCCGGCTTCGAGCGGGTCATCGGTTTCGACATGGGCGGGACATCGACGGATGTCTCGCATTTCGCCGGCGAGCTCGAGCGCGCCTTCGATTCCCTCGTGGCAGGCGTGCGGGTCCGCGCGCCGATGCTCAGCATCCATACCGTGGCGGCCGGGGGCGGCTCGATCCTGCATTTCGACGGCGCGCGCCTGCGGGTGGGGCCGGATTCGGCCGGCGCCAACCCCGGCCCGGCCTGCTACCGGCGCGGCGGCCCCCTGACGGTGACCGATGCCAACGTCATGCTCGGGCGGATCCAGCCGGCGTTCTTCCCGGCGGTCTTCGGTCCGGATGGCGACCAGCCGCTCGATCGCGAGGTGGTCGCCGCGGGCTTTGCCCGGATGGCCGACGAGATCGCCGCGGCGACAGGCAGCCGGCTGTCGCCCGAGGCGGTCGCCCAGGGTTTCATCGACATCGCGATCGGCAACATGGCCAACGCGATCAAGAAGATCTCGGTGCAGCGCGGCTACGACGTGACCCGCTACACCCTGGTCACCTTCGGTGGCGCCGGCGGCCAGCACGCCTGCGGCGTCGCCGACGCCCTCGGGATGTCGACCGTGCTCGCGCACCCGCTCGCTGGCGTGCTCTCGGCCTACGGCATGGGCCTGGCCGAGCAGTCCGCGATTCGCGAGCATTCGGTCGAAGCGGGACTGGACGAAGCGGGGCTGACCTCGGCGGCCGACATTCTCGGAAAGCTGGCCGATGCGGCTCGCGCCGAGCTGGTGGGCCAGGGCGAATCCCCGGCGGCGATTCGCCTGATGCGGCGGGCGCTGCTGCGCTATCTCGGCACCGATACCGCGATCGAGGTGCCCTTCGGCGACATCGCCTCGATGCGGGCCGACTTCGAGACGATCTACCGGCAGCGCTTCTCCTTCCTGATGGACGACCGGCCGCTGGTCATCGATTCGGTGGTCGCCGAGGCGCTGGGGCCGTCGGGCGAAGGGGCCATGCTCGATGCGGGAGCGCCGCGTACCGGCCCGCTCTCGCCCCAGGCGACGGTGCCGCTGTTCGCCGCCGGCGACTGGCACGAGGCACCGCTCTACCGGCGCGAGGACATCGATGCCGGCGACCGGATCGACGGCCCGGCGATCATCGCCGAAGCCACCGCGACCACCGTGATCGACCCCGGCTGGCGGGCGCGCATGACCGCCGGCGGCGACCTCGTCGCCGATCGCCACATCGCCCGCCCCGAGCGGATGGCGATCGGTACCCGGGCCGATCCGATCATGCTCGAGATCTTCAACAACCTGTTCATGTCCGCCGCGGAGCAGATGGGCTACCGGCTGCAGAACACGGCGCATTCGGTCAACATCAAGGAGCGACTGGACTTTTCCTGCGCGGTGTTCGACGTCGACGGCGCCCTGGTCGCCAACGCTCCGCACATGCCCGTCCACCTCGGCTCGATGGGCGCCAGCGTGCGTGCGGTGATCGCCTCGAACCCGCCCGATTCGATTCGCCCGGGCGACGTCTTCGTGCTCAACGATCCGTATGCCGGCGGCACCCACCTGCCGGATGTCACCGTGATCTCGCCGGTCTTCGACGCCGCCGGCCGGGAGATCCTCTTCTGGACGGGCTCGCGCGGCCACCATGCCGACATCGGCGGGCTGACCCCCGGATCGATGCCGCCCGACAGCCGGACGATCGAAGACGAAGGGGTGCTCATCACCAACTTCCGGCTCGTCACCGGCGGCCGCTTCCGCGAGGCCGAGATGCGGGCGGTGCTCGCCGGGGCCCGGTACCCGGCCCGCAATCCCGAGCAGAACCTGGCCGACCTGCGCGCCCAGGTGGCGGCCAACGAGAAGGGCCGCGAGGAGCTCTTGCGCATGGTCGACCAGTTCGGCCTCGACGTGGTGCGCGCCTACATGCGACATGTCCAGGACAACGCCGAGGAGTCGGTGCGCCGGGCGATCTCGGCGCTTCGCGACGGGGATTTCACCCTGCGGCTCGACAACGGCGCCGAGATCAGGGTGGCGCTGCGAGTCGATGCCGCGAGCCGTTCGGCGAAGGTGGATTTCACCGGCACCTCGGCCCAGCTGCCGAACAACTTCAACGCTCCACGGGCGGTCACGATGGCCGCGGTGCTGTACGTGTTCCGGACCCTCGTCGAGGACGACATCCCGATGAACGAGGGGTGCCTGAAGCCGATCGAGGTGATCGTGCCGCAAGGCTGCATGCTGGCGCCGGAATCGCCGGCGGCCGTGGTCGCCGGCAACGTCGAGACATCGAGCTGCATCGTCGCCGCGCTCTATGGCGCGCTCGGGGTCATGGCGTCGGCCCAGCCGACCATGAACAACCTCACCTTCGGCACCGAGGACTTCCAGTACTACGAGACCATCGCCGGCGGCTCCGGGGCGGGCGGTGTGTTCGACGAGGATGGGCGGCCCGTGGGTGGATTCGATGGCTGCGCCGCGGTGCAGACCCACATGACCAATTCGCGCATCACCGACCCCGAGGTCCTCGAGATGCGCTTCCCGGTGCGCCTGCTGTGGCACCGGATCCGCGCGGCTTCAGGCGGGGCGGGCCGCTGGCGTGGCGGCGACGGCGCGAGCCGGGCGATCCGCCTGCTCGCGCCCATGACCGTGTCGATGCTTTCGAACGGGCGCATCGAGCCCGCCTTCGGCGCGGCCGGCGGCGGCGCCGGTGCGCCAGGCATCAACCGCCTCATCGACGCCCAGGGCAGGGAGCGCCTGCTCGGGCCGACCGATTCGGTCGAGGTCGAGGCCGGTGCGACCATCATCGTGGAGACTCCCGGCGGCGGCGGCTTCGGCACCCCCGCCTGAGGTGATCGGCCCCGATATAATCGGGGCTTTCCCTCCCGCCTCGGTCGATCCCCGATGTCCGCGTACTTCACGCTCGCCGGCTCCCCGGCTCTGTCCGGCTTTCGCATTGCCCGGCTGCTCGAGGAGCTGCGCCGGATCGAACCCCGGATCGACGCGCTCGAATCCTCCTGGTTCTACCCCGGTTTCGCCGACCGGGAACTCGACGAGCTCACCCGCGCCCGGCTGCAGTCCCTCGTGGACGATGCCGCCGCCGCTGCGGATGCCGACGCGCCCGGCGAGGCCATATGGGTGGTCCCGCGCCTGGGCACGATCTCGCCCTGGGCGAGCAAGGCGACCGACATCGCGCACAATTGCGGATTCGAGACGGTGGGCCGGATCGAGCGCGGCATCGTGTACCGGCTCGCAACCCGGCGCGCCATCTTCGGCGGCGGCAAGCCGCTCGACGAAACCGTCCTGCGGCGGCTCGCCGACGTCCTGCACGACCGGATGACCGAGACCGCGCTGCTCGAACGCCCGGACCCGGCCCGGCTTTTCGCATCCCTCGAGGGGCGTCCGATGCAGCGCGTCGCGCTGCTGGCCCGTGGCCGGAATGCCCTCGTCGAGGCCAACCGCGATCTCGGGCTGGCCCTGTCGGACGACGAGATCGACTATCTCGTCGATGCCTTCGGCCGGCTTCGCCGCGATCCGAGCGACGTCGAGCTGATGATGTTCGCGCAGGCCAACTCCGAGCACTGCCGGCACAAGATCTTCAACGCCGACTGGGTGCTCGACGGCGAGCCGATGGACAAGTCCCTGTTCGGGATGATCCGGGCCACCCACGCCGCCAATCCCGAAGGCACGATCATCGCCTATTCGGACAACGCCGCCGTCCTCGCCGGGCGCGAAACGCAACGCTTCCATTCCTGGCAGACACTGCCCGACGGTCGGCAGGTCAATGGCCTGTACGCGGGCGAGCCCGGCCTGACTCACAGCCTGCTGAAGGTCGAGACGCACAACCACCCGACCGCGATCGCGCCGTTTCCCGGTGCGGCGACCGGCGCCGGCGGCGAGATCCGCGACGAGGGCGCCACCGGCCGTGGGTCGCGGCCGCGCTTCGGCCTGACCGGCTTCACCGTCTCCAGCCTGCGCATCCCGGGCTTCGAGCAACCCTGGGAGAGCGATCCGGACGGAAGCGCGGCGGCCCACGGGCGGCCCGGGCACATCGCATCGGCGCTCGACATCATGATCGAGGGCCCGATCGGCGGGGCGGCGTTCAACAACGAGTTCGGTCGGCCCAATCTGCTCGGCTACTTCCGCAGCTACGAGCAGGGCGTCGAAGGCATCACCCGCGGCTATCACAAGCCGATCATGATCGCCGGCGGGGTCGGGGCGATCGACGCCCGCCATGTCGGCAAGAACCCCCTGCCGCCCGGCACCTTGCTGATTCAGCTCGGCGGACCGGGAATGCGCATCGGCCTGGGCGGTGGCGCCGCCTCGAGCATGGGAACCGGCACGAACACCGCCGAGCTCGATTTCGACTCCGTCCAGCGCGGCAATCCCGAGATCCAGCGACGCGCGCAGGAGGTGCTCGATTCCTGCCGGGCACTCGGTCCGGCCAATCCGATCCTGTCGATCCATGATGTCGGAGCAGGCGGCTTGTCGAACGCCTTTCCCGAGATCGTCAACGATGCGGGTCGATCTGCGCGCTTCATGCTGAGCCAGGTGCCGCTCGAGGAAACCGGCCTGTCGCCCGCCGAGATCTGGTGCAACGAATCCCAGGAGCGCTATGTCCTGGCGCTCGCGCCCGAGTCGCTGGCCGGTTTCGAATATTTCTGCCGCCGCGAGCGCTGCCCGTTCGCTGTCGTCGGGACGGTCACCGACGACGGCCAGCTGCAGCTACGGTTCGACGAGGACGAGCCCGCCGAGGGCCATCCCGTCGACATGCCGATCGACGTGCTGCTCGGCAAGCCGCCGAGGATGCTGCGTACCGGCGCGAGTCGCGAGCGCCGCCTGCCCCCGGTCGATGCGGCCGGCCATGAGCCCGGCCCGATCGCGACCGCCGTCCTGCGCCATCCCACCGTCGCGAGCAAGCGTTTCCTGGTCACCATCGGCGATCGCACCGTCGGGGGCCTGAGCGCGCGCGACCCGATGGTGGGCCCCTGGCAGGTGCCCGTCGCGGACTGCGCGATCGGCCTGGCCGATTTCCATGGCCATGCGGGCGATGCGCTCGCGCTCGGCGAGCGCAGCCCGATCGCGGTCATCGATCCGGCCGCCTCGGCGCGCATGGCGATCGCCGAAGCGATCACCAACCTGTGCGCCGCCCCGGTCGAGCGGATCGATGCGATCAAGCTCTCGGCCAACTGGATGGCGGCCTGCGGCGATCCGGCCGAGGATGCCGACCTCTACCACGCCGTGCGGGCCGCGAGCGAGCTGTGCATCGCACTGGGCATCGCGATTCCGGTCGGCAAGGATTCCCTGTCGATGCGCACCGTCTGGCGCGATCCCGCCTCCGGCCGCGAACAGGCGGTGCTGGCGCCGACCTCGCTCGTGGTGACCGCCTTCGCGCCGGTCGCGGACGTGCGCATCGCGAACACCCCGCAACTCGATCCTTCCACCGACACGACGCTGATCCTGATCGACCTGGCAGCCGGCAGGCAGCGCCTCGGCGGCTCCGTGTTCGCCCAGGTGACGGGGCAGGTGGGCAACGAGGCGCCGGACGTGGACGATCCGGCGCGCCTCGCGGCATTCGTCGCCGCGATCGCCCGGCTGCGCGCCCAGGGGCGCCTGCTCGCCTACCACGACCGGTCCGACGGAGGGCTCTTCGCGACGGTCTGCGAGATGGCATTCGCCGGTCGTTGCGGTGTCGCGATCAACCTCGACATGCTCGTGTTCGATCCGGATTCGGCCGACTGGGGCGACTACAAGATCCGGCCCGAGCAGGTCGCGGTGCAGCGCGGCGAAGCCACTATCCGGGCGCTCTTCAACGAGGAGGCGGGCGCGGTCATCCAGGTGCCGGCCGTCGACCGGGACGCGGTGATGGCCGAGCTGCGCGCTCTCGGCCTGTCGGCGTTCTCGCACGTCATCGGCAAGCCGGCCGACGGCGACGAGATCAGCTTCTACCGGGACGGGCGACGCATCTTCGTCGAGTCGCGCCCGACCCTGCAGCGGATCTGGGCCGAGACCAGCTACCGGATCGCCGCCCTGCGCGACGACCCCGAATGCGCGCAGGAGGAATTCGACGCGATCGCCGACGCCGACGACCCGGGCCTGCACCTCAGCCTCGGCTTCGATCCGGCCGAGGACATCGCGGCACCCTTCATCGCATCCGGCGCACGGCCGAGGGTGGCGGTGCTGCGCGAGCAGGGTGTCAACAGCCATGTCGAGATGGGGGCCGCCTTCACCCGCGCCGGCTTCGATGCCTACGACGTGCACATGACCGATCTCTTCTCCGGCCGGCATCGCCTCGAGGACTACAAGGGGCTGGTCGCCTGCGGAGGCTTCTCCTATGGCGACGTGCTCGGAGCGGGCGCCGGCTGGGCTCGCTCGATTCTCTTCAATCCGGCGATGGCCGAGCAGTTCGCGGTCTTCTTCAACCGGCCGGACACCTTCAGCCTCGGCGTGTGCAACGGCTGCCAGATGCTCGCGCACCTGAAGTCGATCATCCCGGGCGCCCACGACTGGCCTCGCTTCGTGCGCAACCGTTCCGAACAGTTCGAAGGCCGGCTGGTGCAGGTGGAGGTGCTCGATTCGCCTTCGATCCTGCTCGCCGGCATGGCCGGCAGCCGAATGCCCATCGTGGTGTCCAACGGCGAGGGCAGGGTCGGCTTCGCCAGCGACGGGCAGGCCGGCCGGGCAAGGGCAGCGCTGCGTTTCGTGGATGGCCATGGCGCGATCGCGCAACGCTATCCGGCGAACCCGAACGGCTCCCCGGGCGGCCTGACGGGATTCAGCTCGGAGGACGGCCGCGCCACGATCCTGATGCCGCACCCCGAGCGGGTCTACCGGACGGTCCAGATGAGCTGGGCACCGCCCGCGCTGGGCGAGGATTCTCCCTGGATGAGGATCTTTCGCAACGCCCGCGCCTGGGTTGGCTGAGCCGGGGACGCCGCGATTCCCCGGTCCGGAATCCGGGCCGCCAGAGCGACGATCCGGCACCGATATCCGCGTTGACGGGCGGCGATTTCGCCTAGAATGGCCCAACGCCCGAGACAGAACCCGGCCACAAGGCGTACCGGTTTAGCCACGCTGGCAGACAAGCGCGCAACAGCGGCGACCATGATCGAAGGGTGCCGGCCCGTCAATTGGAGATAGCGGATGGATCTTACATTTAGTCCCGAGGAGCTCGCCTTTCGCGATGAAGTGCGCGGCTGGTTCGAAGCCAACCTGCCGGCCGATCTGCGCGACAAGGTGCTCGAGCATCGGGAGCTCAGCAAGGACGATCTCGTGCGCTGGCACAAGATCCTGGCGAAGAAGGGCTGGCTGGCGCCGTCCTGGCCGGTCGAATGGGGCGGCACCGGCTGGAACGCCGCCCAGAAGTACATCTACGAGGAAGAGTACGCCCGTGCCGGGGCGCCACCGGTCGCCGCCTTCGGGCCGACCATGTGCGCATCGGTCCTGCTGCGCTTCGGCACCGAGGAGCAGAAGCAGAAGCACCTGCCCAGCATCTACAACGGCGACATCTTCTGGGCGCAGGGCTATTCCGAACCGGGCTCGGGCTCGGACCTCGCCTCGCTCAAGACGCGCGCCGAGCGCCGCGGCGACCACTACATCGTGAACGGCCAGAAGATCTGGACCACGCTCGGCCACTACGGCGACTGGATCTTCTGCCTGGTGCGCACCGACAACTCCTCGCCGAAGAAGCAGGAAGGCATCAGCTTCCTGCTGATCGACATGAAGACGCCCGGCATCACCGTGCGGCCACTGATCCTGCTCGACGAGGCGCACGAGGTCAACGAGGTCTTCTTCGAGGACGTCAAGGTTCCGGTCGAGAACCTCGTCCACGAGGAAGGCAAGGGCTGGACGGTCGCCAAGTACCTGCTCGGCCACGAGCGGCTCAACAGCGGCCGGATCGGCGGATCCAAGCGCGAGATCGGCCGGCTCAAGCGGGTTGCCGGCGAGGTCCTGCAGAACGGCCGGCCCCTCATCGAGGATCCGCGCTTCGCCGACAAGCTCTCCCGCGTCGAGATCGAGCTGATGGCGCTCGAGATCACCAGCATGCAGTTCGTCGACGAGGTCATGCGCACCGGGCAGATCGGCCCGATGGTGTCGCTGCTGAAGATGCGCGGCACCGAGATCCAGCAGGCGCTCACCGAGCTGATGGTCCAGGCCTACGGGCCGCAGGCGCGCGCCTTCGAAGCCCGCGACTACGATGGGTTCGACGACTTCGTCTCGACGCTCGCCCCGCGCTACTTCAACTATCGCAAGACCAGCATCTACGCCGGGTCGAACGAAATTCAACGCAACATCATCTCCAAGATGGCCCTCGGGCTCTGACAAGGGGGGCAGGACACCATGGACTTCACACTCAACGAAGAAGAGCAGCTCCTTGCGGATAGCGTCAATCGCCTGATCGAGAAGACCTACGACTTCGAGGCGCGCAAGGCCATCACCCGATCCGATACCGGCTTCGATCCGAAGTTCTGGGCCTCGCTCGCCGAGCTGGGCCTGATCGCGCTGCCGCTGCCGGAAGAGCAGGGCGGCTTCGGCTCGGGCGTCCTCGGCATGATCAGCGTCCTCAAGCCGCTCGGTCGCGGCCTGGTGGTCGAGCCCTATGTCCCGACCGTGACGGCCGCGCGCCTGATCGCGGTACTCGGCTCGGACGCCCAGAAGGCCATGCTCGAGCAGGTCGTCGGCGGCGAGCTCAAGCTCGCGCTCGCCCATGGCGAGCCGGCATCGCGCTACAACCTCAACGAGGTCTCGACCCGGGCGACCAGGGCCGGCTCAGGCTACAAGCTCGCCGGCGAGAAGCGCCTGGTGCTCGGCGCATCGGTCGCCGACAGATTGCTGGTTTCGGCGCGCACCGCCGGTGCCGACGGCGACACCGACGGCGTCAGCCTGTTCCTCGTCGACCCTGCCGCCAAGGGCCTGGTGCGCAAGACCTACCGGACCAATGACGACATGCGGGGCGCCGACCTGGTGCTCGACGGCGTCGAAGGCGAGCTGGTGGGCGCCGAGGGTGGCGCCTACGCGGCCATCGAGGAGGCGGTCGATTTCGCGACGCTGCTCGAGTGCGCCGATGCGGTCGGCGCGATGAACTACGCCAACGAGGCCACGCTCGAATACCTCAAGACCCGCAAGCAGTTCGGCGTGCCGATCGGCAGCTTCCAGGCATTGCAGCACCGGATGGTCGACATGACCGTCGAGGCCCGGCAGGCGGAATCGATGCTGCTGCTCGCCGCATCGCAGTTCGACGATGCCGCGAAGGGCAAGCTGTCGGCCTCGGAGCGGCGGCGCTTCGTCTCGGCAGCCAAGGTGAAGTGCGCCGATGCCGCCCGCAAGGTGGGCCAGGAGGCGATCCAGATGCACGGCGGCATGGGCATGACCTACGAGATGAAGGTCGCCCATACGTTCAAGCGCCTGACGATGTTCATCCTCAGCAACGGGGATATCGAGCATCACCTGGCACGATACGCCGCCAACGCGTACGCCGCCTGAGCGGCTTCGCCTTCGAGCGCATGACCGCGTTGGGGCGCCTTGCCGTGCAACCGCACTGTCTTCGGCGCCCCGCCTTGTCCTGCACTCGAAGGCGAACCCGCGAGAGTGGGTCGGCTTTCTAGCTGTCTTCGGTGCGACTGCGTTCGCGCAGCCAGTGCAGCAACTGGTTGCGCAAAGCGGTTGCGGCCGGCCCCGGTTGGTCGGGCGCCACGATCCGGATGTCGAGCTTCGGCACCGCCGGCAGGCCAGGTCCCTCGAGCGGCGCCAGGTCGAAGCGGGCCGCCTCGGCCACCGGCAGCAGGCTCACGCCGATCCCGGCCTTGACGCAGCGTACCGCCGTCTCGAGGTCGTCGGCATGGACCGCGACGTGGCGATCGCCCACCCTGATCGCGCTCGTGAACGGCGACAACATCACCAGCGCCGCCCGGCGCAGGTCCGTCACGCCGCTGCGCTGGCCGTACCAGCGCAGGCGCTCGCGCCGGACCGGCCGCATCGAGGCGGCGTCACCCGGCAGGCTGCCGGCGCCGATCATGAGGTCGTAGTCGCCCGCGGCGGCACTCGAGAGGGCGGCGTCCGGCACGCAGCGGGTGGTGAGCCGCAGGTCCGGATGGGTCCTCATGAAGCGCGCGAAGAGCCGATGCAGCTCGTAGATCGAGAACAGGGGGGCGCTTGCCAGCACACGCAGCTGCCCCGAAAGCGGAGCATCCGCGAGGCGGGCCGATGCAATCGACTGCAGGCCGACGATCTCCTCGGCCACCGGCAGCAGATGCTCGGCCAGCGGCGTGAGGCGAACGCTGCGCGTCGTCCTGGCGAACAGCGGCTGGCCGATCTGGTCCTCGAGCCGGCGGATCTGGGTGCTGACCGTCGACTGGCGGCTCGACAGGGCGCGCGCGGCGCTCGAGAAACTGCGCAGGCGAGCCACCTGCACGAAGGCTCGCCAGACCGACGGAGGTACGTCGACTTCGTTCATTTGTCGATCGATCCGGTTTGATCACCGCGGTTGCGTGATGGCCGGACCAGTGTACACGGCCCCGGCGGCTGCCGGGCAGTACGGCAGACATCGTTCAGGCGAGCCTTACGGGCACGAAGATCCTCGACGTGCCGCGCTGCACCAGCAGGGCGATCTGCTGCTGCTCGCCGATGAGCAGGCGCTGCAGCTGCTCGGGATCCTTGACCGGGGTGCCGTTGATCGCGAGGATCACGTCCCCCGCCTGGACGCCGGCTCGCGCGGCCGGACCGCTCACATCGCTCACGAGCAGCCCCGTGCTCAATCCGCTTTCGGCTCGCTCGCTCGCCGTCAGGGGCCGCACCGTGACGCCGAGCCGCTGCGGCCTGGCGGCCGACGCCGTCTCGACGACCGCCTCCCGGCTGCCTACACGGGCCTGCAGGGTCTGCTTCGCGCCGTCTCGCCAGATCTCGAGATCGACCGCATCGCCGGGAGCCCGCCCGGCGATCGCCCGGGCAAGGTCGACGGCACGCGCGATCTCGGTCCGGTCGAGCGCGAGGATGATGTCGCCGGGACGCATGCCCGCCGTCGCGGCACCGCTGCCTTCGTCGACCGAGGTCACCAGGGCGCCCTTCGGCCGGTCGAGCCCGAAGGATCGGGCCAGAGAGCCATCGACCTCCTGGATCGCAACGCCGAGACGGCCCCGGGTCACCTTGCCGTCGGCGATCAGCTGGGACTTGACCTGCATCGCGACGTCGATCGGGATCGCGAACGACAGGCCCTGCCAGCCACCGGTCTGGCTGTAGATCTGCGAGTTGATCCCGACGACCTCACCATCGAGGTTGAACAGCGGTCCCCCGGAGTTGCCCGGATTCACCGCCACATCCGTCTGGATGAAGGGAACGTAGGCTTCGCTCGGCAGCGAGCGGGACGTGGCGCTGACGATCCCGGCGGTCACGGTGTGCTCGAACCCGTAAGGCGAACCGATCGCCGCCACCCATTGGCCGACCTCGAGCCGTTTCGGATCTCCGATGCGCACCACGGGCAGGCCGGCGGCCTCGATCCTGAGCACCGCGACATCGGTCTCCGAGTCGGTTCCGACGACCGTGGCGGGAAACTCGCGGCGGTCGCGCAGACGCACGACGACCTCGTCGGCACCGTCCACGACGTGGGCGTTGGTGAGGATCGTGCCGTCGGCCCCTACGATGAATCCCGACCCGATGCCCTGCTGGGGCCGATCGGGGCGCCCCTGGCCCGGCATGCCGCGGAAGAACCAGTCGAAGGGAGAGGGTGGCTGCGCCTCGGCCGGCACCGGGGTCGCCCGCGAGGCGACACGGATGTTGACGACCGCGGCGCCGTTGTCCCTGACCAGCGCCGTGAAGTCGGGCAGGCCGCCGACGGCGGCAGCGTTGGACCGCAGTCCGGGAGACGGCGTTGCGAAGGATGCCCTGTATGCCGCGGCTTCGCTGCCCCAGTGCCCGATCCCCTGGGCCCGGCTTTCGGCCTTGACGGCTCCCAGGATTCCGATGACGGCGACCAGTGCGATCGTACCGACAGTGACGATGGATTTCATGGCGGGGCCGCTCCTGCGAGGATCCGGAAATCCAAGCCTAGACCCGCCGACTTAGCGACAGATTAATCTCGCTGAAATCCGGCTTAAGGGTGGTTGCAGGACGTTTCAGGCGGATTACACGGGGAAGCGGAGCTCCACCCGCAGGCCTCTGCCGCGCGGATTGTCGAGCAGCTGGACGCTGGCGCCGTGGCGTTTCGCCACCTGGCTCACGATGGACAGGCCGAGGCCGCTGCCATGCTCTCCGTGCGGCCCGCTCGCCGCATAGTCGGTGCGATAGAAGCGATCGAATACCCGCTCGCGTTCGTCCGGCGCGATGCCGGGGCCGTCGTCATCGACCCGCAGCACGACGTAAGCGCCATCGAGACCGCACCAGAGGTCGATCCGGCCGCCCGCCGGGACATAGCGCAGCGAATTGCCTACCAGATTCGTCATGAGGATGGCGAGCGACTGCGGGTCGCCATGCATCCGCAGCTCGCCGGGCGACGCGGAGTCGTCGGCGACGCCGAGATCGATATGCCGCGCCTCGGCAAGGGCCACATGATCGGCGGCGCAGCGGCCCAGCAGCTCGGCCGGATCGACATCGACGCGGGCGAGCATGAGATCGGCATCGGCATCCTGGCGCGCGAGCAGCAGCAACTGGTCGACCAACACGCCGAGCCGGCCGATGCCCTGGGCGAGCCGGTCGCCGGCGATCTCGCGTTCGTGCCGGGTATCGGCACGTCGCAGGAGATCGAGCTGCAGGCGCACCGCTGCCAGCGGGGTGCGCAGCTCGTGCGCGGCGTCGGCGAGGAAGGCGCGCTGGTTGCGAAACGCCACATCGAGCCTTCCCAGCAGGGCATTGATGCCGTTGACCAGGGGCTGCAGCTCGACGGGTACGTCCTTGGCGTCGAGGGGTTGCAGGGTGTCCGGTGCCCGGCGCGCAAGGGCGCCACGAACCTGGTCGAGAGGAGCCAGGCCCCGGCCGACCAGAACCCAGACGAGCAGGGCGAGGGCGGCGCTCAGCAGCGCGAGCGGCACCGTCTGGCCGAACGCCGAGCGGGCGGCGATCCTGGTGCGCAGAAGCAGGGGCTGGGCTGCCTGCACCAGGATTCCGGCACGCAACGCGCTGTAGACCCGCAGCGGCCCTTGCGGTGTCACGACGGTGGAGAAGCCGAGCGCCGCGCGCTGCGGCAACTCCCATTCGGTCGATGAGCGATAGACGTGGACACCATTGCGATCCCATATCTGGATCATGATGCCTTCGTTGATGGGATCCTCGAACGGCACTACCAGGTCCATCGGTGCCCGGGGGGCGGGAACGCTCAACGCGATCTGGCGCAGGTGGTCGTCGAGCAGCGCGTCCGTGTTGCGGCGCGCCGACTGGAACACGAAGCTGGCCGTCAGGACGACGGAAATCGTCACCGCGCCGATGATGCCGACCAGCAGCGAACGGCGGATCGAGCGCATCGGCGATTTCTCAGGCGAGGACGTAGCCCACGCCGCGGATCGTGCGGATCCGGTGCGCGCCGATCTTGCGGCGCAGCGAATGCATGTGGACTTCGATCGCGTTGCTCTCGATCTTGTCGCTCCAGCCGTACACCCGGTCCTCCAGCTGCGCCTTCGAGAGCACGGCACCCGGCCGGACCATGAGCGCCTCGAAGAGCGCCAGCTCCCGGGCGGAGAGCGATACGGCCACCCCGGCGACGCAGAGGCTGCGATTGACCGTGTCGTAGGCGAGCTCGCCGTGCTCGACGATGCTCGCGCCGCGGCCGGCCTGTCGCCGGATCAGCGCGCGCAGGCGGGCGGACAGCTCGCCGAGATCGAAGGGCTTCACGAGGTAATCGTCCGCCCCCGCGTCGAGGCCGGTGACCCGGTCGGGCACGGCATCGCGGGCGGTGACGACCAGCACCGGCGCCCGGCCGCGAGGCCCGGTCATCGCCCGCAGGTAGCGAAGCAGGTCTAGCCCGTCGATCCTGGGCAGGCCGAGGTCGAGCAGGATCGCATCGTAGGTCTCGTTGGACATCGCCGTGCGGGCGGATTCCCCGTCGCGGATCCAGTCCACGGTGAAGCCGTCCTTGCGCAGGCCCAGCCGGACGGTCTCGCCGATCATCGAGTCGTCCTCGACCAGCAGCAATCTCATCGCATCGTCCTCCGGTCGGCATCAGTGGCGCCCGGCCGCCCGAAGCCACTGATAGCCCCTCGGCGGGGTCGAGCCGGGAATTCGCGAAGCACTGCTTCGCGCCGGCGAGACCGGTCGCGCCTGCCAGCGCGACCGAAGCGAACAACGACGAGCGTGGGGCAGTTCACTTCTAGGCTGACGGGATGAAGTCCGGATCGTCCTGATGCTTGCGCTCGAACTTCAGGAATGTGTAGTAGCCGCAGGTATTGCCGTTGGGATAGCTGCGACAGACCGTGGGTCGCGCTTCGTAGACGGTGCAGCGACGCGCCTCGCGATCGAAGAAACGGCAGATCGTCTTGTAGACCGTGTCCTTGCGATGACGCAGGATCCGCTCGTCCTTCGCGTACCACTCGGCGAACTTGCGCTCCGCCTTCTTGAAGCCGATCCCGAAATGATCGGCGAGCCGCTGGACATCCTCGTCGAGCAGTTCGATGCGCGGATAGGAGCAGCAGTAGCCTGGGCAGCGCGAACAGTCGTACTTGGGTCCGGATTTCTTGTCGGGCATGTTCGCCTCGGTGGATCGCAGCGCCTAGTGTATCCGTATCCCGCCGCCGGCCAGGCTTCGGCGCAGGAAGCGAGCCGGGTCGACCGAGGCGGCGAGGTCGGCCTCGATCGGCAGCGGATAGCCCTCGGCGAGCGCCGGCAGCAGGCGCGCCGCGAGCAGCGACCAGAGCGCGCCGCGCGAGCCGAAGCCGGTGGCGAGCATCAGGCCGGTCGCGCGCGGCAGCGGCAGCTTCGCATTGCGCAGAAGGGCCTCGCGGCCGGCAAACGCCGCCGCATCATCCGGCGCCCAGCCGATCAGCGGCATGCGATCGCGTGGGGTGAAGCGAAACCCGGTCGCCGCGCCGAGCCAGCGCGGATCGAGTGCCTGTGGTGTCGTATCCAGCATGCGCGCCAGGCGGCGCAGGTTGCTCGCATCGTCGGCGGGATCGGGCGCCAGGTCCTCGCCGTCGGTGAAGGTCGAGCCTATCAGGGTCTCCCCGTCGGACAGGGGGCAGGCGTAGGCGTCGCCGCCCAGGAGACAGCGCAAGCCGGCGAGCGCCGGGCTGCGCAGTCGGCTCGACTGGCCGCGGGTGCGCAGCAGCGCCAGGCTTCTGAAGCCGCCGAGCCCGATCGCCGTCGCGGGGCACGCGAGGACCACGAGAGGGAAGTCGCCGAGGCAGGAGCCCGCCGCATCGAAGGCCTGCCAGCTGTCGTCGCCGCGGCGCAGATCCGCGACACGGCAATCGAAGCGGGTGAGGATCGCGTCATCGCGCAGCCAGTGCCTGCATGTGGCTTGCGGATCGATGGCCCCCGCCCTCGGCAGCCAGAGACCGCCGCGTCGCAGGCGAACGCCGGCGATGTCGCAGGCGTCGTCCGGGCCGACCCAGACGGCCAGTTCCGGTGGAAAGCCGAGCCGCTCCAGCAGAGCCCGTTGACGATGCGCCTGTGCCGCGTCGATCGCCGGCGACAGCCTGCCGATCGCCTGGCCATCATGGCGTTCGGCAAGCGGCGTGCCGGGGCCCATTCCGAACGCCGCCCGGGCAAGTCTTGCCAGCCGGTTGTCGTCGGGAGAGAGGTGCAGGTGCATGGCGAGCCGGGGTTGGCCCGATCCGCCGATGCCGGGCTGCGCATCGGCCTCGGCGACTTCGACCTGCCAGCCGGCCCCGGCGAAGCCCCGGGCAACCGCGGCGCCGGCGAGCCCCGCGCCGACGACGAGCACGCGGCGATCGGAGATGTCCGGCGGCGACGGTGGCGCGGGCCATGTCCGCCATGACGGCACATAGGATCCGGCAAGGCGGCCGCGCTTGCCTCCGAAGCCCGGCTCCTCGCGGGTCTGGAAGCCCGCCTGCGCGAGGGCGCGGCGCACGGCGCCGGCCACCGAGTAGGATGCGATGCCGGCGCCCGGCCGGGCCCGGCGGGCGAGCTGCTTCATCAGTCCGGCCGACCACATCGCCGGGTTGCGGGCGGGAGAGAAGCCGTCGAGATAGAAGGCGTCGGCAGCCACCGCGAGACGGGGAACGATCGAGTCGGCGTCGCCGAAGGCAAGCGTCAGAACCACCCGGCCTTCATCGAGAAAAACCTGGTGCAACCCGGGCAGGGGCAAGGGCCACTGCGCGAGGAGCGGCTGCGCGTCAGCGGGTTCGACACCGATGCGGGCGAGGGCGCAGGCGAGATCAGCGCCGGGAAGCGGATGCGCCTCGACCGAGACGAAGTGGAGCCGGGCGGGCCGGCGATCGTCCTCGCGCCAGGCTGCGAGGGTCGCGAAGAAGTTCGCGCCGACGCCGAAGCCGAGCTCGAGCACCGTGAAGCTGCGCCGGCCCTGCCAGCGGTCACGCAGGCCGGCGCCGCCCACGAAGACGGTGGCGGCTTCCGCGAGCGCGCCGGCGGCGCTCTTGTAGACGTCGTCGAACACCGGGCTCAGCAATCGTCCCGATGCATCGCCGGCGATCCGGCCGGGTTCGAGTGGCATGGCGCGATTCACGCCCGTCGAGTCGGAGGGCGAGATGATATCGGTCCATCGGCACGGCGTGAACCGGGTCGACTTACACTTGCGCGATGCAGACACCGCAGCAAACCACCACCGCGAGCCTGCGGGAGCGCTACGGTCCGCGCTACCGGTGGCTGGTGCTCGCGACCGTGATGGTCGGGCTCGTCGCATCGATCATCTCGTCGACGATCGTCAACGTCGCCGTGCCCGACATGAGCCACCACTTCATGCTCGGTCAGGAACGGGCGCAGTGGATCGCCACCTCGTTCATGATCGCCACCACCCTGGCCCTGCCGCTGACGCCGTCCCTGCTCGAGCGTTTCGGCTTGCGGCGGGTGTTCATGGCCGGCGTCACCATGCTGGCGATCGGCGGCCTGGCGGGCGGCCTGAGCAATCGCTTCGAGCTGATGATCGCGGCACGGGTGCTGGAAGGCTTCTCGGCCGGCCTGCTGCAGCCGATCCCGAACATCGTCATCCTGCGGGCCTTCGCCTCCGAGGAGCAGGGCCGGGCGATGGGCCTTTTCGGCATGGGCGTCGTCCTCGCGCCCGCGCTGGGGCCCACCGTCGGCGGCATGCTGGTCGAGGCCTTCGGATGGCGGTCGATCTTCTTCTTCGTGGTGCCTCCCTGCGCGCTCGCGTTCTGGTTCGCCCGCCGCTTCCTGCCGACGATCTCGAGCTTCACCTCGCCCGCCGCCGGGCGTTTCGACTGGACCGGCACCGCCGTCCTTTCCGCCGCGATCCTGCTGCTGTTGAACGGGCTGGTCTCGGTCCATCACGGCGTCGTCGACGCATCGAGCCTGCTGCTTCCCGGCCTGCTGCTTCTGGCCGGCTTCATCTGGCTGCAGTCGCGCCATGCCCATCCGCTCGTCGATATCCGCCTGTTCGATCGGCGCGTCTTCCGTCTCGGGGCGGTCGTCGGCTTCGTCTACGGCATCGGCGTCTTCGGCTCCACCTACCTCCTGCCGGTGTTCCTGCAGATGGGCCTGGGCTATTCGCCCTCGGTGGCGGGCGCCGCGCTCTTTCCCGGCGGAATCGCGCTCGCACTGGCCTTGTACGTCACCGGCCGACTCGTCGATCGCCTGTCGCCGCAGCGCCTGCTCTTCGCGGGAACCCTGGTCTTCGCCGTATCGATCGGGGTGATGGCAACGGTGTCGGCCGCCACGCCCTACGCACTGATCCTCGTCTGGATCGTTCTGGGCCGGATCGGCCTGGGCATGATCCTGCCCTCCCTGACCCTCTCGGTGACTCGCGGGCTCGATCGCGACGAAATCCCGCAGGCGGCCAGCATCACCAGCCTGCTGCGGCAGTTCGGCGGCGCGGCCGGCGTGGCCACGGTCGGGCTGTTGCTCGAATGGCGGCTCGGCGCCGCGGGATTCACCGTGGATTCGCTCGTCCCGGCGGCTGGAGCGGCAACGTCCGTCGCACTGGTGCGTGCGTTCGAGGAAACCTTCGGCCTGCTGATGCTGCTGACGATGCCGGCGGTACTGGCCGCCTGGCTCATGGCGCGAACTAGTCGAACTCGTAGTGGTCGCGATTGAGGACCGCCGCCACGGCGGCAACCTCTTCCGGGAACATCCCCAGGCCCATCTCGGTGTTGCAGGCCTCCACCATGGCGAGCAGGGCGCTCGCGCTCCGGATCCGGCCGACCGGGCTGTAGATGGAGGTCCCGTCGCCGCCGACCCGCTTGATGTGGCAGGCCTCGCATTTGTGCTCGACGATCAGCTGCTCGCCGAGCTGGAGATCGGCATCGCGGAAGAGGGGAGAGCTGCTGCCTTCGCCGGCTGCGCTCGAGCCAAGCAGGGCGACCCAGAACAGCGCCCACGCCGCATTGCGACGTCCCACTCCCGATTCCCGTCCCCTGTGCATTCGGCATCCTTGTCGAGCCGTGTTGCATGCAGGTTAGCGCAGGCCTCCCGATACGCATAACCGACAGTTGCGCCGGGGCAACTGTCGGGTCCGTCGCCAGTGCTTGCCCGCGGGATGCTAGCCGGCGCTGCCTCCCGCCGTGCGACGCGCGATCATCGCATCGACGGCGAGCATCCGGTCGCCCTGGCAGATCACCGGATTGAGATCGATCTCGGCGATCCGGTCGGCAAGATCGGAGATCACTTCGCCCATGCGCACGACCAGCCCGGCGAGCGCATCGCGATCGGCACCCGGCTGGCCGCGGAAGCCGTCGAGCAGGCGCCCGGCGCGCAAGCGGCGCAGCAGCTCGAGCGCCTCGTCCTGCGAAAGCGGCGCCGGTGCGGTCGCCGTGTCGCGCAGGACCTCGACGAGCACGCCACCGAGCCCGACCAGCACCACGGGTCCGAACTGGGGATCGACCCGGGCGCCGATGACGATCTCGACCCCGGCCGGCACCATCGGCTGCACCAGCACGCTCTCGATGCGCGCCTTCGGATCGTACTTGCGCGCATTGGCGACGATCCGGGCATGGGCCTCGCGAACCTGCGCCTCGTCGCCGATGTCGAGCGCGACCACGCCGGCCTCGGTCTTGTGCGCGATGTCGGGCGATTCGACCTTCATCACCACCGGATAGCCGGTCGCGGTCGCGGCGGCAACCGCCTCGTCGGCGCTCTGGCAGCGATGATCCTGCACGACGGGCAGGCCGTAGAGGGCGAGCAGCGCCTTCGACTGGGCCTCGGTGAGGATGGGGGTATCGATGGCATCGAGCATCGCCAGGGCCCGCTCGCGCGCACCGGGCGGAGCGAGCCGGCGCACGGTGCGATCGAGCCTGCCGAGGCGGTCGCGCTCGTGCCAGGCTCGCAGCGTCGCGAAGCACCGGTCCATCGAGCGGAACAGGGCGACGTTCGGGTTCTCCTCGGCCTCGCGCGAACCCGGGCCCTCGAGCCACTCGGTGCTCCAGACGGAGCAGCTGATCTTGCCGCGCTCGGCGGCCACCCGGCCGAGGACCTCGGTCCGCGGATTCATGGTCGGGTATGCATAGACGGCCGGAAAGACGAGGGCGCCGAAGGCCGGATCGCCCAGCAGGGCGTCCGTGCAGGCGACGAAGCTCTCCGGCTCGGTGAGCACCTGCGCCGTGACGTCGCACGGGTTGCGCGCCGAGCCGAACTCGGGGATGTGGCGCAGGAGCACTTCACGGGTCCCGTCGGCAGGCTGGGGCAGGGGCACGCCATGCTTCTCGGCCTTGTCGGCGCACATGATCGCGCCGCCGCCCGACGAGGCGATCACCGCCACGCCCGTCGCCTTCGGCGGCGGTGCCTTGGCGAAGAAGCTGGTGGTCTCGACCAGCGCTTCGAAGTTGTCGACGAGGATCACGCCGAGCCTCTCGAGCGAGGCTCGATAGACCGCGTCGGAACCGGCCAGCGAGCCGGTGTGCGATGCGGCGGCCGTCGCCCCCTGTTCGCTGGAGGCGATCTTGAAGATGACGAGCGGCTTGCCCGCCTGCTGCGCGAGTCGTGCCGCTTCGAGCAGCCGGGTCGGCGCCGCCATGCCCTCGAACAGGCAGGCGATCGCATGGCAGTTCGGGTCGCGGGCGAGATAGGCGACCTGGTCGGCGACGTCGACGTCGCAGGCATTGCCCGAGGTCATGACGTGCGAGAACTGGACCCCGTGCTCGACCGCCTGCGCCATTGCGAAAGCGAGCGCCCCGGACTGGCTGATCAGGCCGATCGCCCGCTCGCCCGGCTTCTGGAACGCGGGCGCCGCGGAGAAGGTGAGGACCGCCCCCACCGATGTGTTGACGATGCCGATGCAGTTCGGGCCGATGATCGGCATGCCGTGCTCATGGGCGATCTCGGTCAGGCGCCGTTGCTGTGCGATGCGCTCAGGGGTGCCGACCTCGGCATAGCCGGAGGCGAAGATCACCAGGCCCCCGACGCCCTTGCGGGCGCAGGCAAGCGCATTCGCTTCGACATGCTCGCGCGGTACCGTGATGACAACGCAGTCGGGGGATTCGTCGATCGCCTCGATCGAGGGCACGCAGGGGCGGCCCTCGACGGTGTCGTACTTGGGATTGACCGCCCAGGCCTTGCCCTCGTAGCCGGCGAGATGCTGCATCACTCGGTTGCCGAACGCGCCGGCGGTGCGCGATGCGCCGATCACGGCGACCGATCGCGGCTCGAGGAGGCGCTTGAGCTGCTGATATTCGTACAGGGACTGTCTCATCGTCGTTCTTGATGTGCGGTTGCCGGCGGTGCTTGCCGTACGCCGGACGATAGCACGGTCGCCTGCGATTCCCGCCGGGTCGGGGCGCCCAGCCGGACGCTATGATCGTGGTTTGGTCCGGCCACGCCCATGTTCAGCTACCGCCATGCGTTCCATGCGGGCAACCATGCCGATGTGCTCAAGCACGTCGTGCTGCTCGCCCTGCTGCGTCATCTTCACCGCAAGGACACGGCCTGCTGGCTGGTGGATACCCATGCCGGGGGCGGCTGGTACGAGCTGACCGAGCCGTCCGCCCGCAGGAAGGAGGAATTCGCCGGCGGAATCGGTGCGCTGTACGACGAAGATCCTGCCGGCCTGCCCGAGGCCCTGGCCGACTATCTCGGGCAGGTCCGCGGCTTCAATCCCTCCGGCCGGTTGCTGCGTTATCCGGGGTCTCCCGCACTGCTGGAGGCAACGATGCGTCCGCAGGACCGGCTGCGCCTCTACGAGCTGCACCCGACCGAGATCGAGGTGCTGCGCAGCCGCCTGCCGGACAACCGGCGCATCAGGACCGAGCGGGCGGACGGGTTCACGGCGCTGCGCGCGATCCTGCCGCCTCCTTCGCGTCGGGGGCTGGTCCTGATCGATCCGTCCTACGAGGACAAGAACGACTATCGCCGGGTTCGTCAGACCCTTCGTGACGCGCTGGAGCGCTTCGCCACGGGGGTCTATGCGATCTGGTATCCCCGGGTGCGGCGCCACGAGTCCGAGCGCATGGCCGCGGCCCTGCAGCAGATGATCGGGCAGGACTGGCTGCATGCCTGGCTCGACGTGGACGCTGCGCCGGCCGACGGCCTCGGCCTCTACGGCAGCGGAATGTTCGTCGTCAATCCGCCCTGGACACTGCCGACCGCGCTGGAGCCGGTGCTGCCGGTGCTCGTGGACCGTCTCGGCAGGTCTCGGGCTGCCGGATCGGGGCTCGATCACCGGATCCGCTGACCCGTACCGGCGGAGCATCCGTCAGGGAAACGGCGATCCGCGGGCCGGCGCCCCGGCTTGAAAACCGCGTATCCGCCCCGAGCTTCGGATCATGGACGCGCCGGGAAGTTTCCGGCGGCGCCGCCACCGGAGACCAAGCGCATATGACGCCTTCCACCGAAGGGGCCGTGGGCCCCGGCAAGATCCAGACCATCGCGATGCTCGCCGGCCTGCTCGAGTCCGTCGAGCGGGGTTTCCATCGAGCCGAGCCCGACGGCTATCGCCGGCTCGCCGACCGGCTGAGGACCGAGCTCGCCGACGTGACGCCCGACGAGCGCCTGCGCCAGCTGCTTGCCGCCAGCCCCGCCACCGCCGAGATCTACGAGAACCTCCATTACGGTCATGCCGGCCTGTGCCTGCAGCCGGTGGACGCGGCGGTCCGCGCCGAGCAGGCCGCCACCGCCCTGATCGCCCGGGTCCGCAGCGGCACGGCAGGCTAGGGCCTGTTCACGCTCCGATCGTCCCCGCGCCGGGGTCTGACAGGCCGCCAGACGAGGCGTTGGCGACGCGCGTGGCGGGTGCCACGCAAGGAGCCGACAACGAAGTAGTTGGGGGGGCCTCCCCCCCCCCGGCCCGCAGGGTGAGCGCGAGAAAGGCGCGCACTCGGCGTTGCAAATGCTCGCCGTGGCCCCGCCACGGCTGTGCTTTGCGCCTTGATTGCGCGCCTTTCTCGCGCTCACGCGGGGACGATCGGAGCGTGAACAGGCCCTAGGGCGCGTCCAGGCGTCCGATCTCCGAACCCGAAACGCCCGGGTTCGGCGCGGGCGCCGTCCGCCCCGGCGGCGCTTACAAATCCTTACACGGCCGCGTCGGCGGCTTACCGGCCGCAAGCCGACCATTGCATCACCCGCACGCCGTCATGGCCACTCGTGCCAAAATGCGTGCGCCCGTGTGTTCTGCCCCGTTCCCGGATCTCGCCGCCCATGACCACCGACAACCAGCCCATCGATCGAGTGCGTGCCTGGGTCGATGAGTCGCGCCGCATCGTGGTCCTGACCGGCGCCGGCATCTCGACCGATTCGGGCATACCGGACTTCCGCGGACCGCAGGGGGTCTGGACCCGCAATCCGGCCGCCGAGCGGCTCGCCACGATCGACAACTACCTGGCCGATCCCGAGATCCGGCGCACGGCCTGGCAGAACCGCCTTCACAGCCCCGCCTGGCACGCCCGGCCCAATCGTGGGCACGAGGCCATCGTGGCCCTGGAAAGACGCGGCCTGCTGCATGCGCTGGTGACCCAGAACATCGATGAGCTCCATCAGATCGCGGGTAATTCCCCGGAGCTCGTGATCGAGGTCCACGGAACCATCCGACGGGCGATGTGCTGGTCCTGCGGCCGGCGATATCCGATGCACGAGATCCTCGAACGGGTGCGCGCGGGAGAGGACGACCCCGCCTGTTCCGATTGCGGGGGCATCCTGAAGAGCGACACCATCTCCTTCGGCCAGGCGCTGGTGCCCCAGGTCATCGATCGCGCCATGCGGGTCGCCGCGCAGGCCGATCTGCTGCTCGCCGTCGGGAGCACCCTCCAGGTCTTTCCCGCCGCCAACGTCGTGCCGGTCGCGAAGGAGGCCGGCGCCCGGGTCGTGATCATCAACGCCGAAGCCACCGGCATGGACGATCTCGCGGACGTCCTGCTGACCGGCGCGATCGGCGAGCTGCTGCCCGCGATCGTGAGCGACGCGACTTGAGGCGCGCACCCCATCCAGGAGAGCGGGGCCGTATCGCAGCCGGCTGGCTGATCGGGCTGGGCCTGCTGGTCGCCGTCGGGCTCGGCCTGTGGTGGGCGAGCGAGCCGGGCCGGCCGCTGGCCGGATGGCGCCCGGGCGCCCCGGCATCGCAGGACGGCGCCGCCGGCCCGGGCCCCAGGAGCAGCCGCGCCGGGAGTGCGGGCGGGAGCCGGCAAGGCTGGCAGGGCGGCACGGGGGCACAGGCACCGCTGGTTACCGTGGCCGAGGCGCGGCGCCAGGACATCCGGGTGACGATCGACGCGATCGGCAGCGTGGTGGCGCGCCGGACCGCCGTGGTCCAGCCGCGGGTCGACGGGGAGCTGCTTTCGCTGCATTTCAGGGAAGGCGAATCGGTCAAGGCCGGCCAGCTGCTCGCGAAGATCGATCCGGTGCCGTTTCGGATCGCGCTCGCCCAGGCCGAGGCCGCGCTCGCACGCGACCAGGCGCAACTCGCCAGCGCCCGTCGGGATCTCGAACGCTTCCGCGGCCTGCTCGCCAAGGACGCGATCGCGCGCCAGCAGGTCGACAACCAGCAGGCGCTGGCCGACCAGCTCGATGCGACGGTGCGCGCCGGCAAGGCGCTGGTCGACGAGGCCCGCCTGCAGCTCTCCTATACCGAGGTGACCGCGCCGATCGGCGGGGTGGCCGGGCTGCGCCGGCTCGACCCCGGCAACCGGGTGCGCGCCAGCGATACCGAGGGCATCGTCACCATCGTCCAGGTCATGCCCGTCGACGTGGTCTTCTCGGTACCCGAGGCCGTCCTGCCGCGGATCCGGGCGGCGCGCGCTGCGGGCCGCGACATGGCGGTGACGCTGTTCGATCGCGACGGACTGCGCCAGATCGCCGAGGGCCGGCTCTCGACGGTGGACAACGCGATCGATGCGGCGACCGGATCGATCCGCGCCAAGGCCGAGTTCGCCAACAAGGACCGGTCGCTTTTCCCCAACCAGTTCGTCAACGTGCGCATCGAGGTCGACCTGCTGGCCGACCGGCTCACCGTGCCGGTGGCCGCCGTGCAGCGCTCGAATCGCGGGGCGTCGCTGGCCGTGGTGCTGCCCGACATGACGATCGCCTCCCGTCCGGTCGAGACGGGCGAGCGCGACCGGGACTGGATCGAGGTCAGCGGCCAGATCGAGGCGGGCGACAAGGTGGTGATCGATGGCGCCGAAAGGGTCCCGGCGGGCGCGAGCGTGAGGATCGCCGGGCAGGGCACGGTGCAGGGCGCCGGCGCGGCGCAATAGCCCGGCGGGGACGATGAACCCGTCACGCCTGTTCATCGAGCGCCCGGTCGCCACCGTGCTGCTGATGGTCTCGGTGCTGCTCTCGGGACTGCTCGCCTACCGGCTGCTGCCGCTCTCGTCGCTGCCGGAAGTCGACTATCCGACGATCCAGGTGACCAGCCTGTATCCGGGCGCGAGCCCGGAGGTCGTCGCTTCCGGGGTGACCGCCCCGCTGGAGCGCCAGTTCGGCCAGATGCCGGGGCTCGAGCGGATGAGCTCGACCAGCTCGGGCGGCGCCTCGGTGATCACCCTGCGCTTCTCCCTCGACCTGCCGATCGAGGTGGCCGAGCAGCAGGTCCAGGCGGCGATCCAGGCGGCCGGCAACCTGCTGCCGTCGGATCTCCTGCGTCCGCCGGTCTACAGCAAGGTCAATCCGGCCGATGCGCCGATCCTGTCGATCGCGGTCAGCTCGCCGACGTTGCCGGTGACCGCCGTCCACGACCTGGTCGAGACCCGGGTCGCGCAGCGCATCGCCCAGCTGCCGGGCGTCGGCATGGTCTCGATCGCCGGCGGCCGCCGGCCGGCGGTGCGCATCCAGGCCAATCCGACGGCGCTCGCTTCGCTGGGGCTGACGCTCGACCAGGTACGCGCGGCCATCGCGGCGGCCAACGTGAACCAGCCCAAGGGCAGCTTCGACGGCGCCGCCCGGGCGCTGGCGATCGATGCGAACGACCAGTTGCGCACGGCTGACGAGTACCGGCGGCTGATCGTCGCCTACAGTGAGGGGCGGGCGGTGCGGCTGGCCGACGTCGCTGCGGTGGTCGACGGTGCCGAGGACGAACGGCTCGCGGCCTGGGCCGATGACCGCGAGGCGGTCATCCTCAATGTCCGGCGACAACCGGGCGCGAACGTCATCGCCACGGTCGATGGCGTCAAGGCCCTGCTGCCGCGGCTGCGCGAGGCATTGCCCGGCGGCATCGAGGTGGAGATCCTCGCCGACCGGACCCAGACGATCCGGGCTTCGGTGGAGGCGGTCCAGTTCGAGCTGCTGCTCGCGGTCGCGCTGGTCGTGATGGTGATCTTCCTGTTCCTGCGCAGCGCCCGCGCGACCCTGATCCCGGCGATCGCGGTACCGATCTCGCTGATCGGCACCTTCGGGGTGATGTACCTCTCCGGATTCACGATCAACAACCTCACCCTGATGGCGATGACGGTGGCCACGGGCTTCGTGGTCGACGACGCCATCGTGATGATCGAGAACATCGCCCGCCATGTGGAAGAGGGCGAAGGGCCGTTGCAGGCTGCATTGCGGGGCTCGAAGCAGATCGCCTTCACCATCGTCTCGCTGACCGTCTCGCTGGTGGCGGTCCTGATACCGCTGCTCTTCATGTCCGACGTGGTGGGCCGGCTGTTCCGGGAATTCGCGATCACGCTGACCGTCGCGATCCTGATCTCGGCGGTCGTCTCGCTGACGCTTACCCCGATGATGTGCTCGAAGCTGCTGCGGCCCGAGGCGAAGCAGAGCGAGGGTCGCTTCGCGGGGGCCGTCGGGGCGGGTTTCGACCGCGTCGTCGAGGCCTACATGCGCACGCTCGACACGGCGCTCGCCCATCGGGCGACGATCATGCTGATGTTCGTCGCAAGCCTGGTCGCGACGGTTGCGCTCTGGGTCTGGCTGCCGAAAGGCTTCTTCCCGATCCAGGACACCGGTGCGATCAACCTCACCGTCGAAGCCCCGCAATCGATCTCCTTCGAGGCCATGAGCGAGCTGCAGCAGCGGGTCGCGGCCGAGGTGCTCGCCGATCCGGCGGTATCGCACGTCGCCTCCTTCATCGGCGTCGACGGGGAGAACGCCACCCTGAACGTCGGTCGGATGCTGGTCGCGCTCGCGCCGCTCGAATCGCGTGACGCCCGCGCCGACGAAGTCGGCCGCCGTCTCGCGGGCATCGAGCAACGCGTGCCGGGCATCCGGCTCTACGCCCAGCCGGTGCAGGACCTCTCGGTCGAGGACCGGGTTTCGCGGGCCCGCTACCAGCTCACGCTCGGCACGACCGATCCGGACGAGCTCCTGCGCTGGACACCGCCCGCCCGCGACGCCCTGGCGGAATTGCCGGGCATCCGGGACGTCGGCAGCGACCTGCAGGACCGCGGCCTGCAGGCCTATGTCCGGATCGACCGGGATGCCGCCGCGCGCTTCGGCGTGAGCGTGGCGCAGATCGACCAGGCGCTGTACACCGCGCTCGGCCAGCGCGCCATCTCGACCATCTACACGCAATCGAACCAGTACCGGGTGGTCCTCGAGCATGCCCCGGCCTTCCGGCGCGGCCTGGCGAGCTTCGACGCGGTGCACGTCGCCACTCCGGGCAACGGCCCGATCCCCCTGTCGCGGCTCGCCCGCATCGAGGAGCGCACGGCCCTGCTGTCGATCCAGCGGGTCGACCAGCTGCCGGCGGCGACCCTGTCCTTCAACCTCGATGCCGGCGCCTCGCTCGGGCCTGCGATCGAGTCCGCGCGCGCGACCCTGGCGGGAATCGGGCTGCCGGCGTCGATCGAGACCCGCTTCGAGGGGGCCGCGCTCGCCTTCCAGGCCTCGCTGACCAATACCGTCTGGCTGGTGCTCGCGGCGATCGTCACGATGTACATCGTGCTCGGGGTCCTGTACGAGAGCTACATCCATCCCCTGACGATCCTCTCGACGCTGCCGTCTGCCGGCCTCGGGGCCCTGCTCGGCCTGTGGGTCGCCGACATGGACCTCGGCCTGGTGGCGATCATCGGCATCGTGCTGCTGATCGGCATCGTGAAGAAGAACGCGATCATGATGATCGACTTCGCGCTCGATGCCCGTCGCAGTCGCGGCCTCGACGAGCATGCGGCGATCGTCGAGGCCTGCCGGCTGCGCTTCCGCCCGATCCTGATGACCACGGCCGCCGCCCTGCTGGGCGCGTTGCCGCTGATGCTCGGCACCGGGATGGGCAGCGAGCTGCGCAATCCGCTCGGCGTCACCCTGGTCGGCGGCCTGCTGCTGTCGCAGCTGATGACCCTGTTCACCACGCCGGTCATCTACCTCGGCTTCTCGAGGTGGGCGCGATGAACTGGGTGCGGGCCTTCATCGACCGGCCGGTGGGCACGACCCTGCTGACCATCGGGATCGCGCTGTTCGGCTTCATCGCCTACCGCTTCCTGCCGGTCGCGCCCCTGCCGCAGATCGAGTTCCCGACGATCTCGGTGTCGGCCTCGCTGCCGGGCGCCTCGCCCGAGACGATGGCGGCCACGGTCGCGACACCGCTCGAACGGGCGATCGGCGCGATCGCCGGCGTCACCGAGATCACCTCGAACTCCTCGCTCGGCTCCACCCGCATCACGGTCCAGTTCGACCTCGGGCGCAGCATCGACGCCGCCGCCCGGGACGTGCAGGCCGCGCTCAACGCCGCCCAGTCGCAGCTGCCCACCGGCATGCCGGACAATCCGACCCTGCGCAAGGCGAATCCGGCCGATGCGCCGATCATGATCCTGTCGCTCACTTCCGCCAGCCTGACCCGGGGCCAGATGTACGACGCGGCATCGACGGTGCTGGCGCAGCGCATCGCGCAGGTCGACGGCATCGGCCAGGTCACCATCGGCGGCGGCGCGCTGCCCGCGGTGCGGGTGCGGGTCGATCCGGGCCGGCTCGCGGCGACGGGCCTCGCCCTCGACGATGTCCGGGTTGCGCTGGTCGAGGCCAGCGCCAACCGTCCCAAGGGCAACCTCGACGACGGCCAGCGCAGCTGGCAGGTCGGGGCCAACGACCAGGCGCGCAGCGCGGCCGACTTCGCGCCGCTGATCCTGCGCTACCAGGACGGCAATGTCCTGCGGCTGACGGACGTGGCCTCGGTGAGCGATTCGGTGCAGGACGTGCGGACCTACGGCGTCTCCAACGGCCGGCCGGCGATCCTGCTCATCCTCTACAAGTCGCCCGACGCGAACATCATCTCCACGGTGGACCGGGTCCGCGACCTGATGCCGGTGCTGCGGGCCTCGATTCCGCCGCAGATCGATCTCGAGATCGTCACCGACCGCACCCCGACCATCCGCGCCTCCGTGAAGGAGGTCGAGCATGCGCTGATGATCGCGATCGGGCTGGTGATCACGGTGGTCTGGGCCTTCCTGCGCCGGGTGCGCGCCGCGCTGGTGCCGAGCGTATCGGTGCCGGTGTCGCTCGCCGGCACCTTCGGGGTGATGTACCTGCTCGGCTACAGCGTCGACAACCTGTCGCTGATGGCGCTGACGATCGCCACCGGCTTCGTGGTCGACGATGCGGTGGTAGTGGTCGAGAACATCTCCCGCCATCGGGAACGCGGCCTCGGCGCACGAGAGGCCGCCTGGATCGGTACCCGCGAGATCGCCTTCACCGTGCTGACCATCAGCATCTCCCTGGTGGCGGTGTTCATCCCGGTGCTGTTCATGGGCGGCATCGTCGGCCGGCTGTTCCGGGAGTTCGCCGTCGTGCTCTCGGTTGCGATCATGGTGTCGATGTTCGTCTCGCTCACCACCACGCCGATGATGGCGGCGCACCTGCTCGGGGACGACAAGGCGACGGGCCGCAAGCGCCAGCGACCGCCCTGGCTGCTGGCGCTCGTCATGCGGGGCTACCGGCGCTCGCTGCGCTGGATGCTGCGCCGCCAACCCCTCGGATGGCTGCTGTTCGTCGCCGCGATGGTGGCGACCGTCATGATGTACCAGATGATCCCCAAGGGCTTCTTCCCACGGCAGGACACGGGTCGCCTGATGGGCTTCGTCCGTGGCGAGCAGAGCGTCTCGTTCGAGCAGATGCAGGCATCGCTCGATCGCGTCATCGGGATCCTGCGCGCGGATCCGGCGATCGAGACCGTGACCGCGTTCACCGGCGGCGGCTCGCGCAACCGCGCCTTCATGTTCATCGGGCTCAAGCCGCTCGACGAGGGCAGGGAACCGGCCGAGCGCATCATCAACCGCCTGCGCGGGCCGCTCGCCGAGCTGCCTGGCGTGCGCACCTTCCTCACGCCGGTCCAGGACATCCGGGTCGGCGGCCGGGAGTCGACGTCCGACTTCCAGTACACCCTGGTCGGCGACGATCTCCCGACCCTGCGGCAATGGGAACCGCGGGTGGTGGAGGCCCTGAAGAAGCTGCCGCAGATCACCGACGTCAACAGCGATCTCGATGACCGTTCGCCGCAGGTCGAGCTCGTCATCGACCGGGACGCCGCTGCGCGCTTCGGCGTCGACGTGCGCGACATCGACACCGCGCTCTACAACGCCTTCGGCCAGCGACCGGTCGGCGTGATCTACAACCCGCTGAACCAGTACCGGGTGGTGCTCGAGCTCGATTCGCCGTGGCTCTCCGGTCCGCACGGCCTGCAGCAGGTCTGGCTGCGCGGCCGGGACGACCGGATGCTCCCGCTCGCCTCGGTCGCCGGCCAGCGTGACGGGGTCAGCGCCCTGTCGATCGGCCACCAGGGCGGTGCGGTCGCGATCACCACCAGCTTCGCGCTCGCCGAAGGCTACGAGCTGTCGGAGGGCACGGCGGCGGTGCGCGCCGCCCTGGAGGATCTCGGCATGCCCTCGAGCCTGCGCGGCAGCTTCGAGGGCACCGCCGGCGCCTTCGGCAGGTCGATGGCGAGCCAGCCGATGCTGATCGCGGCGGCGATCCTGACCATCTATCTCGTGCTCGGCATCCTCTACGAGAGCTTCCTGCATCCGCTGACCATCCTCTCGACCCTGCCGTCGGCGGGGCTCGGTGCGTTGATCGCCCTGCAGATGACCGGCCTGCCGTTCACCGTCATCGCCCTGATCGGTGTCTTCCTGCTGATCGGCATCGTCAAGAAGAATGCCATCCTGGTGATCGACTTCGCGCTGGCCGCGCAGCGAGCAGCCGACCGCGCTGGCACGCGCCTGTCCCCGGGTACCGCGATCTATCGCGCCTGCCTGCGCCGGGTGCGCCCCATCCTGATGACCACCGCCGCCGCGGCGCTCGGCGCCGTCCCGCTGGCGATCGGCTCGGGCGACGGGGCCGAACTGCGCCAGCCGCTGGGCGTGGCGGTCGTCGGCGGCCTGATGCTCAGCCAGCTGCTGACCCTCTACAGCACGCCGGTCGTGTTCCTCGGCCTCGAACGGCTGCGGACCCGGCTGCTCGGCCCGCGCGGGCGGGGGGCACCCGCCCGGCAAACCGTCGTGAATCCCGGATGAATCTCTCGACCCCGCTCCCGGCCCGATGGCCCCTTCATCATCGACGCGGGCCCGGCATCCTTCGCCGGCAACGCTCAGGGCAACTGCTGGCAGGCGCCCTGATCGCCGCGGCGCTGGCCGGTTGCGCGATCACCGACACCCCGGCACCGCCTCCGGACGATCCGCCGGCCGGCTTCCGACGCGCGCCGGGCGTACCGGTGGTCGCCGCCGATACCGTGCGACTGCCGCCGGCGGACGAGTGGTGGCGGTCCTTCGGGGATCCGGAGCTCGATGCGCTCGGCCGCCGCGCTGCCGCCGGCAACCAGGACATCCGCGCCGCCGCCGCCCGGGTCGCGAATGCGAGGGCGGTCCTGGCCGCCCAACGCACCCGGCTCTGGCCCGTCGCGGGCGTCTCGGCCAGCGTCGGGCGCTCCGACGCGGGGCGCAACGACAGTCCCTCCACCCGCTACGGGCTGGGCGCCGATGCCGCCTGGGAGATCGACCTCTGGGGCCGGATCTCACGGGCGGTCGAGCTCGGCGAAGCTGGGCTGGCCGCCAGCATTGCCGACGAAGCCGCCCTGCGGCTCTCGATACAGGCCACGGTGGTGCAGACCTACCTCCAGTTGCGCGGCATCGAGCGCCGCGAATCCCTGCTCGATGGCAGCGTCGCGATCGCCCGGCGGCTTCTCGAGCTGAGCCAGATCCGCTACGAAGCCGGGGTGGTCGACCGGGCCGACATGCTCCAGGCCCAGACGCAACTCGCCAACGCCGAGGCGCAGTTGAGCGAGTTGCGCATCGGTCGCGCCCAGCTCGAGCATGCCCTGGCCTTGCTGGTGGGTCTTTCGCCGGCGGAGTTCTCGATCGCGCCGACGGCCAGGCTGCCGGCGGCACCGCCGCTGCCCGCGCTGCTGCCGGCGAATGTCCTCGCGAGGCGGCCCGACATTGCGGCGGCCCGCCATCGGGTGGTGGCCGCCCACGCCGCCATCGGGCTCGCGGAATCCGCCGACCTGCCGGCGCTCAGCCTCTCGGCCAGCGCAGGCTTCGGCGGCTCGGAGCTGAGCCGCCTCGTCAGCGCGCCGGCCCTGGCATGGTCGCTCGGCGCCGCACTGGCGAGAAATCTCTTCGACGGAGGCCAGACCGAGGCGGCCACCGACCAGGCGCGGGCCGAGGCGGAGGAGTCGCTGGCGGCCTACCGACGGCTCGTGCTCGAGGCGCTCGCCGAAGTCGAGGACGATCTCGTCGCCGTCGAGCAACTGCACCAGCAGGCCGCCTTGCAGGAGGTCGCCCTCGAGGCGGCGCGCGGCACCCTCGAGATCGTGGAAGCCCAGTACCGCGAGGGTACGGTCAGCTTCCTGAACGTGGCCACCGCGCAGTCGCAGCTGCAGAGCGCCGAGATCGCCCTGTCGGATGCCCGGTTGCGCCTGCTGCTCGCGAGCGCGGGCCTGCTGAAGAACGCCGGCGGACGCTGGGAGCCGCCCGGGGACGAATAGCTGACGGATCCGACGGATGATCGCGAAAGGGGGTTTCCACGAGCGGGGTTCCGCGGCGCCGGGCTTCTTGTAGACTTCGGGGCGGATGACAGTCAAATGACCCCGGAGACCCCATGTATCAGCCGTTCCCGCACCCCATCGATCCCGAGGAATTGCCGCTTGCCGGCCTGAAGGTACTGGACTTCGCCCAGGGCGTCGCCGGCCCGCACGCGACCATGCTGCTGGCGCAGTACGGCGCCGAAGTGACCAAGGTCGAGCCCCCGGCGGGCGACTGGGGACGCACCCTCGGCACTGCCTACGGCGACCTGTCGGCGCATGCGGTCGCCTTCAATCGCGGCAAGAGGAGCCTCGCCGTCGACCTCAAGAACGCCGATGCGCTCGCCCTGGTGCGCAAGATGGCTGCCGAAGCCGACGTCATCGTCGAGAGCTTCCGCCCCGGCGTGATGGGTCGCTTCGGTCTCTCCTACGAGGAGCTCGCCAAGGCCAATCCCTCACTCGTCTACCTCTCGGTGTCGGGGTTCGGCCAGCAGGGACCGAACCGCGACCTGCCGGCGACCGACGCCATCCTGCAGGCCTATACCGGCTGGATGTTCATGAACAAGAACACCGAAGGTATCCCGCAGCGCGGCGGCATGGTCCTCGTCGACGTCATGACCGGCGTGTATGCCTACCAGGCGATCGCCAGTGCGCTGATCGGGCGCTTCCGCAGCGGCCAGGGCCGCTACATCGACTGCAGCCTGATGCAGGCGGCGGCCGCCTTCCAGACGCCGAAGATCATGGAATACCACCTCGAGAACGGCGCGCCGGCAGGCCTGTACGTCCCGGTGGGCTGCTTCGAGACCGCCGAGGGCTACATCAACATCTCGTCCATGCGCGACCACCATTACGACGCCCTGTGCGAAGTGATCGGACGCAAGGACATGATCACCGACCCGCGCTACAACAGCCGACCCAAGCGGCTGGAGAACGAAGCCGAGCTGATGCGCGAGCTGCGGGTCGAGCTGCTCAAGAAGACGGCCGCGGAGTGGGCCACGCTGCTTACCGAGGCCGGCGTGATGAACGGCATCGTCTCCCACTACGGCGACTTCCTGAAGGCCGAGCATGTCGCAGAGGTCGGAGCGATCGACTGGACGGAGCAACCCGACGTCGGCCGGGTGCCGGTGCTGAAGATTCCCGGCGTGCCGGGCACCCCCAGCAAGGATCCGGGACGCGCCCATGCGCCGCACATCGGCGCGCATACCCGCGAGATCCTCACCGCGAACGGTCTCGACGAAGCGGAGATCGACCGTCTCGCCAAGGCCGGCGCGATCAAGCTGGGTTAGACCCCGCAGGGCCGTCGGCAGCGGGGTGAACGACACCCTGCGGCTCGACATGGGTTTCGAGCCGCAGGCCCGGTACCGCCAGGCCGACGGCCCGTTCGATCTCGTCGGCTGCATCATGGGCCCGGATGACGGTCCAGTCGCCGGGCACACGCAGGTCGACGTTCGCGAAGCGCTGCGCGCCGGCCTGCCGGGTCCGCAGGTTGTCGAAGCGCACGCCACGGGGCTCGTACGAGGCAAGGATGGCCGCGATCCGGTCGATTTCCTCCCCGCCCAGTGCGCGATCCATGAGTCCGTCGATCGAGCGGCGCATCAGCTTCCAGCCTTCGCGCAGGATGTTGAGCGCCACCGCGATCGCGACCAGCGGGTCGAGCCAGTGCCAGCCGGTCGCCCAGGCGAGGCCGACGCCGACGATGATGCCGACGGTCGTCCAGACATCGGTCATCAGATGGCGGCCGTCGGCCTCGACGGCCAAGGAGCGGTGCGTGCGTCCCGAAGCCAGCAGGATGCGCGCCACCGCCAGGTTGAGCAGGCTCGCCACGATCGCGAAGGCGACACCGATGCCGAACTGTTCGATCGGCCGGGGATTGAGCAGGCGCTCGCCGGCGGCGCCCAGGATCATGAGCGCCGCAAGCGAGATCAGGCCCGCTTCGAAAATCGCCGAGAAGTATTCCGCCTTGCCGTGGCCGAAAGGGTGTTCCTCGTCGGCCGGCTCGTGCGCCCAGCGCAGCATCCACAGGGCGAAGAGGGCACCGGCGAGGTTCACCGAGGACTCGAGCGCATCCGAGAGGAAGCCGATGGAGCCGGTCAGGCCCCAGGCCAGCACCTTGATCGCCATCGTCGCCAGGGCGGCGCCGACCGACAGCCTGATGGCCTGTTGCGGGGCGAGGATCCTCATTGCGGCAGCGATGGGCAGGATGCGGACATCGGCCGAGAGTACCTTACCCGCAGGGAGGCGATCCAGCGCGTAGCGCGGCGGATCGCGGACAATGCATCGGTTCGGCCCGGAACCCGAGGAGAAACGCGACGATGAGCGACGTCACCATCTATCACAACACCCGCTGCGGCACTTCGAAGAACACCCTCATGATGATTCGGGACGCCGGCATCGAGCCGACCATCGTCGAATACATGAAGGACCCGCCGTCGCGGGATACCCTGCGTGAGCTGGCCCGCCGCATGGGCGTGCCGGTTCGCGGGCTGCTGCGCGAGAAGGAACCGATCTACGCGGAACTGGATCTTGCCGACCCGAAGTGGAGCGACGAGCAGCTGCTCGAGCGGATCGAGCGGCACCCGGTGCTCCTCAACCGCCCGATCGTCGTCACGGATCGTGGCGCCGCGCTGTGTCGGCCCGCGGACAAGGTGCTCGAGCTCCTGCCCGGCGCGTCCGGCGCCTGGGCCGCGTCGTGAAACGGCGCAGCTGTATCGGCCTCCTGGTCGGCCTGTCGGTGCTCGGCTTCGCGCCCGTGGCGAGGGCGCAGGCTTTCGCCGAAGGTCCTCAGGCGAGCGCCTGGTTCGAGCGGGCTGGCCGGCTCGCCGGCTTCACCACGGGGCAGGGAGAAGGCGCGCCGGCAGCCGTCATCTTCTTCGATGCCCGCTGTCCGCATTGCACCCGGCTGTGGAGCGATGCGAGACGCATGGACGGATCGATCCGGCTGCGCTGGGTGCCGGTGGTGCTGCTCTCGCCGGCGTCGGCGCGCCAGGCTGCGGCCCTGCTGCGCGCCGGCGATCCGTCCGCGGCGATGGACGCCCATGCGCAGTCGCTGGCGGCGGGCGGCGAGGGTATCGCCGCCGAGGAACCCGATGACGAGGAAACCCGTGCGCTGAAGGAGAACACCGCCAGCCTGCGCGCGATGGAAGTCGCCTCGGTCCCGGCGATCCTGCATCGCGATCGCAGCGGACGGATAGGGTTGACCGTCGGCGCGATGCCGGCCTCGCGGCTGGCTCGACTGGTCAGCGAAAACTAGCTACGGCTTCGTATTCGAGTGCAGGGCAAGGCGGGACGCCGAAGACAGTGCGGTTGCACGGCAAGGCGTTCCAACGCTGCCATGCGCTCGAATACGGAGCCGTCTCAATGCTGGCCTTCGGGCATGGCCACCTCGAGCCCATCCATCGCGTCGGTGACCCTGATCTGGCAGCCGAGCCGGGAGCTCGGGCGGAAATCGTCGGCGAAGTTCAGCATGTCCTCCTCCGATTCGCTGCGTTCGCCGGTCAGGGTCGACCAGGGCTCCTCGATGTAGATGTGGCAGGTCGCGCAGGCGCACTGGCCGCCGCAGTCGCCGTCGATGCCGGGCACCGAGTTGTTCGTCGCCGCTTCCATGAGCGTAGTGCCAGCCGGCACTTCGACGGTATGGCGTTCACCGGCGAAGGTGATGTAGGTGATCCTGGGCATGGTCTCGTCGGTCGGTCAGGGTGTCCGGGTGTCGCTGAGCGGCAAGCATGGCAGATCGGGGCGGGGATGGCGAGCCGGGCCCGGATCACGCTCCTATAATCGATTCGAGCCACCATGACCGACCTGAACCAGCTGCAACTCCCGGCCTCCTTCCTCGCGCTGTTCGTGCCGCCGGGGCGGATCCGGCCGACCGAATCGCGCGAGCACATGCTGGCGCGCTACGAGTTCTGTGAGGATCTCGCGCAGACCCTCGTCGAGCATGCCCGGACCCTGCTGTGGCAGCTCGGCATCGCCGAGGAGGATGTGCTCGAGCGCATCGGGCTCGGGCTGGCGGAGGAATCGTCCGGGCTCGAACCGCCCGAGGCGCAATGGGTGGTGTGCCGGCTTGCCGAGCTTCTCGGCTGGCCGTTGCCCGCGCCGATACCTGGGAGGCCCGGTGGCAGCGACGGCGAGACCGGGAATCCGTGAACGAACCATCCACAGGTTCTGACGCGAAGCAAACGGGTGCCTGCTGCCTCGCGTATATTTGATGTCATCGCCCGGTCCGGCAATGTCCGGCCTGGCCTCCTCCTTGCCATCTCCGGAGAACCGACATGTCCAGACGTGATTCCCTCGTCGAGGATTTCAGCGCACTGCTCGCCGAAGCCGAGGATCTGCTCAAGCACGCCACCGAAGAAACCGGCGACAAGGCGCAGGCACTGCGTCAGCAGGTCGAAACCCGGTTGCTGAACGCGAGGTTGCGCCTGCAGGAGCTCGAGGGCGATGCCGTCGCCAGGGCGAAAGCCGCGAGCCGGGCCACCGATGAATACGTTCACGACCATCCCTGGCAGACGGTCGGCATCGCCGCCGCCGTCGGCTTCGTCGTCGGCCTGCTGCTCAACCGCCGCTAGGCTCGCCACCGCGCCGTGCCCCGCCCCGACGACAGGCCATCGCTGCGCCGGATCATCGCCCGATTCGCCACCGGCGCGGGCAGCCTGCTGGGCACGCGCCTCGAGCTGGCCACGATCGAGCTCGCGCAGGAGCGAGAGCGCCTGCTGCTGCGACTCGCCCTGATCGCGGGCGGCGTCCTCGCACTGCTGTTCGGCGTCCTCGGCATCGGCGCCTTCGTGGTGGTGTACTTCTGGGAGGCCGGCCGGCTTGCAGCCATCCTTGCGGTGGCCGGCGCCTTCATCCTCATCGGCGCGGCGCTCCTGTTCGTTGCCGTGCGCTCGGGGCGGCGTGGCGCCGCTCTGTTCGAAGCGACGATCGCGGAATTCCACAAGGATGCCGCATTGCTGCGCGAGGTCCTCGATCGCGACACCCGCGAGGAGAACCCGAAGTGAGCACGCGCGCGAACAGCCTCGCCGAGCGCAAGCAGCAGGTGCTTGCGCGGGCCGAGCTCGAGCGCCTGCGCATCCGCATGGCCGGTAGCGAGGCGCGCGCCCTGCTCGCGCCGGCGAGCGGCCGCCAGACCGCCTGGGCCAGGCCCCGGGCGGCCACCCTGCTGGCGATAGCGGTGCCCCTGCTCGGCAGGGCTCGCCTGGGCCGCATGTTGCGCCTGACGAGCATCGGAATGGGGATGCTGCGCCTGCTGGAAAGCCTGAGACGCTACTAGGCGGAGCATCCCGGGCGCCTCGCGCAACTGTGGGGCGCGACGGTATGGGAGCACCTCACGGAACGATCATGTCGAAGCCCCGAAACATCCTTCCGAGTACCATCGCCGGAGTCGTCATGGCGACCGTGGCGGGCTGCGGCGGCATCGAACCCGGAGAGGACGACGCCAGCATGCGCATGGCGCTCGCCAGTGCCTCGGGCTGCGGCTACCAGCATGTCCACGTCACGATCGCCAGCGTGAGGGTGCACGAATCACCGATCGCCGGTGAGAACGCGCTCGGCTGGCGAACGCTCGAGCTCGACCCTCCGCGCCGTGTCGACCTGATGGCGATGGACAACGGCGTGCTCGAGGAACTCGGGTCGACATCCCTGCCAGCCGGGCGCTACCAGCAGTTGCGGCTAGTGCTCGCACCCAATACCGGCACCCAGCCGCTGCGCAATTCGGTGACGAGGCAAGGGCAGGGCGAGGCCCCCCTCTCGACGCCCCCCGCCCAGCAGCGGGGCCTGACGATGCGCATCGACGAACGTGTCGATGCCGACGGACGGCTCGATGCCGTGCTCGACCTCGACGCCTGCCGATCGGTGGTTTCGAGCGCCGCCACCGGCGGCTATCTTCTGAAGCCGACGCTGGGGATCCTGCCGCGGCCGACCGACACAGGCCTGTCGGTGGCCGGCCGGCTTGCCAACCTGCCTGCCGAGCGCGCCACGGTAAGCCTGCAGCAGGAAGGCCGCGTGCTGCGCACGACCATGGCCGATGACGAGGGCCGCTTCCTGCTCTCGCCGGTATCGGAAGGAACCCACGACCTGGTGGTCGTTGCCGAAGGGCGGGCAAGCGTCGTGCTTGCCCGGGTGCCGGTCACCGAAGCCGGCCGTACCACGGTCGTCACGGACGACCGGCCGATCGGGCTCGTGGCGAGCACGATGCGCAGGGCGACGGGCCGCATCGGGCTGCTCGGGGTCGGCGCGATTCCGGAAGCGCTGGCGAGCGGCCTGCAGGCGGTCGGGCCCCATGTCATCGAGATCGAATCCCGTCCGACCGACGCGATCGACGGCAGCTTCGTGTTGCGCCTGCCCGTCCAGGCCCCGATGCTGGCGAACTACGATCCGCAGGCCACCGGCTATTCCTTCGCCCCCGACATCGGCCATGCCGCGCGGTACACCATCGAGGCGGCCGTGCCGGAGCGCCCCGTGCAGACGCTCGCGGTCGACATCCGCACGACCGATGCGGTAGCCAATTTCGATTTCGCGCCGTAGGGGGAACCGCCCTGAAGCGATGGCCCCGTCAGTCGGGCATCGTGATCGTCCCTTCGATGCAGGTCACCGCCGCGCCGCCCACCCGGATACGGTCGGGTTCGACGGCGATGCGCACGAGGCCGTCACGACCGACCAGCCGGCCTTGTGACGCAACGAAGCTGGAACCGAAGCGCCCGACCTGTCCGGTGTCGCGGACGAAGGCGGCCATGCAGCCATTGCCGCTGCCGCACACCGGATCCTCGTTCACTCCGCAGGATGGCGCGAAGGCACGTACTTCGACCGCCGATTGCGTCCCCGGCTCCTGCGCGCCGAAGATGACGACGCCCGTCGCGCCGAGGGCGAGATCATGCGCCTTCATGCGTTCGAGATCGGGCATGGCGGCGAGCACCGCGGCGGCATCGGGCAACTGGGCGACGACCCAGCGCGGGCCGACGTCCACCAAGCGAGGCCGCGTCGCGGACGCGAGCGTGGTCCCGAGGATCGAGCCGAGCTCCGCGGCCTGGGCGTCGGTCAGCGGGCTGATGCGTGGCGCCGGCAGCTCGAAGGAGATCGACCGTCCGGGCGAGGCGTCGCTACCGACCTCGAGCCGGACCAGGCCGGTACCGCATTCCTGCACGAGCCGCCCTTCATGCGCCGTGACGAGCCCCGCCTCGAGCAGTGCATGCGCCGTGCCGATCGTCGGATGGCCGGCGAAAGGCAGCTCGGAGCCCGGGGTGAAGATGCGGACCTGGTAGTCGGCCTCGGCTGCGGTCTTCGGCACGACGAAGGTCGTTTCCGATAGATTGGTCCAGTTGGCGATGCGCTGCATCTGGGCGGTGTCGAGGCCGGCAGCATCGAGCACCACCGCGACCGGATTGCCTCTGAACGGCACGCTGGTGAAGACGTCGACCTGCCTGAACGCGAGTTTTCGCATGTCTGTTCTCCCGAAGCCCGGCCGGCCGGAACCGGGCCGGTCGGTCGTATCCATCGCTATGCGCCGCCGACCGCCAGCAGGTCCTCGAGCCGTGCCCCGACCTCGAGCACCCGCCAGTCCTGGCCACGAGCACCGACCAGCTGGATGCCTATCGGCAAGCCGTCGCGGCCCTGGCCGCAGGGCAGGCTCAGCGCCGGCATGCCGGTCAGGTTGAAAGGCATCGTGAACGCGGTCGCGGCGGTATGCATCGGGATGTCGCCGTCGGCGACACGCACGAGCGCCGCCCCCGACGGCGGCGCTTCGGTGCGCATCGTCGGGAGGGCGATCAGGTCGACTTCGCGCAGCACCGAGGCGAACATCGCCGCCAGTGCCGCCCGCCCGCGCTGGGCACGCACATACCAGGACGCCGGCAGGAACATGCCCATCTCCAGCCGCATCCGCACATCCGCGCCAAGGGTATCCGGACGCTCGACCAGACGCTCCCAGTGCAGCTCGGTCGCCTCGCTGCACAGGGTGATGAACTGCAGCGCGGCGCACGCCTCGAAGCCGGGCAGGTCGATCGTCACGACCTCGGCGCCGTCGTGCCGCATCCGCTCGACCGCGGCAGCGACCGCGTTCGCCACGGAATCGGCGAGAGGCGCGAGGATGTCTTCCCGCGGCACGCCGATGCGCATGCCCTGCAACGGTCGGCGGATAGGGACATGGGCCGGCTGGCCGGCCATGACCGCCCAGGCCAGCGCGGCATCGGCAACGCTCGCGGCGATCGGCCCGACATGATCGAGGCTGGCGCCGAGCGTGCTGACCCCGTCGCGCGGCACCGCATCGAAGGTCGGCTTGAAACCGACCACGCCGCAGCAGGCGGCGGGAATCCGGATCGAGCCGCCGGTATCGGTGCCGATGGCGATCCGCACGATGCCGGCAGCCACCGCCGCCGCCGAGCCACCGCTCGAGCCGCCGGCGATGTGGCCAGCCGCAAGCGGATTCACGACATGGCCGTGGTGCGGATTCTCGCTGGTGATGCCGTAGGCGAGCTCGTGCAGATTGGCCATGCCGATCGGGATCGCCCCGGCCGCGCGCAGGCGGGCGACCGCCAGAGCGTCGGTGCCGCCAGGCGGCTTCGCAGGTCCGCCGGTGCCGCCGGACTGCGGCAGGCCGGCCACCGCCATCAGGTCCTTGACCGCGAACGGGACGCCCAGCAGGGGCGTCGGATCGCCCTTGCGCAGGCGCTGCAGCGCATCGGCTGCGCTGGCTTCGACGAGCGCCGGTTCGGCGAGCGAGATGAAGGCCTTGAGATCCTGATGGGCCTGCGCCCGGGAGAGGGCGTTTGCCGCCGGCTCGCCGGCATGGCCGGGCGCCGACCGGGCTGCCCGCGCGATCGCAGCGATCCCGTCGGCATCGGCACCGGGAGGGGTCCCTCCGGCCGCGACATCGGCGCACGGCTGGGTGAGGAAGCCGAGCTCCGGAACCGGTCGAAGGCCGTCGAAGGTTTCCAGTTCCGGCTGGTTGAGCGCAAGCCGTTCGAGCCAGCCTGCCCGGCGATCCGTGTGCGGATACCGGCTCAGACCTGCCAGGGCATCGACGGCCTGCTCGAGACGTTCGAGGATGTTGCTCATGACGATGGCGACCACGATCCTGTTGAGAAGATGCCAATCATCCCACGGGTATCATCATCCCCGGCCGGCCGGAATCCCGGCAAGCCAGCCCACGGCCTTCGCAATGGACACCGTAGCCGTCATCGACTTCGAGACCACCGGCATGTCGCCCGACACAGGCGGGCGCGCCACCGAGATCGCCGCGATCCTGCTGCGCGACGGACAGGTCGTCGATCGCTACCAGAGCCTGATGAACGCGGGGGCCTGGGTGCCGCCCTTCATCGAATCGCTCACCGGCATCAGCAACGAGATGGTCCGCGCCGCCCCGCCGGCGGCGCGGGTGATGAGGGAGGTCGCCAAATTCGTCGGCGCGCATCCCCTCGTTGCCCACAATGCGGCCTTCGACCGGCGCTTCTGGGATGCGGAGCTCGCCCGCCTCGGCATGTCGCGGCGGCAGGAATTCGCCTGCACGCTGCTGCTCTCGCGCCGCATCCATCCGGAAGCGCCCAGCCACAAGCTCGGCATGCTCATCGACTTCCATGGCCTGCCGGTGGCGGGGCGCCACCACCGGGCGCTGGCCGACGCCGAGATGGCCGCGAGCCTGCTGCTGCACATGCAGGAAACCCTCGCGCAGCGGTTCGGGCTCGCCGGAGTCACGCACGAGCTGCTGCGCGAGATCCAGTCGGTGCCCCGCCATCGGCTCAAGGGCTGCATCGCCCTGCATGCCCTCCAGAATCGGCGCGAAACGCCCACAAGGTAGTATGTGTGAGGCAAGAAGCTTCGGAGGAGCAGATGCTTTCCGAACCGGGCCATGTTTGCGGGAGGCAAGGTCGCTGATGTCGGAATCGTTTGAAATCGGACCGGTGAGTGTCGTCATCGAGGATCGCATAGCGGTCGCGACGTTGCGGCGCGGCGATCGACTCAATGCGCTTTCGGTGGAAGCGATCGAGGCCTTGCGGGATGTGGCCTATCGGATGCGCGAAGATTTCACGTCCAACGCGATCGTCCTGACCGGTGACCCGGTGTTCTCGGCGGGTGCCGATCTGTCCGATCCTGGCCATCAGGCTCGACGTAGCGCGCCGCTGCTGCAGAAGCGCGAATTGCTGCGTCTGGCACCGACGACGTGCGCCGCCTGGGAGGCGCTGGACCAGCTCACCATCGTCGCGATCGAAGGGTTCTGCCTTGGAGGCGCCCTGGCCCTCGCGGTGTCGTGCGACTTCCGGATCGCCGGCCGGGGTGCCCATGTCCGGCTTCCGGAGATTCCGCTGGGATGGAACCTGAACTGGAACGCCCAGCCGAGGATCCTCAACCTGGTGGGACCATCCCGCGCCAAGCAGCTGATCATCTTCGGCGAACGTGTGTACGCGGAAGAGGCCTGCCGCTGGGGCCTGATCGACGAGGTCACGGAAGACGGCGAGGCCCTGGCGTGCGCCATGAAATGGGCCCGCAAGGCGGCGGCGCTGCCGCCGCTCGGGGTCAGGATGTCGAAGCGCACCATCACCGAGCAGGCGACGGCCCTGAACCGCCTGACCTGTCACATGGACAACGACCAGTACATCCTCACGTCGATGACCGAGGATCATCAGGAGGCCATGGCAGCGTTCTTCGAGAAGCGCAAACCCGTGTTCAAGGGCCGTTGACGAAGGCCTGTTCGCCGAAAACCGACTCCATCTCCCGGCGCAGCCGATAGGCCTTGGACCCGGCGTCGATCGCGACATCGTCCCAGGACAGGGCTTGCCCCTTCGCCACCGGGCGCACCAGCTTGAGCGCATGGGCCAATCCGAGGGGCAGGCCCCGGATTCGCCGCGAGGTCGCGGCAGGCAGCAGCTTGCCCCATACCGTGTAGCCGCCCTCGCCATCGAGAAGATCCCCGGGCTTCAGGTCCCGCTTGGCGGTGGCCACCGCATCGGCATTCCACCCCATCGCCACGCCGGTGGGTTCGCCGCGCATGGCCACGCTGGCCACCGACATCCCCACCTCCAGTCCGATCAGGTGCCAGCGCTTGTAGAGCGTGAAGTAGCGCCCGCCCGGATCGGTGTGCGCATCGTATTCCTCGAAGCAGTTGCGGATGTACTCCGTCTCGCCTTCGACCGTCACCCAGACCCCCATGCGGATGTTGTAGGGAATCGCGCGGCCGTCCGGTTCGAGGCAGGAGATCACCTCCACCATGCCTTTTTTCTCGAGCACGCCGCCTTCGCTCTTCGGGCGGGTCACGAAGGGGATGTCCTCGACGCTGGCAGGCGGGTAGAGCAGGCCATCGCTCGGCACCGCAAGGCCTGTCGCGTTCGACACGGCGGTGGATTCGATGGATGGTTTCGATCCATCGAGAAAACTGTTGAACATCTTGGGATTCAGGCCGCCACGCTCGGCCTGCTCGGGCGTCAGCCCGTAGTAGCCCCAGACCGTCTCGGGAGTGGATTCGCAGAAATGCGGCAGCCACTTGTGGCCGCGGCCGGCGGCCACCACCGGGAAGCCGCAGGTCCGGGCCCAGTCGACCAGGTCGCAGATCATCGCCGGCTGGTCACCGTAGGCAAGCGAGTAGATCACGCCCGCATCGGCGGCCTTGCGCGCCAGCATCGGCCCGCACAGCGCATCGGCCTCCACCGTCACGTTCACCACATGCTTGCCGTGGCCGAAGGCCGCGAGGATGTGGTCGACCGCCGCCACCGGATTGCCGGTGCATTCGACGACGATATCGATCCGGGGGTCGCCGACCAATGCCTGCCAGTCGTCGGTGAGCCAGGTCGTCGCGTCGCGCAGCGCCTCATCGATCGATCGCGCCTGCGCGCGCCCCGGCTCCCAGCCGACCCGCTCGAGGCTCGCCCGGACCCGGTCAGGGGCGAGGTCGGCGATACCCGCGAGATGCACGCCGGGCATCCGCGGTACCTGGGCGAGGTACATGGAGCCGAACTTGCCGGCGCCGATCAGGGCAATGCGCACCGGTTCATTGGCCGCGGCGCGCTGCAGGAGCTTGCGATGGAGATTCATGGGGAAGGGTGCCTTCTTGCGGATGGGCCGATCCCTGAAGTTTGCCGGATCGGCGGGCGATCAGCCCGAGGAGGCCGGTTTCTCCGCGCCCACGGGTCGATTGCAGTTCGAGCAGTGGCGGAAGAAGGCGAAGTTCAGGTTGCCGCATTCGCATTTGCTGAAGAGCTCGAGCCCGCACTCGAGGCAGAAATGCGGCGTCGGGCCACTCAGGGAGAAATCCTGCCCGCAGGACGGGCAGGTCTTCGAGCGGAACGCGTTGACCGCCTGGTCCATGTCGACATGCCGGGCGCGCTCGTGCGCATCGCGGGCGAGCTCCTCGCGGCGTCGGGCCAGGTAGGCGTTGAACCAGCGCACGGAATACACGCCGCCGGCGACCACCAGCGCGACCGCGCCGAGGAAGCGGATGTAGCCGCCGAAGCTGGGCAGGTAGGGAACGAGCCCGAAGAAGAACACGTAGACGGCAAAGAGCGAGAAACCCCAGACCAGCGCGCCGTAGCGGGCACGGCGATAGCGCGCGAAGAGGAACACGCCCGCCAGCAGGATCGGCAGCACGACGGCCAGCCGGATGCCGAAAGCCTTCAGGGCGCGAACGCGATTCTCGTCCCTCGCTCGTTCGTATGCCCGATTCTCGATCTCGCCCTGCGTCTGGCGCAGCGTCGCCTCACGCCGCTGCAGCTGGCTGTGCTCGCGCTCCTGCATCAGCACGCCTTCGTTGGACTGTCGCTCGATCGCGCGAAGCCGGGCCAGCTCGGCGAGCCTTGCCCGCACCTCGGGATTGGTCTCCATCGCCTCGGTGCTCGAGCGCAGCGCCAGCCAGTCCGCGTAGTCGGCCTCCGCGCGGAGCACGCGGGACTGCGCGGCGTCTCGGGTCTGTCGGGCCGTCGTCAGGGTATCGTTCATCTCCCTGATCTGCTGGCGTACTGCTTCTAGCTCCTGCCGCAGGCGCGCATGCTCGTCCCGATCGGACTGCAGCATGTCGACCATGCTCACCGGAGGCGAGAGCCCTTCGAGATCGCGCATCACCAGCGTCGACAGGCCGACCAGGCTGGCGAACAGCAGGAAGCTGACCAGGCGGTTCAGCCAGCGCTGGGTCCGCTGTAGTTTCTGCAGCGAATTCCTGTTGTTGGCGGCGGGATTCGTCCGGAATATGCGCTTCTTCTCGGCCATGGCGTTTCGTGGTCCGCGTGGGGATGAGAGGGACAGATTCGGGCTGACTATACCGGCTCTGCCACACATGCCGGTCTACGGATTCGCGATGGCGTGACGGTCACAGGAGCGGCATGCACCGCTGCGACGATCGGCCCGTCCCTGCCGTTCGGGCGCCGGCAGCGTTGCCGGCCAGCCATTCGGACGAGAATCGGGAGCATGTACGAACAGCGTCCGTCGACGAGCTGCTCAGGCCGAAAGGCGTCACCTCATGACCGGGGACGATCCGGGTGTCCGAGGTCGCCATGGCGCTGAAGGGTACCCTGAAGAGATGGAACGCCGATCGCGGCTTCGGCTTCATCGCGCCGGCGAGCGGCGGCCATGATCTCTTCGTCCACATAAGCGTCTTTCCCCACGATGGCGTGGCACCTCGGGCCGGAGAAGCGCTGGAGTACGAATTCGGCCGTGGCAAGGACGGCAGGCCTTGTGCGATCCGCGCCTGGCGACCGGGATCAGCGCCGCTGCCTGGGCACGATTCCGTTCGTCCGCGCACGAGACCACGGGCTCGCAGCGCTCCGACCATCGTGCTGGCCGCAATCGTCTTCGTCCTCGTTGCCGTCGCCTATGGCCACATCGAACGTTGGCAGGCTTCCGACGCTCGACAGACAAGTCCCGTCCTGGCCGCCGAGCCGGGAAGGGTAGTCCAGAGCATCAACGCAACACCGTTTCGATGCGACGGACGAACATACTGCTCGCAGATGACGTCCTGCCAGGAAGCCATGTACTTCCTGCAGAACTGTCCCGGAACCAAAATGGACGGCAACGGCGACGGCATCCCATGCGAGCAGCAGTGGTGCGGTGGATCCGCCGGCAGGTAGCTGGCGCAAGAGCTTCCTGCGGATAGCGGCAAGACGAGTCCGACGTGCCCTGGTCACGTAGAATTGCAGGCTTACAGGGAGACACGCAGCGCCATGTACCTGCCGCCGCATTTCGCCGAGATCCGTCCGCAAGCCCTGCACCGGATCATGCGCGAGCACCCCCTGGGGAAATGCTGGTCACGCATGGGCCCGAGGGACTGGACGCGAACCACATCCCGTTCGACTTCGATGCGGACAAGGGCCCGCATGGAACGCTGCTCGCCCATGTCGCCCGAGCCAACGATGTGTGGCAGTGCTGCCCGAGCGGTACCCCGATGATGGTGGTGTTCCGCGGTGCCGACGGCTACATCTCGCCGAACTGGCACCCGAGCAAGCACGAATCGCATCACTGGGGCGCGGCGGACCCGCTGGAGGCTCGGGGCTTCACGGAGCTGGCTCGGCTGATGCAGCCGCTCGCCTGAGCAGGGACGATCGCCCGATCGAGGAGACGTGAATGAGCACGACCGAACTGATCGACCTCTATTGCGAGGCCTGGAGCGACCCCGACCCCGTCCGGAGGGCCGAGCTGCTGCGCAGGGTCTGGTCGCAGGACGCCACTTACACCGATCCGACGGTCCATGCACGCGGCGCCGAGGAGCTTCTCGCGCATATCGCCGGGGTGCGCGAACGTCGGCCGGGCTCCCGGGTCGTGCGTACCAGCGGGGTCGACGAGCATCACGGCCTCGCACGCTTTGCGTGGCACGCCATCGAGGCCGATGGCAGCACGCTTCCGGAAGGGATCGACCTGGCGTTCCTGTCGTCCGACGGCTCGAGGATCGACCGAATCATCGGGTTCTTCGGTCCCCTGAAGAAAGGCTGAACCCCATGCCGACACAGGAAACCCTCGAGCGCTTCATCCGCCGGGTGGAGGAGGGCGCCCACGCCGAAGCCTGCGAGGAGTTCTATACCGAGAACTCCACGATGCAGGAGAACCAGGCGCCCCCACGGGTGGGGCGTGATGCGCATGTCGCCAGCGAGCGAAGGATCCTCGCCCGCGCCAGGTCCATCGAATCGACCTGCGTGCGCCCGGTCTTCGTCGCGGCTGACCGTGTAGTGATCCGCTGGATATTCCGCTTCGAATGGCTCGACGGCAGCGTCACCCGGATGGAAGAGCTCGCGTACCAGCGCTGGGAGGGCGAACGGATCGCGGAGGAGACCTTCTTCTACGATCCGGCGCAGCGGGTGCCGGTGCGGCCGGATGCTTGAAGAGCAGCTATTCGAGCGCGCAGGCGTTTCTGCATCTCGTCGAGAGCCTGCTCCATCGGGACGAGCCCACCTGACGACCTCGCTTTCGCGAGCGAGGCACGTCCACGCTCAAGGAACACCTGCCGACTGGTATTCTCGAATTGCTTCATGATCAGGGCAGTCTCAGCCGGCTTTCCGAACCGTGTCAACCCCGATGATCGACCGGCCGGCCTCCCGCGCCTCGACGTACTCGCGTTCAATCTCCTCGACCAGCTCGGCGACCGGGCAGGCGCGATCGACCGCGGAAACGGTATGGCCCGCGCTCCATAGATCCGTCCAGCGCTTGGGGCCGCGCATCTGGCCGGCGTAGGCGCTGAACATCTCCCTTGCGCGCTCCTTCGAGACCGGGATCGCGACTTCCTCGGGATCCAGGCCGCAGTTGATGATGGAGGGCCGCAGGAAGTTGGCGTCGATCCCGCTGATCGCCTTGGTCAGCTGAACATCATCGATCGTGCTGTCGACGAGCATCTGTCTGTAACCCGGAGCCGACATCGCTTCCTCGGTCGCGATGAAGCGGGTTCCCATCAGCCCGAGCTGACAGCCGAGCACTTGCGCGGCGAGCAGGGCGTAGCCGTCCGAGATGCCGCCAGCCAGCACCAGCGGACCGTCGTAGAACTTGCGCACCGCGCGCACGAAGGACAGGCCGTTGGCCCAGCCCGTCTGACCGCCAGCGCCGGCGGAAAGCAGCACCAGCCCGTCGACACCAGCTTCCAGGGCGCGCTCCACATGGCGTAGCGAACCCACATCGGCCCAGATGAAGCAGCCGACGTCATGGAGCTTCCTCACGTACTTCTCCGGCGACCCGACGCTGGCCAGCACCATCTCGACACGATGCTTGACCAGCACGTCGACATCGGCGTCGAGCTTCGCCGGATCGGTGCGCATGAGGACGTTCGGGCAGACGGGCGCCGTAGGCCGATCCGCCCGGGCACAGCGCTCCGCGATCTGCGTCATCCATGAATCGAGCTCGGCCGGCTCACGGGCATTGACGGTCGGAAAGGAGCCGATGACGCCATTGATGCAGGCCTCGGCAGTCAGGTCGACACCGGAAATGCGCAGCATGGGCGCGGCGATCAGGGGCAGGCGCAAGCGAGGGGTGAAAGAATCGAACGGGACGGTCACGAAAAGGCTCCTTCGGGAAGCCTGCGAGTATGCCGGAAACGGCTTACGTACTCTCGTTCGAACTCGGGTCATCCGAGGCGCCTTCTTCAGGCCGTCATGGACGGGCAGGATGCCGATTCCGAGGCCGGCGATCAGTCCTCAAGCCAGAGCCGTCTCAAGTGGCGAGTCTGCGACGAATGATTCAATGCCGCTTCAGGACCACCCGGGCGATCCGGCTGTCGGCAACGCTTCCGGTGAAACCCGATGCGTTTGCGCGGAAACGCCCAGCCCACTGTTTCCCGCTTCCCCTCGTTCCTGCTGCATCAGCAGCCCCTCGACCGCCATCGCGTAGTCCATCCGTTCGCCGGCCCATCGGGTCACCGCC